>JACPPF010000159.1 GCA_016191165.1 Planctomycetota bacterium
CCAAGGGCCTGGAATATGACGATAGGGTGGTGGGCTACATTGCACGCACGCGCGGCTGGGGACACAAACCAGGCAAGCCGGACAAGACCGGCAAAGCCTGAAAGTCGAATTTGTGCATTATGAAAGAGGTTACTTCAGGCCCAAGATCAGCCGGTCGTTGGCGTCGTTGCCATCATACACACCATCCTCGTCGGCGATGAGCGTGCCGAAGATGGCGCACATCTCGAAGAACGCATGCCAGTCCTTGGAGGACCTTGCCAGTCGGCTCAGCTCCAAGCCGAGCACCAGGCCGACATGGCCCATGGTCACTTCGGCGGCCAGTCGTTGAAAGCCGCTGCGACCCTCGGTCGTGCGCGCGCTCTTGCCCAAGTCTTCGTCGATGGTCAGCACTCGCTCGCGCGGCCAACCGCACGCCACCGCGTCTTCGGCGAAAGCGTATTGCCGTTCGGTGGACTGCTGATTTTCCATCACCTGTTTCTGCGTCGATTGCCGCACATAAACGATCGTCAACCTTTCCAGATGGGCCGGCTGAATCTTCGGCGAACCGACTCGGCCCCAAGAGGTCGTCAGCAGCGGAGCGTTGGTTTGACCAGCGACAGGGATTTTCTCAGCAGTCTTCATGCGTCACCTCCTTGTCGATCGGAGGCGGCTGAATCTGCTGGGCGGCGATGCGACTGAGCGTCTGCAGCGTTCGCTGGCGAATCTCCTCGGGAAGAGCTTCCCAGAGCTTGAGCAGGCTTACTTGCTGCGTCGGCGCCGGCCGCGCCGGAAAAGGGTTCCTTCTTGGCTGTGGGGCATGGTTCTCCTCCTTGCGTCGTGATACGATAAGCTCGGTACCAATCCGCGAGCTTCAAAAAAGCAGAAGCGGATACTACCGGAAAGTCGGCGCCGGGTCGATAGCGGTTAACTTTGCGTGCGTTACGTTTGTTCCTTCTGCAATCTTCAGAAAGGGACCAACCTCGGAGGAATTGACCCGAAGACCGGCAAGAAAGCATGGCTCTACAATCCGCGTCGGATGAAGTGGGCGCGGCACTTTCGCTGGGAGGGCCCAATTCTAATTGGCCGAACGCTCCAGGGCCGTGCGACCGTTGAAGTGCTGAAGCTCAATGATGAGGACTATGTTCAAGCACGAACTGCTCTGATTGCAGAAGGCGTCTTGCCGCCAACTTGACGAAGGCCCACGCCGACCTCCACCGGGCCGTCGATGCCTGCTACCGCGGCAGGCCGTTCGACCGCGGGGGCGAACTCGGCCTGGTTGCTGTTGACGCTTTACAAAAGATTGACCGTTCCGATGATGGCGACGTCCAAAAGGGCGAGGGCGCGGCGCTAAGAAAAAGGACTAATCGGATTGCCAGATTTGCTTACGAGCTCAAACGGACGTTTTCATGGCGCCGCGCCGTAACCTGATCGCAAAATCTCCCACATCGTATTCGCCATCAACTCCTGCCCGGCTGCCGACAAATGAATCCCGTCCACGGTCGCTCCGGTCGTTGTCAACACTCTGGCAAGGACGCGGCGTGGCATCAAGATTACCTCGTATTGGCGCGCCAGCCGGCGCTGAATCATTCCGAACCGGTTCCTCAATGGCGGCAAGGGCAACTCCAGCATCACGACCGTTCGTCCCGGCTGGCACACATCGGCAAGGAGCTGCTCGAGCCGATCCTCGAACTGATCGGCCGAGGTCGTTCCGAGCAGGTCATTGCCGCCGATCTCGAGCAGTACAAGACCATTCTGGTCGCCGATCAGTTGCACCTGCTTGCGTGCTGAGCCAACGGTGGCGCCCATGCGCGAGAAATCCCGCACGTCGATGCCGTGGGCACGCGCGAAAATGCCGGGCCAGGTGTGCTTGTCCACATCTGACATCCCAGCGCTGATCGAATCGCCGATGACGAACAACGTCGGATTCCCAGGGGCGGGCAGGGTCGGCACAAAATGATAGGGCAACTCCAGGACTGGCGCAAGAAGCCAAGCAGCCGCAACAACGATGCGCCCGACAAGCACCTTGCGTCCTTCGGCGAGCCATTCCATCGGCAGCCATGCGCAGGAGGCGATTGCGAGAACAGCATAAAGCCACCACTCAAGCGGCGCTGCGGAGATCACGACCAGTAATACGCCAATCAACACAAAAAGGTTGCGCGTCAGCTGAAGCGCTCGCCCGGCCGCGACCGGAGAAATACCCACGCCGACGAGGACGAATCCCGCGCCGACGAAAAACGCCAGGCCGCTGCCGAAGAAGTAAATCACCAGATCGAGCCAGTCGGGCATGTTCTGATCCACCGCAAGAGGCCGGCATCGCCCCAGGCGCCGATGGGCCTGGCAATCCTTTGACCGGGCCACCGTGTTACTTCCTCACCGGCAACGTTCTCTCGAACCAGCGCACCATTTGCTCGCGCATCTCCGGCAAATACTCGTGGCCGGTCTTTTCGTAGACGATGCTGTGAAAGTTTTTGGGTTGGTCGTAGAGCCGATAGACGGGGGCGAGCTTTTTTTCGAGCGTGATGACGCCGTCGATGGGGGCGCCCTGGTCCTCGTCACCGGAGAGTTCGAGGTGCGCGCGCGGGGCGATGAGGGCGTGGATGGCTTCGGTGTCGAAGTGCTTCCAGACCCCGGGGACGAAGTAGTAGATGCCGTGGTTTTTGAGGTTGCCGTGGGCGAAGAGTTCGGTGTAGCGGGTAAAGCAGGCGACGCCGACGGTGGACTGGATGCGCTCGTCGAGGGCGGCGGTCCACCAGCTGGTGGTGCAGCCCATGCTCATGCCGCTGATGCCGATCTGCTTTGGGTTGACTTCAGGACGGGATTCGAGATAGTCGATCAGGCATTGCTGATCGCGAATCATCATGCCCCACAGGCAGCGGCCCATGAGGAGGTGGTATTTGAAGAGGCTGAATTCGTCGGTGGGCGGTTTGGTTTCGCGCGCCCCGGCCGGGCCTTTGCCGACGCGCTTGCCGCAAAAGTAGGAATCGATGCCAGCGACGATGTAGCCCTTGCGTGCCAAAGTGGGTCCGCCGCCCTGGCCGCCTTTTTCGTTCACCATGAGCACATCGGTGGAACCGCTATGGCCGTGCGCGAGAATAACGGCAGGACGTTTACGGTCGATGCCGTCGGGAACGAGGACGACGCCGGTGACGATCTGATCGACGCCGTTGTAGAACTCGATGGCGTGGTAGGTGTACCCGTCCTTTTTCTCGGTGGAGACGACCTTGACTCTGCGTGGATCGGGACGTTTGGGAAGATCGCCCAGGCACTTGAGAAGCGTGGCGCGAACCTTGCCGCGGTCCTTTTTCCAGGTGTCAAGGTTGGTCGGCGGCTTCCATACGGGGGGCTGGATCTTCCGGTAAAGCTCCGGCACGCCGGCCCAGGGTTCGCCGAATGTTTTCCCGCCCCTGGCCTTGGCGGGCTTGATACGCTCCTGGGCGTGGAGTGAGGTTGTGAGGGCGAGCAACAAGATCGGTACGACGGTGCGGTGCATTTTGGTTCCTTATCAAGGTCTTCGTTTAGCGCTCGCCGGTCGTCGGCGGCGACTGGTTGTGGCGCGCGGGCGCTAAACGAAGGCAGGTTATTTGATTTCCATCACGACACGAAACCCCGTGCTGTAGTTTCTCTCGTCGGGCGCCAAACGGTGGCGCGCGGCACTGCGGCAGGTTTTCGCCGAGGACGCCCAGGCCCCGCCGCGCACGACGCGCTCGGTTCCCTTGTCAGGGCCTTGCGGGTCGCCCTTCGGACTGATCTTGTAATATTCCAGCCCGTGCCAATCGGCGCACCACTCTTGCACGTTGCCGTGCATGTCGCAGAGGTTGAACGCGTTGGGTTTGTACTCGCCGATGGGCACGGGGTTGCGGTGGAACGGGCCGGCTTCCGCGGTGCCGTAGGAAGCGTACTTCAGGCCATTGATGTTGGCGAGGACGGACGTGAATGTCTTGCCCGAGTGGAACGGCGTTGTGGAGCCGGCCCGGCAGGCGTATTCCCACTCGGCCTCGGTGGGCAGGCGATAGGTTTTTTTCTCTTTGGTGCTGAGTTTCTTGCAGAACGCGAGGGCGTCGTTCCAGGAGACGCGCTCGACGGGATATTCCGAAGTATCCTTGCGCGCGAATCGCGCTTTGCCGCCGCCGGTCGCGGAGAAGTAGCTGGGGTTGGTGCCCATGACCAGTTCGTATTGCCGCTGCGTGACCTCGTAGGCGCCCAGCCAAAAGGGTCTAGTGATGGCGACCTCGTGTTGGAACTCGTCCGGCATTCGCTGGGCTTCGCTCTGGGGCGAGCCCATGAGGAACTTGCCTTTGGGGATACGGACAAAGACCATATCGACGCTGTTGGTGATTTCGTCCTCGTCCTTTTTGCCGTCCTTGGGTTGCTTCGCGCCAAGCTGGCAATACAGGCCGATGCCACCGACAACCGATGCGACAAGAACGATAACACCCGTGGCAGTTAGCAGCGTTCGCATCGAATCTCTCCTGGGGTCAGTGTGAAGTCTAATCGATCGTGTTTGGTTTGTCACGCACGGAATTTCCTCCTGGGGCACTCCCCGCCGTGGGGATGGTCCGGTAAACCAGCTTGGAGGATATTCATGCACCATCAACCTGACTTGCCGCAATTTTTGCAACTGGCCAAGCAGCATCGCCTGGTGCCGATTTATCGGCAACTCGTGGGCGATACACTGACGCCGGTGACGGCATTTCGCAAGATTCAGGACGGCGACTGGTCGTTTCTGTTCGAGAGCGTCATCGGCGGTGAACGGCTTGGGCGCTATAGCTTTCTGGGCAGCGGGCCTTTCTTGCGTTTTCAGGCATGGGAACGGCGCGTGCGAATTGACGGAGGTGAGGGGGTTTCGCGCGACTGCTGCCACGACGATCCGCTGAAAATGCTCGAAGAAACGCTCGCCGATTATCGCACGCCGGTCCTGGCAGGATTGCCTCGTTTCTGCGGCGGGGCGGTGGGCTACGCGGGATACGACACGGTGAGGTATGTCGAACGCCTTGATCACCCGCCCCAGGATGATCGCGGGCTGCCTGACCTTTGTTTCGCCCTGTACGACCGGATGGTAATTTTCGATCACATCAACAAGACGATTGCCGTGGTTGCGCATGCCCATGTCGATGCGAAGGATCCGCAAGCAAGTTATGCCGAGGCATGCCGCAACGTCGATGCGCTGGTCGGGCGTTTGCAGGAAAGAGAGGCGGACCTGCCGCTCTGCGACATTGTGCCCGGTGGTCCGGTGCGGCAGTATCAATCCAACTTCGCGCCCGCCGATTTCGAAAGCGCTGTCGAGAAAGCAAAGGAATACATCCGCGCCGGCGATATTTTCCAGGTCGTGCTCAGCCAGCGTTTCGTGACCCAGACGACGGCGCCGCCCTTCGACATCTACCGCACGTTGCGAGTTGTCAACCCCAGCCCATTCATGTTCTATCTTTCGCTCGGGCCCGAGTTGCGACTCGTTGGCAGCTCGCCGGAGATCATGGTGCGCGTCGAAGGCGACAAGGTCACAATTCGCCCCCTGGCGGGCACGCGCAAACGCGGCAGGACCGAGGAAGAGGACCAGCGCCTGGCCGAGGAGTTGATCGCCGACCCCAAGGAGCGGGCGGAACACATCATGCTTGTCGATCTCGGTCGCAACGATGTCGGCCGGGTGGCGCGTTATGGCACGGTGGAGTTGAGCGATGTCATGCAAGTGGAACGGTACAGTCACGTCATGCACATTTGCAGCAACGTAATTGGCCGCCTGCAGCCAGGCACAAGCGCGTTTGATGCGTTGCGTTCGTGTCTGCCGGCGGGAACGTTAAGTGGCGCGCCAAAGGTTCGGGCGATGCAGATCATCGACGAACTGGAGCCTCACCGCCGCGGGCCGTATGGCGGGGCGGTCGGCTACGTCGATTTCTCCGGCAACATGGATACGTGTATTGCCCTACGAACGATGGTAATCCAGGGCGCGACTGTGTACGTGCAGGCGGGCGCCGGCATCGTCGCGGACAGCGTGCCGGCGTCGGAACGCGAGGAAACCGAGAACAAAGCCATGGGCTTGCTGCGGGCGCTGGAGATCGCGGAGTCCCAGCTGGGTGCCAGAGCCTGAAGCGTGAGCGAAGGTCCCACTTCGCTCACGCTTCAGGGTCGGAGGGCTTGTTGTTTTTCAACGCATCGTTATAATCACCAACAACCGATTCAAAAATCTGAGCGATCCCATGAAAAAAGACATCCACCCCAAGTACGAAGAGACCACGGTCAAGTGCGGCTGTGGCAATGAATTCAAGACGCGCAGCACCAAGAAGAATATCAGCGTCGAAATTTGCTCGGCGTGTCACCCGTTCTTCACAGGTAAAATGAAATTCGTGGATACCACGGGCCGGGTTGAGAAGTTCCAGAAAAAATACAACTGGGACAAACGTAAAAAAGCCGGAGAAACCGAGGCGGCTCCGGAAGCCAAGTAGCCACTCTCCCATGCCGGGGCAAAAGGAGGCGTTCGCGCTTCCTTTTGCCTTTTTTTGTTTGCCAAAACCCCTGGGCTGAGCGCAGCGAAGCCCTGGGATCGCGTTTTCCATATTCCAGAGGTTTGCTGCGCTCACCCCTGGGCTTGGCATGATCCCTATGTGGCCCGCTTTCGAACAGGCTCTGTCGCGCCATGCCGAACTGGAGGTTTTGCTCGGCGACCCCGCCGTCATCGCCGACCGGGTGCGCTACACCAAGCTCGCCAAGGAACATGGCTCGCTGCAAAAGACCATCAAGCCCTATGTCGAATTCCTCAAGGTCTCCGAGGACATAAAACAGTCCGAAGCCATGCTCGATGGCGCCGACGCCGAGATGAAAGCCCTCGTCGACGAGGAGCTGAAATCTCTGCGCGAGCGCCAATCCGAACTGCGTTCCCGGCTCGAAGACATCCTCCTCATGGGCGGCGAGGACTTTGGCAGCGTCATCATGGAAATCCGCGCCGGCACCGGCGGCGATGAAGCCGCCATCTTCGCAGGCGACCTGTTCCGCATGTATTCTCAATACGCCCGCGACCACGGCTGGAAAATCGAGGAAATCTCCTTCAGTCCTGGCGAACACGGCGGCTACAAGGAAATCATCTTCAGCGTTACTGGCGACGACGCCTATCAACACCTTCAATACGAAAGCGGCGGCCATCGCGTCCAGCGCGTGCCCAAGACCGAAACCCAGGGACGCATTCACACCTCGGCCGCCACGGTCGCGATCCTCCCGGAGCCGGACGAGGTGCAGGTCGATATCAAGGATCAGGACATCGAATGGGAGCGCATGCGCGCCGGGGGCGCCGGCGGGCAGCACGTCAACAAGACCGAGAGCGCGGTCCGCATTTGGTACAAAAAAGGCACCGAGGACGAGATGGAAGTCAAGTGCCAGGACGAACGCAGCCAGTCGAAGAACTACGATCGCGCCATGCGCATCCTGCGCAGCCGGGTGTTCGAGTATCAACAGGCCAAGCTGCACAAGGCGCGGGCCGATCAACGCAAAAGCCTGATCGGCTCCGGCGACCGCGGCGAACGCATCCGCACCTACAACTTCCCGCAAAACCGCATCACCGACCACCGCATCAACGAATCGTGGTACAAACTCGACGCCATCATCGCCGGCAACGTCGGCGAGGTGATCGACGCCCTGCGGGCGTACGACAAGAAACAGCGACTCGCGGAGAGCAACTTGCCTTCCGCTGGCGGGGCGTGATCGAGTGCTTTCGTGGAATCGCTGAGATGCTTTCCTTCTTGTTTTGGAACCTGAATGGCAACGATTCAAATGATTGCGCCGAAGCGATTCGGCTGCGCATTGGCCGTATGGCGAAACATTTTGACGTTGACATATTCATATTTGCCGAATCGAGGTTCGAGCCCAAGGATGCGGTCGAGTTGCTCTGCGGAATGGATGTAGGGAAATACAGGCATTCGGCTAGCGAGTGTCACCGAATCCAGATTTTCTCTAGGTTGTCCGCCGAAAAACTCAAGCCGCAGCACGATTCCGTGGACGGCCGGATGACAATCCGGCAGATCGACATGCCGCCCAACAAAATTCTGATTGCCGCCGTACACATGCCGAGTCAACTTCGGCAGGATGTGCAATCGATCAGTTTTTATTCCACGACGATGCAAAATGACATTGCGGCGGTTGAAAAAAGTCTGGATAATTATCATACTCTCGTGGTCGGGGACATGAATATGAATCCGTTTGATGACGGGATGATCGCTGCGCAAGCCTTTCACGGTGTAATGACAAAACGGATTGCGAAAACCAAGAAACGAGTCGTGTCGGGGGTTCCATATCGCTTCTTTTTCAACCCAATGTGGGGGTTTTTCGGCGATCGGACGAGAACGCCTGGAACTTACTTTTATTCGGCTGGATCCTCCATCGAATATTTTTGGCAAATGTTTGACCAAGTTCTCGTACGACCCGAGTTGATGGATCGGCTCGACGATCTGAGAATCCTTGATAGCGATGGCGAAGTCTCGTTCTTGAATCACGCCGGAAGGCCAGATCGTAACACGGCATCGGACCATCTGCCAATCCTTTTTCGGTTGCGAATTGAACCATCGGAAGTACGCAAATGAGCACGACGAATGTAACCGACCTTTGGCCCGATGATATTCACGCGGATGTACTTAGTCCGGCCATGGTGTTGCACGCACAGGTCGAGGCTCTGGCCAAGAAATCCGGTGGAATCTTGCGGGTCGACGTGCGCACCGACATGAACCAAGAGAAAATCGAACTGTCCCTTGATCTGATTGCGCCCGCCGTGAATGATTACCGGATAACCCTGCTAAAGGTTTGGCACGATCCCGACATGGTTTATCCCGCAACCGTCAAGTCAAGAGGCCTACTTCCGGCGCAAGCGAGGCGCGAAGAGATGCCGCAAATACCGCTAATGGCTTACCCGCCTCACGAGTCCAGCATGCCGGACGAGCGAACCGCAGAAACGCAGGAAGAATTCATCAAAGTAATCAGCGATATCCTTCGCTCCGGTTGGGTGCGGTCACTGATTCAATCGTTGATTGCTAGAAGCAACGAGGCTCTCGCCGAGAAATCCAAAGCACGGACAGGCAATGGGGCGCATCCGCCCGATAAATCGCACAATTGATCTGCAGGGACCATATTCCCATGTCCACATCCACGGAAGCAGTCTGGACCCTCGGCAGCCTTCTTGACTGGACCGCCAAGCATCTTGCGCAGAAGCAGATCGACACTGCCCGCCTCGATGCGGAAGTCCTGCTCGCGCACGTCGTCGGCTGCAAACGCATTGATCTTTACGGCACTCGTTATGCCGAGGTCGCTCCAGGTGAAGTCAAGCAACAATACCGCGAATTGATCCGCAAACGTCTGGAAGGCTGTCCCGTCGCGTATCTGGTTGGCCGTAAGGAGTTTTACGGACTGGAGTTCAAGGTCACGCCCGCCGTGCTGATTCCGCGACCCGATAGCGAGCACGTCGTCATCGAATGCTTGACGCTTGCCAAAGCTTTCACCCCTCGCCCCTTCGCGGGAGAGGGGTTGGGGGTGCGGGGGCCGCGCATCCTTGACATCGGCGTCGGTTCGGGCAACCTGGCGATCACGCTTGCCAAACATCATCCAACGGCGGACGTGACCGCCATCGACCAAAGCGCCGATGCGCTGAAAATCGCGCAGGAAAACGCGGCCAAGCACGGCGTCGCCGGGCGCATACGTTTTCTGGAGGGCGACCTCTTTTCGCCGCTCGCCGCGGACGAGAAGTTCGACTTTATTGTCAGTAATCCTCCCTATATCGCGGACGAGGATATTCCGAAGCTACCCGTCGGCGTGCGCGCATTTGAACCGCTCGCGGCCTTGCAGGGCGGCCCGGGTGGTTTCGTGGTGTTCGACCGCCTGATCACGGAGGCTCGCTCGCGGCTAACGCCGGGCGGTTATTTGATCATTGAAATCGGTTCGCCCCAGGAAAAACCGGCGCGGGAGAAACTGGCGGCCATTGCGGAGTTTGAACTGGCGCCGACGATTTACGATTCCTCCGGGCATCCGCGGGTGTTGCGCGTGAAACGCCAATAGCCGCTTGCGGCCTGGCGCCCGCAGTGGGATAATAGGCCTGTCAACCGATTACTCACGGCGATTCCAATGACATTAGCCATAGCTGAAGATTGCATCACCTTTGAAGACCTCTGTTCCCTCCGTGGCGGCGTCAAAACCAGGCCGAGGTGGTGGTACAGTTTGTCGTAGGTCAGGCTTTCCAGCCTGACATTTCGCGGCTGTTGTCAGGCAAGAATGCCTGACCTACTTCAGACTGTACCATTACCGAGCCGGGAAAAACCTTGACAAACGCCTGGTTCTTTGCCACGATAACCTCGTATATTCCCACCGTGATCCGTCTCGTTTCGTGCGTATTTCCAGCTGATTCTTCGAGGACCTCGCGATGTATCGCGTTGCATTTTCCGCCCTGTTCGCTTTTGCCGGTGCGCTTTCGGCGCAGGAATCCAAAACCACACCCAAGAACGCAGCGATTCCTCGGGCTGAAGCCCCCAGGGCGACCCTTCAGACGCTGACGGTCTATCCGCCCAACATCGACCTCGCCGGCCCGCGCGACGAGCAGCGCATCGGCGTCGTTGGCCATTTCGCGGATGGCCGCACCTGGGAACTGACGCGCTCGGCGAAATACTCGGTCGGCAATCCCAAGATTGCCGAGGTCGATGCGAATGGCATCGTGCGTCCCGTGGGCAATGGGCAAACGACGATCACCATCAACACGAATGGCAAGAGCCAGTCGATTCCAGTCAAGGTGACCAAGGCGACCGCCGACATTCCCGTCAGCTTCAGCCGCGAGATTTCGCCGATCTTGACGCGAGCCGGCTGCAACCAGGGCGCGTGCCACGGCTCGCAGCATGGGCGCGGCGGGTTCAAACTCAGCCTGCTCGGTTTCGATCCGGTGTTCGATCATCCGCAGATCGTGCAAAGCGCCGAGGGACGTCGCGTCGTACTGAGCGATCCGGAACGTAGCATCTTCATCATGAAACCCGCTCTCCTGATGGAACACGGCGGCGGCGAGAAGATCAAGGTCAATAGCCGGGAATATACCTACTTCAAACGCTGGCTCGAGGACGGCGCACCGGAGCCGAGCCGCAAGGATCCCGAAGTCGCATCGATCGAGGTTTGGCCGCCGCATCGCATCCTGGTTCCAGGAGAGGAACAACAAATCCTGGTCAAGGCGACGTGGAAAGACGGCAAGGTCGAGGACGTGACCGCGACTGCCCAGTTCAACTCGCTCAACGACGGCGTCGCTGTGGTGTCGCAGGGCGGGCTGGTCACCGCCAAGGGGCGCGGCGAGACGCACATCATGGTCCGATTCATGGGGCAGGCGACCGTGGCCCAGATCACACTGCCTTATTCCAAATTCGAGAATTTTCCGAAGCTTGCCAGCAACAACTTCATCGACGACAAGTTGATAGCCAAGTGGAAAGACCTTGGCCTGACACCGTCGCCGCTGGCCGCTGACGATGAGTTTTTCCGCCGCATCCACCTTGACGCCATTGGCACGCTGCCGACGCCTGCCGCGATCAAGGCGTTCCTGGCTGACAAGTCGCTGGACAGGCGGGCCAAGGCGATTGACAAGGTGCTCGATCGGCCCGAATTCGTTGATTTCTGGGCGCTCAAGTGGGGTGATCTTCTGCGTATCAATCGCAACTCGCTCAACGAGCGCGGCATGTGGAGCTTCCACAACTGGGTCCGCGCCAACCTGCGCGATAACAAGCCGATCGATGAAATGGTCCGCGACATCGTCACCGCCGAGGGGAGCACCTACACCGAAGGCCCCGCGAACTTCTTCATGACCGCCAACAACGCCGCCGACTGGGCCGAAACCACGTCCCAGCTTTTCCTGGGCGTGCGCATCGGCTGTGCCAAGTGCCATCATCACCCGTTCGAGAAGTGGAGCCAGGACGACTACTATAGCATGGCCGCCTTCTTCGTTCGTCTCGGAACGAAAGCCAGCCAGGAGTTCGGCATCTTCGGACGGGAGCGCGTGGTGTACCTGAAATCCGTGGGCGAGCAATCGCATCCGCGCCGCGGCGGCCTCGTCAAGCCTCGGCCTCTCGATGGCGAAGAGATGAACGACCCGATTGACCGCCGCGTGAAGCTTGCGGAATGGCTGACGGCGCCGAAGAACCCGTTCTTCGCGAAGAACATCGTCAACCGCTTCTGGGGTTACACAATGGGCCGCGGCCTGGTCGAACCGCTCGACGACATGCGCGCGACGAACCCGGCGAGCAATCCGGAACTGCTCGACGCGCTGGCGGCTGACTTCGTCAAGAGCAAGTACAGCCTCAAGCATTTGCTGCGCACGATCATGAATTCGCGCGCCTATCAACTCAGCTCGATCAAGATCCCGAGCAACGAGGCCGACGCGCAAAACATTCACTACACGCGCTTCACCGTCCGACGCCTCACCGCGGAGCAGATGGCCGACGCTTTGGATTATGCAACCGGCACGCGCGAGAAATACGCCGGGTTGCCGCTGGGCACCCGCGCGATCCAGTTGCCCGATTCGGCGGTGAAATCGTACCTGCTCGACGTGTTCGGCCGGCCCGCGCGGCAGATCACCTGCGAATGCGAACGCACCACCCAGCCCAACATCGCCCAGGCCATGCACCTGCTCAACGGTGATGTGCTCAACAAGAAAATCGCCAATCCCACGGGCCGGATTGAGGCCGCGCTCAAGGCCAAGAGAACCAACGAGCAGATCATCGAGGAGCTTTACCTTGTGACGCTGTCGCGCATGCCGAACCAGGACGAGATCGACCGCGCCCAGCGTTTTATTCGCGAGGCACCAACGCCGCGCGAGGGGTTGCAGGATGTCCTGTGGGCGCTGGTGAACTCGCGGGAGTATTTGTTCAATCATTGATCCCGTTTAGCCGCTCGCCTGTGGCGAGCGCGGGTTGCATGGGATCGTCCCGCGCTCGCCAAAGACGAGCGGCTAAACGCAGGTGGAATCATCATGCGGCATATTTTGGCGATCATGCCATTGTTGGCGATTCCGATTCCGGTTTTCGCCCAACCCGCCGACCTCACCTACTGGCAAGACATCCGCCCCGTCCTGCGCAAGCACTGCATTGTCTGCCATAGCACGCGCAAGCTGCGCGAGGTCGAGGTCTCCGGCGGACTGGCCCTTGACACGTTCGCGGCCGTCATGAAAGGCTCCAAGCATTCCGTCCTGACGCCAGGAAAAAGCGGCAAGAGCTTGCTGCACGAATTGCTGATAACGACTGACGTCAAACGCCGGATGCCTCTTGAGAGCGATCCGCTTTCCAAGGAGAAGATCGCCCTGGTGAAGCGCTGGATCGATTCGGGCGCCAAGGAAGGCACGCCGCCTAAAGAGGTCGTGACGCTGCCGACCAGGAAGGCCATCACGCGCAAACTCGACGTGGTCCTTCCGACGACGGCCATCGTACCCGCGGGATTCGCGGGGACCAAGGCCGCGGGCAAGCTCGATCTCGCACTCAAGGTCGGTCCGCTGGCTCCCGTGACGGCGGTTGCGTTCAGCCCCGACAATCGACTTCTGGCAGCGGGCAGCTATGGTCAGGTCGTGGTCTGGGACCTTTTGAAGGCCCAGCCCGCGAAACTTCTTACCAACGTGCTCGGCGCCGTCAATGACCTTCGCTTCAGCCCCAAGGGCGACATCCTCGCCGTCGCCGGCGGGCAGCCCAGCGCCAAGGGGGATTTGCGTTTCTACGCGACCGCGGACTGGAGGCTGCTGGGCGTTCTGCGTGGCCACGATGACGTCGTCTTCTCGGTCGCGTTCAGTCCGGACGGCAAGGAACTGGCCTCGGCAAGCTTCGATCAATCCGTGCGCCTCTGGAACGTGCAAACCCTTGCCGTGTTCCACGAATATCGCAACCATTCCGATTTCGTCTATGCCGTCGCGTTCAGCCCCGATGGTAAGAAACTCGTCTCGGCCAGCAAGGATCGCACGGTCCAGTTTTTCGACAAGCAGACACGCAAAACGATTTTCACCTTTAGCGGCCTGAATGAAGACGTGATGGCGGTCGCCTTTCACCCCGACGGCAAGTCGGTCATCTCCTCCGGCTTTGAGGCAGGCATCTACTGGTGGAACACCCAGACCGGCGAAAGGATCAAGACTCAGGGCGGGCACGGCGGCGCCACGCATGAACTGGCCTTCTCCAAGGACGGCAAACGCATCGTCTCCGCCGGCGCTGATCGCACCGTGCGAAGCTGGGACGGGACCACCGGCGCCCTCGTCAAGTCCTTCCCGGTCGGCTCCGTTGCCTATTCGGTCGCCATTAGCCCCAGCAAGACGCTGATCGCCTCTGGCAGTTTCGACGGCCTGGTCCGCCTCTGGGACGAGGCGAGCGGCCGGCATCTCGCGACCCTGCTCGCCATCGCCGCGGAAGGCGACCAGCCCGACTGGCTTGCCTTGACGCCCCAAGGTTACACCGTCGGCAGCGACAAGATGACGACGCTCGGTCGCTGGCGCGTCGGGGCGAGGGAAGCGCAAGCGGCGGCGTTGTGGTCGACCGTGAGGCAACCGCCTATTGTGGCGCGGGCGTTCGCCGGCGATGCGATCCCGCCGGTCAAATTTGGGCAAAAATAGTTTAGCCGCTCGCCTTTGGCGAGCGCTCTGATCCGCGCCGATCCTCGCTCGCCAAAGGCGAGCGGCTAAACCTGGCATTAACATCGCGACAAACACCATGAATCGAAACATTCTTTCCATCGTCATGGCCGTAATCTTGGCAAGCGCCGCATCGGCCCAGACCTCCTTCCCGATGATCACCCACGCCTACCCCGTCGCCGTACAGCGCGGCACGACCGTGACGGTCGATGTCGTCGGCCGCATGAACTTCGCCGGCGCCTACAAGGCACTCTTCGAGGGCAAGGGCGTCACCGCCGAGGCGACCAGTCCGCCCGCGACCGGGGCAACGATCACGAGCGTCAAGATGAAGGTCGCCGTCGCCAAGGACGCGCCGCTGGGCGTGCGCGAGTTTCGCATTGCGACTTCGCTGGGACTGTCGTCGGTCGGGCAACTGGTCATCGTCGATGATCCGGTCGTCCTCGAAAAACCCAACAACAACACGGTGCCGCAGGCGCAGACCATCAAGCTACCGTGCGTCCTGGCCGGGAAGCTTGAAGTTGTCGAGGATGTCGATTACTTCAAGTTCGACGCGAAAGCCGGCGAGGTCGTGACGTTTGAAATGTACTGCGCCCGCATCCAGGACAAGATTCACGATCTGCAAAAACACGCCAAGCCCATGCTGACGCTGCTCGACAGCGAGGGACGCGAGCTGGCCGCGAATGACCACTTCTTTTTCGCGGATCCGCTGCTCTCCTTCAAGATTGCCAAAGCGGGGACCTACCACCTGCAAGTACGTGAATCGACCTACGACGGCGATCCGCGCTGGGTCTACGCCATCGTGGCGACCAATCGGCCCTACGCCTCGCACGTTTTTCCGATGGCGGGCAACCCGGGCGCGACGATCGACGTTGAGCCGATCGGCTCCGCGCGGTTCGTCAGGCCGAAGGTGTCCTTGAAAATACCCGAAACGCTTGGCGTTCAACAGGTGCGGCTGGACATGGGAGGCTCGGCCCTCACCCCCAACCCCTCTCCCAAAGGGAGAGGGGAGAATGGGGCCAACCCCTCTCCCAAAGGGAGAGGGGAGAATGGGGCCTACCCCTCTCCCAAAGGGAGAGGGGAGCAAACCAATCCCGCGACGTTTATCGTTAGCAAATTGCCGCAATACATCGAGCAGGAGCCGAATGATGAACCCGCGAAGGCCAATCGCATCACGCTTCCCGCGGGCATCAATGGCCGCATCGGCAAGAAGCGCGACATCGATCACTACGCCTTCGAGGCCAAGAAGGGCAGGGCGGTCCGCTTCGAGCTGAAGGCGCGCCGGTTCGGCACGCTGCTCAACTCGTCGCTGCACGGGATCCTGGAAATCATGAACGCCAAGGGGAACGTCATCGCCGCCAACGACACCACGCACGGACAGGAGGCGGCGCTCGTGTTCACCCCGGCGGTGGACGGCGACTACGTGCTGCGGGTGCGCGATCTCAACAGCAAGGGGTCGGAGTCGTCGGTCTACTACGTCGAGGCCGACTGGGCCACGCCCGACTTCACGATCCGCTGCGATCCCGACAAGACGATGATCGGACCAGGCTCGAGCACGTCGTGGTACGTTCACGTCATCAGGCAACACGGCTTTACGGGCGCGATCGAGGTGATGGTGAAAGGACTGCCCAAGGAAATCACCGCCTGCAAGCTGACCATTCCGCCGAGCATGACCCAGGGCGTGATCGTCCTGACCGCGGCCGCCAACGCGGGCCTCACCGCGGCGCCGGTGGAAGTGATCGGCACGGCCAAGGTCAAATCGGCGGACGGCAAGGAAGAGACGCTGGTCCGCGGCGTCGCGTCCAATCAGGAAATCTACCTGCCCGGCGGCGGGCGCGGGCGCTTCGACGTCAACATGCAAACCGTTGCCGTCACCACGCCGTCGGACATCCTCAAGGTCGACGTCAGCACGACCAACATCACGCTCAAGCCAGGCGAGGAGATCAAGATCGAGGTCACCCTCACGCGCCGCGGCGATTACGACAAGGGCGTGTTTTTGGACGTGATGCTGCGCCATCTCGGCTCGATCATCGGCAATCCGCTGCCGCCCGGGGTGACGATTGTCGCGGGCAAGAGCAAGACGCTTTTGGGCAATGGCAGCAAGGGCTACATCACCCTCAAGGCCGACGCCAAGGCCGCCCCCATCGAGAACGTGCCGATCAGTGTCATCGCCAACGTGTCGATCAACTTTGTCGTGAAGGTTCACTATTCGAGCGTGCCGATTTTGATCACGATCCGGAAATGACAAACCATTCTTTGCAACGCTACGTGAACGCTAAGCCGCAAGCGGCAAACGAGGCTTGCAATGTTCACCTGACCTGTGATAATGAAGGCCACAGCGGGTTTCGCCAAAGCAAAATCGGAGGCCGGCATGAAAGCCAGGATTTTCTCTCTCTCCCTTGGTCTCTTGTTGTTGCTCAGCGCCCCCGGATTTGCGCAAACGCCCGCCAAGACGACGCCAGCGCGCGTCCAGGAACTTGCCCGCAAGCTTGGCAGCTCCTCCTACCTTGAACGTGCAACCGCACGCAAGCAGCTTCAGGCCATCGGCCCGGCCGCCCTGGAAACGATGCGCAAGCTGCCCAAATCCTCCGACCTGGAAACGTCCCGGCAAATTGCCGCATTGATTGACGGCTTTGAAGAACAACTCCTGACCGTGCAAATCCTGGCGCCCAAAGAAGTGCACCTGACGCTCAAGGACGCCACTGTTCAGCAGGCAATTGCGGAACTGGCGAAGATCAGCGGCTATCCGATCCAGTTTCAGGGGGACGCGACTCGCTTTGCCGACAAGAAGCTCACGCTCGATACGGGCAAGACCTCGTTCTGGCAGGCGTTCGATCGCCTGTGCCAGGAGGCGGGCTTGATGGAGCGAATCGACCTGACGATGGCGCCGAATCAGCCGATGCCCTTCCCCAACCGCGGCGGCATTCGCCGCATTCAGCGCTGGCCGGTAGCGAACCAGGCTCAGGCAAGACCGTCCGGGCCGATCATCGTCACAAATCGCGGCGCCGAAAAAATCGCGGGTCAGGCTGGAAAGCCTGACCTACATAAGTCGTTTGTCAGTTACGCGGGGGCGATCAAGACCGAGCTCCGCATCAGCCGAGCGGGCAAGGAATTGGTGCTGAAGTTCATCGTCAGCAGCGAGCCTCGCCTGGACAGCGCCAGCGTCCTGGGCCGGCCCGCGCTGGAGCGTGTGTTGGATGAAAAAGGTCGAACCCTGCCCCTGGCGATTCAAGCGGTGAAGGCGCCACCAGGCATTCCCGCGGGGCCGATGGATTTGCAGTTGTGGATCGATCCAAATGCCCCCCACCAGCACGCACGGCTCGTCGAGGCTCGGATTCAGGACGGGCCAAACGCCGTCAAGCAAATCAAGGAGCTGACGGGAAACCTTTCCTTTCAGCTCGATCTGCACCAGGAACGCCTGGCCGCGATCGCTAACGTGCTCACCAGCGCAGGCAAATCGGCCGCGGGCAAAAACGGCGGGACCCTGCGAGTTCAATCCGTCAAGAAACGCGACGACGGCGGCGTGGAAATGCAGGTCAGCATCGAGAACCTGACCGCCAATCCCTTCGGCGGCAACATCGTCTTCAACGGCAACGGCGGCGTCATCATCCGCGGCAATAATGTTCGCATCCAGGGCATGATCATCGGCCCCAACGGCGTGCAAATCAACGGCGGCGCCGGCAACGCCAATGCCAACGAACTCCCCGTCCTCTTCGACGCCAAGGGCCAAAAATTCCGGCTCGGACAACTCCTCAACGACAACTTCAGCTTCGGCAACGGCTCCTCCAGCCGCAACGCGACGATCGTCTTTCACCCGAACCCCGACCAGGCTGAGCCGCGCGAACTGGTTCTGTTCGGCACGCGCACGCACACGATCGCGGTGCCGTTTCGGTTTGCGGGGGTGAGGACACCATAAAGTTCGGGTTGTCACTTTCGACGAACCCAGAGCCCCGCATCTTCCTTGCCTTTGGTGAAATGAGCATAGTCGTCCAGGTATGACAACCGCCAACCCGATAGGCCTGGCGCCGGTTGACCTTTGGCATCTCTAACCTCTTCGCCTTCTCGAACGTCATAATCCTTGAAGTTTTCTTTTTTGCGATACCGAAAACTTGGCACGAGTGTGCGCTTCGGGCCCCACGCGCTTTACCTTCAAGTTCGCCATGTCCTGCGCAAGGGCGTTGATACCAATCGGGCCACCGAATTTATGGTTACCCGGCCCCATAAGCGAAGGGGCGACCGTCACGCTGTTGTCCACGCCGGTTTTGGCAGTGTACACAATCCAGAATTCATTGACGGTAATCGTGGACGGTTGATTCCGATCCTCAAGACGTTCCACATTCAATGACGTGAGCGGGTGCATGGTGAATTCCTCGATGTGCTTGGGTTTTCAAGACATGTGATTTCTCCGAAAAAAAAAATGGGTCAAGATGTAGGCAAATTCAAGTCGTTTAGGGTCAAAAAAAAGCCCAGGGATAGCGATCCCTGGGCTTTCTTGCTTCAAAGGACGTTATTGACCTGGGTACGGCCCACCCGCCATCGGGTAGCCGCCGGGCATGCCGCCGTAGGTCGGGAAGGTCTGGAAGGCGCCGGGGGGAGGCATGCCGGGGCCGCTCGGGGCGCCGGAGAGCATCTGGTTGGGGACGGCCCATTGCATCTGCGGGCTGACGAAGACCGGGGCGAACTGGACGCGCTGAGCGCCGCCGCTGGGGCCGCAGCCGCCCATGCCGCTGTTGATCTGGTAGCCGTGGTTCTTGTAGTAGGCGACCCAGTCGATGCGATCGAGCATGCCATAGTAGCGGCGCAGGGCGTCATAGTAATCGTGCCAGAAGCGCTGCAGGCGTTCCTCTTCGATGCTCATGTAGGGATTGCGCTTGGCGAAGATGTTCCACCAGGGTTGGTAGCCGCCGTAGTGGAGGCTGCCCCAGTCCGCGCGAGCCGAGTCGGCCGTCGCCAGCATCATTCCGGTGCAGGCAATCAGAAGACAAGCGAAACGTTTCATTGCGACTCCTTTTACAGGGTGACCCCGAAACCGTGCCGAACCCGTGATGCGCGCCCGCGGTCCTCGACGCAAAGACCAGGCAACATCGTCCGGCCTGACGGCACTTCCATGCGAGATTTCGTGTGAACCGGCGCCTGGCGACTTTGCGAAAGCGCCTCATTCAGCACAATTAGCATCGGCTGAATCACCGGCAAACTCCCGAAAAAATTCCCCTTCTCCGCAACGGTTTCCTTGCGGCTCTTCTCTCCAGGCGGCAATGTCTTGCTAGCTTGACTGGTTTGACAGGAGTGCCAGCCCGCATTGGGTCAAAATGGATGGCTGTACCCGCCCGGCTTGATCGAACTTCGACTTCCGCCTGTTTCCAGGAACAACCCAGCCTCGCCCAGGAATGTCGCGACGTGAAAAAGCGTCAGCCCGGGAATCGGCTGAGTCTTCACCAGGCGAGCGCCGTCCGCGGGATCGACCGCGAACGCCAGTTCGAAATCCTCGCCGTCGCTCAACGCATGTTCCAGCGGCGTCTTGCCATCCGTCAGCGAATGCGCGGCGTCGGCAACCGGCACCTGGTCACCAAACAAAACGGCGCCACAGCCGCTCTCTTCGCAGACGTGAAGGGTGTCGGCGGCGAGTCCGTCGCTGATGTCGATCATCGCGTGAATCCGGGCATGGTCCTGGAGAGCCAGGGCTTCGCGGACGCGCGGCACGAAATCGAGGTGCTTGCCCAGGATGCTGCCGCCCAGCGGGCCCGTTACGAGCAGCCAATCGCCCGGTTTCGCGCCATTGCGGAGGATCGGCCCTTGCGGACCGGGATCGCCGAGTAGTGTCACCGAAACGACCAGGCCGCCGGCCCAGGTGTTCGTGTCGCCGCCCGCGATGGTCACGCCGAAGCCGTCGGCCAGCTCGCGCATACCGACGTACAGTTCCGCTGCGAGCTCAGCCGCACGACCGCGCGGCAGGCCGACGCTGACGAAGGCAGCGAAAGGACTGCCCCCCATGGCGGCGATGTCGCTGAGGTTGACCGCCATCGCCTTGCGGCCAACGCGGCGCGGGCCAGCCTCTGAGAGGACGAAGTGGGTCCCGTCCAGAAGCATGTCAGTTGTCACGAGGATGGGCCGGCCAGCCAGCGCGGTGACGGCGGCGCAGTCGTCTCCGGGACCGACCGGCACGCGCGCCGCGGCCGCGGTTTGCTGCCGAATCCAGCGGATGTAGTCAAACTCGCCCATCCGGGTCGTTCTTTCTGGTTATGTGGGCAAAAGGGCTTGTGGCGTTTCGTCGCGTTTTGCGTTACAATGCAATTACCAAACTGACGTTTTGCCAAGAATTCCTAAAGATTATCGCCTGAACGCCGGCGTGAACGCGAAAGTGTTGTAAAATTTACCAGGTCGCTCGCGATGTTCCGGGCGGAGGAAGCTCCGCGTTTAAAACTCATTCTATGTACTGGTGACAAAAGCATGACCATTGCCACCCTCACCCGTCCGCCAGTTACTTACGGCGAGCCGAAACTTCGCACCGATGGCGAGGTGTTGCTCGTCTCCTTCGGCAAGGAAGGCTGGCTGTATTCGGTCGAAGAGGGCGGCGTCCTGCGAAAATGGAACCCGGCCAGCGGTCAGCAGCTTGACTACCATGCCCTTAGCGACATGGAAATGCTCTGGGCGTTCAGCGCCAATGGCCGTGTGCTGGCCTCGGCGAGCGACGACCTGGCGATCTGGGACGCGACGTCGGGCCGATTGTTGACGTCGATCCCGCAGACGGACTGGCTGTCGGCGTTGGCCTTTCACCCCGATCCGACCTACCTCGCGACCGGACATGAGGACGGCTCCATCGGCTACTGGGACGCGCCCGGGCACCACCCGGTATTCCAGAAGCCGTGGTCGTTCCACAAAAAGGCGATCAGCGCGCTCGCCATCAGTCCCGACGGCAAGAAGCTGGCTGCTGCCAGCGAAGACAAGACGGTGAGCCTCTGGGACCTGACCAGCGGCAAGTATATCGGTTGCCTGGCGGGACACACCGATCGCATTCCAGCCTTGGCCTGGCATCCGAGCAGCAAGTTTCTGGTCTCCGTCGGCTGGGACACGACGGCACGCGTCTGGGATGCCGACACGCTTCAGCCGGTGATTCTGCTCAACAGCCACGCCACGCAGGTCAACGCCGTCGCGTTCAGCCACGACGGGCACTGGCTGGCCTGCGCCGATTCGACCCACGCGATCCACGTCTGGGACTTCGATACGAAAAAAACCGTACACAAGCTCAGGGTTCCCGAGGCCGATTTTCGCACGCTCGCCTTCAGTCCCGATGGCCAATACCTGGCGTGCAACGGCGACCGCATGATCCACCTGTGGAACCCGCGCACGGGCCAGCCCTACGCCGACGTCGGTCCGCGGCCGCTCGCCAAGACCACCGTCTCGTTGTCTCCCGACGGAAGCAAACTGCTGAGCAACGGCGGCGGCAGCACGGTGCGCATCTGGAACACCATTTCGCACCAACCGATCACCGCCCTGGATGCCGACGATACGATCCACGCCCTCGCGTTCAGCCCGGACGGCAAGTGGATCGCCGGCTCGGTCGGCGCCCAGGTTCGGCTCTGGGATGGCGCGGGCAAGTTTGTCGCCGATTGGGAAGAAACCGACGAAACGATCACGACGCTCGCCTTCAGCCCGGATTCAGTCCACCTTGCCACGGGCAGCAAGTTCGGTGACACGGTGTGGATCTGGCGCGTTGCCGACGGCGAACCGATCCTCCTGATTCCCGACGCGCTGGTCGGCTGCTCAATCGAGGCGCTGGCCTGGCATCCCGATAGCCGCAGCCTCGCGGTCGGCGGCATCGACCACCTGGCGACCGGAGGCTCCGACGGCGCGGTGTCGCTGTGGAACCTCGACGAGAAATGCGAATTCGCGACCTTCCTCGACGGCGCCACTGCCGTCGCCATGCATCCTGACGGCGCCCACCTGGCAGCCGCGGCGCTCGATCATTCCATCTGCCTGTGGGACCTGGACGCCAAACGCCTCGCCCACGAAATGCCAGGCCACGACGGCGCCGTCCATTGTTTGGCGTTCAGCCACGACGGCAAATGGCTTGCCAGCGGCAGTGAAGACCTGACCTTGCGAATCTGGGACGCGCAGGGCCATGAACTGGCTGTCCTCGAACTAGAAAGCCAGGCGACGAGTATCGCATTCTCGGCCGATGGAGCATTCATTTACCTCGGCCACGCCAATACGACCTGTAGCCAGTTTCCGCTCCCCGAACTGCTGCGCTCCGAGTAAGATAATTCAAATGCGGCCAAAGCCACGCCGCCGGCGGTTGACAAGGGAGCGAGGCCGTGATGGACGACGCGATCCAACCTGACGCTCGCCCGACCGTGGCCGACGAGGTCGATTGGACCGGGCAGGTGCTCGGCGAATTTCGCGTGTTGCATCGGCTGGGGCGAGGCGGCATGGGGCAGGTCTATCTCGCCGAGCAAACCAATCTCAAACGCAAGGTTGCTCTCAAACTCCTCCATCCCGAGATGGCCGGCAACGAGCGCTCCCTCCTGCGCTTCAAGGCCGAGGCCGAGAATGTCGCCCGCGCCACCCACGCCAACATCGTCCAAATCTACACCATCGGCCAGGCCAACGGTGTCAACTACATTGCACTCGAATATGTCGAGGGCAGGAACCTGCGCGAGTTCATCGAAAAGAAGGGGACCCCCGAACTTCCGCTCGGCCTGCACGTCATGTCCCAGGTCGCGGCTGCCTTGCAGCGGGCCAGCGAGCTCGGCATCATCCATCGCGACGTCAAGCCGGAGAACATCCTCCTGACCAAGAAGGGCGAAGTCAAGGTCGCCGACTTCGGCCTGTCGCGCTGTTTTGCCGAGGAAGCGCAACAATCGATCACGCAGAGCCAGGTCTCGATGGGCACGCCGCTTTATATGAGTCCGGAGCAGGTCGAACGCAAGACCGTCGATACCCGGACGGACATCTATTCCTTTGGCGTGACGTGCTATCACATGTTCGCAGGCACGCCCCCTTTCCGCGGCAATTCGCCGATCGAGGTCGCCTATCAGCATGTTCACAAGGAGCCAGTGCCGCTGGAAGAGGTGCGGCCCGATTTGCCTGTCGAACTTTGCGCGATCATCAGGCGGATGATGGCCAAGAAGCCGGAGGATCGTTATCAGACCGCCCGCGAGATTCTGGGCGACATCAACGCGCTGCGCGAGGCGCTCAATTTGGGTTCGCTGGCGGCGATTTCGATTTCGTCCTCGTTCATCGGCAGCGCCTCGGACGGCCTCCGGGGCGCCGCCACCGCGCCCTGGGTCGAACCGCGCGCGCACTCGCCGCGCTCCATGCGGGGTTTGCTTCTTGGCGTCGTCGCCCTGGCTTTGCTCCTGGGTGTGGCGGTAGGGTGGTATCAAAATTATCGTGCCGCCCTCGCCGTTGAGCAACCGCACGGAAAAGGCAATCCGCGGCCCGACGACCCCGCCAGGGACAAAAAGGTGGTCAGCACGAAGGAACGGGAGAAGGAGCTTCAACAGAGGGTTCAAGAGCACTTGAACCCTGAAGACATGCCCTTCGTTCATGCGGGTCTCAAGCATTGCATCGACCTGGGCCACTTTTATCTCAAGTTGCACCGACTCGATGATGCCGACCGCTTCTTTCGAGACATCAGCAAACCGGAGCGCAAAATCCCGTCCTATCGACTCCTGGGCCGGCTGGGACATGCAGTCGTGCTGGCGTTCAAGGACGAGAGCGAGGGGTCCAACAAGGAATTCCTCGCCCTCTTCGCCGACATCGAAAAAATCGCGCCGCGGATCGGCCCTGTCCCCAAGGCACTCCGCCCGACCAAGAAAGAAATGGCCGCCCGCAAGGACGAGATCGAGGCCTATCGCTTGTTGTGGAAGGACAATCCGTCGATGCGTGAAATGGTCGCCAAGGCGCTGAATCACAACCACGCCAACGATCCGGCCCGTTTTCCCGCACGGCTGGATCGCTATCGCTTTCCGCCGCGCGCCAACGTAAAGGCCCTGGTTGGGCCCTGAGCGTCGATCACGTCGTAATCGAGTGCCGAAAAAAAACTACTCCGATCGCTCAAGAAAAAAGATTTGACCACGCCGCGCGCAACGAATAGGATCGGAGCCGCGTACTTTCGATCGTGCCCCAGACCGCGTTCCTCTGGGCCGGAACGTAACGCTTTGCATTGGAACTCTCCCATGAAAAAGTGCCTTGGGTTACTGACCATTCTGGTCCTGCCCGCGTTTGCATTCGCGCAATCGGAAAACCGCGTCACCCTCAAGAAGGGCGATCGCATCCTGTTCTTCGGCGATTCGCTCACCTACTATGGCGGGATCGATGGGCCCAAGGGTAAGATCACCAAGGGCTATGTTCGCATCGTGCAGGAAACGCTGAACAAGACGCACCCCGACCTGGGCGTCAAGGTCGATTGGGTCGCGACCGGCGGGCACACTGTGCCGCAGTTGATCGAACGCTTCGACCGCGACGTGCTGCCGAAGAAGCCGACGATCATCGTCATCCAGATCGGTTGCAACGACGCGCGCCGGCTTGACAAGAAGGTATTCAAAAAGAGCCTTGAAGACCTGATCGACCGCATCCAGAAGGAAAAGATTCAGGTCATCCAGTGTACCCTCACCAGCGTCGGCGAGAAACACGACGGCACCAACAAGGACGACCCCAAGCTCGAAGAGTTCGCCGCGATTCAGCGCGAAATCATCAAGGAAAAGAAAGTCCCCCACAACGATCTGCGCAAGGCCTTCGTCGCCTACTGGAAAGAAAACAATCCACAAAACAAATACAGCGGCATCCTCACCTACGACGGCAATCACTGGAATGACACGGGCATGCGCTTCGTCGCGGCGCAGATGTTGAAGCGGTTCAAATAAACCGGTCTTCGTTTAGCGCCTGCGCGAAAATGCCGGTTGCGCGGGCGTCCTCTTTTTTGCAACGGATTCCTCGTGAAACGCATCTTTTTGCTTTTTTCATCGGCCGTCGCTTCGGCCTTGATACTGTTCGCTTTGAATGCCGGCGACGCGCCCAAAACCGGCCCCGCCAGCGAAAAGCGCTTCCCCCCACTGAGCCTGCCGCCTGGTTTCAAGGCGGCGCTTTTTGCTTGCGATCCGCTCATCGAATATCCGTCGGTGATTGCCGCGGGACCTCGGCCGGGCGCCATCTTTGTTGCCATCGATTACATGACCGGGCTCGGCTCCGATGGCAAAGTCAAAAGCGAGATTCGGCTCGTCGAGGACACGAATGGCGACGGCTACGCGGACAAGGCGACCGTTGTCGCGAAGGGGTTCAACTCGATCCAGGGCCTCGCGAATCACGATGACACACTGTTTGTGATGCACGCGCCGTTTTTGACAGCCGTTCCAAAACCGGGCGCTCACGCGGCTGCGAGCGCCGAGCAAAAACATCTGCTCACCGGCCTCGGTCTTCCGCCCGAAAAAAACTCGTCGCGGCTTCACTGCGCCAACGGCGTCACGGTCGGGCACGACGGCTGGCTCTATCTCGCCCTTGGCGACAACGGGGTCAATGTGCTTCGCCTCGAAGGTGATCGGCTCATCCACAATGGAGGCGCGATCTTGCGCTGCCGGCCCGATGGTCGTGACCTCCACGTGTTCTCGACGGGGCTGCGCAATATCTACGACATCGCCCTCGACGCCGAACTCAACGTCTTCACGCGCGATAACGAGAACGATGGCGGCACCTACATGATCCGCGTTTGCCACGCCTTCCATGGCTCCGATCATGGCTACCCCTACGATTACTACGAGCGGCCCGACCACGCCATGAAGCCGATCGGCGACTTCGACCTCGGCTCTTCCGCCGGCGGCGTGTGCTATCTGGAAACGCAATTCCCCCCCGCCTATCGTGGCAACCTGTTTTTCGGCGAATGGGGCAAATCGGTCGTACGCTACGAATTGAAACGCGCCGCCAGCGGCTTTGCTCCCGTCAAGGAAATTGAGTTCGCGTCCGGCAATCCGAAGGACGCGTACCCTTTCAAGCCGACCGATGTCATCGTCCAGCGCGACGGCACCTTGATGGTTTCCGACTACGCCGACGGCCAGCGCCCCAAGCGTGGCCGCGGCCGCATCTATCACATCGCCCACGTTGGAAAAGGTGTTCCTCCGGTCAGCAAGGATTCGACGCTTGCCTCCAAATTGAACTCAGAAAGCTATTTCGATCGATGGGAAGCCCAGAAGATCGCGGAGCACGGCGGTCGAGCAGCCCTGGCACAACTGGATAAGGCTGCCCTGGGTCAACGCGCACGCATGCATCTGATCTGGGCGCGGGCACGCACCGATGGCGCAAATGCGCTGGACGGCCTACTTCGCATGGCCAAGGAAGATCCGGACCCTGGCGTGCGCGCTCAGGCCGTGCGCGCCATCGCCGATCTTGCTGATCCGGTGCTCGTCAAGCACAAGCTAAACGCGGGACGCGGCGATGCGAAGCTTGCCGAACGGTTGGCGGCGCTTGGCGTCGGCCAGGATGCGCGCGTGCAACTTGAGATGGTAATCACTCTGGGCCGCCTGCGCTGGGCCGGCGCGCCGGAATGGCTCGGCAAGAACCTTCGGAAACCAGACGCCGCGCTGGCCCATGCCGCAATGCAAACGTTACGCCGCGCCGATAACTGGCCCGCGGTCCTGAGGTTGCTCGATCAGCCAAACGCGGCGCCCATTCGGACGATCGCCGTTCGAGCGTTGAGTGATCAATTCGATGCGACGGTCGCGGATGCCCTGATCCAACGCCTGGGCAACGAGCCGAATTCGGACCATCAGGGCGAATACGCCGAGGTGTTGGCGAGAATTCATAAAGCGCCGGGCCCCTGGAAATACTGGGGCTATCGCCCCGGCCCGCGGCCGGCGAATACGGAGCGGTGGGCACGCACGCAGGCCATCGAGGCTGCCTTGAATCGATTGCTGGCGCGAAAAGGATTCGTCAAACGCGCGGAGGTTTTGAAGGCCATGGAGCGCGAGAAAGTGCCCATTCGCCTCGAAACCCTCGTCGGGTTGTTGAAGAATGAGTTTCAACCGGAGGGTACGAAGCTCGTTCTCGCGGCGCTGGCTGGCTTTCCGCCGGCTGACACGCGTCGCATGTTCGACGAGGTCGTGCGCGATCGACGGCATAGCGCGGAGAATCGCATCGCCGCTTTGAAGACTTTGCTGAAATTGGGTGGTGACGATCCTCGGAAGCGCCTGATGGAATACGTCAAGACCCTCGAAGATGGCCTACCGCTTGCGGAAGTCCTGAATGAATTGAGCGTGATGTCCAAACCTGAGTCCGTGGCCCTGTTCGTATCCAAGCTTAAATCGAAAGACGCGCACGTCCGCGCAGCCGCGTTGACTTTGCTTGCCGGTTATGGGGATGTGGAGGCTGTGCCGTTTGTGCTGCCGTTCCTCAAGGACTCGGATGCCGCGGTGCGGTTGGCCGCCACCCGATCCGCGGGCCGTTTGAACGTGAAGGAGGCCGCAGGCCCGTTGCTCAAGCTGGCTCCCGACCCGCGGTTTCGCGGTGCGTGTCTGGATTCCCTGCGCTTGTTGCGTGACGGTCGCGCCGTGCCGATCGCCCTGGCGTCGTTGCGCGAAGGTTTGTCCGAATTGAAGGCGCTCCATTGTCTTGCGGACCTGGGCGGACCGGAGCACGTGCGCGCCGTCGTCGATTTCGCCAAACGGCGTCCGAGCACTCCGACGTTGACGATCTGTGTGCGCGTCCTTGCCGGCTGGCGATCGCTTGTCGCCCTGACGCCAGATCAGCGAAAGGCCATGGACCGCGCCATTGCCGAAATTCATGGGGCCACCGGCATTCTCGTGCGCTGGCACGCGCGCGGGCCGTCGGACAGGCAATCGCTGCAAAAAAACCTCAAACAGTCTGCGCCCCCTGGGAAGGCGTTTCCGCCGTCCGGCTGGCGCACGCTTTTCGCGGGCGGTGCCGAAGGGCGCCTGGCGCTGGCCCCGCGGGTGGAACCCAAGAACCCGCTATGGCTCGCGGGCACGGAGGTTCAGGTCGCGGATGCCACGCCCATTGAGTTCCTCGCTTCTGGCCGCGGCAGCCTGGAGGTGTGGCTGAACGGCACGTCGATTTACCGCCGCGCGAAGGACAAGAATTTTCAGATCGACTCGGATCGCTTCCACGCCACCTTGTTGAAGGGTGGAAACCGCCTCCTCGTGCAGACCGGCGGCTCCAGCCCGATCGAATTCCACCTCCGCTTTCGTCGCAAAAGCGCCAAGGCTCAGCACGAAAAACTCATTCAGGCCGCACTGACGCGCACGGGCAACGCCGGGCGAGGCAGCAAGATTTTCTTCGATAAGGAAAAATCGCAATGCCTGAAATGCCATTCGTTGGCCAACCAGGGCGAGCGCATCGGGCCCGACCTGACCGGCATCGGCAAGCGTTTTTCACGCATCCACATCATCGAGTCGATCCTGGAGCCAAGCCGATCGATCGCCCCGAGCTTCGGTACGCTGATCGTGACCACAAAGAACGGCAAGACGTTCAACGGCGTGAAAGTCGCGGACGACGAGAAGGCGCTGACCCTGGCGGACAACCAGGGCGCTAAACACGTGATCGCGCGCGCGGGCATCGACGACGTCCAGGCGTCGCCCATCAGCATCATGCCGGACGGCCTGGAACAACGCCTTACCGCGGATGAATTCGTCGATCTGATCGCGTTCCTGACGAGCCAGCAAAACGGGGCGCGGTGAGGAATTTCAATCTTAGTTTCGTCTAGGCCCAGGGGCAACCTGGCCATTGGCGAGCCTATTTTGCCTGCGTTTTCGGCCTGGGCATGTTGTTCACGAAACCGGCGTTGCAGCGGCGCAGCTCGTTGATCGTCAAGGTCCGCATTCGGTCCAGCGTTGGGCGGTCGGCGGGTCGCAAGGCCAGGTTGGTCAATTCATCGGGATCGGTGGAAAGGTCGTAGAGTTCCTCGATCTCGTCCTTGACGAGCGTGCGGATGTACTTGGTGTTGCCGTCGCGGGTGGCGATCCACCAGGGGACTCCTTCAATGATGTCCATCTTTGACGGATCGTCCGTGTCCTTGCCGAAGCGCCGACCAGTGTGCGTGATGAGCATCGGGTCGGTCCATTTCATGTCAGGGTTTTTGAGAAGCGGCGTCAAATCGCGGCCGTGCATTTTCCAGGGCAGTTTGTCGAACCCGGCGAACTTGAAGAGTGTCGGGGCGAAATCGACGCCGGACACGGGCACGGGGCACGTCTTTCCCGCGGGGATCGTACCAGGCATGGCGAAGATCAGCGGCGAGCGAATCGTGTCGTCGTAGGGTCCAAGCTTGTGGCGAAAGCCGTGGTAGCCCCAGGCGTAGCCCTGATCGGACGTGAAGATGATGAGCGTGTTTTCCAGTTGACCGCTGTCCGCCAGCGCCTGGAGCAGGCGGGCGAGTCCCTCGTCGAACGCCATCAGGCACTGGTTGTATTCGCGAACCCCTTCGGTCAGGGTGACGCCATTCCTGTTCTGGTAATCGCCCTTGCCCTTGTAGATTGGCTCGCCCTGAGGCCCCCTGGCCCAGACATTGAGCTTCTGCACATAGGCAGGCTTTCCCGTGCGGGGTCCGAAGAGGTCCTTGGGCGTATCGACCTTGATATTCGGATAGGCATTCTTGTGCCGATCCGCCGGCGTGAAGGGGCCATGAATCGCGCCATAGCAAAGCCAGAGGAGCCAGGGTTTTTCCTTATCTCGATTCTTGCCCTTGATGAAATCGACCGCCCAGTTGGTGTAGTTGTCAGTCGAGTAGCCCGGCACGAGTTGTTCCTTCTTGCCGTTGAAACTGATGAGTTGCGGCTTGTAATAGGCCGGCGCGTTGTCGGGGTGTTTAGGGCGATTCCAGACCGCCTGATAGTCCCAGTCGCGCCCGAAGCCGGCGTCGGTTCCGGTGTGCCATTTGCCAATCTGAGCGGTGAAATAGCCGAGTTGCCGAAAGATCGCGGGCCAAAATCGGCACTGGGCCGGGTCGTAGCTGGAAGATGGATACTGCCCCTTGAAGGTCATCGACTTGATGCCGAAGGGATGATGTCCGGTGAGGACCGTAGCGCGGGAAGGAGCGCACCACGATCCGTTGTAGGCCGCGTTGAAGCGGATGCCCATGCGTGCGAGTTTGTCAATGTTGGGCGTCCTGACCCAGGGATAGGCGCCGGGATAGCAACTCACGGTGCGAAACGATTGGTCGTCCGTGAAGATGAAGAGGATGTTGGGGCGTTTCTTTTTCGGTTGCTGTGCGTGAACTGCATTTGACGTGCGGAAGGAACCAGCGGCCAACAGCGCAAGGACGATCCAGCAACGAAAAGAAATGTCACGCATGAGTCGGACCTCGATGGGCGCATTGAAACGGCAGAAAGGATATTATCCCGCGCGCGGACAACGTGCAAACAGAAAAGCGTGCGAATTCATTTGGCCCCGGCCCTCACTCAGGGGCCGAATTCCAATGTAGGTCAGGCTTTCAGCCTGACAGTCAGGCTGGAAAGCCTGACCAACGTCATTTCTTTAGGTGGTGATTTCGTTGGTCAGCCTGTCAATGACGGTGCGCGAGGCATTGGTGATAAACCAATCCAATCCGGCGTTCCCAAGAAGGGTGCTTTCGTAAATGAAGCCGCCGCGTCCCAGGCGAGGACCGACACCGCCGTTGACGCCTGGGTAGACGAAAACGGTGACGCCGACCTTGAGCCGATAGGAAGTGGGTGGCGCCTTCAAGCTGATGACGCGTTGATCGTAGGCGTATTGGCCGCTCTGCCAGAGCGAAAAGACCACCTGAAGTGTGTCATAGTTGGGCGCGGCGGGTTTGCTGTAGGTGGTGCGGCCATTGATGAGGAGGTCGTCCGCGTTTCCGCCAACCAGCGTGTTCTTGCCATAGCCGCCGATGAGGAGGCTGCGCCCGTTCCCCGCGGTAAGAAGGTTACCGCCGCCGTGGGCGACGAGGATATTGCCGAGGGCGTTGCCGGTAAGCCGATTTTTTCCAAGCTTGCTGCCGATGACGTGTTGAATCTGTTGAACGTCGGTGGTGAAGGAGGCGGCGCCGGTGGCGAGGTTGACGATGACCGGGGTGAGCTTGAGGGAGAAGTCGAGGAAGTCGCCGCCGCCGTTGCCGTTGATCGTTCCGCTGAGCTTGCCGGCATTGGTGAAGCGGAAGACGTCTTGTAGTGAGCAACCGCCCAGGTTTTCGACTGCGGCAAAGGTCGTGGTGGTGTTGAGGTTGCCGGTGTCCTTGCCGGTGATTTTCCAGAGGTTGGACCCGCTGGCCGGGCCCGCGATGAGGTTCAAGGTGTCGGCGCCATCGCCGCCGGTGAAGACGATCGACTTCGTGGTCGTGCCGCGGGTCCAGTCGAGCGAGACGCTATCGTTGCCGGCCAGGGTGTCGAAGGTAATCGTGGCGCCGGTGACCGTGGCGAACGGAATTTGGATCGTGCCGGTCGAGTCACCGGTGGCGCCGGGGATGTCCGTTGTGAGAACATGATTTGGATCGCTGATGACGAAGCGACTATTCGCCGAGTCGAACAGGAACGTGAGGGTATCGTCGGTATCGCCGCCGTTGATGTCGGCGATGACAAGGTTGCCGGAGCCGTCCAGAGTAACCGAGGTGGTGGCCTGGAAAATCAGCTGCGTGATCTGCGTTGACCATTGGTCTGTGGCGGATACCCACTCTTGGATAGTCCAAAAGGCATGGGGATTATTCGGATCTAGCGTCGTCGCACTGTAATCGCCCCAGCGGTTGGTGCCATTGCCATCGTTGACGTGATAGGTGGCCACACCTTGCTTAAGTAGCATGGGCGCGCCGAACGTGGTGACGCCTGAGCTGGTCGTACCGGTGACGGCGTAGGCGCTGGCGAAGCCCGTGCCGGCGGTCGCGCTTGACTGCGTGAACCCGATCACAACTTCACCCGACGCGTTGGCGGCAATTGACGGAAAGAAGAAGTCGGCGTTCGCATCGGCGATGGTACCTTGTTGCAGCACCGCGTTGGTGACTTCACTGATCTCCTCCCAGCGGATGGCGGCCCGTCCGCCGGAGTTGATGCCATGGACCGACCAAAGGCTGTCACCAACTTCAAAGACGGTCGTAGCAATGCGGGGGTCGCCGGCATCAAGGTCTTGCGTCCCGTCGGGTTGAAATGCCGCCGGTGGATCGCTCGTCGTGACCGCGATGTTCACGGAGGCAGAAAGGGTCGCTCCAGCCGCGCCGGCGCCGAAAATGTTGGTTCGATTGAACCGATTCGCGGCGCTAGCCGTGGCGAGCAGGGCCGCTCTGCCGTCGGAGGCGCCAAAATCCACGGCTGGCTGGATGGCAAAGCCTCGCGTCGAGGCGCTTTCCTCTAGAAACGTTGTCCTGTTCGCGATGGTCGGGGTGGCCGTCAATAGGTCGCTCTTGGGGAAAGAAAAGATGCTGACGCTCTGAAAACCAGCGCCAAAATTGTTGACGGACACATAGACTCCGTCGAAATCAAGACCAAGCTGCGGAAAATCAGCAAACCATGTCGTCGTTGGATTGGCCACAAAATCAAATCCGCTCCAACCGCCGGCTGGATCGGACGACGAGGACACAGCCACAAGCAAATCATTGGCAGCGCCTCCCCCCAGTCCCCGGTCGAGGGCGGCGGCAAACCAACGGTTCGTGGCATGGTCGTAGATAATGCGCGGATCGAAGGTACCGCCAACAGGGTTTGCGCCTGCGTCCGTCCAGAATTGGTCCAGCGTCTTGCTCTGCACCACGCTGCCGTCCGTTTTGTCATAGACGCGAAACCGGCCATTGATCAACTCGACAAAATGGCTCGGTCCCACGGCGCCGTCGGTATCGGGGGGGATGAAACCACTTTCAGAAAAGGAACTCCCAGTGAAGTTCAGGCCTACCGTGACGGCTGGGGCAAGCCGATCTTCAAGCCGTTCCACGGCAGGCCGGAATGCGGCGAGTGGCCCGTACTTGTCCTTTTGAAAGTTGAAACGAAAACACGTACGCATCCGATGTACGGCGGCCGACCAGAACGATTTCATCTTGCAGCCTAGCCCTGAAGTCGCCATTTCGACAGTTCCGGCGGGACGGAATTGTTGACGGGAAAGTGGGTAGTATGGGGTAGATTATAGGCGAAAGGTGGGGGCACGCAAGTGAATTCGATGGCCCCAAGGGAAACAAGCGTGACGGTTCTATAGGAGGTGCGACCTGGCGCGAGTTTATCGCATCAGTTGCAAACCACCGCCCCCGCCAGGTAGCTTCTCAACTCGCAAAAGAGTTCATTGCAGCGTTCGCGCCAGGCGGGGTCGCTGGCTTTTCGATGGGGGGAACTCATCAGAACCAGGACGTGAAGCTGGTTCGGCTGCTTGGGATTGTTCCGCTCCATACGAAGTTCCAGATCGACGATGCCGCTCTTGCGTCCGATGCCCAGCCAGGAGAAGGCGCTCTTGTTCTTGGCGCCGTCGCCGCCGATGCGCATACGAATTTTTCCCGGCACGCTTTCAAACACCTCGCCGCCGTTGTCCTCGACGAAGCCGCGTAGCTTGTAGGTGGCGATGGTGTCCGGCATCCAGGCTTCCAGCTGGTGCATGATGACGTTGGGGTCATAGGGGGGCAGCGACGGGCCGGTGGCGACGACTTCTGTTCGCGCCGACTCGGGTGTTTCATCCGCGTTTTGCGGCAACGGGCCCGGCGTCCCGGCGTCGGGGTTCAGACGCTGTTCGGCCGCGTGCAAAGCCTTGTCGTAAAGCTCAGCCAATTCGCGGGCACTGGCGGGACGATCGTTGGGGTTCTTGGCCAGGCAGCGCATCACCACCGCCTCGATCTCCGGCGGCGTCCAGCCGTTCGAGCCGATCTCAGCAAAGCTCGGCGGGGGTTCCGTGGCGTGAGCGAAGAGCACGTCCATCGTCTCCTCGCGGATGAAAGGCAGGCGACCTGTCAACAATTCATACAACATCACGCCCACGCCATAGATGTCACAGCGGAAGTCGGTTTCCTCGCCGCGCACCTGCTCGGGGGAAATATACCCCGGCGTACCCACGGCAAAGTCCAGGCCGGTGTTGGACTGGTGATGCATCATGCCGATACCGCCCGAGCTATCCACCAGCTTGGCCAGCCCGAAGTCCATGACTTTTATTTTTTCATAGGGCGTATCCGGATCGACCACCATGAGGTTGGCGGGCTTCAGATCGCGATGGATGATCTTTTCCGAATGGGCGGCATAAAGCGCCTCGCACAGCTGACCGAGCATCCGCCCGACCCGTGCCGCCGAGAGGCGCGTGTTGCGATGCAGCAGCGTGTCCAGGCTGATGCCACGCACGTATTCCATGACGATGCACGGCCCTTGCGGATCATTCAGAGAGGCATCGTAGAGGGCAACCACGTAGGGGTGCTGAAAGCGAGCCATCAGCAGCATCTCGCGCTGAAAGCGTTCGCGGAATTTTGGATCGTTGGCGACGTGCTCGTGCATGACCTTGACGACGACCTGTCGGCCCAGGTCCGTCTGCTTGGCCAGGTAGACCCGTCCCATGCCCCCCTCGCCGAGGAGTTTAACGGTCTCATATCGTCCCAGGAAAGTTCGCCCAGCCATGTTGCTAATCCATTGATTGCCGCGGAACGGGGATTCCTCGTCAAACCTAGGTCACAAAATGGGTACGTGCCAGCTTTCCTGGAGCGAATGCGGGGAATATTTGATGTTTTGAGAAAATCGCGGGTTGGCGTGCGGTTCGGTGTGGTCACCTTGCTGGCTCTTTCAGCAAGGTTTCGATGGCATTGTCAAGATGGGCCCCGCGGACGTTCTTGTAGCGCAGAACGCCCTGGCGATCAATGACGAAGATGCTTGGCCAAAACTCGATACCCCAGCGCTTGTTGAGCGGATCGTTTTCACCCCGCGTTTTCAAGTTCGGCCAGCTGATGTTATGGGCCGCGATGACGCGGCGTGCGGCATCAGGGTTTTCGTCGTTGTTCACGCCCAGCAGGGCGAATGGTTTGCCGCGGTAACGTTCGACGAGTTCGCGTTCGTGCGGGATCATGGCCCGGCACGGCCCGCAGCCGCTGGCCCAGAAGGAGACCACGACAACCTTGCCGCGATAGTCGCTGAGTTTGAGTGGTTGCCCGGCGAAGTCCATCCCGTCGAGGTCAGGCGTCTTCTTGCCAATGCACAGGCCGGTTTCGCATTCCTGTTTCGTGTGGGCGCGCCGGAAAAGATTCCAGCGGGCGCAACCGGAGAACAGCAGCGTGAACGCCAGCAGCAATAGCAGCCCGAGCATCGAGCGCATCCGATTACCTCCCTGCGAAAGTGGCGGGAGGATAGCGTCAGGCCCAGGATCTGTCAGCGCCAATTTTTTTCGGGTCAGGTTTTCCCGCCTGACCCCGCTTGCGTGAAATGTCTGCCAGGGCGCGAAGTTAGGCAGGTTGGAATGCGTGCCCTACGAATCGATCTCCAGGAGTCGCCGCGCCAGCCGACGCTGTGGCGTACTGAGCGGAAGGTCGGCTAACTCCCCGGAGCGTACCCATCTGACTTTTGTATAATCGCCTCGGCTTGTTTGTCCGCGCGCCTGGTTGATCAGAAAGCAGGTCATGGAAATGCGAAAGCGCGTGACGCTGTGGCGGATCGTCATCATTTCGGGGCCGACTTCGGCGTCCAGACCCAGTGCGGCCAGGAGCCGATAGGCTGCGGTCTGTGGTGTTTCGCCCGGGCCCAGTGGGTGATGAGGAAACTCCCACATGCGCGCCCAGCGCCCCCCGTCGGGCCGTTGGCCGATCAGCCATCGGCCACTGCGGCGGACCACGATGGCGACTTCGTTCACGTTCTCGATGGTCTCGGCCCTGGCCTTAAACGGAATCCCTTCCTGGCGATCCTGTTGGTTGGCGGTGCAGTGTCTACGAATTGGACAGGCCCCGCATTGGGGCTTCATCGGTGTGCAGATTACCGCGCCCAGCTCCATCATCGCTTGATTGAAATTGCCAGATGACTTCAAGGGCAGCAGGCTCTCCGCGAGTTTCCAAAGGCGATTCTTCACGGCGGCGCGCGACGGATCGTCGTCGATGCCAAACAGTCGGCACAACACGCGCTGGCTGTTCGCCTCCACAATCGGCAGGCGGCGCTCATAGGCTTGCGACAGCACCGCCCCGACGGTGTATCGGCCAAATCCAGGAAGCGTGGCGACCAGGTCCGGATCGTCGGGTAGGGTCGTGTAGCCCTTTTCCCTTAACAGGCGCGCCGACTGCCAGAGCGCGCGTGCGCGCCGGTAGTACCCCAGGCCCTCCCAGAGACGCAACACGTCCTCCTCCTCCGCCTGCGCAAGATCGTGGAGTGTGGGAAAGCGTTGCATGAACCGCTCATAGAACGGGATGACCGTCGCGACCTGCGTTTGCTGCAACATGACCTCGCTGATCCAGATGCGATAGGCATCACGTTCGCGCCGCCAGGGCATGGCCCGCGCGTTTTTGCTGAACCAGGCAAGCAGCCGGCGCTGGAGGTGGTGGTGGCTCATTTGTGAATTCTCGAAAAATAAATTCCCGATTTCGCAGTTGCCTCTCTCGGGTCTGTCGAGCCTGTAAGGCTCGTTCCGGCAGCCCAGGCCGAAGGCCTGGGTCATGGGGCCCGAAGGCAATCGGCCCTGAAAGGGCCGTTCGTTGAACGAGCCTTTCAGGCTCGATCCGTCGATCCAATGGAATTCCCAGGCCTTCGGCCTGGGCTGACAGAATCGGCCTTTCAGGCCGAAAGCCGGAAGCTATTTTTCGAGCATTGTTTAGAGTCTATCCGGAAAGCCGGGTTTTCGGGGTGAAAAGCCGCGAATTTCCAATGTTCTGGAGACTTCCCGGATAGACTCTTAGCCGTGGAATTCGCTCGACGTGATGGTGAGGCGTGGATTCTATTTGCGCTTGCCCTGTTTGAGTTTTTCCAGGATTGCGCGGGCGGCGTCCTGGGCGGCGCCTTGCGCGTGTTTCTTGGGACCATCCTTTTTCTCTTCCGGCTTCGCCTCGGGAGACTTGGCCTCACCGGGAGAATCGCCCGGCGGGACGAATGCGGGGATGTCCATTACCGTTGAGCCGCTCAGCGCGGCGTCCTCCGCCGTCTCCTTGGTGCCCATGCTCACGTCGCCGCTTTCGTCGTCGATGGAAAGCAGCGCGGCCGCGGCGTCCTCGTCGGTTTCAGCCGCGTTTCTTGGTTTCGGTGGCGGCGTGGGTTTGGTGGGAGCTGACTTGGTTCGTTCGATGACGATCTTGAAACTGAGCGGACCCACTTTGAGGACGTCCCCATCCTTCAACAAGACTTCGCCCTTGACAGGCGTATCGTTGAGGGATGTCCCGTTCGTACTGTCAAAGTCACGCAGAAAAGCTTGCTCGCCCTTCACCAGCACGGCACAATGCCTTTTGCTTATCATGGCACTGGCCGGACGCAGATTGCATTGAGGATCGCGCCCGATAAGAAACTGAGCGTCATTCACAACGAGCGCTTTCCCGGCTGCGGAACCAGCGGAAAGGACCACCAAGCTGATTTTCATGATTTGACCTCAACCCTCGCGAGATCTCCCTCCGGGACGGGGCTCGTCCCCTACGCTAGAGTTATTGTACGAAGGATCGGTCAGGCATTGCAACGAAAAAAAGGGCGGGGATTCTCGCATTCAAAACGGAATTCAGCGCGAGGCCGTTCCTCCGGACTCGGAGGCCAGGGGATCGTGCAGGCTACCAGATCACCAGGGGCAGGCGCGGCTTCACCGGTGATTTCGCGCTTGCCGTTCGAGTTGGTGTCGGAGATGACGGCGGTCCACTGACGTCATTGCTGTCGCTGTTCATCAAAGTATTTCTTGTTTGCCTCTTCGAGGCTGCGCAGTTCCTTGGAAAGCGGATACGGCTCCGATGGCGGGAAGTACTGCGGGGAGTGACGCAGATAATAAGGCGACGGCAGCGTGATGCCGGCGTCCATGGGCCAGGTCTGGCAGCCGCTCAACAACGCCAGCCCCAGGCTAGCGAGCAGGAGCAATCCATTGCGAGCTTTCATGCCGTTGCCCTTTCGTCAACCCGTCGGCGCCCTGGCGCCGCCTGGAAAACTGGGTAAGGTCTGCCGGTCTTATCGGTTGTACCGGCGCAAAGAACTTATCGGCCCGGCGTCTAGAAAAGTTGAGGTTTTTTTGATCTTTTTCCGGCCTGGTTCAAATCCATCGATTTTAGGGTAACAAACAATCAGTGAGCCGCCGGGCTTGTCCCGGCGGTGAACCAAGGCGAATCGGATTGCACCGCCGGGACAAGCGCGGCGGCTCGCTGTGACCCTCACTTGAACCAGGCCAAAATGCCCAGCCCTCAAGCCCCACTTCGGTTTTGTCCAGTCTTCGCGCCTAGGCGCGAGATCGAATGCGCCTCCGGAACCGACTTGATTCCGCGGGGTTTGTTCAATTAAATGAACCCATGTCGTCCCCCCGGACGACCCTGCCGCGCTATCCCGCAATCCCACCTGCCCGCCCGTTCTCGGAGTTTTTCGATGCGAATGTTTTCCCAGGTATCGCTATTTGCACTCACGCTGGCGCTGACCACGGCGTTCACCAACGCGGGCGGCCCCATCAAGACCGGTGATTGGCCGCAGTGGCGCGGGCCCAATCGCGACGCGGTCTCCGCCGAAACCGGCCTCCTGAAGGCCTGGCCCAAGGCCGGGCCAACGCTTCTTTGGGACTCCCGTAAAGTCAACGGCGGCGCCTCGGTCGGCGCTGGGTACTCCAGTCTCGCCATCACCAAGGGCCGCATCTTTACCATGGGCGATCGTTCCGTCGCCAAATCCATTGACGTGATCAAAGGCAAAAAGAAGGGCAAGAAAACCGTCCGCGACGGCAGCGACTTTGTTTTCTGCCTTGATGCCCAGACAGGCAAGGAAATCTGGAAATCCAAGGTCGGCCCCGCTCAGGGCGATGGCCCGCGCTGCACCCCCACGGTTGACGGCGATCGCGTCTATGCCCTCACGCGCCAGGGCATCCTCGCTTGCCTCAAGGTCGCCGACGGCGCCATCCTCTGGCAAAAGCACCTCAAGAACGATTTCAAGGGCTACATGATGTCCGGCTGGGATTACAGCGAATCCCCCACCATCGACGGCGACAAACTCATCTGTACCCCGGGCGGCAAGGAGGCGGCCATGGTCGCCCTCAACAAACTCACCGGCGATGTCTACTGGAAGTGCCAGGCCCCGACCGGCGCCGGCGCTGGCTACGCCTCCGTCGTCAAGACCGAAGTCGGCGGCGTCAAGCAATACATCACGCTCATGGGCCCACAACTCGGCGTCATCGGCGTCGATGCGGAAACCGGCAAGTTTCTCTGGAACTACAAGCGTATCGCCAATGGCACCGCCAATATCCCGACACCGATCGTCAAGGGTGAATTCGTTTTCGCCAGCACAGGCTACCGGCAGGGCGGTTCGGCCTTGTTGAAACTCGTTCCCACGGGCGACGGCGGAATCAAGGTTGAGGAGAAGTATTATTACAACAACCAGGAACTGCAAAACCATCACGGCGGCATGGTCATGCTCGGCGACCACATCTACGGCGGGCATGGGCACAACGAGGGCTTTCCCTTCTGCCTCGAATGGAAGACCGGCAAGCTCACCTGGGGCGATCCCGATCGTGGTCCCGGTGGCGGCTCCGCAGCCGTCCTTTACGCCGACGGCCGACTTTACTTCCGTTACCAGTCCGGCGATGTCGCCCTCATCGAGGCCAATCCCAAGGCCCTCAACGTCATCAGCCGATTTCGCCCCCAAATCGGCGGCAACGGCTGGCCGCACCCCGTCATCTACCAGGGTCGCCTGTATTTGCGTGGCAACGATCAGATTCTCTGTTTTGACATCAAGGCGAAATAGACCTTCTACCAGTCCGCCACCCAAGCAAGCGATTCGGGGCACCAACGGCAACGAAGCGGCCTCGTGCCCCTTTTTCGCCCGGCATCAGAGGTCTTTCTTACAATGCAAATTGTAAAATCCGACCAATCGGCAATGCCTTCCTTCCTTGCACGAGGCGCGCACACAAGGGAATCACCAGATCCAATTACATAACTCCTTACAAGTAAATAAGTACCGTCGAAATCTGAATTGCCGACCGGTTTCGGCCCGAAATGGCACGGCCATTGCTATTTAATCAAAGGCAAAAGAAAAACGGCGAACGCTCCGGAACAGAGGGCCTTCCCCCAAGGCTAAGTTCGTCGCGAAGAGTTGCCAGGTTCCGCGACCCAAGGCCGGCCCCCCGTCGGCCTTGGGTTTTCAACCCCCTCGGAGCCGCCCCCTTCCAATATCCTTTCCAAACCACACCCCAAACTCCGTTCACCGCGTCTCTCCACTCCCCGGAGAGACGCTCTTTTTTTGCGTGGAGTTGGCCAATTGACAATTGACCCTTTGCAATCGAAATTCCGCGAGCCGCCGGACTTGTCCCGACGGGGAACCAAGGCGGATCGGGATGCACCGCCGAGACAAGCCCGGCGGCTCGCGGTGCCCTTCATTTGAACCGGGCCGAAAAAAAATGAGGCACGGTTCAGACGCCAGGTTGCGCCATCTCGTGTGGGCGCGCCGCGTCCTCATCAAAAAGAAAAAACGCAGCGAGAAGCTGCAATTGCACTACTTGCAAGTGCGCGATTACTGGATGAACCTGACCAGGGACTGCCCAAGCAGATCAGGATCGCGACGACAATTCGCGGACGCCATGTTATAATGAGGAAAATAAGGCGATGAACGCGGAGTCAAACATGCCCAGGGTGTTTCGCGTCATGAAACGAGATGAAGACGGACTCCCCACGGTGGGACCATCTTCAAGCACGTTGGGCGTTCGGCCTGGGATTGACATCGACGTCGATCCACTGCACAACGCTATTCCCAATGACAAAGGGATGTCTGTGACACCTTCCTGGAAGGACATTTCACCAAGGCGAATTCCGAAGCGTCTTGGCGGGCAGGGTTCGAGTGCTACTTCGGTGTTCGCGTTCGGATTCGGACCATTTCAGGAAGCGGTGATTGCAGCGGGATTGGAGCTCTTTCCCGACAGCACAACCCACGGCGAAATTCGGCCCACGCAGTTCGTGCCGCTGTCGCAATATCAGGCGGATCTGGCCGCTACCCGTGCCGACTGGCGAATTGACGAGACTTGAACATGCGCCAACCATTTTCTGAGAACGCAAACTATCGCTCGGAGATTCGCGCGATTCTGCGCTTGCATCGGCTTTGGTTGGCCGGCAAGGGCGAATCAGCGGAAGCCGACGCCTTGCGCGACGCGACCGATGGTCATTGGGAACTCTTGTCGGAATTCGAGCGCAAGCGCATCCGAGGGCTTTCCGAGGACTTGAATTCGCTCGAAAGCCAACTGCCGGACCAAGCAGCGACCGAGATCAGTGCGCAAGCCTGTAGGAAGCTCCCTGAGTCCTATGCGGCACGTCAGCTAGGCGAGTGGGATCGGGCATTGGAAATCCTGCGCATGTGCGAAAACGCTGCGCCGCTGGCCCTGATCTCCTATTTGCGAGGCTCAATCTGGCTAGAAGCCGGAGACCCTGAAGTGGCAAGCGTTTTCATCGAACACGCTACCCGTCTCGAACCGGACAGTTCTAGCTATCGCGCGCTGGTTCTGAGCACTCCAACGACCCCCGAGCAGCCAATCGGCGCAAACATTACGTAATGAGGTTTGCTCTGCCCATGCAGTCCACCACCCAGAAAATCAAGGAATTCACCGCATTTGCGGCCACCCTCCAGGGCGACGAGAAAGGCGAATCGCAGATCTTCCTCGACCGCCTCTTTCAAGCCTTCGGCCACGCCGGCGTGATCGAAACCGGCGGCGAGTTCGAATACCGCGTCCGCTGGAACAACACCACCAAGCTCGCCGACCTTGTTTGGCCGAAACGCGTCTTGATCGAGATGAAAAAACGCGGCGAGAAGCTGCAAAAACACTATCTTCAAGCGCGCGATTACTGGATGAACCTGACGATGGATCGCGCCCGCTACGTCATCCAGTGCAACTTCGACGAGTTCTGGATCTACGACTTCGATCACCAGATGAACGAGCCGGTAGACCGCGTACCGCTGACCGATTTGGCGACGCGCTACACCGCCCTCAACTTTCTGTTCCCCGAGGCCAAGGACCCGCAGTTCAAGAACGATCTCGTCGCCGTCACGCGCAAGGCGGCCCAGAAAGTCGCGGACGCCTTCAATTTGCTGATCAAGCCGGACCGCCCCAAGCAAACGATTCCGCGCGACCGCGCCCAGCGCTTCATCCTGCAATGCGTCGTCGCCCTCTTTGCCGAGGACATCGAGCTGTTGCCGCGCGGCTTCTTCACGGAGCTTCTCAACGATTGCAAGAAACCCGGCGGCAGCTCCTACGATCTGCTCGGCGGCCTGTTTCGGCAGATGGCGAACAAGGACCCGGCCGGCGGCGGACGCTTTCAAGAGGTGCGCTACTTCAACGGCGGCATCTTCAACGTCGTCGAGCCGGTCGATTTGACGATCTCCGAGCTGACCCTCATGGCCGAGGCCGCCGTCGAGAACTGGGCCAAGATCGATCCCGCCATCTTCGGCACCCTCTTCGTCGGCAGCATGGACCCGAAGGAACGCCATGCCCTCGGCGTTCACGTCAACAGCCAAATGGCTTGCGGAAGCTGTTGCATTTCGGATAATGACCCCTACAGGCCGGTGTGTCTTCAACAATTGTCAAGATGACGAGAAGTTATCATGGCTCACCAATTTCTTTTTCCTAATGAAACCCTTATACCGGCAAATAACATTCCCCATCCGATTCCCTACCAGGGAAGCAAACGGAACCTTGCGACGGACATTCTCTCCTATTGTCCACCTAAAATAGGTCGGCTCGTTGAGCCGTTTGCTGGATCAGCTGCAATTTCGTTGGCGGCGGCATCTTGCGACCGCGCGCAAGAATTCTGGATCAATGACGCTCACAAGCCTCTCATCGATCTCTGGCTGGAAATCATCGAACGTCCCGACCAATTGTCGGACAAATACGAATCATTGTGGAAAAATCAGCTTGGGCGGGAACGCGAGTACTACGACGTGGTGCGTTCTAAGTTCAACAAAACGCATCAATCCGAATGTTTCCTTTACTTACTTGCTCGCTGCGTCAAGGCAGCCATCCGGTACAACTCAAGCGGTGGGTTCAATAACAGTCCAGACAACCGCCGCAAGGGAGCGACGCCGGAAACCATGCGCCAGCGCATCACCGGGGCGTCGCAGTTGCTTCGACACCGCACCAAGGTGACTTCTCTTGATTACAAGGATGTCCTCCTTGGATGCACTCGCGACGACCTGATTTACATGGACCCTCCGTACCAAGGTGTCTGCGGCAGTCGCGACAATCGATATTTGCCGAAAATCGACCATGACGGATTTTGCGAAACGCTGCGCGGATTGAACAAAAAAGAATGCCTGTATCTTGTCAGTTACGATGGACGAACTGGCACAAAGACATTCGGGAAGCGTCTCCCGGATCATCTCGAATTGGTTCACCTTGAAATCCACGCCGGCCGATCCACGCAGGCGACTTTGCTGGGCAGGAACGATGATACTTACGAATCCCTATACCTTTCTCCGGGCCTTGTCAAATTGATGGGACTTGACCGAAAAGCAAAAAAAACACATTAATCGAGCCGCGACGCTATGGCCGAGAAGCTGCCAAAAGAGTTCTTGAAAAAACTGAGGGCCGTTACCGGAAAACGCCCCAAGACGGTCATCGACCACATCCTTGAACACGGATTCATCACGACGGAGGAACTCAGGGATATTTACGGATACGGCCATCCTCCGCGCGCCGTCAAAGACGTGACCGACCTGGGAATTCCAATCGAGCGATTCAAGGCCAAAGGAAAAGATGGGCGGACAATTGCCGCCTATCGCTTTGGTGATCCATCCAACGTGCGAGGCCTGGGGCATGCTGGCCGCGTGATCTTTCCAAAGAAATTCAAGAGCGTGCTCATTGAGAAATACGGAAGCAAATGCGCGATTTGTTCTGGAGAATTCGCGGCGTCCTTCCTCCAGATCGATCATCGAATCCCTTATGAGGTCGCCGGCCAAGCCGAAGGCGAGCTTAATCCCGATGACTACATGCTCGTTTGCCGCTCATGCAACTGCGCCAAGTCATGGTCGTGTGAACACTGTCCCAATGGAATGATCGACAAGAAACCAGAGGTTTGCCAAACGTGCTATTGGGCACATCCAGAAAATTATCAGCACATCGCGACACAGCAAGTTCGTCGAATTGATCTCGTTTGGAAGGACCAGGAGGTGAAAGAGCACGATCAACTCTCGGAATTCGCCAAAAGTATGAAGGCGGAGTTGCCTGAATACGTTAAAGCAATCCTTCGCAGACATCTGAAGTGACGACGATTTCCGCTACACCTCCGACACCGTCTTCGACACCTTCCCCTGGCCGCAAGCCCCAACCTTGGCCCAGGCGAAACAAGTGGCGAAAGCGGCCGTGGCGCTGCGTGAATTGCGGCGCAAAGTGATGGCCGAGAATCGCTGGAGCCTGCGCGATCTGTATCGCACGCTCGATTTGCCGGGCAAGAACCCGCTGCGCGACATGCAGGACGCCCTCGATGACACGGTGCGCTCCGCCTACAGTATGAAGGTGAAAGCCGACCCGCTGGCGTTTCTGCTCGACTTGAACCATCAACTCGCCGCCGCCGAGAAAGCGGGCACGCCGATCGTCGGCCCCGGCCTGCCGCCGTGCGTGAAGGACGCGGCGGACTTCATCACGACCGATTGCGTGCAGGCGCCCCAATTGCGGTAGGACATCGCGATGTCAGGGTGTCTGCCGCCCGATAATCCAGCACGAATCGTGCTTCGTCATCCCAATGTGCGGATAGTACGCCACCGCTTTCGGGGCCGCCAGCAAGATCAGATTCGTGTTCAGCCCGGCGGCCTCATGGGTGCGGCGCAGCAGCTCTCGGCCGATGCCTTGCTTCTGGAATTGCTCATCGACGGCCAGGTCCGCGAGGTAGGTGCAGAAGCTGAAATCGGTGATGGCACGCGAAACCCCAACTAGCAACCCGTCCACGCGGGCAGTGACAATCACGTCGGCGTTTTCGAGCATCAGGCGAATCGTGTCGGTTTCCGTCATGGGCCGGCGCTCGGCCAGGGTGGACCGCCGGAGCACATCCATGAACTCGTCAGCGGTCAGGTTCGGCTCGATCTGGTAGACAACGTTCATCGCGCCTCCTTTCTCTCGGCTTATCGTAGCCGACGTTCGCCGACCAACCAATACCGAGGGCGCAGATGAGCGGCTGAATTTGGTTGTCGGCCCGGTAAGGGCCAGAACGAAAATGGCGGAAACGTCGTCAAAAGCGGGAAACATGAGCTATAGTTGCAAAAACGACAGCCTTTGTTGGCCAGAACGGCGCCCATACTTCAATTGACGGAAAGCGAGTGAACCGATGAACCACCTTGCCGCCATTCGGCAGATTTTGGCGCAGCACGGGCGCCTGTCCGTGAACGTCGATACGCTGAACGACGACAGCGATCTTTACGTGGCTGGCCTGACCTCCCTGGCAACCGTGGGCGTGATGCTGGCGTTGGAAGATCAGTTCAATATCGAGTTTCCAGAGTCGATGTTAAGCCGCCGGACCTTTGCAAGTCTGGACGCGATCGCTGAAGCGGTCGATGAACTGGCGACTCCATCCTCCTCCAAGGTTCCGGTGGGCACATGAACGAGTCCGAGACGCTTCCCGCGGGCGCGCCGAAGCCGATCTTCGACCGCCTGGTAAACGAGGCTCACGCGATCGGCAAGGAGGTGCTCGCCGCGAACGCCGCCGACGTGGATCGCCTTGCGCGCTTTCCCAACGAATCAATCGACGCCCTGCGCCGGGCCAGGCTCTTGAGCGCCTATGTGCCAAAAGCATTTGGCGGCATGGGGCTCAACGTCGTTCAGATCGCCAAGGTTTGCGAAGTGTTTGGGCAATACTGCGGCTCCTCGGCGATGATCTACGCCATGCACAAGATCCAGGTCGCCTGCGTCGTGCATCACGCTCAAGGGTCGCCGTATTTTCAGAGCTACCTGCGGCAGCTGGTGGACGAACAGCGCCTCATGGCGTCTGCAACGACCGAGATGGGCGTTGGCGGCGATCTGCGCTCCAGCATTTGCGCTGTGGAAGTCGAGGGAGATTCCTTTCGCCTGACGAAAAAGGCGCCCGTGATTTCCTACGGCGAGGCCGCGGATGACATCCTGATTACTTGCCGCAAATCGCCAAACGCGCCTGCCAGCGAGCAGGTCCACGTGCTGGTTCGGCGGGGCGATTACACGGCCGAGCCGCTTTCGACCTGGGACACGCTGGGTTTTCGCGGCACGTGCAGCACGGGCTTCACAGTAACGTCGCACGGGAAGGCGGCGCAGATTCTGCCGACGCCGTTTGCCGACATTCTCGCCCAGACGATGCACCCGTTTTCGCACATCGTGTGGAGTTCGCTGTGGTCGGGCATCGCAATCGATGCGTTGAACCAGGCCCGCGCCTATGTGCGGACGGAGGCGCGCAAGACCCCGGGCGAGACGCCGCTCAACGCGATTCGGCTGGCCGAGGTCGATCGCGTTTTGCAAGAAATGCGCAACAATGTCGCCACTTTCACGCACGAGTATCACGACCTCCTCATGCACGCGCCGCGCGAAGCGCTGACCAGCTTTGGCTTTTCCATCCGCACGAATAATCTCAAACTTTCCGCCTCGCAGCTGATCGTCGATATCGTGGGCCGCGCGATGCTGATCTGCGGCATCTCCGGCTATCGCAACGACTCGAAGTACAGCATTGCCCGCCATCTGCGCGATGCCTACGGGGCGGCGTTAATGGTGAACAACGACCGCATCATGAAACACAACGCGACCATGCTGCTGGTTCATAAGGAAGGATGATGTCAATGACCTTGACCGAAGATCCCGTCGCTGCCGCTCACCAGCGCTACCTCGACGAGCTGACCGCCGCGGGATTGCTTATTCCGCTCGGCGTGCCCGGCGTTTATGGCCGTAGCGGCGTGTTCGAGGGAATCGTGGAACACTTCGAGCGTTTCATCACGCGGATGGGCGATCACTTGAAGCCGGAGGTGATGCGTTTTCCGCCGGTGTTTGCGCGACAACATTATTGCTGCATCGACCACGTCGAGAATTTTCCGAACCTGATGGGCTCGGTCCACACGTTCAAGGGGGGCGAGCGCGAACACCTGGCCCTGTTGAACAAAAAAGCCGAGGGAGGCGACTGGTCGCGCAACCTGGACGCGAGCGACGTGATGCTGGTCCCGGCTGCCTGCTATCCGCTCTATCCGACCGCGACCGGAACGTTGCCGAAGAAGGGTCGCATCGTGGATCTGGTCGGCTTCGTATTTCGGCATGAACCCTCGATCGACCCGGCCCGCATGCAGCAGTTTCGCCAGCGCGAGTACGTTTGCCTCGGCACGGCCGAGCAAGCGCTGGAACATCGCGATTATTGGCTCAAACGTGCCGAGCAGATGTTGTTGTCGGTCGGCTTGGATGTCAAGCCGGTGGTGGCGAACGACCCGTTCTTCGGCCGCGGTGGACGCATGATGGCCGCGACGCAGAAGGAACAGACGCTGAAGTTTGAATTGATGGCGCCCGTGGCCTCGACGGAAAAATGGACCGCGATCACGTCATGCAATTGCCATCTCGACCATTTCGGCCAGGTGTTTGACATCAAGACCGCGGACGGGCGGGTGGCTCACAGCGCGTGCATCGGCTTCGGCCTCGAACGCATCGCGCTGGCTCTGCTTCGCAAGCATGGCTTCGATCCCAACGCCTGGCCGGCCGACGTCAAGCGGGAACTGGCGCTATGATGAAACAACTCCTCCAACTCGACCCGGCCCGGTACGAGCGGCATCCGATCCATCGTGGCGAGCGCGACTGGGCGGAGACAAACTGCTACGTCGATATCTGGATCGAACTACTGCATGCATGGGGTTGCGAGCCGATTGCCGCGCTGCCCTTCACCTTCGGCATCGATTTCGAGGGCGACCAATGGACTTTTTTCAAATTTCCGCATGGCGACCTGTTCGATCTGTATCGTCTTGACGTTCAGGAGCTGGCGATCTGGCGTCCGCTCGCTACCCACGTCGAGGAGCAGGTCGAACTGGGCAGGCCGGTTCTGGTGGAACTGGATTCGTTCTACCTTCCCGACACGGCTGGCACAGCGTATCAGATCGCTCATGTGAAATCGACGGTTGCCATCGTCGAGATTGACACGGCAGCTCAGCACCTCGGCTACTTTCATGGGCAGGGGTACTACCGTCTGAATGGCGCCGACTTCGTCAACGTCTTGCGTGTGAACGACCGGAACCCGGCCCTGTTGCCGCCGTACGTGGAGATTGTCAAAAGGAGACGCGAAGCCCCGCCGCGCGGCGCCGACCTGGTGGCGGTATCGCTGTCCATACTACGGCGTCAACTGGAACGCCTGCCCGATGAAAACCCTTTTGAAAAGTTCAAGGCTCGCTTTCAGACGGATTTGACCTGGCTCGTGAATGAATCGCTGGAGGCTTTCCACAGCTATTCCTTTGCAACCCTGCGGCAATTCGGCGCCTGTTTCGAACAATCAGCCACCTACTTGCGCTGGCTGCGCGAGCGAACGGACAGGCCGCTCGATCGAGCCATCACCGCGTTTGCCGAGCTTTCGAGTGGCGCCAAGACGATGCAGTTTCACCTGGCGCGCATGATCGCACGCAAGAAGTCGCTCGAGCTGGCGCCCCTCGACCAGATGGCGGTCAAATGGGCGACCGGGATGAATGAGTTGAAAGCGATCTACGCATGATCCCCCTGCCGGATTTCGCTGATGCTCCCGGCGCCGACATTCTGTTCGGCCCGTGGTCCTTTTGCGCCTCCTCACCCGGAGCAATCGATCATCCCGACCAAATCCGCCAGAGCGGGCTCACCTGGCAACCTGCTCTTGTGCCGGGAACCGTCGCGTCCAGTTTGCAAGCCCTTGGTCAATGGGATCTATCGCAACCTCTTGACGCCGACGCGAAAGATTGGTGGTATCGAACCGCCTTTGATCTGAATTCCGACGAGCGTTCTGCGAATGCCGCCCTGTGCTTCGACGGCCTGGCAACCCTGGCCGAGGTTTGGCTCAACGGAACCAAAATCCTTACTACCGACAACATGTTCCGTTCTCATCGCGTCAACGTCGCTCAATACCTGCGGGACCATAACGAGCTTGCGATTGGCTTTCGTTCCTTGACGACGTTCCTCGAAACCCGGCGCGCCCGGCCGCGCTGGAAAACCAATCTCGTCAAGCATCAACAAATGCGCTGGTGTCGAACCAGCCTTTTGGGACGAATTCCAGGATGGACGCCCCCCGTCACACCCGCTGGTCCCTGGCGCGCCATTCGGCTGGAGCGCGGGCCGATCGTGGTTTCCGATGTTCATGTCACGAGCGTTCTGGAGGGCGATGTTGGCGTCGTGAGCGTTCATGCGGTGGTCCAATCGGATACGTCGCTGGAATGCGCGAGCCTCCAGGTTGGCGAAGCGGTCGTTCCGCTTGAAATCCAAGCGGCGGATCATGGTCGGCATCTCGTCGGCGCCATGCAGGTCGCCAACCCGCCGCTCTGGTGGCCGCACACGCATGGTGCGCAGCCGCTTCTCGATGCCGTCCTGAGCATTGACACGAACGGCGCGCGGCTTCGCCATCCGTGTGGCAAGATTGGTTTTCGTCGCCTGGAGGTCGATCGCCAAATCGGGTTCGGCGTAAAAGTCAACGGCGTGCCCATCTTTTGCCGCGGCGCCTGTTGGACGGTCGCCGACATCGTGACCCTGGATGGCTCGCCCGAACAGCTGTCTCACGATTTACACCATGCGCGCGCCGCCGGCGTCAACATGCTGCGCGTTGGCGGGACCATGATCTATGAGTCAGACCATTTCTATGATCTGTGCGATCAACTGGGCATTCTCGTGTGGCAGGACTTCATGTTCGCCAACATGGACTATCCCGTCGAAGACGCTGCGTTTGCCGCCAACATCGTGGAAGAAGGCAGGCAACAGCTTCGGCGCTTGGCCAGACACCCGGCCGTTGCTGTCTATTGTGGCAACAGCGAGGTGGAACAACAGGCCTCCATGCTCGGCATGCCGCGCGAGCTTTGGCGGAATGGCTTCTTTGCCGAACGACTACCAGCCCTGTGCGCCGCCGATCACCCTGCGGCCGAGTATCTTCCTTCCACGCCCAGTGGTGGCACGTTGCCGTTCCACGTCGCCAGCGGCGTGACGCATTATTATGGCGTTGGCGCCTACCTGCGCCCGGTGAGCGACGTGCGGCGCGCGAACGTGAAATTCACGTCGGAATGCCTCGGCTTCGCCAACGTCCCGGAACCCGAAACGGTCAACCACGTCGTCGGCGGCGGGCCGGTCATGCTGCATCACCCACGCTGGAAGCAGCGTGTGCCGCGCGACACCGGCGCGGGCTGGGATTTCGAGGATGTGCGCGACCACTACCTCAAACAACTTTTCGGCGTCGATCCCGTCCATCTTCGCTCGTTTGATCCCGATCGTTACCTGCGTCTTAGCCGGGTCGTAACCGGCGAGGTGATGGCGCAGGTTTTCGCCGAATGGCGCAGCGGTCATTCGAACAATCGAGGCGCGCTGGTGTGGTTCTTCAAGGACCTTTGGCCCGGGGCAGGGTGGGGCATCGTCGATAGTCTCGGCATCCCCAAGGCCGCCTACTATTTCCTCAAGCGAAGTTGGCAGAGCCATCAAGTTCTGTTGACCGATGAAGGTCTCGATGGGTTGCACATTCACGTCATCAATGAATCGGCAATGGCCTGGAACGGTTTCGTCGAGATCATGCTGCTCAGGGACGATCACGTGGTGGTCGCGCGGGCGGAAACGTCCTGCGAACTGCGGCCCCATTCGCAAATTACAGTGGAGTCGGACGCGTTGCTCGGCGGGTTTTATGATGTGTGCCACGCCTACCGCTTCGGGCCACCCAAACACGAAGTCGCAATTGCCACGCTTTATGACGCGGAAAGGCGCGTCATCAGTGAGGCGTTCCATTTCGTGCAGGCACGCGAGCCCTCGATGCTTGCGGCCGTGGAGATTCAGGCCGACGCGGAGCCTAGCGGCGAGGGCGGCTGGGAGGTCACCCTTCAGTCGAATCGCTTTCTTCGTGGGGTTGCCTTGGATGCCAAAGGCCTTTTGCCGGATGATAATTACTTCAACCTGGCTCCAATGCGACCCAGGAAAATCTCGTTGCGGGCGCTGGCCCGGGGCGCGGTGAAACTCGCGGCTTACGTGGAGGCTTTGAACTTGCGCGATCCGGTGCGGATCGCCGTGAGAAAACCCTAGATTCTCATCATGTCCAACCTTGTGCTCAATCATGATCATGTTGTGCCCGTCGGCGTTGAGGCGTCCGACGGCCCCGTGACGCGCCTCGCGTTTTACGTGACGAGCCGGGGCCGTTCGCTGTTTGTCTGGCATCATCATGCTGCGCAAGAGCGACAACAAGATCACGCGGTGTTGATCTGTGCGCCCGCGGGCCACGAGCAGGTCCATTCTCATCGCTCGTTGCGACATCTCGCCGATCAACTTGCTGGCGTGGGTTTCCGTGTCGTCCGTTTCGATTTTCTGGGCGCCGGCGACTCCGCGGACTTCGTCGAATCGGCGTCACCGTATGCGGATTGGCTGGCGAATATCCAGGATGTGCTGGGCTGGATGAAGAGGCATTTGAAGAGCAAGCGGGTCAGCCTCATGGGCCTGCGTCTGGGCGCGACCCTGGCCATGCAGGCGGCCGCTGAGGTCGAGATCGAGAACATGGTTCTTTGGCAGCCAATCGTGCGTGGCCGAGCTTACGCGCGCGAACTCAAAGCGTTGAGCATGATCGGCGTCGCGGCGCCCCGTGCGAGCCCACCGGCCGCAGGGCTAGAAGCCGCCGGATTTGTTTATTCCAATGGGCTTCTTGACGAACTGGGCCAGGTGGACCTATTGAAGATTTCACCGCGATGTGCTCGGGCCCTGATTCTGTCACGCGACGACGTTGCCTCGGACCTGGGCCTGTTCAATCATTTTCAAGCCAACTTGGTAGAGGTCGAGCACGGGCCGCTCCCGGGTTATGCGGACATGCTGGCGGAGCCGCATTTTACGCAAATTCCACATCAGGCAATCGCGGCCACGATGAACTGGCTGAGGCGAACGGACGGCTCCGATTCCGATCGGCTCCATCGGATCGAAGGTACGGCAGAGGATTCAAATGCCGAACCGCGTTCCGCGTTGATGGCCCCAGGCGTTTGCGAACGTGCCGTCACGATCAGCAAGACGCCAAGACTATTCGGCATCCTGAGCGAGCCGGTGCAGCACGCCGATTTGCCGGTGGTGATCCTGTCCAACGCTGGGGCGGCCTATCGGGCGGGTCCGGGCCGGCTTTACGTGATGTTGTCGAGGCGCCTGGCGACGTTGGGTTTTTGCTGCCTACGCCTGGATCTGGCCGGCCTGGGCGATAGCGTTTCCGTTGACGAGAAACGCGAGAACGACTCCTACCCCGCGACGGCGTTTCGCGACATCGACCTGGCGATCAAATTCGTCCAACACAACCTGGGCGTCAGGCGCGTCGTCGTCATGGGCTTGTGTTCCGGCGCCTATGTGGCATTTCAATCGGCTGGCCAAGTGACCGACCCCGCGCTGATCGAGGCGATTCTCGTCAATCCGTTGACGTTTTTCTGGAAAGACGGGATGAAAATCGAGGATTCCTCATCCAAACACCATAGCGACTTTTTGTACTACAAAAGCGCGGCCCTTCAGCCTCGGAATTGGTTGAAACTGCTTCGCGGCCAGACAAGCATTGGCATCGGCGGCGCTGTCAAATTGGTAGCGCGACAACTTGGCTTTCGAAAACCCCGTGTTGACGCGACGGGAGGAACCGACAAACCCCACGCCTTGGGCCATCCGGCTGTGGACGATCTCAACGGCGACCTTGAGCGAGTGGAGGCGAAATCCCGCCACCTGGCGTGCTTCTTTTCACGCTCAGACCCAGGCTGGAGCCTGATGACGTATCAGGCCGGGCGAATGGTGAACAGACTTTGCGCCGCCGGTCGCTTGAGCGTGGATTTCATCGAGGACGCAGATCACACGTTTTCTCAGCAGCATGCGCGCGAGGAATTTCTGAATGCGGTGGCGAGGCACCTTACCAAACGGTACGTTGGAAGGGAATAAGAGCAAAACCCCGCGGACTTGCGCCCGCGGGGTTTTGAAAAAGCCGGCGATAACCTACTTTCGCGCTATTCGCACTATCATGGGCCCCAAGTGCTTAACGGCCGTGTTCGGAATGGGAACGGGTGTGTCCACTTGGGTATGGTCACCGGCAAGTCGCATTGGGTTTTGCC
>JACPPF010000160.1 GCA_016191165.1 Planctomycetota bacterium
ACTCCGAGCCGAGGTTTGGTAACGGCAAGGATATGCTCCATGCTCCTTTTCAGCTGCGCTCCGTGCAATTAATCCATCAAAACGCTGCTCCTTCTCGATTCAAAGACGTAAATTCACCTGTAGAATGGGCAGTTGCACCCTTTTGATTTCGAATGCCGTCGGTGGAAATCGTGCGTTGGGAATGGGATTCCGCATTGAATCACTTCCGCCAACATGTGATAATCCCCAACTCGCCGGAGAACCACTCATGTTCAAGCGCAAACGCCGTTACAGTTCCGAGGAATTCGAACGCCGCGGCACCGAACTCTACGAGACGAATATCCGTGCGCTCGTCGAAGAGGCAAACCTCGGCCGTCTCTGCCTCATCGACATCGAATCGGGCGAATATGCCCTCGGGGACGAGGGGCATGTGGCGGCGCAGGTTCTGATCAACAAGAACCCCGACGCACAAATCTGGTGCAAGCGAATCGGCTATGTCGCATCCACCGGGCACGGCTGCCGTCCTGCACGAGACAAGAAATGATTCCTGGGGTTGTCACGTCAAAGCTTGAAGCAACGGTTCGCTTCCACATTCTGGGCGCGAATGGTCAGTCGCAAGCGATCGACGCTATCGTCGACACAGGGTTCGAGGGGTTTCTGAGCCTCCCCAGTGTCACCGTCGCTTCACTTGGCTTACCTTGGATTTACCAAGATAGAACCGAACTCATCGACGCGCGTACCATCCCAATCGACATCCACTCGGCAGTCGTCATTTGGAACGGCAAGCTTCGATCGATCGACGTTCAAGCCTTGGGCGGTTGCAACCTGATCGGCATGAGACTCCTGGCGGGGCATGATTTGGCTATCCGCGTGACCGATGGCGGTGCCGTGTCGATTGATGGGATTCCGTGACCGTGCCTGTTGACATTGCAGCTTGCCTACCGACCTGGCTGGGAATGCGGCCGCGGTGCAGGAGATGGAAGCGGGACTTCAGGCCGATGACTTGCTCTCAATGATGGCGCGCCAAAAGGCCGGCACGCCTCGATAGGCCGATTGATAGGTCGTATCCAGGGGCACGTTGATATACCGATCGGGCCTCAAGAAGAGCGGCATTTCCGGCAGCGGGTTGGCTATCGCAAGATGCTCCACGAACGCCTCGATGCCCGTTCCGGAAGCGTAGGAGGCAAGCGTCAACGGCTCATCGATCGGCAAATCATAGGGGTCGTCGGTTCCGGCCAGGCGTTGCATGATGATCTCGTGCAAGCCGCGCGGGTCGTTTTTTCCCGGTGGGAACAGATCGACGATCAACACATGCACGTGTTGATCCAGCGCGGAAACGACCTTGGCGGTAAATTCGTCAACGTGCTGCTTCCGATCCTTATTCGCCGGCGACACGATTTCAATGAGAGCCACCAGCCGGTGCTCGCTGACATGCCGAACGGCAATGCTGCGTCGGCGCACGAGGCCAACCGGTTCAATGGTCTGTCGCCTCCGCGTCTTGGGCGGCGCCTGCGCGAGCGCTGTGCCGCCGGGCCCTGGGGCTGAACCGTTGCCACCGTTGGCGGGACTGGTGTGCAAGGTCAAGATGTCCCCGACATACGGGCCAACGTGCTGCTCTGCCAGGGCGTAATACCCCTCGGGAAGCAGGCCATCGTTGAGACACCGTTGAATCTCCGGCAGCCAGGCGACGTGAAAAGCGTGGAAGATGCCGTATTCGACGCGGGTCCAATCGTGTACGGGCATGGTTGTTTACTCCGATTTTCGCGATACACGTTTCCACTGCTTTTCATGCCTAAGCACGCTCGATCCCCAGGATTCGCTTCGCTCATTCTGGGGCTTGTGGGGTCATTTCTTCTTCTTATCATACTTCCCAATCTCCGGCGGCATCACCGTGTCCAGCAGGTTTTGGATCACGTCTTCGCTGCTCTTGCCCTCGGCTTGCGCTTGAAAATTGGTGCTGACGCGGTGCCGCAGGACCGGGATGGCGACCTTTTTCACGTCGTCGATGGCGACGCTGAAGCGGCCATCCATCGCGGCCATGGCGCGGGCGCCTTGCACAAGGAAAATACCGGCGCGCGGGCCGGCGCCCCAGTCGACCATGCGCTTGACGAATTCCGGCGCCGACGGATCGCGCGGCCTGGTCGCGCGCACCAGCTTCGTCACATATTCCTTCACGAAATCGCCGACCGGGACCGAACGCACTAGCTTTTGCATGTTGAGAATCGCCCGGCCGCTCAATACCCGCGTGATTTCGGCCACTTCGTCCGTGGTTGCGAAGTCAATGATTTGGCGTTCCTCGTTGTAGCTGGGGTAATCGACCTTGATGTTGAACATGAAACGATCGAGCTGGGCTTCCGGCAGCGGGTAGGTTCCTTCCTGTTCAATCGGGTTCTGCGTCGCGATGACGAAAAACGGCTCGGGCAGGTTGTACGTCTCCTGACCGACCGTCACCTGCCGTTCCTGCATCGCTTGCAGGAGGGCCGCCTGCGTTTTGGGCGGCGTGCGATTGATTTCGTCGGCGAGGACGATGCTCGAAAAAATCGGCCCCTTGACGAAGCGGAATTCGCGCTTGCCCGAACTCTCGTCGAGGATCGTGGTGCCGGTGATGTCCGACGGCATCAGGTCCGGCGTGAACTGAATGCGTTTGAAGGGCACATCGAGGATCTGCGCGATCGAGCTGACCATCAGCGTCTTGGCGAGACCGGGCACGCCGACCAGGAGACAATGGCCGCGCGTGAAGATCGCCGCCATGATTTGCTCGATGACATCGGACTGCCCGACGATGGTGCGGCGAAGTTGCCCGATGATCGAGTCGCGCGCCTTGCTGAACTGTTCGAGGTATTCGCTGATTTTATCGGTGGACATCGATTAATCCCGGCGAGCCGTGCCGCGTGAGCGGGCGGGGTGCTTCCCGGCGAATCACCCGGCCGCTCACGCGGCCCGGCTCGCCTTTTTCATTCTATTACGGTTCGACGATCAACGCCTGGCTGGCGTGAATCCAACCGGTCTCGCCGGTGGTGAGGCGCACGTGCAGCCAGTTGCCGCGACGGTGCGTCTGGCGCATCTCCAGGCCGCGTGGCAAGACGGGCACGACCGGATGGCGCGGATAGCTCGGCCCATTGCCGCGATGAAAATCAGCGTTGGCCGTCAGAATGACGAGTGGCGTTTGATGTTCCAGCTCAGCTTGATGTCGAAGGTGCCATGAAGCGAAAAGGAGGGCGGCAGTGAGCAAGAAAAGACTCGCGACCAACAGGAAATACCGCAGGTTGCGGATGTGAAACAGGAACGACACGGCCAGGCAAAGACCAACGTAGACCACATATCGGAGCCAGAGAATTTCGCCCTCCGTCGGTCGATGCAGCCAGATGGGCCAAAGGTCGGGCTCCAGCCGGCCTTGACCCGAGGGCGGGTAAAGAATCTTGGCGCGAGCAATGGCCAGGTGCTCACGCAAGGTGCGATCATTCGGGTCGAGCAGGAGTCCGACGTGGTTCGCCCAGATCGCCTCGGGCCAGCGATCCGCGAGCATCGCGGCGTTGCCGAGGTTGGCGTACAATTTGGCACTACGCAGACCCCGCCGGTGCAATTCCAGATAGGCGTCGGTCGCGGTGGAAAAATGTTTGCGCGACTCCAGGAGCCGAGTTTTGGTTTCGACCCCGCAGGCGAATGCGGCCTCGGCACGTGCGACGAGTTGCTCGGTGTCCGAGGAAGGCGCCTGCGCCTGGCCGAGCGCGGAGGCGATAAAAAGCACTATCGCCACCGTGGTGAAGCGATTGCGCAGGCGAGCCGCCTGCACTCCCGAGGTCAAACGCATGGGTCGGCCTCCAGCGCCTCGAGCAGGCGAATCGCTTCTTCCGAAACGTGCGGCGCCGGTTTGTTCGGACTGAATCGCTCGGCATCGCACTGCTCGAAAAACGCGCGGGCCTGTTCGCATACGGCCCGGGCGAAGCCGCGCCGTTTGAGAAATGCCGCCACCTCGACCGGCGTGGCGTCGATGGCGGCAAACCCCCGATCCGCAAGGTATTCCCGAACGAGCTTCCACGGCGCGGTGTTGACCATCAAACGCGAAATCAATTGCCTGGCCTCGATCCTGCGGAGTTGCCGCGCGCGCCCCTCCGCATGGGAAAACGTTCGCCGCCAGAGGAAAACACCCGCCAAACAAAAGAGGGGCGGCAACGCAAGCAAGACGGAGATTTGCCGCCCGCTCGGGCTCCACTTCCGTGGCTGCGCCATCACCCGTCGCGCGTCGGCGATCGAATAGAATGACGCGGGCGTGGAATCCACGGGTAGCTCGGGATCCGGGGCGGGGGCCTTCGGTTTGACCTTGATCGAAATCGGCATCGGCTCGGCAAAAAAGCGCAAGTATTTCTGCCGGCCCGGGTAGTCCGGATTGTAGAACGTCAAACGAATCCCGTCGATTTCGGTTACTTTCCTATGCCTGGGTTTCAGCCGATAAACGAAGAACCAAGTCTTGGCACGCGGATCAACCTTGTGTTCGTCGGGCAGTTCTTGCACGAAGAAATCGTTCTCGAACGTCTCCGGGAAGAGCTTCAGGTTTTTGCGATTCGGCTCGTATTGCCGTGGACCGGCGCCGGTGATGGTGATTTTGAGCGTAATCGCGTCCTCGATTCGGACTTCGGTTGGCTCCACGTGAATTTTGGGGCGTTCGTACCTGCCCACGACGTTGCTGAAGTCGGCCGGCCGACCGACGAGGGGCGGCTCAAGTGCGCCTTCCTGCCCGAACAGAAGTCCAGAGCAGAGAATCTGAACGACGCAGAGGAACACGTATCGCCCCATCGGCCTCACCAATCTTTCGTGGTTAGCTGGGCCGGCCTGGCGAGGTTGCGATGGGCCCGGCGTTCGGCCGCGATGCGCCGGGCGAGAATCTCCAGCCTGGTCAGCGTCTCGTCGAGCGAAAGCGGCCGCACGGTCTCGGAGTCGGGCAAGGTGGTCAGCACGCCGCTTTGCAGGTTCCTGGATTTGTCGCCCGGTTTGCGCATCGCGGGCTTGTCGGCGTGCTGATCGTTCTTGGGATCGACGGGCACGTACTTGGAGTCGCCGTTTTTCTTTGGGTCCGTACCGTCGTCCTTGGGGTAATCCGGCGGGCGGGATTTGGGCCCATCTTTTTCTTCCGTTTCATTCTGCCTTGCCTTGAGCCATTGCAACTGGGCAATTTCGAGGTTGTGCCTGGCGTCTTGCCTTAGCGCGGCGGGCAGGTTGGATTCAAGAAGGCAAGCGCGATAAGTTGCCACAGCTTCCGCGAGCAGCCCGGCGTCCTGTTCTTTCGCATATTGGACCAGGGCGTTGCCCAGATCAAAGCGGGCCCGGGCGCGGCGCTCGGCGGGAATCCGATCGTCTTCCAGGCAGCGGCGATAGCTGTCAATCGCCTCGCGAAATCGGCCCAGGCGATACAGCGCCGCGGCCTTGTTGAAGGCAACGCGCCCGGGATCCAAGGTCAACGTCTCCGCCTTCTCGAACAGCTTGACCGCTTCCTCGAAGTCCGTCTCGGCGAATGCCTGCGTTCCCTGCCGGACCAGCATCTCCGCCTCCGGCCCATCGGCGGCGCTGACGCCCAACATGGCCAGAAGCACCAACACGACAGGCACGGCTTTGGTGCGAATCGGTTGAGCCTTTCGTTCGGTGATCCGTATGCCGTCGCTCATGATCAGCGTCAGCGCGAAAAGGAAAAACGCGGGCAAAAGAAACCACGCGTAGCGCAGTTGATACACCGGCAGCGTGTCCGTTGCCGCCGTTTCCTCACGGAGCGAATCGGCGTCCAATAGATGCAGGACGAAGGCGCCAAGCGGGATTTCGCTCGCATGGGCGGCCAGGTAGATGCCTCCGGTCTGGTCGGCAATGTCGCGCAAGCGGTCTTCTCGTAACCGCGTGCGCACGAACCTGCCCTGGTATTGCAGGAAGTCGCGCCCAAGGGGGATCAGTTCATCCTTCGCGGGATTGCCGAAGCCAACAACGTGTACGTGCAAGGCTTTCTCCTTGCATGCCGATACGCCTTCGAGCCATTCCTTGTCCTCGGCTGGATCATCCCCGTCGGAAAGGAGAACAAGGACCGGATGGCGAGTCCGCCCGGGTGCGCACATTTGCGCCGCCAGTTTGAGTGCAGTCCCAATGCGCGTGCCAGATGGAGCATCGGCCGCGGACAGCGCCGCAATGTCGTCGGCTTCGATCTGGTCAAGCGCTTGCCGCAAATGCTCGCAATCCCGCGTCAACGGGATTAGCAGCCGAGCCTCCGCGGCGAAGACGATCAATGCGACGCGATTGCCACCAGTCTCCTCGAAGGCGTTGGCAAGGTGCCGAAGCGAACGCAGGGCGAGTTCGCGACGGCTGGGTTGTTCGGCGGACATGCTGCGACTCAAGTCCAGGAGGAGGATGACGTCGCGGCCCTTGCGAATCTGTCCGCTTTTGTCGAGCCCCCACTGCGGGCCGGCAATCGCCAGGGCGAGGCACGTCAATCCAAGCAAAAGGCAAAACGCCGTCCCGATACGCATGCGGGATCGAACCAACAGGCCGTTGCGCAAGCTAAGGGGAGCGGCCAGCCGCGCAGCCATCTGTCGGCGCCGAACCCAGGCAAATAGCATGAGCGCCCAGGCGAGCGGAATCGCCGCCAGCGTGACGAGAAAGAACGAATTGGCGAACCAGGTAACGTTCATTTGCTAGATCATGGGGCGGCCGCGCATCACGCCGCCCGCGGTTTGGCGATCGCAAGGCGCCATGCGAACGCGAAGCTTCATGTGGCGAACTTTCAAGGTCAGGGCACGCGCCGCCAATACGTTGCTTCCAGGGCAATAAGCGTGAGCCAAACCACAAACGACGCCAGAGCGAACCAGTGGAAGCCTTCATAATAACGGCGATACTGGAAACTCAGAATCTTGTCGCGCTCCAGGCGGTCGATCTTCTCATACGCCTGAGACAGGCCCCGACCATCGGCGGCGCGAAAGTAGGCGCCATCGGTCATGCGGGCGAGCGACTCCAGCGTGTCCTTGGCTCGCCTGGCCTCGTCGGCCTCTTCCTTATCTTTCGCCTCGGCGGGCGATGCGTCGATGGCGTAAATCGGGATCGCCAGGTTCGCAGCCAGCTGGGCGGCCGGACGAGCCTTGAGCTTGCCGGGCACGTTGCTTTCGCCGTCGGTGAGGAACACAATCGCTTTGCGCCGGGTCGGCGCTTGCCGCAAAACGTGCAAGCCCCAGGCGAGCGCGTCGCCGGGATTGGTCGTGCCTTCCTCGGCGCCGGTGCGTGGCTCCTGGGCATCGAGGATTTCAAGCAGCGCCTGGTGATCCAGCGTCAACGGGCACGCCGTCTCGGGGCGGGTCGCAAACGGGACCAGCGCGATCAGGTCATGCGGCCTGCCGGGCAATTCGATGTCGTCGGGGCCCTTGCCGCCAGCAACGAAAAGACGAAACAACTTCTTGACGCCAACGAGCCGTGAGACCCGGGCGTCCTGCCAGGCGAAGTCTTCGTGCCCCATGCTGACGGAGACATCCACGATCATGACGATGGAGATGCCCTCGGTAGGCAGGCGTTCGCGTTCGTCGATCCAGCGCGGGCCAGCCAGGGCGACAACCAGCAGCGTCAAACCAAGGGCACGCAGCAACAGGCCGCCGCGCCGGGCCCGCCTCGCTCGCCCGCCAACGTTCTCCGGCAGCAAGCGCAGATCGGAATAACGCCAGCCGGCGCGCGGCAGACATGCATGGCGCCAAACCAATAGCGGCACCAGCGCCAGGAGCAGCAGCGCCCAGGGATAGGTGGGGGTGGGCATCATGGTGGAAAACGACCGAGGGGACGCCCGTCCCTCGTCTCGAGGAAGGCCTTGATTTCGAGTGCACCGTGCCTCGACCGATCAATCGATTTGCACACCGAGCGCGGTTTGCTCAAAGGATTTGCGATTGCGATCAAACACCGAGCCCTCCGCCGCGAATACCAGCTGGCAATAGCTGCCCTTGCTTCCGATAATCCAGTACGTAAGCGTTTTCACGGTAACGCCCTGGAGGCTGATCTGGGTTTCCAGTGCATAGGCGTCTTTTCCGTCGATCGTAAGCGCGGTCTCCGAAAGGGCCTTCCACTCCTTGAATATCTGCGAAACCAGTTTGGTATCTTGCGCAAGCTTCTTCGCGGAACCGCCCTCGTGTTTCGCCACGATCACTTTCAGATCGGGAGCCAGCGGAGGCTTGCCCGCGCCGAAAGCACCCATCCTGGCGCCCTGCGGATTGAGGTTCCGCTGCCAGCCCTGGGGAAAAACGATTGAAAACCCCGCCTCCTTGTCGTGAATTCGTCCATCCCCAAGGTGACGAACGATTGACTTTTCCTTCTTTTCAGGGGCTGGGTTTTGTTTCTTGTCTATCGGCGGGTCTTTCCCAGGGTCTTTTTTGACTGGCGGCTCGGCCTTGACTGGCGGCTCCTTGGTGACGGGTTTCTTGATTTTCGTATTGGGACCGGGGATCAGCGGCGTATTTGGATCCTTGGCGGGATCGAAAGTTTTTGGGGCAGGACCGTTGACGGTACACATGGCCTTGAAGACTTCGTCGGAAACATTCTGGTCGATGAAGCGAACCGAGCCATCGGTCATGAGGACGTAGGTGCCACGTTTGTTCTGGTGGCTTATGGGCTTGCCATTGCGGTCGGTGGAAAGGACAAACGGCGCGATGGAGTTGGATTCGGGAACCCCGCGCAGGGTGGCCCCGCCGCCGGCAATCCAGGGACTGACGCCGGTAGTATCGTCGTGTCGAACCTGAATCATGAGGATGGTGTTGGACAGGCCACGACCTTTGCGAACTTCATCCAGCGTGGCGGAGCCGTCATAGCCAAGCACGCCGCGCTTGTGTTCCGTGGCTGGATCGCCTCGTTTGTAGCGGGCGGCATCCAGCCCGACGCCGGCGATACCGACAAAATGCGTGGCTGCGAAATCGAGCGGGAGGTCGCCGACGGCAAGGTAGCGCGTGGTGCTGGGGTACATGGGGTCCTGGAACTGGGGGACAATCGTGTTCCCCGCGATCCAGTTGTCCTGATCGCGCCAGGATTGTTTGAAGTTGATGCGGTTAAACAGGTTCTGCTGTCCCATGTAGGGGAGCAGGCTAGCCATCCAGCTAATGCGATTGCCGGGCTCCCGGTCAACGCGGAGGGGTTCACCGTCGCTGCGATCCCATTCACGTGCAAAGGCGCCAGGGGGGTAATTGCCGGCGGCAACCTGTTTTTGGCTAAGTCCCTGTTCGCCGAGGAGTTTGCCTGCCTGAGCGAGGGAATGGCGCAGGAAAAGGTTGGCGGCTGCCTCCATTTCCATGCGCATCACGGTGGCGGACAGAGCGGTCATGGCCTGAATCTTGTTCAAGGTGGGGTTGTCCAGGACGAGGTCCAGGACGAAATTGACGGTGTTTTTGTCCTTGGTCACGGCGATTTGCGACGTCGTGATTTCCTTTGGTTTTTCATCCTCCTTGTTTCCGCCGCCAGGTTGGGGGCCGCCGCCCGGTTGAGGGCCGCCGCCGCCGGGGAGGACGCCGCCGCCAGGTTGAGGGCCGCCGCCGCCGGGGAGGACGCCGCCGCCAGGTTGAGGGCCGCCGCCGGGGAGGACGCCGCCGCCAGGTTGAGGACCGCCGCCGCCGGGGAGGACGCCGCCGCCAGGTTGAGGACCGCCGCCGCCGGGGAGGACGCCCCACCGCCGGGGAGGACGCCGCCGCCGGGTTGAGGGCCGCCGCCGCCGGGTCCGGGGAAACCGCCTGGATTTCCAATGGGGGGTTGGGTTTTGGGTTCTTCCTTCGCCAGGCGTACCTCATGTTTGAGAATATCCTGAATGAAACGAATCACCCGCGGGGCGGTTTGAGTCTTCATGTCCCGCTCGTAATCCTTTGCGAATCCTTCGTGGAACTGAATCTCATTCCGGTAGGTGTATTTCAGCGTGTCCTTCTGAATCAAGGAAGTGCCGAGGTAGCGAATGCGCCGTTCGGGTTCCTTGAGGAGGAGTGTCACATCCCAGATTTGCCTGGGCCGACGAACCACGCCTTTGGCGCCCGGTTTGGTCACCTCAATCCGGTTAGCTTCCATGTCCGTCGCCGAGCTGAAGAAGACCTTCTCTTTGGGATCGCTGCGCGTTTCCATTCGATCCATGATGGCTTTTAGTGTCGGCTTTAGCTTCCGGTACATATCTTCGCGGGCCGCGTTTCCTGGCGTGGGGGAAGGACTGGGCTGGGGATTACCGCCAGGATTCGGCGGATTACCGCCAGGATTCGGCGGATTGCCGCCGGGGGTCGGCGGATTGCCGCCGGGGGTCGGCGGTTTTCCACCGGGAGTGGGAAGTCCGCCGCCGGGGGTCACGCCGCCGCCTGGATTGCCGGCGCCTGGGCCCTGGGGTGGGGTGGCCTGAAACAGAGTGAAGTAATCAGCATCCAGGTCCCCTTCCGGGGCGCGGTAGGTCATCTGGGCCATCACCAGGCTGTTGCGGAGGTCGAATGGAAACGCCTGGAAGCGTCCAACCTTGGTGGGAGCCGGCGAGCCCGCGCCGCCAGGGGTTGGTGTCGGCAGCGGGGCGCCCTTCCCGCCCGGGGGCGCGGCGCTGCCGCCGGGCATTGGTGTCCCGCCGCCTGGCATCGGACTGGGGGCGCCCCCCTTGTTCCCACCGGGGGACGGATTGGTCGGTTGATTCTTGGGCGTCAGATCCTCGAATTGGCCCTTCAGAAACGCCGTCAGTGGGGCCTCGTCGCCAATGATCAATGTCTGCGCATTGTGAATGCGGAGATACGACGGCTTGTCCCGGGAACGTGAATCGTAGACCCGCACATCGTTTGGAATGCCAAACGAGAAGCGGGACAGCGTGTCAAACCAGGCATGGGAATTGACCGTTTTGAAACAGGCCTTTCCTTCGATGGTGACATCCGACAGGTTCAACGCCGTCTTTAACTCGGCTTCCTGGATGGGTTCCTGAAAATGGATCACTGTGTAGTGCCAGCTGGGCGAAGTGTGTCTTTCGGCGCAAAACATGTCATCAATGGCCTGGACCGAGAACCCCAGTTTCTTCTTGAGCTCGGCGTCATCAAGGGCCCCGGGGGTCTTGAAGACGGCATCGTGAACCGGGCTGCCGCTGCCAAACATGTTCTTCAGCGCGTAGTGGGCAACGTGATCCGTGTCGTTGGGAAGCATGTTCGACAACTTCGCAACTTCGGAATCGCTGAGCGGCACGGGCGTGTTGTTGGGCTTTTGGTCCTCTTTCTTCTTGGCAGGCGGATCGTCGTCCTTCTTTTTGTCACCGTTGTTGGCATTAGGCCCACCGGGGACATTTGGTCCCGGCGTCGGCCTGCGGGGTCCTTGCATAAAGAAGAACGCGGCCACCGCCAGGATTACCACGCCGACAACGGCGAGGCCCAAACCGATCAGAAGCTTTGGCGATCCCGCGCTGGCTTTCTTGGGGGTCGTTTCCGATTCATCGGCCTCGTCCCGGTCGTACTCATCGTCATCATGATTGCGGCCTTTCGGCGGCGTCTTGCCGTTGCTCACCGCGGGGCGTGGCTTGCCGGCCTTGACCTGCGGCTTCGCGTCATCGTCCTCGTCCTCGACCGCGAGTTTGGGGCGCTTGCCGTTGGCGCCAACCTTCGCGGCGCCGGCCTTGATGGCGCCGTTTTTGGTCGACCCGTTCTTGGCGGCGCCGTTCTTGGTCGAACCATTTTTCGTTGAACCGTTCTTGGCGGCGCCGTCCTTGGGCAACGCAGTATTTTTCTTGGCGCCGAGCTTGGTGTCACGTTTGACCTGCGGGATGTCATCGTCGGAGTCGGCGTCGGGACGTTCGGCGATAAACCGGTCCTTGCACTTCGGGCATTCGATCTTCTTGCCGAGCATCGTGTCCTTGACTTTTACCAGGGATTCACAGCTGGGACACTGTTGTTTGAACGTGGACATGACGGCCATCGGTATTACTCCCCGGAATATGGGTCATCGCGGCAAGGAGGCCCGGCTGCAACGAATGTTCCAACCTCTATCTTAGTCGAAAGCCGTCCGGTAATGCAAATGAGAATTGGCACTTTTCTTGACGTTTTCCAACCGCACAGCTGTATCTGCCGGGCGAACCGGAAGCGGAAGCGCTCGCCGAAATCGACGGAGGGGCCGCGGCCTCAAACCTCTGCCAGGCGCCTGGCCAGGGCCAGGGCGTCATCGCGCGTGGTAACCGCGCCATCGAGTTGGGCGGCGCGCACCTCATCGAGGATTTGCTTGTAGCGCGGGCCGGCCTCGATCGGCAGGCCGCGCAGATCGTGGCCGCTGATCAAAGCCGGCGGATTCAGGTCCGCGGGCGTCCATTCGCGCAGGAGCCGCTCGCAGAACTCGACGTGTTCGAGGCTCTTCGGCGTTGCCAGGGCGTCGGCGCGATGCAGGGTCAACAACTCGTGAACACCAGGGTGGCTCAGGATCGTCTTGAGCTTGCTCGGCCTCATGATCTTCGCGTCGGCCAGATATTGATGCTTCTCGACGAGCCAAACAATCCGTTCGCGCTCGGCGTTGGACAGCTTCAAGCGCAGGGCGATCCGCTCCGCCACCTCGGCGCCGACGTGTTCGTGATGGTGGTAGGTGTGACGTTCGCTGCCCCCGGGCGGGTCTCCGATGGGAACGCGGGCGAACGTCGCGGGCTTGCCGACATCGTGCAACAGCGCGGCCAGCGCCAGCGGAAACGACGGCGCTGGACCGATGAGATCGAGCACGCGCATCACGTGGTCCCACAGGTCTCCCGTCGGCGCGGCGGGCGGACCGTACGACAAACCCTTCATCGGGATGATCTCCGGCAAGATCGGATTCGCCAGGCCAAGATCAAGCAGCAGGTTCAGGCCGCGCACACGGCGCGGATGCACCAGAAGCTGGCGCAATTCCTCCGCGATGCGTTCGGCGCTGACGATCGGCAGCTGGCCAGCCATCGCCTGAATCGCGGTCGCGGTTTGCGAGTCAATGGTCAACTCGAAGCGGGTAGCGATGCGAACCGCGCGGAGCAGGCGCAACTTGTCTTCCTGGAATCGCACCCGCGGGTCGCCGATGGCGCGCAGGATTCGCGCGTGGAGATCGCGTTGCCCTTCGACGAAATCGTGGAGTTCCGCCTTCACCGGATCGAAGAAAATGCCGTTGACGGTGAAGTCCCGCCGCAGCGCGTCCTCGCGCGCCGACGCGAAAACCACCTGGTCGGGCCGACGGCCATCGGAGTAGCCGTGGTCGGTGCGAAACGTGGCGACCTGCACTTTCAAATGTTGGCCTTGCACGCGCGGGCCGAGGATTTCCACGACGCCAAAGCTGGCGCCGATGGCCAACGTACGGCGAAAGAGTTTCTGGACCGCTTCCGGACCGGCGTCGGTGGCGATGTCGTAGTCCTTGGGGACCAGGCCCAGCATTTCATCGCGCACGCACCCCCCGGCCCAGAGAGCCTGAAACCCGGCGTCCTGAAGCGTCCTGACGACAGAGATGGCAAACTCGCGCTCAGTCATCTTCGTTCTTGCCGCTTGCGGTTCTGCGCTCGCGCCGCGCAAGCGCCGCTTCGCCAACCGCACCCTAGGTCGGGGAGGCCACGCTCGAAATCTCCCGCTGCCAGATGAGGAGTTCATTGCGTCCATACGTGCGCCGTTCCCAGTTGCGCATCAACTCGACATCGTCGAGCGGAGAGCCGAGTTCGGTTTGTACCACGATCACGGAATCCTCGGGAACCTTGGCTTGAAGCTGTTGGATCGCACCGATTAATTCGTCGGTTCTGTCAGTGAGATCGAGGAACGGCGGACTCAGGAAAACGTTCACCGGCTCCTTCGGCGGAATCCAGGCGGCGACCCAGCGATAGGCGTCGGTCCGATATATGCGCGATTGCTTGATGAGCGCGAACGAGCGCAGGTGCGCCTCGATATCCTTGGCGCATTGTGGATCGCGCTCGATGAAGAACGCCATCGTCGCGCCGCGGCTGATGGCCTCCATGCCGACGACGCCGGTGCCCGCGAAGATGTCGATGAACAGCCGATCGGGAATCGCGTTGCCCAGGATGCTGAAATAGGCCTCGCGCACCATCTGCGGCGTGGGCCGCAGGGCTTCGGTTACCGTGCAGCTCACCTTGCGCCCGCGCAGGGCGCCGGCGACAATACGGATAAAAGTTCTCATGGGGACTCTCTTGATCTCCACTCTCCCTTTGGGGGAGGGGCAGGGGTGAGCGGGCGACACGTTGCCGACGGCAGTCACCGCAATCCTCTCCCAACTGGGGAGGGACCTTTACTTTCACGCATCCTATCAGATCGCAAATGGTTGACCAAGGGACCAATGACTTTCGTGAAAGGTTCGCGAAAATGGCGGAAAGGTATTGTTGACGCCGACCGTGGAGAGTAAACTGTAAACACAAATCTTGAACGTCGAGGAGCGAATTACCAGGAAATCGACTGTTCGTTCAACTGGTGGCAGCCAAAACGCCAGAACGAACACTATCTTCCGCGAAGGAGTATTTACGATGAAACTGCGATGGGCTTTCCCGATCTTGTTGGTCGCCGCGGCATGCCTGCTGCACCCGGCCCTGGCGAATGCCGGGGACAAGAAGAAAACGGAACCGGCGAAAAAGCAGAAATACAAACCGTTCGCGCCGATCATCGTCAACGGCGAACTGATCAGCGCGGACCTGCGCGACAAGATTTACTCGGGCAGCTATGCCAAGTCCTTCACGTTCAAGATGGAAAAAGGCCGATCGTATCAGATCGAGCTGGGCAGCACGTCTTTCCGCGCCGCGGTGCGCCTGGAAGATTCCACGGGCAAACAGCTCGCAACCGCCTATGACCCGTTTGGCAACCGACAGGCCGTGCTCGTTTACGACCCAACGACCACCGGCGATTACCAGATCATTGCCACCACCCTCAATGGCAACGCCACAGGGAAGTTCACCCTCGCGGTGAAGGACGCGACCGGGTATAGCATCTTCAACGTCACCGACAAGCTGAATCAAAACGACAAGGCCTACCAACGCGCCGGCGGGAAAAAGCACAAGATGTATCTGGTGCAAATGGAAGCCGGCAAGACCTATCAAATCGACATGCGCAGCCCCAACTTCGACTCCTACCTTTACTTTGAAGATCCCAAGGGAACCTACATCACTCAGGACGATGACGGCGGCGGCTACCCCAGCGCCCGCATCATCTACAAGGCGACCCAGACCGGCAAGTTTCGCGTCATCACCACCTATTTTGGCGGCGGCGGCAACCTCGGCGAATTCACCCTTACCGTTCGCCAGACCGACGGCGCCGCGCCCGGGCCGCAACGGTTCCCGTTCAAGGACGGTCTGAAAAAAGACGACGCCCCGAAAAAAGAATGATGTTCATGAACACCACCCCGGGCGGCCAAGATTGACACGGCGTCCGAGCCTGAAGCGAAAGCGAAGTCAGGGCTGGAACTTCGCTTACGTTTCAGGCCCGGAAGTGCCATTTTCGACTGCTCGAAATATGTTCGTCGCCGCCCCCTTCTGAGGTCTTAGCCATGAAGCCGCATTCGCTCCTCGCCGCGCTGTTTGCCTTGCTTGCCGCCCTGTTCCTGCAATCGGGCCTTTCCGCCGGCGACAAGAAAAAAGAGCCCGACAAAAAAAAGAGCGAGAACCCCGCCCTGGTCGTCATCAACGGAGAACTCATCACCGCGGACCTGAAGGACAAGGTTCGACAATCCTGTTATTGCAAGACCTACACCTACGCCATGGTCGAAGGCCGCAGCTATCAGATTGACATGCGCGGCGCCTTCGACTCCTATTTGCGCCTGGAAACCTCGGATGGAGCCCAGGTGGCCTACGATGACGACAGCGGCGGTTTTCCGCACGCCCGCATCATCTATCGCGCACCCAAGTCCGGTGATTTTACCATCATCTGCACCACCTACGCCGGCGGCGCGACCGGCAAGTATACGCTCACGGTTCGCGATCTCAACAATCCCAAACAGGCGCCGCCAACAAAAGACAAATAGGCCAACCGCTCGCCATGGGCTAACGGCTAAACGAAAGCGAATTTGGGTAACTTTTGCCGATTGCGAGGGTTTTGCTCAAGAAAACGTGCCGTTCATGCCGAGACAAAGACGGGGTCCGTCGAGCCGTCACTCCTGACCGGAGATCTCGCATGAAATCGCCGCATCTGCTGGCCAGCACCCTGGCTCTTATCGGGTGGACCATCTGCGCGCACGCCCAGAGTTCGTTGGGCCGACCCGTCGTGGCCGAGAATGCTGTCCCGCCGGTTGCTTCCACGCTTGCGTCATCTTCCGAATGCAGTCCGAGTTTTCGTCGGCGTCCGTTGCTCGGAAATCTCGTGCGGCGGATCTTGATGCCTGCCCATCAGGGGCCAGCGCCCGCGCCAGCAGCGCCGAGCGTGCCGACGCGCGAGGACGTGGCCCGCATGATCGCTGACGGCGGCTATTCACCCGCGGAAATCACCGCCGCCAAGATTCGCATGGACGACGCCCAGGCCGTCCATCGCCAGGCGGCCGTGCGCTACCTGGGCACGGTCGATTGCCTCTATTACCCGGAGGCCGAACTGGGCCTTCTGGCCGCCTTGAGGGCCGATCGTTCGGAGGGCGTTCGCCATGAAGCCGCACTCGCCATCGCCAATGGACGCGGCACCACGCAACGTTTGCTTGAAGCTTTACACCTGAGCGCGCAGGGAAGCGACGTGGACGGCAATCCGGGCGAAACGTCGGAACGAGTCCGCGCCGCCGCCCGCGCTGCCTTGTTCCGCCTCATGCCCACGACGCCGTCCCATGTGCCGCCCATCACGCCAATGACGGCGATGATGCCCACCCTGCCGCCGATGCCGATGGCGGAATGGTGGCAGCCCGATCCGTTTTTTTTCCAGCCGACGAATTACTTCATGCCGATGCCGATGGCCAACTCGACGCCGACGTTTGCGCCGGTTACGCCAAAGGAGCGAGAACTGGCCAAGACCATCAGCACGGCGCGCGAATTCACGCCGCCGCCGCCACAGGAACCGAATCGCGAACGCACGATCTTCCACTTTCTGAATCGATTGAGGCACGGCTGGCCGTGGTCCGCCCCCACGGACGCCGGGCAAGGCGATCCCCGTCTGCGCGGCCTGGCGCCCCTGGGCTCCGAACTTGCTCTGCCAAATCCAGCGACCGGTGATTGACGTACAATGGGCATCATGCGGACTTCCCCCCCTGCCGTCGTCCTGTTGAGTGGCGGACTCGATTCCACCACGACGCTGGCCATCGCCAGGCAACAAGGATTTAGCTGCCATGCGTTGACGATCGCTTATGGCCAACGTCATGCGATTGAAATTGACGCGGCGAAGGAGATCGCGCGCCGCTTTAACGTCGCGGAACATATCGTGGTGCCAATTGACCTGCGCCAGTTCGGCGGTTCCGCGCTGACCAGCGAATTGCCCGTGCCGAAGGATCGCGCCGTCGAGGACATGAGCCACGGGATTCCGACGACCTACGTGCCGGCCCGCAATACGATCTTCCTTTCCTTCGCCCTGGCCTGGGCGGAAACGTTGGGGGCGACCGACATCTTCCTGGGGGTCAACGCCCTGGATTATTCCGGCTACCCCGACTGCCGGCCTGAATACATCGAAGCGTTTGAGCGACTGGCAAACCTCGCGACGCGCGCCGGAGTCGAGGGGCAAACGTTGAAGCTCCACACGCCGCTAATTCAGCTGACGAAAGCCCAGATCATACGCCGGGGTCTGGAACTCGGCGTCGATTTCGCGCTGACCATTTCATGCTATGATCCAACGCCCGCCGGGCTGGCCTGCGGCCATTGCGATGCCTGCCTGTTGCGTTTGAAGGGATTCGCCCAGAACGGGCTTACTGATCCGCGCGAATACTTGGCCTGAGTCGCCCGGGGCCAGCGCCCGGACGAGGACGGGCGGCCCCCCTGGATCGGGATGGCGGACCACCGCGTCAGTTGCCGGCGCGCTGAGTTGGTTGGTCAAGCACTTCGCGAACCTTCTGGGCCAACGCACTGGTCGTGAACGGCTTTTGCAGGAAGGCAAACTCGGCATCGAGAATCCCGTAGCGGGAAACCGCATCATTCGTGTAGCCCGACAGGAACAAGACTCGGATTTCCGGGTTGATCTGGATTAATCGGTCGGCGAGCGAGCGGCCGCCAAGGTGAGGCATGACGACGTCCGAGACAAGGAGCTGAATCTTGTTCCCCAGCTTGGTGGCGATGCCCAGCGCTTCCTCGCCGTTGGCGGCTTCATGAACCGTGTAGCCGCAGGCGAGCAAGACCTGGCGGACCAGCGCGCGCACGGTATTCTCGTCCTCGACGACCAGGACCGTCTCGGCGCCGTTCGGGATCATGCGCGGATGAGGACTGGTTTTGCCAAGCGAAAGCGGCTCAGCAACCGAGGGCAAAAAAACGGAGAACGTGCTGCCGCGGCCGAACTCGCTGGCAACGTCGATGAACCCGCCATATTGTTTTATGATGCCGTGGACGGTGGCCAGTCCCAGGCCGGTGCCCTTGCCGGGACCCTTGGTGGTGAAGAGCGGCTCGAAGAGGCGCGCCAGGATGGCCTGGTTCATGCCGATCCCGGTGTCGGTGAGTGCAAACTTGACAAATTCGCCAGGCGGCGTTTCGGGATGCCGCTCCAACTGCGCCTGGTCCAGAACCGCTGCGCTCGTCTCGATCGTCAGGCGTCCGCCCCGGGGCATCGCGTCGCGGGCGTTGACAGCCAGGTTGAGAATTACCTGCTGCAAATGGCCTGGATCAATCTTGATCGGCTTTAACGCCGGCGCGAAGATCGTGGTCATGAGGATGTCTTCCCCGATCAGCCGACGCAACATCTTTTCGGTATCGCTGATCGCGGCGTTCAAATCCAGGATTTTCGGCTCCAGCGTTTGCTTGCGGCTAAAAGCCAGAAGCTGGCGCGTGAGCGTCTCCGCGCGTTGGCTGGCCTTGTGGATCTCGCCGAGCAATTCGCGCAAGGAATCGCCCGGTTGAAGTCGGCCCAGCACAATCTCCACATAGCCAAGAATGATCGTCAGCAGGTTGTTGAAATCATGTGCGACGCCACCGGCGAGCTGGCCGAAGACCTCCATCTTCTGGGCTTGCCGGTATTGCTGTTCCAGGCGTTGGATCTCGGCGAGATTCTGGGCGATCCAGACGGCGCCGATGCGACGCCCGGCCGAATCGCGCAGGGCCGAGACGGTCAAGCCGACATTGACCAGGGTGCGGTCGTTTCGCAAACGCACGGTTTCAGGCCGGGACACGATGACGCCGGCGCTGATTTTCTCCAGAATGTCACGATGCTCAGCCGCGCGTTCGGGCGGGACGAGGAACTCCACGGGTTGACCGAGCGCTTCCTCGCGACGATAGCCGAAGCAACGGGCGGCGCCGCCATTCCAGTCAACAATTACGTCGTCCGGGCCGGTGACGATCACGGCCTGTTCCGCGTGAAGATCGAAAGACACGTTTCGGACACTCGGCGCGGCGAATAGTTCGGCGTCGTCGTCGGTGCGATACCGTCGAATGGTCATGGCCATCAAGCGGCACAAGCCCGCGACGGCATCAAAGCGGCCCTGGGAGATCGGCTCCCGATCGTAAATGGCCAGAACGCCCATCAACTCGCCCGCGCTCAGCAGCGGGAAGCCGGCGAACGAAGTCAAACCCAGGCTCTGGGTCCAACCTTTGTCGTGAACGTCCCCATCGGCAGCAATGCACCTGGCGAGGTGGGACAATCTCGTTTGGGCGATGTGTCCTATCGTGAACTGGCCGACCGGCACGCGCGCGCGTTCGTCAAGGTCCGTCACATTCAGGCCCGCACTGGCCTGCAGGTCAAGTACGCCGCCGCGCGACACCCACAGGCGCCCCAGGGCCAAGCCAAGGCGGCGCACAATCGCCTGCGTGCAGTCCTGCAGGAGAATGGTCAAATTATCGGCACGGGCCAGGATTCGACCGATCTCTGCCTCAAGTTCAATCAGCCCGGGCGGCAGGATCGTCGGCCGGTCCACGACGGTCGCGTCCCGTTCCCAGGCATTCTCGAGTGCCAGCACCGCGACGCGGGAAAAATGAACCAGGCAGGTCTCGTCCTGGGCCGTGAATTCCCCGTGCCGTTTTCCGTTCAACAGAATCGTGCCTACGTTGCGCACCTGACTGTCCACCAAAGGAGCCAGAAGCCACCCCGGCGCAGGCGGCGAGCCATTGGTTTTTCCCGCATGGGTTCGCCAGCCCAGCTGGCGGTGCAGTTCCTCGTCCGTCAGGCGCAAAACGCTCGGCACCGGGCCGAGCGGCCCGGGGGCAGTGCCATACCCGTCAAGTAACGCTGCGTTCCCGGGCGCGTGATTCAAGCAAGAAATGGCCGACAAGGCGTGGTCCCAGTCCTTTTCGCGGGCCACCGAGACGATTGCCGTCTGAACATCGAGGAGGTTTCGGATTCCATCGGCAACCGTTTGCAGCATACTCGGAATGGGCGCCAACGCCCGCAAGGGGCGCATAGCGCCGACCGGCGCCGATTCGGGCGGTAACTGAAATCTGGATCGATCAAAGTCTGAAGTTTGGAACATGAATACCTCACTTCGTCATTGGGACTACTCGGCCTTTCGTGCGCTGGCCACCGTGGCTTCCCGCGACATGCAAACCAGCGCAACCATGCGCACCGAGAACTCTCTGGGCAGGGGCAAGATTTCCGCGACCTCGTCGCAGGCTGGTCCCCTTTTTGTTCGCCCCAGCCTGGGACTCGAGGTCGGACGCTGTCCTGACGCTTGCACCCTTAGTGGTTCGTTTCACAAATAACGTCGTGGTTTCCCGGTTCCTTCCCTCAGGCAGCGGAAGCTGCTAAAAAATGCGGCGACGCACGTTTTAGCCAATTCAGCATATCCTGTCGAGTGAACTTCCAGGCAAACGGACG
>JACPPF010000048.1 GCA_016191165.1 Planctomycetota bacterium
TCGAGCCTGTGGACGCGATTGGTTCTGGATCTGAACTTGGCTGCCGAGGCAGTGGGCCAGACGATCGAAGCGATTCGCGAGACCGCGGCCGCGTTCCGGCCTATTTTCTCCGCGGCGTGCACCTAAAAACGGAAGAGCCAAACTGACACTACCAAAAGAATGCTGGGCGCCCAGCTCCCGCGCGCCGATTTCCTTGCGCGTTGTCGTGCTCCAGCGCCGCCAGGTCGGTTCCGCGTTGCGGTGCTGGCTGCTGCTGGAGGAAAAGTCGCGGCCATTCGGAAGGAACTGAACCTGAACGACGGCGTTGACATGCCCCTTGAAGCCGTGCCTCTCTTTGCCTGTCGTCAAGTCCCAAAGGCGAATGATCTGATCGTTGCCTCCGGTCAGCGCCGACTTACGGTCTGGCGCCAGGGCGACACACAAGACGGGGCCGGCATGTCCCTCAAGGACCGCGCGTTGCTTTCGACTGGCGACATGCCACCAGCGGGCCGTGCCATCGCGGCTGCCGCTGAGCAGGTAGCCATCTTTACTGGACCAGACGACGCTGGTGATTGGTCCGGTGTGTCCCTCCAGGGTGAAGGTTTCCTCGCCATTGCCGAGGTTCCAGATGCGCAGACTGCGGTCATCGCCGCCAGTGACGGCCCGTTTGCCGTCGGGGGAAAAGGCGACCGCGCGGATGCTGCCGGTATGCCCGCGCATGGAGCGAATCGGCTTTTGCGTTTGCAAATCCCAGAGCCTGAGTAGACGATCGCTCCCGCCGCTGAGCAAGTATTTGCCGTCGGTGGAAAAGGCGACGGCAAAGACCTCGGCGTTGTTCATGCCACCCAGGGTCGCCAGCAATCGGCCGGACGGCACGGCCCAGACGCGCACGGTGCCGTCGTCGCTGCCGCTGGCGGCCTTGGTGCCGTCGCTGGAAAACGCGATCGCATTCACGGTCGCGGTATGCCCCTCGAACGTCGGTTCGATCTTCGGTCTGGCCTTGGCGATAAGCGTCGTCTGCCAGGCGAGGACGCGCCGCGCCAGTTCGGGAAAATGCTCCTGGAAGACGGTGCGCTGCGACGTGCCGCCCTTGACCAACAGGCTGCCGAAGATGCGAGCCTTGTCCGGCTCTTGCTTCAGGAATCGGGCGAATTCGCCCGACTCCAGTCCCAACTCCGCGGCAGCGCCTGGGCCGTCGAGCGTTCCTTCAAATCGTTGGGTGACGAGGTTGACCGGTTCGTGGTCCGGGTCGCGCACGCCGAACTTTTCGAGTGCCTTGAGATAGCGTGCGTTGTCTTCCTCAATCTGGGCCTGAAAGCGAGCCTTGCGCGGATGGGTCGCGCGCACGGCATCCACGATCGCCTTGCCGAACACCCGGGCGTTTTTCTCGACATGCCCGCGCAGCTGATCAGCCTTGAAGAGCAAGCCGCGAGCGTGGCATGACATGCACGAGATGCCGGTCTCGACGCGCTGATCGGGTCGGCGCGGGTCGGCAACGATTTCGGTCGGGCCCTTGTCGATGCGCCGGCCCTTGGCGTCCACGAGCAGGTACGCCTGGAGGCCGTTGGGCAGATGAAAGATCATCTCGCCGCCCGCCGGTTGAAACGAGGTGGCGCCGGCATTGGGGCCAACCGGGTTCTCGAACAGATTCTGCCGGCCCGCGTTGCCGGCGAAATCGTAGCTGCGCCAGAACACGCCATAGGCGGCGTCGTGTCGTTCGAGGAGCCGATTGTTTTTGGAGACGCCCGAGTCGTTGAAGCCCGCGCGCATCACGTTGTCGTCCTGTACGTCGGCGGCGACATCAACCTGGAGCAGGCGTTCCAGCGCGCGGTCCGTCACGGGCAATTGCAGGAGATCGTGATAGAACGGAGGCCGGGCGGCGGTGGCGACGAACCAGTCGGCACGCAGCGCGGGGAATTCACTGCCGGTCAACTTCGCCAGCGTCTTGTTCTCGTCGCTGGTCTGCAGGCGGTACGGATAGGCGGATACGAGTTTTTCCCATTGGGCCGCACTCCATTTGTAGGCGCGCAGGTCGAGGCGCAGGATGGTCCCGTCGGGATTGACGAAATCGGGCTTGGTGATCCGGGCGTGCCAGGACAGGCTATTGATGAGTTTGGCCGCCGCTTCTTGAGTGCGTTGCAATTCGCCGCCAGGCCGGCCCGCCAGCGTCAGATGCCCAAGCGTCAGGTAACGGGTGAAGCGGCGGCGGCGCGGGTCGATGGTTTCCAGATCGGTCAGGATCGCCTGAATGGTTTCGGCTGGAGTGATCTTTCGGGCGGCCTTCGCGGTTTCTTCAAAAGCTGGGGCGCCGGCGTCAATCCATTGTTTCAAGGTCTTCAACTCGGCGGGATTTAATCGAAGCTTCCTGGATTTGGGCGGCATCTCACCGTTCTGGATGCGAAGAAAGAGATCGGACTGGTTGGCGCGCCCCGGCGTGACCAGGAGCCGATTGACGAGCAGATCGCGGTCGAGCACAAAGGCGAACCCGCCCTTCGCCGCCTGGCCGCCGCCATGGCAGGAGGCACAGTGCGCAAACAGGATGGCTCGCGCCTGCGCACCCAGTTTCGGAGCCTCGCCGCCATGCGCCGACGACGCAACGAGTACGCACCAGGCTCCCAGCGCCAGACCGAGGCGTGTCGTCATGGTGGGGTTCCGTTCGAATTATGAAATCGTCCTTCAATAAGACGAATGGCTCGCCGAAAAAGACGCAGGGCAGGCGAAGTTTGTCGATTTTTCGGCCTGGTTCAAGTGAAAGTCACAGCAAGCCGCCGGGCTTGTCCCGGCGGTGCGTCCTGATCCGCCTTGGTTCACCGCCGGGACAAGCCCGGCGGCTCGCGGATTGTTTGTTACCCTAAATTCAATCGATTTGAACCAAGCCGATTTTTCGGGCCGCCGAGTGTTCCCCGGACCGGCCCGGCGAGGCTCGATGTCAATACAATCTAGGGGAAGCGGCTGTTACTTCCACCGTACGCTAGCCTTCCCCAGCGCCGCGATCAAAGAGGAGAATCCCCATGCGAAAACCATTCTTTGCCGTTGCCTTTGCTCTGTCCGTGTCGATCATCTTGCTTGCGGTCTCCAGCGCCCAAACCCCCGGCACGAAACCCCATCACGATCGCATCTTCGCCTCGCCCGCCGACGCCATCAAGTCGCCGCGGGAAAAGCTCGCCTATGTCGTCGCCACTTATTCTGGAACCAAGGTGAAAAAGCCCGATTACCTCGCGACGATTGACGTCGATCCGCAATCGAAGTCCTACTCGAAAATCATCCATCGCCTGAAGATGCCCAACGTCGGCGATGAATTGCACCACTTCGGCTGGAACGCCTGCGCGAGCTGCGAAGGCCATTGCGAGCGACGCTACCTCATCCTCCCCGGCGTGCTGTCAAGCCGAATCCATGTTGTTGATACGATGAATCCGCGCGCTCCCAGGATGCACAAGGTGATCGAACCCGCGGAGGTGATCGGCAAATCCAAGCTCACCGCCCCACACACCGTTCACTGCCTGTCCGACGGCCACATCATGCTCTCGATGCTTGGCAACGACAAGGGCGAGGCGCCCGGCGGGTTCCTGCTGCTCAACGACAAATTCGAGGTGGTCGGTCCGTGGGAAAAAGACAAAACAGGCATGAAGTACAACTACGACTTCTGGTATCAACCGCGCCACAACGTCATGGTCTCCAGCGAATGGGCCGCGCCGAAAACCGTCATCCCAGGCTTCAAACTCGAGGACGTCAAGGCGGGCAAGTATGGCCAAAGTATCCATTTCTGGGACTGGAAGGAACGCAAGATCGCCAAGACTTTTGACCTCGGCGGCGCCGGCCTGATCCCCCTCGAAGTTCGCTTTCACCACAACCCAAAAAGCACCCACGGCTTCGTCGGCGCGGCCTTGTCCAGCGTGATGTGGCACTGGCATAAAGCCGGCAACGAATGGAAGATGGAAAAAATCATCGAGGTTCCAGCCGCCAAGAACGTCAAGGGCTGGCCCATCCCCGTCCCCGGGCTCATCACCGACCTCGTGCTGTCGATGGACGACAAGTACCTCTACTTCTCCAACTGGCTCCACGGCGATATCCGCCAGTACGATGTCAGCGATCCCTCAAAACCGAAGTTGGTCGGACAAATCTGGCTCGGCGGCGTGCTGGGCAAGGCGCCAACTTTCCGGGGCAAAAAACTCGACGGGGGGCCACAGATGCTCCAGATCAGCCTCGACGGCAAACGGCTATACGTCACCAACTCGCTCTTTTCGAGCTGGGACAACCAGTTCTATCCCAACATCGGCAAGCAAGGTTCCTATATGCTGCAAGTCGATTGCGACACCCAGAAGGGCGGCTTGACCCTCAACGAGCGTTTCTTCGTCGACTTCGGCAATGAGCCCGACGGCCCGGCCCGCGCTCACGAGATGCGCTTCCCGGCCGGCGATTCCACGTCGGACATCTGGCGTTGACGGGACGCTAACCGTAATACCGTTCGTTGAAGAGCACTTGACCAGCCCCCAGCGCAAGCTGGGGGTTGGTTTTGAAGGGTCGCCCAGCCCCACGCTTGCGCGTAGGGCTGGTATGGCTCCGCTTGACAACAGGCTCGCTGGTTCCAAGAATTCCCGAGACTCGCCCCGGCGCTGAATTCTTTCCGCTTTCTTACGGTACTTTTTCGACTCTCTCATTGGTTTCTCATCATCCTGCCAGCTGTGCGAAAATCGGACTGAACAAGGGGTTGTCCAGGCGATTCAATACAACGCGCTGGCGGAATTAGGGCAAATTTCCCAATCTGAACGCCAGCAAAGGGCGTCAAGCGGCCATGTGTTAGCGCAAGCGCTCAGGCGGCGCAGGACCAGGGCGGGCAGCGTCTTGGCAATATTGAACACTTCCCCAGTCAACTTGTGCGATTTCGCCAATTAGTCACATTTCAGACCGGGCCATCCGACGGGAAACCTGAATCGGTTCTCACGTCCTCGCGCCAATTGCCGCTGGAATCCGGGGCGATTTTTAACCGCGATTTAATGCAACTTTTGAGGCTGTCAAGCGTTTCATATAGGAGAGTGTTTTGGTGCGGCGCGCGGGGAAATTTCCCTCATTGAAGCGCGTCGCCCGGGCGAAGGGATCATCGAATGCGAATGCCGCAACGACCGCTGTTCTTGCTGATGGGCCTGAGTGCCATCTGCGTGCTGACTGGCGCGAGCGTGTACGGCCTTTATCAACGCGGTTGGCTGGTCGCGTCGAATCCTTCGGCAGTTCCCTCGTTGATTCACGCAAATCAAACCCCGGACAAGAACGCGATTGCCTTGATCCATGTCTATTGTGGCACGTGCCATCAAAGCGGGCGGTCCGGCGTCGATTTTGACGATACCACCCTTCCCCTGAACGTGATGCGCGGCGACCGTTCCACCTGGGAAATGGTTGTTGAAAAGCTGCGGGAAGGCAAGATGCCGCCCAAGAAATTTCCGCAGCCGTTGCCTGAAGAGCGAGCTTTTCTGATCCAATGGGTTGAAAATGTCGTGCTCAAGCAGGACATCAATTCACCCGCTGACGGCCGACTGATGGCGCGCCGTCTGCAACAGACCGAATATGTCAACGCCATTCGCGACTTGCTCGGTTTTGCACCGGACGATCCTGGTGAATTGCCAAACGACGAAAAGGCGTGGGGTCAGGTCAAGGGCGTGCCCGCGCTTCCGGCGGAGGAGTTGGCAACCTATCGTGCGGTTGCGCGTAAACTGTTGGACCAGGCCTTATCGACGGAATTCCTCGGGATTGACGCCGAAGCTGACGACGATTCCGAAGGGAATGCCGCCGCCGACCCGGAGAATCCAGGAACGCGGACCATGTTCTTCCGGGACTTCGGAGAGAAAACCAGCACCGAGGCGGCCCGCGAGGTCCTGGGTGATTTTGCCCGCCGCGCCTATCGCCGGCCGCTGGAGTCGAGTGAACTCGACCAGTTGATCGACGTTTTTGAAGCATCGGAAGCAGCCGGCGGCAGCTTTGACGAGGCCATCTACGATGCGCTCGAAGAAATCCTGACGTCTCCGAATTTCCTATATCGTGTCGAGGTTCGCCACGGCTCGGAAATGCCATTGGCGAATACCAAACGGGTCCAGCAACTGGAACTGGCGTCGCGCCTGTCGTTCTTCCTGTGGAAGAGCGTGCCCGACGAGCAGCTGCTTTCACTTGCCGAGCAAGGAACCCTGTCGGACAACCTCGAAAGCCAGGTCAAGAGGATGCTGCAAAGCCCAAAATCCCAGGCCATGGCCACGGACTTCACCGACGAATGGCTGAACCTGAAAAAACTGCCTGGCATGGCGGACCTCGACGATTCGCTTCGGACGGCGATGCGCCAGGAAACCCAGCTCTTGGTGAGCACCATTCTTCGCGAGAACCGCAGTCTGCTCGAATTCCTCGATGCTGACTACACGTTCCTCAATGAAAAGCTGGCAAACCACTATGGCATCAAGGATGTGGCCGGCGATGAGATGCGGAAGGTCTCGGTCAAGGGCACGCACCGCGGCGGGCTGGTGACGCACGGCAGCATCCATGCGATCACCAGCAACGGCCTCGGCTCGTCGCCCGTGCAACGTGGGAAATGGGTGCTGGACAATCTGCTCGGCACCCCGCCCCCGCGCCCGCCCGCCGGCTTGCTGGAGGCCTTCAATAACGCACCCAAGGCCAACAACGGCGACACCAAACGCACCCAGATGGAAAAGCATCGCCAGGATCCGAACTGCGCCCAATGCCACGTCAAGATGGACGCCATCGGTCTGGCCCTGGAAAATTTCGACGGCCTGGGCGCGTGGCGCACGGAGTGGAATACCCGCCCTGTCGATGCGTCCGGCATACTGCCCGACGGCAAAACGATCCGGGGACCCGCGGAGCTCAAGACCTACCTTCGCGGACAACAGAGACTCTTTGCCAGGGCGCTCGCCCAGAAAATGCTCGGGTACGCTCTGGGTCGCAAATTGACGGCCGACGATCGCCCCGCCGTGGATCAGATCGCTCTACGGGTAACCCAGGGCGAATTCCAATCCTCCGCCCTGATCCTGGAAGTCATCCGCAGCACGCCATTCCAAAACGGTTGGAACCTTGCCAGGGCCAGCTCCCCCAAGGTGGGCGGCTAACCTCAATCCAGCGCCCTGCGAAGGGCTGCCATGTCGTGATTTGCCAGTCGCACTACGAATATCTGCCCATTCGCACCACCCGCCAAGATGTGTCGGCCGTCCGGCGCGAACGTGGCGCTGAAGGCGGCCCCGCGACCCAGGTTGATTGAACGTGTTGGCTGAAGAGTCCTCGCGTCCCGAACCACCAGCGCTGGCTCGACGCCGGCGGAAACGAACATTCGGCCATCCCTTGAGAATGCGAGGTCGTGTATCTGCTTTTGCGTTTGAAGCGTGGTTTTTTCTTTTAACGCCTTGCCATCCCAGGCGCAGACCTGCAAGGGGCCCTGCCACCCGCCAAGGATGACCAGGTTGCCCGAGGGTTGGCTTGCCAGCATGCGTTGACCAGGCGACCGGGTCGCGAACGTGCCGGCGGTGGCGTTGTTGACGCTTGCCCAGTGGAGAACGCGCGGCCATCCACCCCAGATAATCGCTGCGCCGTCGGGCGCGAACGCAAGCGTGGTGACGTTGGCAAACGGACTGCGGATGGCGCGCGACTCCAGTCCGGTCCTCGGGTCCCAGATGCGAATGAAGCCGTCGCGCCCCGCGGATGCCAGCAATTTGCCTTCCGGATGAAAGGCAAGCTGCGTGACTGGCCTTTGGTGTTTGTCGAACGACAGGATCCGGGTTCGGCGCTCGAGGTCCCAGACGCGCACGCTGCCGTCGTCGCTGGCACTGGCGAGCAGCCAGCCGTCAGGCGAGATGGCGACGCGGTTGACCCGCGCGCCGTGGGCCGGGATGTTGAACGGATGCAGCGGCGCCCCGAGATCGAAAACTCGCACGCCCGCTTCGTCCGGGCTTGCAAGCCAGCGCCCGCTTGAACTTACCGCGAGTGAAAGAACAGGCCGGGGCACGGACGGACGGGCGGGGTTAAACGCACCGATCACCTCGGCGGGGGTCGGCGGCGCCAGCGCCTCGGCAAAGCTCTTGCGTTCCAGGCCATCCAGACGGGAGGGGATCCGCGCAAGCCATTCGTCGATCCCGCGGGTCCGGGCCGCGGTCGCAACGGCTGCGCGCTCGCGCATCACTTCTTCGCGGGCCTCCTCCCACGGAATCTGGTTTTGAATTGCCTTCCGGATGACCAGTTTCCAGTAGGGATCTTTGGCTGCCGGGTTTTGTGGCGCCGCCTCGGGTTCGCCAGGGGCAGCATGACTGCGACTCGAAAGGGCCAGGATCACGCCGAGCAGCGTGGCCAGCACCAGCACGGCCAATCCACCCAGGCAAGCCAGAAGCAGGGGCTGTTGGCCGGGGGAGTTCGTCGTTTTGCGGAATGGCCGATGCACCTGCGGCGCGATTGGTACGGTCGGCGGCGCCGCCAGCGTCACGGTCGTGGTCAGGGCGGCCGGGTCGGATTTCGACGCGCTTGCCGCCAGGTTTTGCAGGATGTCTTGCAACGCGCCGGCCAATTCCATTGGCGTCTGAAAGCGGTCCGCCGGGTCCTTGGCCATTAGCTTCTGGAGCAACGACTCGACCGCCGGCGGAACATGAACGCGTGCCTCGAATTCGCACGCATCGATTTTCCGCGCCGCCAGACTTGCCCGCCGAACTGCCTCAACCGGATCGGGCACGTCGAATTGATGTTGCAGCAGCTTGTCGGTGATGGTCCCGTCCGGAAAAGGAGGGCGCTCGGTCAACAAAAAATAGAGGGTGCAGCCCAGGCTGTAAAGATCGGCCCGGATGTCGCTGTTGTGCGAATCGCGCGCCTGTTCCGGAGCGATGTACTCTGGCGTGCCCATCAGGGTGTTGATCTTGGTCAGGTGGGTTGTCTCGCGGCCCGTGGCCGGATCGCGCCAGCGCGCCAGGCCCATGTCGAGAATCTTGACGACTCCCCACGGGTATTGCTTCGCCAGGTCGCCGCGCGGGATCATGCCGCTGGACAGCCGGGGACGCGGAATCAAACCGCTCGAGCGGCGACGATCGCTGGCGATCGCCTGAGACATCAACAGGTTCGCCGGCTTGATGTCGCGATGAACCAGCCCGCGCTCGAACGCATGTTGCAGCCCCAGCGCCGCTTGCCGAATGTACTCGCACGCCTGATCGACCGCCAGCGGCCCTTTGTCCTTGACGAGCTTGGAAAGATCGACGCCATCGATGTACTCCATGGCGATGTAGTAGGCGCCGTTGACCTGATCGGCGTCATAAGCGCGGACAATGTGCGGATGGCTCAGCTGACCCGCGGCGCGGATCTCGCGCTGAAAGCGCAGGATTACCTTGGGATTGCCGAGGCATTCCTTGCGCACCACCTTGAGGGCGACGATGCGTCCCAGGATTTTCTGCCGGGCCTTGAATATCTGCCCCATGCCGCCTTCACCTAAACGTTCGAGCACGACGTAGGGCCCGATCGTCAGGGCGTTGCCCTTGCCCTGAAAGGTCTGGTTGATCTGATAGGCGGTAAGCCAGGCCCGGCGCAGCAGTTCCTGACCCAGCTCGCGCGCGTCGTGAACGCTCGTCTGGAGTCGGCGCACCTCTTCGCATTGCTCGGCACTGAGGAGCTGGCTTTGAATCAGTCCATCCACGAATTTGGCGAGAGTCGCGGCCGCCATGGTGGAACAAGCCCCGCAAGGGATAGTCGATGAAATTCCGGCTTGCTGCAACTATAGCTCACAATCCGCACAATCGGACTTTGAAACGTAATCGCTGATGTACATTTGAATCACTAGTGTTCTTGAACCGCGAAACTCATGGCGATTGAGTCAAGTTTGCATACGAGCCCGAAGCGTTAGCGAGGTTTGCCGTTGCAAGCGATCCCTCGCTTACGCTTCGGGCTGGTATGCGTGGGTTGCTTTGGTCTGAGGTGAAACAAGCGAACGCAAGACGAGGAGCACAAACTGAGAGGGGACAATTTCGGGTGATTCCCTCTCTTTGATTTCCTTTGCGTCCTTGGCGCCTTTGCGAGAACTCGAGTTCTGTGCACTCGGTTTCCCGGTTGCGGCTCGGCCGCGTTGGGAATTCTCGAAAAATAACTTCCCGATTCCCCACTTGCCTCTCTCGGGTTTGTCGGGCCTGAAAGGCTCGTACTGAAAGCCTAGGCCGAAGGCCTGGATCATGGTTGCCGAAGGCGGTCGGCCCTGAAAGGGCCCTTCCTTGAACGAGCCTTTCAGGCTCGATCCGTCGATCCGATGGAATTCCCAGGCCTTCTGCCTGGGCTGACAGAATCGGCCTTTCAGGCCGAAAGCCAGAAGTTATTTTTCAAGCATTGCTAAACAACCTGATCTGGGCCAGTCCCATAGCGAATTGGGCTTGGCGGTTTCGCGCGATCGAAAAGGTCGCTCGACAAAAAATATCCGGTTTACATTTCAAAACCCGCTCCCCTTGTGGCACAATGATCGAACCGCCCCACGAGACTCAGGAGCCAGCCATGAGTCTTCCGCGCTGTTGTTTTTTGGCCTTGACCCTGGTGCTTTGGGCGTTGGTTGGCCCCATCGTGTTTGCGGGCATCGTCGTCACCGGGCTGAATCGCGATAAGAAAGACTACCAACGCAGCGACGCCGGCGTCTGTGCGGTGGATATCAAGACCGGCAAGGTGCTCAGGCGCTTACCTCGAACGGCAACGACCGGGTGGTCACCCTGATGGATGGCGGCGTGCTGGCTTTTCGCGGCCAATAGCTTTTGGTTAGCCGCTCGCCTCTGGCGAGCGGGTACTCCGAGAAACCGCTCGCCAAAGGCGAGCGGCTAAACATGAACGAATCGACTCTGCGCGTCAATTTGGGCGAACGCAGCTACGACATTGTGGTGACAGAAAACGCGCTGCATCAATGCGGTGCGTTTGCCCGCGCGCGGTCAGCGGGCAAACGAGCCCTCATGGTGACGGACACCAACGTCAACCCGCTTTCCGCTTTCGTACATGCCGGTCTGGATGCGGCGGGATTTCGCACCGCGTTTGCCCTGCGCCCGGCCGGCGAAGCCCAGAAATCCCTGGCGACGGCCGCCGAACTGTACGACGCGCTCGCCGACATGCCCGCCGACCGCAACACGCTGGTGGTCGCCGTGGGCGGCGGCGTGATCGGCGATCTCGCGGGCTTCGTCGCCGCCACCTATGCGCGCGGGATTCCCCTGCTCATGGTGCCGACAACGCTGCTGGCGATGGTGGACAGCTCGGTCGGCGGCAAGGTGGGCATCAATCATCCGAAAGGCAAGAACCTGATCGGCGCCTTCCATCAGCCGCTCGGCGTGTTCATCGACATCGGTACGCTGGCGACGCTCCCCGATCGCGAGTTTCGCAGCGGGCTGGCCGAGGTCGTCAAATATGGCGTCATCCTCGATGCGGGCTTTTTCGAGTATTTGGAGCAATCGGTCGAGTCGATTCTGGACCGCGATCCAGAAACGCTCCGGCGCATCATCCTGCGTTCATGCGAATTGAAGGCGCGCATCGTCGAACAGGACGAACGCGAACTGACCGACGTTCGCGCCAAGCTAAATTATGGGCACACCTTCGCTCACGCCTTCGAGACCGCGGGCGGCTACTCCTACTGGCTGCACGGCGAGGCCGTCGCCGCCGGCATGATCTGCGCGAGCCGACTGGCCGAGCGCCGCGGTCTGATCGCGCCTGAAATCACCGACCGGCAAATCGCTCTGCTCAACGCGTTCGGGTTGCCGATCGCCGCGGAAAAAACCTGGCCCGTTGACGCCCTGATCTTGACCATGCGGCGAGACAAAAAGTCGGTTGGCGGGAAGTTGCGCTTCGTTTTGCCAACGGCGCTGGGCGAGGTGGCGCTGTTCGGCGACGTGCCCGAGGCGGATGCGCGGGCGGTTCTCGATTAGCCGCTCGCCTGTGGCGAGCGCATTTTCGGAATGCACGCGCTCGCCACAGGCGAGCGGCTAAACATGAGAGGATTTCCGTGGATTTGCCCGACGATGTTCGCGACCTGATCGCTTTACACCTCGTGACCGGCGTCGGTCCGCGCCTGACCTCGGCGTTGCTCGAACATTTCGGTTCCGCCGCCGCGGTGCTCAACGCTTCCCAGGCCGAACTCATGGAAATCCCGTACCTGGGGGCCAAGGTGGCCGAGTCGCTCACCCGGGCGCTCGCCAACCCGGACGTGCCGCGCGAATGCGCCGCCATTCAAGACAATGGCGTTCATCTGCGTCTGCTTGGCCGATCGGATTACCCCGCGAATCTCGCCACCATCGACGACGCGCCGCACTTGCTGTTCGTCAAGGGCGTGCTTGAAACGCGGGATGAAAAGGCGATCGCCCTCGTCGGCTCGCGCGCCTGCACTTCCTATGGCAAACGCCTGGCGGAGCGGATCGCCCAGGACCTGGCGCGCGCCGGCTGGACCATCGTCAGCGGCCTGGCGCGCGGCATCGATGGCTGCGCCCACCGGGGCGCCTTGCAAGCCAAGGGTCGAACTCTCGCCGTGCTCGCCGGCGGCCTGTCCAGGATTTATCCGCCCGAGCACAAGGATTTGGCCCAGGAGGTGGCGGCATCCGGCGCTCTCGTCACCGAATCGTGCATGTCGATGGAGCCGATGGCCACGCTGTTTCCCGCGCGCAATCGCATCATCAGCGGCTTGAGCCGGGCGGTCGTCATCATCGAGGCGGCGGAAAAATCGGGCGCCCTCATCACCGCGCGGCTGGCCGCCGAGCAGGGGCGCGAGGTCTTCGCCGTCCCCGGCCCCGTGGACAGCCCCGCCAGCGCCGGCACGTTGCAACTATTGCGCAAAGGCGCGAAACTGGTTCGCGGCGCGGACGACATCCTCGAAGACTTGCAAGAAATGCCCGCTCTCGTCGAAGAAAAAAACGCCCAGCCGGTCTTGCCGCTCGATCTCGATCCGGTACAGCAAAAAATCTGGGAGGCGCTCGCCGAGAAACGCAACGTGGATGACCTGTGCGAATCCCTCGCCCTGTCCATCAGTGAATTGGCCCGGCAGCTGATGACGCTCGAGTTGAAAAAAATCGTCAGGCGTTTGCCTGGGAATTCCTATGAGCGCTTTTGAATCCGCCGAGGGAAGCGCCGATTTTCACCCGAGGACAACATGGCACGACGAAGACGACGAGACGACGAGGACGAGGACGACACCGGCGTCGAAATCAAGACCGAGTTTTTTCCGCTGGCGTTCATCCTCTTTCTGTTCACCCCGAAAATCGAGATCGACGACGATGTGTACTCCGCGCAATGGGGGACGCGTTTCTTTCCGCTCGAGCCGGGGAAATATACGATCCGCATCTATTTCCCGTATATCTTCATGCCGCGCTGCGGCGAGAACCGCATCAAGATTCGCGTGCGCGAAGGGGAAGTCGCTCGCATCAAGTATTATGCGCCGCTGATCATGTTCATGCCCGGCACGATTAACGAGGTAGATTAGGAGCGATGCCGACAAATCCAGACAAAACTTGCTTGCATCCTGCCGCCGCGGGTCTAAAATCGCGAAGATTGAAATTTTCGTAATCTCTCTCTGGTGCGTTGGGTTGATGTTCGCGCAAACGGCGTGCCGGTCGAATAAGGAAATTGATGGATACCTACCTGCAATCGCTCGATCCGCTGGCTGGCACAAGGATTTTTGGCATCGAGTTACCCTGGAGCGTGGTCTGGTCCACGTTTTTCGCCGGGCTGCCGGTGCTGGTGCTTTTCTATTTGCTGGTGCCGCGCCGCTGGCTGGCGTCGAAGGCGGGGGCGGCGGGCGCGGCGGCGGCCATCCTCGTTGCCATCTTCATCTTCGATATGCCGTGGGACATGTCGCTGTGGTCGTTCGCGTACGGCGTCGGCTTCGGCCTCTTGCCCGTGGGCTGGACGATCTTCTGCGCGATGTTGCTTTACAACATCACCGTGGAGATGGGACAATTCACGATCATCCGGCGCTCGATTGCCAATCTTTCAGGCGACGCTCGCATTCAGGCGATGCTGATTGGCTTCTCGTTCGGCGCGTTTCTGGAAGGCGCGGCCGGCGGCGGTACGCCGGTCGCCATTTGCGGCGCCATCATGGTCGGCCTGGGCTTCAATCCATTCCTGGCGGCCGTGTTATGCCTCATCGCCAACACGTCGCCGGTCGCCTATGGCGGTCTCGGGACGCCCATTCTGGTCTTGAGCGGCGTCAGCGACATCTCGGGGGAAGCACTCAGCACGATGGCGGGGCATCAGTTGCCGATCCTGTCGCTCCTCGTCCCGGCCTACATGGTCAAGTGCATGTGTAGCTGGAAGCAAACCTTCGCGGTCTGGCCCGCGCTTCTGGTTTGCGGCGGTTCCTTTGCCGTATTTCAGTTCGTGTTCGCGACGATTCACAACTACGTCGATGGTCTCGTCCTGTATCCGATGACCGACATCGGGGGCGGGATTTTCTCGCTGGTCGTCACCGCGATCTTTTTGCAATTCTGGAAGCCGAAGCACGAATGGCATTTCGACACGCCGACGGAGGCGAGCTTTTCCAGCGCCGCCGCCGATCCCGCCGCCATCACCGCGCAGACGCCCGTGGCAGCGGCGATCACCGACCAGCCCGCGACGGCGCCGGCGTCGATCGCGCTCGATCCCAACGACCCCCACGCGGCCGAGGCGATGGCCCTCATGGGCGGCGCTTCCAAATCGGCGGCGGAAAACGAATCCAGGCCGCTGACGTTTGCCAACGTGACGCTGGCGTGGTTGCCCTTCATCCTGATGTCAATCCTGTTGATGCTGACCGGCCTGGTGCGCGAACGTGAAGGCAAACGCGGCCACCCCATCGAGGCGGGCAAGCCAGAGAAGTATGGGCCCGTTTATGTTCCTGGCACAGAAATCGAGACAAACTATCTCATCAAGGTCCCCACGATCCACAATCAAGTGCAACGCGCTCGCAAGTTGCGCCCGGTCGGGCAGGAGGAAGATCACGAGAGCGCCGTTTTCAACTTCGCCTGGCTCACCGCGCCCGGCACGGCGGTGTTCTTCGCGGCCTTGATGTCGATGGTCATCTTTCGGATGTCGCCGGCCCAGATTGGGCGCGTCAGCCACCGCACTTTCTTGCAGATGAAGATCCCGATTCCGACGATTGCCTTCATGCTGGGCCTGAGCTACGTGACGCGCTACGCCGGCATGGACGCCACGCTCGGGGTCGCGTTTGCCAATACGGGGTTCCTCTATCCGTTCTTTGCCGCCATCCTCGGCTGGCTGGGTGTGTTTCTCACGGGCACCGACGCGGGCAGCAACGCGCTGTTCGGCAGCCTGCAAAAAATCACGGCCGCCCAGATTCATCAGTCCGGCGCGTTCCCCGCGGGCGGCCTGACGCAGGGGCAAGCCGAGGTGCTCATCTGCACCGCGAACTCGACCGGCGGCGTGATGGGCAAGATGATCGACGCGCAGTCCATCTGCGTCGCCACCGCCGCCACCCACCAGCTGGGCAGGGAGGCCGACATCTTCAAGGCCGTCGTCTGGCACAGCATTATCCTGGCGTCCACCGTTGGCCTGATCACCCTGTTACAGGCGTACATTTACCCGTTCACCTTGATGGTGCCTCATCCGTGACGCCACGGAAAGCGGCGTTGTTTTGCAGTGGGTCTACGACAATACCGTTCGTCAAGCGGAGCGATACCAGCCCCACGCGCAAGCGTGGGGGTTTGGGCAGCCTCCCAAAACCCCCAGCTTGCGCTGGGGGCTGGTCAAGTGCTCTTCGACGAAAAGTAGGTCAGGCTTTCCAGCCTGACCGTCAGAGAGGAACGCCTGACCTACGTTCATTTTTTTGTTGCCGCCTTTAGCGCGAGGGCGGCCGATCCTGGAGCACCACGCTCTCCACGCTGGGCAAGCGCGAAATCGCACGGGCGGCCTCGTGCAGTGCGTCCACCTCGGTGGACTTGAGAAAGACGCGCCGACCTTCGATGGCGAACTCCACGGGGCGATACGTGCTTTTGCTTTGCAACAAGTCGCGTATCTGTGCCTCGAGGTTCCGACTCGATTTGCCCGCGGGGAGCCTGCGCGGCAGCACCGGCGCCGGGTCCAGCTTTTCCGGCGGCAGCACTTCGATTGTCGGAGGTTTTTCTGTCTTCGATGCCGGCCCCGCCTTTTTCGACGCCCCACGGTCCTGCCCCGTCAACTTTCCGGGAGCGCCGGGGGCGGTGCGTGGTCGCGCCGGCAGGCGCGGACGCGGCTCTTCCGGGAACGCCGCGGGGGGATTGTCGATCTTGAGCGGGACCCGCATCGGCTCGACGAGCGGGCTCACAAACAGGTCGTTGCGAATCTCCACGAGTTCAACCAAAATTCGCAGCCGCATCTCGGCCCGGTACGCCAGGTCGGCCGAGGGAACCGGCCCCCAGAGGACGCCCACGCGGTTGGTCACCGTTACGCCGATGTTCCAGACCGCCAGTTCTGGATCGTCCGCGAGCAATTTTTGCGCCGCCAAGGTGTGGCGTACGTCGCGGGCCACCTCCGCGGACCCCCGCCGTTGTCCGGCATGATTCGGCGCGGCGACCAAGAGCACGCCAAACAAGATGAGCAGTTCAAAGCGAGCGACGCTAAACATGATGCACCCAGGGGCCAGGCGGGGCGATGACCTTCAACCTTCATTCATTGTTGCGAAGGTTCGGGTCAAATGAAATCTCGGTTGCAGATATTACAACGATTTCGCGCCGACCTGCCGTAAAATGTGCGCCTCGTAGTGAATGGCGCGACCTCGTTTCCAGGCAAAAAAATGTGCCGCAACAAAATGAATGAAGTTCGCGCCGGAGTGGACGCATTTACACTATAATACCCCTGTCAATCCAGGGAGCCAATCGATGCACGATGACCTGCCGCGCGAGGACATGATCGCCGCCATCGATCGCATGGTGGAGGAGTTGTTGCATTCTGCCGGCATCACGCAACCTCCGGTCGATGCGATCGCCCTGGCGCAGCGACATCTGGGCATGACGGTGATACTCGATCAGCGTCAACCGCAGCGCGGCCGAGCGCAGCGGATGATGGGCAAGAGGCAGATTTTTCTGAAGCCTGAGCCGCGCGAGGAACGGCATCAATGGACCGTCGCGCATGAAATTGGCGAGCATCTCAAGAGCGAATTGCTCGAGTGTCTGGAGATCCCCCCGCACGAGGCGCGGGCGATGATCGGCGAGTCGCTGGCGAATCTGTTCGCGTATCGCTTGCTCGTGCCGACCTGCTGGTTCGCGGAGGATGCGCGAACTTTGGACTACGATCTCTTGGCGTTGAAGCAGCGCTATGCGACCTCGAGCCATGAGGTGATTGCCTGGCGCTGGCTGGACCTGACGGCGCCCTGTGTCGTGACGATTCTTGATAAGGAGCGCATCACGCGCCGGCGCTCCAACGCCTGGGCGACGCGCCGGCAGCTTCTGCCCGTGGAGGAGCGCTGCTGGCGCATCGTCAACGAACATGGCAACCCCGCCATGCTGCGCGACGACGAATGGACGGTTCAAGGTTGGCCTGTCCACGAACTGGATTGGAAGCGCGAGGTGCTGCGGAGCGTGCATGAAGGATGATTCCGGTGCCAGACCTTCCTGTTTCTGGCGCGGCCGTCCGGCGCGACGGGGTCCGTCACCGCTGCTTCCAGGTCGTCCGGGCGGCAGGAATTTCCCAATCCATTTCATTGGCATAACTTCCCTTTTCGGAATCTTGTGTCATAATTGAGCGGCCCATGTCGTGCGCCCGATTCAGGAGTCGTGTTGATGAAGTCGATCCCCATCTCGACGAAGTCACCTCCCCGGTCCGGCGAGGCCAAGTCGCACAGCAAGGTCGTCTGGCGAAATGAGCCCGATGACACGCCCACGACGCCCATTCGCGATCACATCCCCACGCCGGTCTTAACCGCCGAACAGCCGAGCGCGGCATTGCCTACGATCCCCGGTTATGATCTCATCGAGATTCTCGGCCAGGGCGGCATGGGCATCGTCTACAAAGCGTTTGATAAGAGCCTCCAGCGTTATGTCGCCATCAAGATGCTGCACGGCGCCGCGCTTCCCGAGCAGGAAAAGGCGGACCGCTTTCTCGCGGAGGCACAGGCGATCGCCCAACTTCGGCACCCGAATGTCGTGCAGGTCCATGAAATCGGCGCCTGGGCCGGGCAACCGTATTTCGTCATGGAATGGATCGACGGCGAAAACCTGGCGACTCACGCAGCCAGCCATCGGAAAACCTGTCGGCGGGCCGCTCAACTCGTGGGGGTGCTGGCGGAGGCGATGGAGGCGGTTCACCAGGCCGGGATTGTCCATCGCGATTTGAAACCGGCGAACGTGCTGATTGGGCGCGACGGAACGGTCAAGATCACGGACTTCGGGCTGGTCAAGCGGCTGGACCGGGTTGGCGGTGCCACGCACACGCAGGTCGTGATGGGGACGCCGTCGTACATGGCGCCGGAGTACATTGAGGGGCATCGCAAATCGGTGTCGCCCGCCCTTGACATCTACGCCCTGGGCGCGATCCTCTTTGAGTTGTTGACGGGCCAGCCGCCGTTCCACGCGGAAACGCCGATGGCGACGCTGTACCAGGCGGTGCATCATCCGGTGGCGGCGCCGTCGCGGCTGAACGTCATGGTGCCAGGGCCGCTCGAGGCGATTGTGCTGAAGTGTCTGCGTAAGGATCCGCGGGAGCGTTATCATTCGGCAGCCGATTTCGCTTCCGACCTGCGCGCGTTTCTCGACGGCGATCCCGTGGAGGCCGAGCAGGTTTCGGGGTGGCCAGGAATGAGCCCGGGCCGGCGCGCGGCTGCGTTGGTGGCTGCCGGGTTGGCGGTGGTGGCGCCCGCACTGATCCTGGTGACGGGCGTGGTTCTGTGGGCGGCGCCGTTCCCGTGGATGGCGGAAATCTGGAATGGGAACAACGCCGCCAATGCGAAAGCGCAGCCTGCGCCCCTGGAGAAGAAAGGCCCGCGGCCGGTGCCAAATAATGGCCAGGACGATCGACCCTGGGATGGGGCGGACGGTCTGGAATTCGATGGCCCGCCGCCGAAATGGAAGCCGGGCCCGCCTCCGCCCAAGCACTTCGGTCCGTTCTACAAGAAGAAGAAAGGGCCGCCTTGATGGCGACTTCCGCAGCTGAATCGCGAGCGAAAGCAATCGCGACTTCGCTCACGCTTCGGGGTCGGGATCAGCGCCACTCGATTTCAGCGCTGGGGGAGTTTCCAACAGGCGATCTCGCTCTGGTTGCGGACGAACAGTTGATCGCCGGCAAGGGCCGGCGTGTTCCATGTCTTCCATTTCTTTTGGCCCGTGCCCAGCATTTGCTGACGCGCCAGTTCGGTGTCGCTTGCCGAGTCCTTGTCTAGGAGCGTGACGACCCCTTTTTCGTGAACGACGAGCAGGGTGTCGCCGGCCAGCAACATCTGCCCGGGCCCGCAGCGTTCGCCGCGCCACACCACATCGCCGCTGATGGCGTCGAGACAGCGCAACTGCCCGGCCAGGCCGTGCAGGCCGAAGATGCGTTTGCCATCGCTGACGGGATTGGCGAAGCGGGCGGCCAGGTTCTTGTTTTTCCAGACCACGTCCACGCTCCATGCTGGTTGGGAATTTTTCTTATGAGCGATGCGGAGCATGGCGCAGCCGTTGGCGAGTTCCGAGGAAATGAAAACGCGGCCGTCGCTCAGAACGACGGGTTGGATGCTGTTCATGTCGAAGTCGGTCTTCCAGGGGAAACTCCAGAGTTCTTGCCGGGAGTCCGGATCGTAGCCGACCAGACCATCGCCGTCAAACAGAAGGATTTGTGTCACGCCAGCCAGCGTGGCGAGTTGCGGGGAGCTATAACCAGCGCGGCGATTGCCGATGGCCCAGGCTTTCTTGCCCGTTTTTTGTTCGAAGGCCACGAGGGCGGCGCCGGCGGGGTTTTCGGGATCCACGCCGGCATGGGCGATGACCAGATCCTTGAAGATCAACGGCGAACCGGTCATGCCCCATTTGATGTTCTTGGCCTTGCTGTCTTCGAGGATGTTGACGCCCCATTTCTTTTTTCCCTCGACATCGAGGCAGAGGAATTCACCGGTTGCGCCGAGGGTAAAGATGCGCCCATCGTGAATGGTCGGCGTCGAGCGCGGTCCGTTACCCATGATGTCCCTGTGGAAGGCGTCGTAAGCGAACACCCAGCGTTCCGAGCCGGTTGTGCGGTCGTAGCACACCACGCCTTCTTGCTTGCCGCGCTGCTCGAGCGTGACGACGAGATTTCCAGCCACCGCGATGCCGCTGTACCCGTCGAAACACGGGCGTTGCCAAACTTGTTTGGGCGAATGCGTGGTCCAGTCGGTTTGCAGTTTGGCGTCGGGAAGAACGCCGTCGCGATTTGGGCCGCGATAGCCTGGGAAATCGTTCGGGCCCACGACGGCAACCACCACGTCGTTGACGCCTACCGGATGCTGGGCCTGATATTCGGCATAGCGATCTTGATCCGTGGTCTCCCAGACGAAATGAAAGATTGGCCTGAGCCCCGTCGGCGTGGACGTGAGTTCGACCTGGGTCAGCGACAAGGCGAACGCGCCAATTCCTACGGCCAACAGTCCCAAAGCCGCAAAGCGCGTCAGCCAGCTAAAGCCCGAGAAGAAAAGCCACCAGATCCCCAGGGCCAGTACGCCGAGGATCACGCCGGGCTGGAGGACCATGAGAACTGGGATGGCGGCTTCGGTATCGAGTTCCATCGCTTCCATCACCGGGCCTGCCGCCGCGATGCATGTGATGACGACGAAAACGATGATCGGAAAAAGAAATCGTCTGAGAAGCGAACGCGCCGCCTGAGGCTGGGCGTTTGAATTCGATGCGTTGGACATGTCCTGATCTCCAAGTTTGAATGCCGGTAGGCGCATGGGACGGCGCAGGATTGACAGGCCCGACGCAATTCGCTTGCCGAGTCGGAAGCGCAAGCGGCGGGCAGGTAAAAACCCTCACTTACGCTTCCGGCGCGTCCCTTTTGCGGGGGGCGCGAAAAAAAATTCCGTCGCTGGCGCTTCCGGCTAACGAAAACAACGCGTGGCGTTCGACTTCTGTCATCGTATCGCCACGGCGGAAAAAAAGAATCGCGCCCGTCGCGGGTGGAATAAAAGGAAACGCGCCCCGATCAGCGTTGGGATGGCTCCGGCGGATGGCTAGTGGTATCGTCGGATCCGCCAGAAGCAACGCCTTTTGCGCGGCCCGCTGTTTGCCGCCTGACGAAGCGGGCGAACCCGATGCCGCGCAGCACCAGCAACGCGGTGGTCAGGAGAATGCCGACCAGGCTCCAGTTGAAAAGGATCATGGCTGCCACGATTGAGCCAAGGGCGAGTTCGGGCGCGAGGGCGCGCAGGATCGGCCAACCGTGCCGGAAGTAAGAAAGGACGAGCACCGTGACCATGCCGAGCAATACCCATTCGGTCCAGGTGCGCCGGCTGGCGGCGACGCGCTCGGCGGCGAGATGCAATTTCGCACTGGCCATGCCCTGGGGCAGATTCCAGGGTTCGGCGAGCGGTTCAGGTTCGCCGATCGAAAAGCCGGCGCGGCGCGGCGCGGCGAGTTTCAAGGCAGCCTGGCGCTCGGTGTCGAAGCGCAGCGCCTTCGCAGCCGTGGTGTTTTTTCGCTCCACGTCGTGAATGCGTTTTTCCCAATCCTCAAGGTCGATTCCAATCGGGTTCAGCCGTGCCAGGGCCAGGGCATACCGGGCATGTTGAACGCATGCGTTCAGCAGCCGCTGTCGATGGGCGAGCAGGATCGACAGCGCCGCCGGCCGCGGTGTCGCCTCGGCCAACGCCTTCGATATTTGCAGGTGAAGGTCGGCTTCTTGAAGCAGGCTGGCAAACCAGGTCGGTCTGCGCGCTGCGTCCGTCCTGGCGAGATAACTTCCAGGCGGAACCCAAAGCCAACGCTTGTGAGGCGTCACGCGCGCCTGGTCAATTGTCAACGGCATGAGATTCGGCAAATCCGCTCGTTCCGCCGCGCCGGCATAACGCCAGCGCAGGTGAAGACGCCGCGGCTCCGCCTGTCCGCCCGCCTTGAGTGTGACTTCCCGATTGTCCAGGGTCCACGCGGCGTAAGGGCGGCCATCGAGGAAGACGCTGATCGACTCGAGCGCGGCGGGGAACTTGACGCGCAGCTCCGCCGAATCCGGAGCGTGAAACCAGAGGACCGCCTCGCGCAACCACGGCGGCCCGCCAGCTACGCGAATCTCCTCCGAGGCGCCCAGAATCCGCACCAGCGCGCGCGGCGCCACCTTCAGAAACGCAACACTCATCGGCGCCTCGATGCTCCGGGCCAGTTTCCACTGCGCGCGATCTGGATGCCATTGCGCGAATGAGCCCGGCAGGGACGCTTCGAGCGCCGGTTGGTCGAGCAGCTTTTCGCGCTGGTTCGCCTGGAATAGTTCCACGTTTTTCCACGCGATCCAGGAATCCTCCAGAATGGCGCCTTGCAAGCTCACGACCGGAAGCTGCATGGAAGGAAGGTTGGCCGGACTGATTTGACCACGAAGGAACAGAAACACTTCCTCGGGCTGCCCGGGAGGAAACTGGAGCGACCAGACCCAGCCACTGCCGGTCTTATCGGAGAACTTCTGAATGGCAGCGCCCGGCGCCGCAAGCGTGGGAGCGTCGCCGACCCAGTGTTTGACACCAAGTTTGAGGGGAGGCAGGGCGCCGCGACGCGTCCTGAGGCGAATGGCGTGATGGATATCAAACCCACCCTCGATGCCTTGAACCTTGGTCAACATCGATCCTTTCGGCTGGCGCACCCGTGGAACCAGCCGGAGGATCACCTGGTGATTCGGTTCGATGACAGCGAAGCCAAGACGGTCGCCCACGCTGGCGCGCAGCCCGCGCGTCTTTTCAACCCGGGCTTCCACGTCCCCCGCGGTGCGGATTTCCAGCGTTGAATCTTGCAGGCGCGTGTCAAGGGGGTAAACGCCGGGGAGCGCAAAGACCTTGCCGAGCGGTTGTTTGGCCGCGGGGTTGCGCCAGCCCTTCAGGGTGATGACGGTTTGCCGTTGTGCTTGGCGGAGCCAGACCTGCAAGAGTCCATCCTGTCGTTGCCAGCGGTAAACATCCGGTCCGGTCACGTCGGCCAGGGTGAGCGCCGCGTCGAGCGCGAATTCCGCCAGGATCAGGTCCTCCTGGGCGCTGCGGAAAGTGAAGGCGCCGGTAAACTCGCAACAGCTCGAATCAACTCGCCAAAGAAGGTCGGCTTGCGCCTGGCGGGCGATCGGCACGACTTCGAGCCTCAGCCCCGCCTGCTGTCCCCGCCGTTCGAAGGCGTAACCGCGCGAAGCCGCCGGGATCGGCAGGCGCGTCGATTGGCTCCATTGCTTTTGAAACTCGGCCGCCGATAGAATGCGAATGATCCCGAGGTTTGGCGCTGCCGGTGTGTCCTTCTCCGGGACGTCAAGCCGATAACCCAGCAGCCCCGCCACCGATTTTCCCTGCACCGGCGCCGGCAGCGACAGCAGAAGCTGCGTTGCTTTGCCGAATCCGCGGGGCACGAATTCCAGGTGCAGAGAGATTTTTCCGGCGACGGGCTGGACAAAGTCCACCGCCAGCTGGCGTTGAGCGCCTTTTTCCAGAATGCTCCATTGCTTGATGAGGATCGGAGCTGACGGCGCCACGAGCGGCGGTGTCAAAGTGGCTTCAACCGATCGCACGCTCACGCCATCCGGCAACGTCACGCTCAGGCGCGACAGGGCGCTTTTGCCAAGGGTGTATTTCAGGGCACTGAAAAGAGCCACCGATCCTGGACGCAGGTCCCAAAAGTGAGCTTCCTGGACCTCAATGGAATTGCCGACCGTCGGAGCGCCCGGCCCAGCCCAGCGCAGGTTGAATGCGCCGACGTAGCCAAGGCGACCCCGCCAGCTCTTCGAGAGTTGTTTAGAGTCCAGGGAAAGACTCTCCTCTCCCAGGCATTTGTCGCAGTAGACGTTCTTGGCAGGGATTTTCCATTCCAGCGCAAACTCGGTTTGCGGCAATTTTGGAATCTTGAAGGCAAGTTCATTCAAGTCGCTCGCGGCGGCAACCCGGGCGGTGAACGACAGGCGAAGACGATGGACCCCTGGTTTTCGAATGGGCAGGGCATAGCCAAACCTGTGCGGCACGGGAAACACCGGGGCGCCGTCCAGGAAGGCGTCGCCCTGAAGTTGCACCCCGCTCAAGGGAATCAGAAGTTTCGCCTGTTCCTTCAGGCAATATATCTCGTAATCAACGTCGAATTTCGCGAAGCCGTCGTGAATGACGCCGGCATACGAGGCGCCGATCAGGAAGGTTCCCTGGGTGATCGGGTTGGCCCGTGCCTCCAGGTCAGCCAATTTGGCGAGCAACTCCGGCGAGACCAGCACCGCCGGTTTTGGCCCGTTGATGACCAGGACGGTGTTGGGGCGCGGCGCCGCGGGCTGGCCAAGCACGTCCCAGCTGATGCCGAAAAAAAACGCCACGGCCACCGCGGCCGCGCCGACCACGCGAATGATCGAGGAGTTAGCTTGATCGGCCTTTTCGCGCCGTTCCAGGAAAAGGCGCAGGACATTCCAGAGCAGGCTGCCAAGAGCCACGGCATTACTCGGCCAAGCAAAAAAATCGCTCGCGGGTCCGGGAAGCCAGACCGCGACGAGAATCCCCCCGGCGATCAACACCAGATGGACGCGAAATGCCGACGTCACCGAGCAGGCCCGGTGGATTCTCCAGAACCCGAACCCCGCCAAAAAAGCCAGCGCCCAGCCCAGCGTGCGCGCTGACGTCGGGTCCACGACCAGGAAACTCGGCGTTTTCGCCCCGACCGCCAGGGTGGCCCATTCGGTCCGCCCGCGAAAGCCGTCGAACATACCGAGGCCTGGCGTATCGTTCGACCCAATCAACTCGTCGCCGTTGCCGAATTCCGCCCACACGGGAACCAAACAAAAATCCGAAGCTGGGTCGCGCCCTTGACGAACCGCTTCCTGCACGGCCTGGCCCAGTTGTTCGGCGTCGGTTGCGTCGGTAATCCCCCAGCGCCGAAGTCGATCCGGCGAAGTCAACAGCGCGCCGCCCGGACAAGGAACATAAACCAGGCCAAGCCCTTCCCAGAATGGACGAGCGGTTTGAGGACCAAGCATGGCCCGGGGCAAAAGCGTTTCCGGTGCGAGCCCGAGGGCACGGAACGCCTGCGGATCAATCACCACCGCGACGGTATCCTTCAGTTGCATGACGGCGAGGCGATCGAGCGCTTCGGAAAGCTTCAGCGGCTTCTCGGCCTTGTCGCGCAACTCTTTTTCCGCGGCAAGGACATTTTGTTTTTGTTCGTCCAACGCTTTCCGGAGCCGGGCGCGTTCGCCCAGGGGCCACCACTCTTGTCCCCAGTTCCAAACCTGCCGCACGCGCCGTAGGGCCGGGCTTTGACTGGCAAGTCGATACGGTTCGCCGACGGGCGCCACGACGTCATGAGCAAGCGGCGTGAGATGGCCCTCCAAAAACAGGCGAGCGCGCGGATCTTGCGGGGCAACTGGCCAAACGACCACGGGCGTCTCGATTCGCATCATCCCAGGCAAAAAGGTTGCCTGGGCCTTCGACTTGGCCAGGACCTCATAACGAACGGACTTTTCATTTTGATCATACGGCAAGGCCAGGCGAACCTGCGCGCCAGCCGGCGTGGCGTCAAAACGTGGCAGCGTTTGGCCGTTCAAGCTGACGGAAACCACGCGAAGATGCGCTGGCAGGTGCAGGTCGCACGTCCGTTCGCGCCAGTTCCACAAGCGAAACTCAATGCGGTGAAATGTGACGCCGTCCCGGGCAACATGAGTTGAAATCCGAGCGGCGTCGCACCTCTCCAGCGCCGAGATCATGTTCTTCTCGGCGCGGGTGCTGACCAGAATCCTGGATCCCGGCTCGATAGCCCCATCGGCAAATTGAATGCTCTGACTCGGCCCCAACCCTGCCGCGGGCCTGATCTCAACTGGATTCAGCCAGGCGCGTCGCTCTTTCCGGGCGGCGACGATGGGCGCGGAAGTCGTGTCGACGACCATTTCCTGCCGGACGTTCTCACGCTGTACCGGAACCATGAGGGGAAGCAGCCAGGTCTTGTCGCCGGGGGAAACGGGCAACATGGGAGCTACCAACGCCGAGCCAACGCACTCCCAGGGAAACGCGCTCGGAAGCCGCACCGAGAGCCGGTGCAAGTCGCCGTCAACCAGGCCGGGTGGGGCCATGGCTTCGAGTGCGAGCGTTGTCTTGGCTTGCAGTGGCCGAGAAAAGTGAAACCGCCAGCACTCACCCTCGGGCAGCAACGAGTCGAGCGTCGCCGCTTCCCATGGGTTTTTGCAACCCAGGCGCATCAGGTGGGGAAGCGCCTCGTTGAGGAACAAACGTTCCCAGTGGTGAACCGGAGCCGTTTCCTCGCCGATGACCTTCCAGGACCTGGGGAAACCAGGAGCGAACTGAAAATCGACATGCTCCGGCGCGCCGAGCAGGGGTTTCACTTCCCAGCGAAATCGCATCAAGGCGCCCTGTTCCATGAGCGTTATCCGGTGTTTGCCCTGGAATTGCACCTGGACCGCCCGAGGAACCAGGCGAATGTTCGCGCTGAGCCGTTGATTGCAATAGCGGAACCGGAAGCTCGGCGGTTTGAGGGTGGACGATTTTCCACCAGCGTCTTCCGGGACAACCGGGAGCGATGATTTCAGGAGTCGCGCCTCGAGAATTGGATCGACGAATACCTCGACGGCGCCCTGGCGAGTCTTCGCATCGAGCCAATCCATCTCTGGAAACGCCAGGGTCCGAGGGCCCGACGCCATGCCCGGAAGATTCGAACGAAATTCGATCTTGACGACGGCGGAATTCAGCGGCGCCAGGGGCTTGCCGAGTTCGACGATCAAGAACCCGCCTTCAACGCGCCAATCGCGCAACATATCAGGCGGCTGCATGGCAAGAGATTCAATCTGATAACGGGGAACCACGGTGGGCAACTTGGCGCGCAGTTCAAAGACGTTGCTGCGCGATGTCGTGCAGGCGATTTCCGCTTCCAGACGCATCCCACGCGGCGTCAGATGCCAGCGGACCAATTCGCGCGTGTGCAGGTCCGCTTTCTTGTCGAACAGGACGAGACCTGGCCGCCTCGTTGACGCGACGTCCGCGGCCGTGTCGGCAAGTGTCAGGCTTTGCATGCCCTTCACCATTTGGCTCATGGTGAACTGGAACGTTCCATGATCCCATCGGCCCAGAGCCAGGTCTGGATGAAGTTTCAACGCCAGTGTTTCGCCGCGCCGAATGGCGCCAACGACGTGAAGGCCCGGGCTGGTCCACATCCCGGATGCGGGTTTGGACGCCAGGCTGCTGATGTGCAGGCCGGTTAACTTCCCCTGGACAGGTCGATGAAAGCGAATGGTCAGCCGCCCCTGAGCCGGAGCGGCTGGCTTGCCCTTGGCCGTTTTTTTAACCGGGAGTTCCGTCCAGGTAAAGTTCTTGACCTCGCCGCTCTTCAAGACGACGTCGAAGGGTTGCAGGGCGGCGTCGCCGATCAGGTTCAACTCGCGTACGCTGCCGTGGAGGATGCTGATATCGAATTCGTGTTCGACCTCAAGTCGATCGGGCATCAGATGCTGTTCGCTGTGGGTGTGGGTGAACAAGGTGGGTGGGGCGCCTTTGCCGTCCACGATTTTTCGGACCACGAACTGAATGGGACTGGCGCCGACCGCTTGCAGCCGCCACTTGCGTTTTCCCGGCACGCCCTCGTCGTGCGGGCCCGTCACCAGCGCGGATTCCTTACTGAGGAGAAGCCAGACGTCAGCGGGTAGATCCAATTCGAATGTGTTGATCGTACAGGGCGGCACCAGCAGTTGAAACGCCATCCCATCATTGGTCGGCGTCCCGCGGGCGCTCCAATCGAATCGGCACACCTTGTGGCCAGGTTTGACGAGCAGTCCAAGCGTTTGGCCATCCGGCTCGCCCAGGATCCCCGGCGTGCCTTGATCCCAGCGCAGTCCGCTCAGCGCCAGGCTGAGCGGCGCGATCGGGAGAACCGAATCCGTTTCGCCCGGGAAGTCGATGGTCCAGGACCCCTGTCCTCGCGCCAGGGAGCGGTCGATCAATTCAGCCTGATAATGAGCCCGGGTCAATCTGGGGCTTTTTTCAGTTCTTTGTGCGGCCTGGCGCGTTCGCTTGAGCCGGGCCTCGAAGTCCGCCAGCGGCGTCAGGATCAAGACGCCTTGCTGAACCTTCTCAAGTTCCATCGCCGCCCGTTCGGGTGGGATGATTCGCCATTGAATCGGCAGCGCGGCGCTCGGGCCCGCCGGTTGCGCCAGCAGCGCCGAGCCCGCCCAGGTCACGGACAGGACCAGAGCAATTCGCAGAACTGCCAGCGATCCCATGGACCAGACTCGGCCAACCGATGAAATCACGCCTGCCTCGCCTTGATACGAAAAAAAAGCTTGGACCCATCACGATTTGCAAGGCAAGGGCGCGCGGCGCATTTGCCCATCCGTCGCTGCCGCCTCCGCCGGGGGGCGATCGAATTCAGCCACCCGCTGGCGACTCGCTTGCCTTTTCACTCATGGCGCTCGCGGACTGATCGGGCTCATCCACGGTCGAGGCCTCGCGCGGCCGCTTCGCCGATTTGGTTCGCATCATCGTCGAACCCGGCTTGCCCCGGCTGAAGCCTGAATGGAATACCATTTGTCGACGCTCCCTTTCCTCAAGCAGCCAATGCCCGACCGCGAAGAGGGCAAACAACAGCACGCCAGGCTGGAGGCCATATAGCACCGGCGGCATGATGGTTGGCAACAGGACGCCCAGCGTCAAGACGGACAGAGCAAAAGTCAAGACGAGCAGCCAAAACGCCACGCGTGGCAAAGGCGAATAGTAGGCGCCCAGGGAAAAAACCAAAAACAGTCCGGAGCAAACCAGCAACCAGCCTTCGCGTGGCAAGTGGTAAATCGTCTCGGGGCGAAGACTGATTTCCGAGAACGCAAAGCCGGTTCCCGGCGCCGTTGGCCAGGGTTCCACGGCGCCAACCCAGGCCTCAAGTTCGCCGCTGGCCAGATGGGTTTCCGGCGTCAGCAGGCCGTTTTGCCAGTTCCATTGTGGATTCAGCCGGGCAGGGCGGCCGAATACCGCGGCGAGCATGACGTCGGGCGCCGTCCAATGCCAGCGCATCTCCAGAATCTCGACCTTGGACCGAAAGGTCGGCGCATGCATCGTCGTACGCCAGAATCGGTTCGTCTCCATGTTCTCGGCTGGAATCGTATACCGGATTTCCAGTACGGCCGGAAGCTTGATCAACTCCGGGTGTAGGCGAACGCGAACCACCTTTCCGGCAGCGTCGATTTTCTCGAACGGGTCCAGGCACTGCTTCCCAAGCCAAAACGTCGGTCCATCCCGCAACAGCGGCGCCGGCACGGGCAACTCGATGTCAACGTGCGAAGCGTGAATCTTGCTGAGCAAATAGAAAGCCCGGCACTGCTGACTTTGGTTCTCCAACATGCGGGCCTGAATCAAGGCGCGATCGGCGATAAAAACCGCGGGCGGTGCGATTGTGGTTTCCGTCAACTTCACGGAAAGCGACAGCACGGCGCCGAAGCCTTGCAGCACCAGGGTGGGGAACTGTTCCTTGCCCGGGATCTTTTCAATGCTGCGTTCTTTCCACTCCCCTTGCTTGACGAGACCGTCGTCGAGGCTGACGGTGACGCCCGGCGCCGACCAGAGGCGAACCTTGACGTCGAGGCGCGATGCCGTGGCGGGCGCCACCGGAACCAAATGCAACCTGTTTTGAACAATCGCCAGGTCGAATCGGAGCCTCAATTCGATGAACTTGCCATCGATCTCGGGACGAACCCACAGGCGGTTGGCCACCGGATCGTGCTTGATCTTCGTCCCGCCGGAAACGACCTCGATGTTTGCAAGCCCCGCTGGCAGGTTCAGGAGCAGGTCGGGAACGCCGGCCTCGCCCTTGTCCCCAACGGCTTCGCGGGCAAGCCGAACCAACTGGCGGACCTCGGCTGTATGCTTGTGCAACAGGATATCGACGGTCCCGTCGCTGATGACTCGCTGTCGATAAGGCCGCCAGGCCAGGTCCAGGGCGGCGGGTGTCTGTTCCCAGGCAAAATCAAAAACGTGGGGATCCGGCGTCGGCTCTTCCATGCCAAACGGGCCTTGCATCAACTCGATCTGCTTGCCCGTGTGGACCGCCGCCCTGGCGCCGCGGTCCAGCGTGTTCAGCGGGCGAGGCAACTCCAGGCGGACCCGCTGGTTATACGGCGGAACTCGGTAGGTAGTCTTCAGGATCAGCGTCATTTGCTTGATCGGGCTGGACTGATCCCGATTGAGAAAAATGCGCGTCTTGCCCTTTGCGTCCGGATTGCCGACCTTGAGCGGGGTTCCTTGCTCCTCGAGGAACACAAACTCGTCTGGGCTCGCATGGGTCCAGGGCATGCCGTAGGTCGCCCAGACACTGGACCACGGTAGCGTGCCAGGGAATTCCAGCCCGGACGCTATGCTCCCGATCAGGGAAACCCCGCGCAACCGGGGTGTGGGCATCTGTAAGTCGATGAACTGGATTCCCGTGAAAAGCGTCTTGACCTGGATCTTACTGGTCGCTTCGATGTCCCAGCCGTGGCTGCCCGCTTGCAGACGCAGCGCGTGGCTAACCTTGGTTTCCAGCTGATTTTTTTCCGGGCGCCATTCCAGTTCCAAAGGCGCCTTCGCCACCTGAGGTGTCTTGAGGTTTTTCTCGGTAACCGGCGGCGCGACGAAGGTAAACGTCGCAGCCGATTCGGTGTTCGTTTCCTGGTAGACCTCGCCAAAGCGCGTGATGACCGGGCGCTGGCCGAAGCGCGTATTCACGGCAAACGATCCCCGATGCTGGAATGCTCCCAAAACGTGGAACGGCCCGACCGGAACCTTGGCGCTCAAGTTGGCGCGCGGCACCTGCAACGAAAAGGAAACCTGAAGGCGCTTGGTTGTCGCCGGCGCGTTAAGGCTAAAATACGGCTTGCCCTTCTCGGGTGGCGTGAGCGCCACGGTGAGACCCCCGGGCGCCGTCACCTTCTCGATCTTCGTCTGCGCCGGCAGCGCCAGACGCCATTCGGTGGTTTGCCCGCGCACGTCCTCCAGAATGATTTCACCGCTGATGCCGACATGCGTGTCGTACACATCCGCGCGGATTTTGCTCTCCGCCTTGGGTAAAGGCGTGTTGCCCGAAAACGAAACCGGCTCGCTCCACAACAGCGTGACCGTTTTTGCCTGGCCCAGACCCAATTTCCAGCGCCCGGGCGTGCGCGATTTTTCCAGCGTATCGTTCCAGATCAATTCCTTGACATTGCCCGGCAAGTCAAGCGTCATCGGAGTTTCCGAGCCAGGCAAATCCAGCCTCGCAACCCGCTCGTAGGCGCCACTCGAGGTCTTTCGCACCAACGCGGGGACACGAAACTTCAGCGTCAAATGGTGTTGAAGGCCCGGTTTCTCCACGCGGACGAACAAGCCTTCCTTCTCCCTTAAATCGAAAATCGGCGTCTCGCCGTCCAGTTTTCCCTCGTCCGTCAAGTAACAACCTTTCAAGCCGAGGTAGATGGCCGTGTTGGGCTCTTCCGTGAAGAAGTCGAAATCCGCGGTGAAGACGAGAAAGTCGCCGTCCAGCCGGCCAGCCAACCTGCACAGCCCAGGGATTTTCCGCTCGACCTTCTTGTCCAGAGCCTTGATACGCTCCTGTTGCGCCAGCCAGACCTGGAGGTCAACCAGGGCCGAACTCGGAAGCAACTCGCGCGCCTTAAGCAGGTCCTCGACAACGACGATGATGGCATCAGGCGGCAGGTTCATCTTGTCGAGCGGGATGCGAATCCTGGGAGCATCTTTGCCGTTCTTGTCAGATGCTTTATTATTCGACTTGCCAGGCTCGCCTTTGCCCGCCTTCGCTTTCTTGTCGGGTTGAGCGGGACCTTGAGCAAGTGCGGTCAGCGCGAAGCAGCAAAGCGCAGCGGCGAGGAATGATAGGGTTCGCAGCATGGACCAGTTCCCTGGATTTCAGGCAGATCTCTTCCGGCGACGACTTGCAAAACGGGGCCACAAGCCCAGCCCCATTATAAACGCTTTTTTCCAAAAACGATCCCCAAGAATCCTTATTTGCCCAATTTAACCAGAAGGAGGAAACGAGAAAACCGGCGCGTCGGATTCTGCCGATCGAAACGCCTGTGGCGATTTTTCCCTTGACATTGCCGCGCTTTCGCGAAACGCTGGGTAGACGAACCCGAATTCAAACTTTTTCAGGAAACCAGCATGAATCGTCGCAGCAAGTATATCCTTTGGGCCCCCGTTATCCTTATCATTGCCGCCGCCGTGGGGCTTCCGCTTCACGGACCGTCGTCGGCGCAACCGGGCGCCAAGGCGGCGATCCCCGCCGCGGCCGAACAGGCCAAGGCGCTCAAGCTAGTTCTGGACGTGTTCGGCGACGACCTCGAAAACGCGACCACGAAGGAAGCGAAAGCCCGCCTGGCCGCCACGCTCTTTCAGCAGGGCAAGGAAGTCAAGGACGACAAGGCCGTGCGCTACGTCTGCTTCCGCGAGGCGCGCGATCTCGCCGCCAGGGCGAACGACACCAGCCTTGCGCTCGTCATCGTTGACGAAATGACGCGCCTTTACGACCTCGACGCTCTTTCCATGAAGGCCGACCTGCTCGGTCTGGCGGTCGCCTCCGCCACCCAGAAGGAACAGGGGCTGGCCCTCGTCGAAGTCCTGCGCCCGCTTCTGAACGAGGCGGTCGATCTCGATCACTACAAGGCCGCCCATCAACTCGGCGAAGCCCTCATCGCCGCCGCCAAGAAAGCGCGCAGTCCAAGCCTCGTCCTCGAATTGCAAAAACGCATCGAAGAAATCAAGGGCATCGAAAAGAACTTCGCCAAGCTACAAGGCTACCTCGACCGCGTACAGAAAAACCCCAACGATGCCGAGGCCAACCTCGAACTCGGCCAATACTTCGCGTTCCAGAAGAAACGCTGGGAAAAATCGCTCAAATATTTCGCCGCCTGCCAGGACAAACCCCTCGCCGCGATGGCGGCCAAGGATTTGATCGGCCCCAAGGAAACCAGGGATCAACTCGCCGTCGCCGACGGCTGGTGGGCACTCGCCGATTCACGCAAGGGCCCAGAAAAGCTCGCGCTCCAGATGCGCGCCATGTCCTGGTACGACAAGGCGTTGCCCAACCTGGCGGGGCTCAATCGCACCAAGGCGCAAAAGCGCATCGACATCGTGCAAAGCCAACTCGTCGGCGCCCCCGTCGTTCCCGTCGCGGTCGGCCCGGTCGGCGAGGTCCGCAAGTTCGAGGGACACACCGACGAAGTCAAAGGCGTCGCCTTTTCCATCGATGGCCGGCATGTCGCCTCGTGTAGCCGCGATTTGAGTGTGCGCGTCTGGGATGTGCTCGGCAAATCGGCCAAGGAGACGCAGATCATCCGGGGCCACACCAAGGAAGTCTGGGCCGTCGCGTTTCATCCCAACAACCGCTACCTCTTCTCGGTAAGCTGGGACACGACGGCGCGGATGTGGGACTTCAAGACCGGCAACGAACAGAAACGCTTCACCCACGCCAAGGACGTCAACGGCATCGCCCTGTCGCGCGACGCCAGCTCGATGCTCATCGCCTGCGACGACGAGAAGGTCTACCTGTGGAACGTCACGACCGGCGAGGAGATTCGCCGCTTCGTAGGGCATTCCAACTACGTCTATGCCGTCGCCTTCTCGCCCGATGGCCGCTACGTCGCCTCGGGCGGCGTGGACAAGACCGTGCGCGTCTTCGACCTCCGCACCGCCCAGCTCGTCAAGTCGTTCGAGGGCTCAAACGAATCCATCACCAACATCGCCTTCCTGGCTGACAGCAAGCACGTGATCTCCGCTGGCGATTCGGTCATCCACGTCTGGAGTCTACAGACCGGCAAGGAGGTCCGCCGCTTCGAGGGACACCAGGGCCGAATCCCCGCGATGGCGCTCTCGCCCGACGGCCGGCGCCTGCTCACCGGCGGCGACGATCGCACGATCAAGCTGTGGGACGCCCTGACGGGCAAGGTGCTGCACTCCTTCACCGGCCACACCGACACGGTGACGACCGTCGCCTTCTCCCCCGATGGCCGCCGCGCCGTCAGCGGCAGCTACGACCGCACCGTGCGCGTGTGGAACCTGCCTGGGCGGTAGGCCAGGGCGGCTGCGAAGTGAGAAGTCCACCCCTCGTCGCAAGTCCTTGCCATGTATTTGCTTGCAGCAAGGTTTTCGAGGACTTCTCATGGGGCGCGGGGGTAGGCGGCAGCTTCACCCACTCCTGTTTCTTCCTCGGCGTGCCGTACTTGTCGTCAAACCAGCGCTCGTAGCGAGTCGTCATGAAGCCCGTCGAACCACCCGCGAAATCCACTTCCACGCTGGCAAGCAGACGGCTTGCCTCAACGATCATGGCCTTCAGGATCGGTGTCAGCGCGGGTTTTTCGAGGAAGTTGATGACCGAATTGTAGCAAATCTCGGAGCGGATAAAGCCGTCTTCCTTGGCGAAAAAAAGAGCGGTCATGAACCGGCGCGGCGAGAAGCCGCTGTAGACCTTGTAAGAGTCTATCCGGGAAGTAGCAGATGTCATAAGCCATTCTAGGGCGAATTCTTCCACGAACTCTCTAGCTCAAGGACGGGCAGCTGATGAACAAGGTCTACCCAACGGATGTCACGGACGAACAGTGGGCGATTGTCGAACCGCTGATCCCGCCTGTCAAGCATGGCGGCGCGCCGCGTACGGTCAACATGCGTCTGGTCTTC
>JACPPF010000161.1 GCA_016191165.1 Planctomycetota bacterium
CCGTTCTTGCGACCCCCGCTTCTTGCGGGCTACGACGAGCCATGACCTGCCTCCTTGCAAGACCGTGGGCAGGCCGTAGCTTAACGCTGTCTGTATTTTCCTGAAACGTCAAATCCCATCAATAAAGCGGGTGGTTGAATTCAAAGCGTGACGCCGCCCGCTGGCACGGAGCGCTCGCGGGCGGATGGGCCGGGACTTGATCGATCATGAGTTGGCGGATTGGTTTAGCGTGCGCCTTTTCCCTTGCCTTTTCCTTTTCCGCCTTTTTGTTGCATGTGCATTTGACCTTTGCCTTTTCCGCCTTTTTTTTGCATCTTCATTTGACCTTTCCCTTTGCCTTTTCCGCCTTTTTGGTGCATCTGCCCTTTTTGTTTCCCCTTGCCTTTTTGTCGGGCCATCAACAATTTGCTCAGGGCCTGGTCGGGAACTTTCTGGATGGCGCGGTCGAGGCCTGCCGGCTGGGCCGGCGCGCTCTGCATCAGGCCAAGGGCAATCAAAAGAAACCCGGACCCGATGCCGATACAAACGGTACGCATACCAATCCCCCCTGCCAATGATTGAGAAACAGGTTCGGGTTCAAATCCGTCGATTCTCGGAGAACCAACAATCAGCAAGCAACCGGGCTTGCCCCGGCGGTTAACCAGGGCGGATCGCGATGCACCGCCGGGACAAGCCCGGCGGCTCGCTGTAATCTCGATTTGCTGACAGCGCAACTTTCGCTTTGCGCTGCCTACTCGATTGGGTAGGGCTCCCCTTCGGGTCGCGCCCAAATGAACGATTCGTTTTTGACGTTGGCTACCTGCTGGCGTCGGCTTGTTTGCCCATTTCATCCAGGCCGAGCATCTCCTGGATACCGGCCCAGGCTTCGCTTCGGGCGGCATGGAAAGCGTTGATCTGCTCGGTCTCTCCCTTCTCCCAGTAGGCGCGCAGGGCAGTGGTTTGTTTGCGCAGCGTCTGGGCGTGGGCGCGAACTTTTTCGAGCGCCTTGCGGTCGTTCGGGTCGAGATCGAGTTTGGATACTTGGTCGAACTGGCCGTCCACGAGCGTCATCAGGCGGACGATGTTGGCCAGGGTTTTCTCCGCTTCGTCCAGTTTCAATTGCTCGCTCTCCACCGCGTCGGCCAGCAAGCCGATGTTGACGTAGGTCTGATAAAGATGTGCCGCCGCCATGCTGCCCAGCGCTTCCAGATAGGCGTCGTTGGCCGGGGCCGGGGCCTTGGCGAACGGTCGAACGGCTGGCTTGCTTTGGGGATCGGCAATCTTCAGCAACGCCAGTTTGGTTTGCGCGCGTGCGAACCCATCCTTTTTGGTCGGCGCTGGCGCAGGGTGTGCCACCGGCAAGCCATCGGCGGATTTTTCCGGCGCGGCCACAGGCGACTCGGTTGCGGCTGGCTCGGCGAAGAGTCGGACATGCCATGCGACGCCCACGGCAAGTAGACCGAGGACGGTCAACAGACCCAAGACGCCAACTTTGCGCGCGCCCGAGCGAGATCGCGTCGGGGCCTCGGGTTCCGCCTCGGGGGAATCATCCGATTGCGGCGGCTTTCGTTTCTCGGGCAGCGCCGTTGCTTCCGGCGCCCGATGAGGCAAGGCCGTGGGATAGCTTTTGGATTTCTTGTCGGCGTTCATCGGCGTCTCCCCGTGGTTCGTGCTTGCGCCATGCCTCGCTGGAACGCCACCGGACGTTGAGCAACCATCGGTTGAGGCCGATTCATTTTCTGTTGCTGGGGCGCCCGGGCCTGAGCCGGTGCGAACTGACGTGGAAACCCTTGCTTCAGGTTGGCGGGGCGATTCGCTGGCATCCGGTTGGCCTGTTGCGGCGATTTCTTTTGGGCGGCGAAGCTGGCTTTCTGGACGTTTGCTTTTTTCATACCCGGCGCCAGGTTTCTGCCGGCTTTGAGGTTTTGCGATGCACCCTTCTTGTTGGCGGCAATTCGCGCTGGACCTTTTTGGGTCGGCATTCGGAGCCCGTTGTTCTTGAGCTGGCTTTTGGCAGCGATCTGCCCTGGACCTTTGGCCGCCCCGCCTTTTTTGGCGAAGGCTTTATTCCCGCTGGAGGCCCCGGGGCGGGCGTGAGCGAATTTCCCGTCACATTTCACGAGGCCGACCGGTCGGTTGCCAGCTTTGGCGCCGACGCCTTTGGTTCGATTTCCCAGATTTGCGTTTCGTGTTGGCCCATTCTTGCGAGCGCCAGGAGCCTTGGCGAGGGCTTTTTGGCCGAGGCAGGCGCCGGGATTACGGGCCTGGCCTCCCGCTTTTTTGGTGTTTTGGGCTGCGCCGCGGATGTTGCCCACCGCGCGTTGTCCTTTGGCCTGGCCGCTGCCCGCATTCTTGACGCCGCAGTGATGAGCAGCCGACTTCGCTCCGGCCTGCTTGGCGTTGCCGCGGGTTGGATTGGATTTTGCGTTGACGTTCTTGGCCCTGGCGGTATTGCCGGCTCGGCCTTCCTTGGTCAGTGCTTGACCATCGCGCTTGAAATGGCCGCGATGTTTTTCGCGTGACACCACGACGTTAACATCGATGTGTACGCACATTTTGACGGCCGATTGTATCCCGCCCTGGAGGGGGCTACGTTGCCTGGCGGTTCGGCCGACTGGCTGTCGACGGGGTTGGTTGGGAAAGGCGTTCGTCTTGGTTTTTCCGGCGTTCCTGGCCAGGGCGCCCTGACCGAGATTGGCCCCGGGTCCCTGCCTCTTGGGGCCCGTGTTTCTCGCCGAGCCAAAATTACCTTTACCCCTGATTTTCCCTTTGTTGTTGTTGGACGCCAGGCCATTCTGCTGGCGAACATTCTTTGCCTTCACGTGCGCGCCCCTGGCTCCGTTTGCTCCTCCATCGGGCTTGGCCTTACAATCGCAGCCGTGGTCTTTGCCACCCGGAGTGGACCGTTGGGCGTTTTGGCCCCCTCCCTTGTGCCAACCTTTGCCCGCATGTCCACCGTTTCCATGACCGTGTTGCCCACGCCCGGTCAGACCTAGCAGGAGCTGGTGCAACGCTTGATTCAGGTGATTTACCGTGGGTCTGGGGAGGTCGTCTTGGACTGCCTCCTTGAGCATGCCAAACACGTCATGGATCATATCCATCAAGCCAGGTTCGCTACCAGGAGCCAGGGCGGCGCCGCCTTTTTTTCCTTTTTGGGTCTTCGCGTTTTTTGGAATAGCCGCTTTTTGTTTCCCGGCCTTGGCGGCGGCCGGCTTCTTGCCAGCTTTCAGGCCCGCGTTCAACGGACTGTTTTTCCGCTGTTGCGCCTGGACCAGACCGAGTGCGCAGAAAAAACCAGCGCTTGCCAGCACCAGTGCCAGCCAACCCGTGTGGGTACGAGGCAGCATGGGATACGCTCCTTTATTCGGGAGTTCATGACGAGATTCAGATAAGGGACGCACGTGGTCGGGATTTGTTGGAAGAATTCCGGATTTTGATTTTTCACGAAATGATGCGGTCCGAGCCTGAGCGCCAGCAAAGGGCTACTTTGGGCTCTTGTCCTTCGCTGGCGTTCAGGCTCGGATGAACCCTGGGCGCCGGGATCACGCTGGAGGAGCGTCCGGACTGGCCCCCTTTGCCCTTCGATTTGCCTTTCCCCTTGTTGTTGCCCCGGCTTTTCTCCCAACCTTTTTTGGTCGGGCGGACCGCGCGTTGGAAGCTCGATTGCCCGGCACTGGAGACGGCTTCCATGTGCTTTTCCATTTCGCCCACCGTCTGATCGGCGTCGCGCAGAATCCGGTCCATCTTGAGTCGAGTCTGGGCGGGCGGCTCGAGGGCGTTCCCGCTTTCCAGCGGCACGTAGACGCCGAAGCGAATCATGCTCCCGAACTGTTGCCCCGGATCCCCTTCTTTCGTCTCCGGGTTGTCAGCCAGCTGGAGCTTCACGTACGGCATCAGGCGTTGCACGCAATCGGAGCAGCGATCGGCCTTGATGACCGGGTCGGTCTCCGAACTGTACGCAATCGCGAACTGAACCAGCGCCACGGTCGCCGGCACCGCCTCGGTGTCCCGCCATTTCGGTGTCGCGCCTGGAACGGGCAATGGCTTGCCATTGCTGGCTACCTCGATCGTCGCCAGTGCGATGCTCCGCAGCGACGCGCGATGTTGCTCCAGCACCTTTGCCGTCTTGGGGCCGCCTTCCACCGGCTCCGCCATCTTGCGCAGACGAAGTTTGGCCACCGCCTCGAGCATCGGCCGATCCGTCGCGGGGGCCCGCGCCAGCTGCACCAGCACCCCCTGATGAAGAAGTTGCGAGTACAGGTCGATCGTCATCGGCAAATAATCGCGTGGCCCCTGGTCGATCAGCTTGATCGCATGTTGTCGACAATCGTCCGCCATGTCGAGCAACGTTTCCAGGCGATCCTTCGCCTGGGCTGACTGGACGAGCTGGGCGTTACGTTTTAGCAACAGGGCGGTCAGCCCCCGCTCGGCGCTGGCGTGAACCGTGACGATCCTGTCGCGGACGACTTCCACGGTGCCTGTCTTTTCGCTGGAATCAACCCCTTCGGGTGAGGCGTCCCATGACTTGCCCAGCAGCCAGCCAATCGCCACGAGCGCCGCGGCCGCTCCGACATAGGAACCCCAACGCCACCATCGGGCCGGAGGCTTTGGCGCCGGGGTCGCCGTTTGCGGTGTTTGTTCCAGCCGTTCAAACAGTTGTGCGATCGGCCGATCGTTTTTCGGCAGACTCGTCAGCTGGTTGACCTGCTGATCGATTTGCCGTAGCTGGGATTGCACCTTCTGGCAGTCTGCACATTGCTGCAAATGCCCGACGACGTCCACCGGCCAGGCGGCGTTTGGCTGGAACGAGTACAACCAGTATTGGGCCTCACGACATTTCATGCGTCACGACAATGCAGGTAAGAGTTCATCATTTGCAACAGGCTTTGCCGGGCCTTACAAACGCGCCAGCGGGCGGTTTCCTCGCTGACTCCCAAGATCTCGGCGATTTCCGAGTACGGCAATTCTTGCTGGGTCCAGAGCAGATACGCCGCTCGGAACTTCGCGGGCAGCAGGTCCAGCGCGTCCTGCAATTTCTCCTGGGCCTCGTTGCCGATGATTTCCGTCAACGGTCCGGCCTCTTTGGAAGGAATCGCCAACCCCAGGGGAACTTTCCGTTGGACGCGAGACCGGCGGCGCGCATCGAGCCAGCAATGTCGGGCGATGCGAAAGAGCCAGACGCGGAAAGTGGCGGCCTCGCGCAGGTTTGGCAGGGCGGTCCACGCTTTCAGGAACGTTTCCTGGGCGACATCCTCCGCGAGGTGTTGCTTGCCTGTCAATCCGTACAGCCAACGGCGCACGTTCTCCCAGTAGGCATCGACGAGGCGCGCAAACGCCTCGCGGTCACCCTGGCTTGCTTGCCGAACCCAGGTACTCTCCTCGAGAGGTGGGACGTTCATCTACTCGCCTTGGGTGTTTTGATGTAATAAGACGCCGCCGACGGTAATTTGTTGGGAAAAAAGAGAAAAAGTTCCCCACCCGCCGAATCGGCGTATATTCTACTGGAAAACGCCGCCCTTGCTATGCCGCTTGCGGCCTGGCGCTCGCATTACGCCGCGCGACCGCCAGGCCGCAATCGGCAAACACAGGAATAACATGACCACTACCCTCAGCCAGTTTGCCCGCGGGCTCTCCACGGAAACCGCGTTCGACGTGCTCGCCGTCGCCAAGCGCTTGAAGGCGCAAGGCAAGGACGTGATTGAACTCCAGATCGGCGACAGCCCCTACCCCAGCGCGACCCATGCCCTCGAAGCCGGCATCGCCGCGATCAACGCCGGGCAGACTCACTACTGCCCCTCGATGGGCCTGATGAGCTTTCGCGAAACGGTGGCCGCCAACTACAAGAAAGAATACGGCATCGCCATCGGCCCGGAGAATGTCGTCGTCGGCCCCGGCGCGAAGGTGTTCGAGCAATTTTTCTGCGAAGCGTTCCTTGATGCTGGCGATGAGGTCCTCGTGTTCAGCCCTGCGTTCCCGACTTACGCCCCGAACATCGAACGCCGCGGGGGCGTCATCGTCACGTCGCACCTGAAACAGGAGCACGCCTTTCGGCCCAACCTGCACGACATCGAAGATTTCGTCAAACGCCCAAGGGCCAAGGCGATCTTCCTCAACAGTCCGCACAACCCGACCGGCGGGGTTGCCACCGAGGGCGACCTCAAGGCGATTGCCAACCTCGTGCGCGGCAAAAACCTCGCGATCTTTTCCGATGAGCCCTACAACCACATGGTCTGGACCGGCAAACATTTTCCGATGCTCGGCCAGCCGGGCATTCTCGACCAAACGGTAGCGTGCTACACGTTCAGCAAATCGTACAGCATGTCCGGCTGGCGGCTCGGCTACGCCGTCAGCAGTCCGCGCGTCATCGACGCGATTGGCAAGATGATCAACACATCGCTTTCCTGCGTGCCGCCGATCGTGCAACTCGCCGGCGAAGCCGCCCTCAAAAACGACGCTCAAGAGCGCGACGACGTGATGCAGCGTTTCAAAAAGAAGGTCGAGTTGCTGGTGGAAGAGCTCCTCGGCGTGCCCGGCGTGGGCGTCATCATGCCGGCCGGCACGTTCTACGTCTTCCCGAACGTGGCGCCAATCTGCATGAAGCTCGGCATCACCTCGCACGGCCTGGCCATGTTCCTGCTCGAAGCCGCCGACGACAAACTCGGCGTCGCGTGCCTGGGCGGCGAATGCTTCGGCCCGGCAGGGAAGGGCTTCCTGCGTTTCAGTTGTGCGGAGCCGGACGAGCGATTGGTGCAAGCGGTGGCATTCTTCAGGGACGCGGTGAAGCGCGTGGAGCGCGTGGAGGCGTATTTGAAGGAGCATGGGAAGTTTCGGCTACAATAATAAAGGATGTCAATTTCACAGGCGATGAAGCAACCCGAAATCGAGCGATATGATGGCCTATGGATCCGTTGACCAACTTCAGAAGGCATTGACGCGGGACGTCTTCCATTATGCAAAAGATGCCAAAAAAGCGGCGGGACGCGCGCTCGGCACACTCGTGGAAATCATTACGTTCTACGCCTTGAAGGCGTGGGGGCTGGAAAAGAACGTCGCGATCGAACGGCCCTTGCCGGAGTTCGCCAATGACGACATTACACATAATGTCGAATACAGCCTTCATCCGTCGACCTCGACTGCCGAGCTCGAATTCCATCGCGACGCGCTACCTCTAACGGCGCGAAAGATCCTACGGAACAAGCAATTTGCTCCGTTTGCCATTCCTGCCGAGTCATTGAAAAAGGGAAAAACCTTGTTGAGCAAGAAGCTCATCCTCCGCAATTCGTGCAGCATCTGCGAGCTTGGGCCTATTTTTCTGAATGCGTACTTGGGCACCATGGGCGAGGACACAGGCAAATATGACGTGATGTCACTTCACCGGCGCCCATTCGCCATTTTCGAATGCAAACGCGTTGGGATCGAGGAAGGAACACGGAAGGGGCCACAGACGATCGAAAAGGCAAAACAAGGCGCCTATGTGGCACGAACGGTTTCGGCGTTGCAGAAGATCAGGCTGTCGGATGGCTCAATGGGCGGGTTCATTCAGAAACGTGACGGTGTCTTCCGGCATGGAGATTATTACGAACTGATGGCCGAAGTCATCGGCTCGAATGATCCGGATTTGCTTGCTCGCTTTATCCTCACCGTTGGTGTCGTCAGTAACCACGGAAATTGGTTCACATCCGAAAATCACAACAAGGAGTTGAAGGTGCTGGCCCAGTCTTACGATTGGCTGCTCTTCCTGACCGACGCGGGAATCGGCCAGTTTATTGAGGAGCTTCTCTTGCACCCGGCTAAGGAGTTGGAACCGGCAAGAGAGGCTTTTCTCGCGAGTTACACGGGAAAAAAGGGCGTCAACCGGTTCACGAAGGTCAAGATTGCTCTTTCTGCGGACGCGGCATTGCAGTCTTTTTTTTCGGCCCGTATCCAAGCCATCGAGGGCTGGTTCAATGTTATTGCTCCGCCGTCCAAGGGCCTCGCCGTTCTGAAGGAGGAATTGCAAACCTTGAGAAGCAAAAACTGGAAGGAGTTGCACAAATGACGGCTGGGCGAAAACTGAACACCCTGAGTCAGGATTGGGGAACCCCGGAAAAATACGTCAACGCCGTCCGGGCGTGCTTTGGGGGCGCCATTGACCTTGATCCCTGTTCCAACGATTACTCGATCGTGCATGCTACGACGGAATACCGCCTCCCCGAGCACGATGGCTTGCGCGACAAGTGGAATTTCGCCACGATTTACGTAAATCCACCGTATGGCATTGACAAGGAACGCGGCAGCTCAATCAAAAAATGGCTCTCCAGGTGCGCCATGGCGCATACGGAATACCATTCTGAGGTATTGGCGCTCGTCCCCGTGGCAACCAATACCGGGCATTGGAAAAAGTTCGTCTTTGGCGAGGCCGCGGGGCTTTGTTTTCTCTACGATACTCGCCTCAAATTCCTAGTCAACGGTAAAAACGGCGGCCTGGGCGCCCCCATGTCCTGCGCGATGATCTACTGGGGACGGAAATACGAGACATTCCTCGCAGTGTTCAAGAGGTTCGGAGCCGTCGTGGACCTTCGCCCTTTGCAAGGACAATCCTGGGGCACCGATCTTGAAAACGGACAAGGACGGTTCCAGTTTGAACCCGACGAGGAAGATAGCTACTAATGAATCCGCAGCTCGGCAGCCCTACCCAACATCGGCTACAACATTCAAGTCAACCACCCTTGCCTCGACGCGCAGAAAAACCCATGAAAACCATCGTATTTGCAGAACACCTGACGTTCCCCGAATCCGTTCACGATCTGGAAACCTTCCGCCATTGGGTTACCTCCGATAGGTTTCCCGAAAAAGCGAGGGTGTCTTATCTCGACGGGAACTTCTGGGTGGACCTTCCCATGGAACGGCTCGGACACAACGAGTGCAAAAAGGTGATTTCCACCGTACTGTCGGACCTGGTCGTCACGGAGAATCGCGGGCTTGATTGCCCCGATGGCATGCTGCTTTCCAACCTCGAGGCCGGTCTGTCCACGCAGCCCGAATTCATGTTCATCGCCTCGGAAAACCTTGACTCAGGACTGGTGACGATCCTACGCGGTGACGATTCGATTGAAGTAATCGGATCGCCCGACATGACGCTCGAAGTGGTCAGCCCGACTTCCGTCGAAAAAGACACCGTCACCTTGCGGCGTCTCTACTGGGAGGCGGGCGTCAAGGAATACTGGCTCGTCGATAGCCGCGAGAACACCTTCTCCTTCGACATTCTGCGGCGCGGTTCGTCGGGACCCATCGCGACCCGCAAACGGCACGGATGGATCAAGTCCCAAGTCTTCGGGCGCGAATTCAAGTTGAACCGAGAAATGACCAGGCACGGCGTTTCGAAGTTCACGCTGGATTTGCGTTGAGAAGTGAACCGCTCACTTCGTCCCCCGCTCTTCCGCGTTCGGCTCGATGCCGAAATCGCGGATCGTGAAGATCGGCAGGAACGGGTACTTCGCCAGCGCCTCCCGGGCGCCTTCGAGCCGATCGACGATGCAGACCACGGCGACCACGCTGGCGCCGACTTTTTCAATCTCCGCGATCGCCTGCAACACCGAGCCGCCCGTCGTCAACACATCGTCGAGCACGAGGGCGCGCATGCCGGGCTTCAACACGCCCTCGACGCGCTCCTTGCTGCCGTGCTCCTTGGCTTGCTTGCGGACGAAGAATCCTTCGAGCGGCTTGCCGTGCATGGCGAAGCGTTGCGCGAGCACCGCCGCCATGGGGATGGCGCCAACTTCGAGCCCGCCGGCGGCGTCGATGTTCAGATCCTTCGTCATGTCCCAAAGCACTTCGCTGAGTAGATTGACGACCTCGCCGTTGAAAATCGCCTTCTTGCTGTTGACGTAGTACCGGCTCTTTTTACCCGAGGCGAGCGTGAAGTCGCCAAACGAGAAGGCGCGGGTCTTGAAGACTTGCAGGAGCTGCGTGCGCACGTCGTTGTTCATTTTCCTACCACCATGATGCTTGAACCGGTCGCCAACTCCGCCCGGCTCGCCTGGTTGTCTTCGCTATTCTATGCATCTTTCCCGCGCCAGGCTTAAACGTCCGCCACCTTCGGCAAAACCGTCATGAACTGTCTTGTACGCCGTCGATGATACGATTATCACGCATTGCAGGGAGGAAGATGCCATGAGCAAATCCACACGCACGACCATCGAAACAGGTCGTAGTTCGTTTGTCAGCTGGTTTACCTTCGTGGTCGGCGTCCCGCTCGGCGTGGGGGCGCTATATCTCGTCGAGCACGGGCCCTGGCAAAACGAGCTGGTGCAGCGCTATGTCGAGCATGAAGTCGAGAAAGCGGAAGTCGTCCTCTTCTTCTGCGCCCTCGCGATGCTGCTCGCCAAGCTCCTGATGGCCCTGCGCGAACGCTATGTCCACACCCAGCAACTTCTGCCCAGCTGGGACGGCAAGGCGATTCCCGTGAGCGAAATCTCCAAGTTGCAGCAATCGCTGGCCCTGGTCTGGGACAGCGTCAGCGGCAGTTACCTGGGCCGACGGATTGCCAACATCCTCAACTTCGTCTCCAGCCGCGGCTCCGCGGATGAACTCGACGATCAGATGCGCACCCTGTCCGACAACGACGCCAACACGCTCGATTCCAGCTATACGCTGTTGCGCTTCATCAACTGGTCGATCCCGATCCTGGGCTTCCTCGGCACCGTCCTTGGCATCACGCAGGCGACCGCGGGAGTCACGCCCGAAAAACTTGAGACCGGCCTCAACGAGGTGACCGGCGGTCTGGCGAATGCGTTCGACTCCACCGCCCTGGCGCTCGGGTTCACCATGGTCTCGATGTTCATCAACTTTCTTGTTGAACGCTACGAGAGCAGCCTGCTGGAGCGCGTGGACAGCTACGTCGATGCCGAGCTTTCGCATCGTTTTGTCCGGTCGCAAGTTGAAGGCGGCGGGACGGGAATGATTCCGCCGGCCTTGCAGCTGCTGCTGGAAAAACAGATCGCCGGCATGGAGCGCGCCGAACAGCGCTGGGCGCAGACCCATGGCCCAGGCCAGCACGAAAAATGGGCCGCCGCCATGCAGCAGGCGCTTGACGCTTCACTGACGCGCTTCGGACAGCGCATCGCTGAAACGGAAAAGAAACTGCTGGAACGCCATCAGGCGGTTCTGGATGGTCTGGCCAGCGTGGTCGTCGCGCTCCAGGAAACGGGACGCGAGCATCAAGCCGCGGTCGCCCGGCTTACCGATGCCATCAACCTCTCCGTCGAGATGCTCGCCAAATTGCAATCCAACGAGGCGCACCTGCTGCGCTTGCAGGACGCCCTGAATCAAAACCTCGGTCTCCTGGCAAATTCGGCGACCTTCGAGCAGGCGGTGGAGAGCCTCACGGCCGCGATTCACCTGCTGTCGAGCCGCGTGAACCCGAGCCAGGCGGCAACGCTGCGGGCGGCGTGAATCGCGTTTCCGCCGCATGCGGCTTTGCGCTCGCGTGACGCCATACGAACGCTAAGCCGCAAGCGGCTTGACATGAATTCGATCCATCATGCGAAGGCCACGAACCAAACTCCAAGTGACGACCTTTCCGTTCCTCGCGGTCTTGCTCTGCGCGATGGGGTCGCTGTTGTTGTTGCTTTTCATCATGGACCGGCGCGCAAAAATTGCCGCGCAAAACAAGGTAAACGAATCGCTGGCCAAACGCCAGGAGCGCACCAAGGCCGAGGAGGACGCACGTCAGGCGGCCTGGGAGAAGGCCAAAGCGGCGCTGCATCAAACGCTCCTGGAGCAGCAGCAAGAGTTGCTTTCGGCGTCGAAGAAAACGGGGAATCAACTCGACGACGTCGCCAAGAGTCTGGACCTCGTACAGGCTCGACATCTGGACGTGCAAGGCAAACTCAAGGACGAAAAAAACAAGATTGCCAACCTTCACTTGCAAATCCTGAGCCAGCAGGACCAGGTGCAACAATCGGCCAACAAAGAAACAGCATCCAGGGCGGAGCTGCTGGCCGCCGCCAGGGAATTGGCCGAGCTGGAGGCGGCGTTTCGGCAACTCAAGGCCCTGCGCCAGCGCGACAAGCAAACCTATTCGCTGGTTCCCTATCGCGGCAAGCTCGGCGATACGCGGGCGCCGATCTACGTTGAATGCGGACGGGACGGAATTCTCTTCCATCCAGAAAAAAAACTGTTGGAAACCTTTCGACTGACCTCCGCGGCGATCCGCGAGGAAATCGAACGCCACCACGGCCCAATCGCCACCGACCCCAAGCCGGAGGCGAAACGCAAGGACGTGAACTGGCCATACGTCCTATTTCTTATACGCCCCAGCGGCATCGACGCCTATTACAAGGCCCGAGCGCTCCTGAAGGGGCATCGCCTCGACTTTGGTTATGAACTCGTCGATGAGGACTGGGCCCTGGACTTCAGCGATTCAGGAAAGACCAAGCAGGCGGCGTCAAGCAGACCGGGGCCGGCGTCGCCTTCAGGTGTCACGCTGGAATTCCCGGCTCTGCCCAGACCGGGCGGCGAGGGCGGGCCGTTCAAGAACGGCGGCGGCTTGGGGAAGGGCCCCTTCACGTCGCCGGCTCTAACCCCCGGGGGTCAAAATGGCAAAGGCCTCGCGATGCAACCGCTCGCACCGTCGTCTGGCGGAATGGTAGGCCAAAACGCGGGATCAGGAAATTTTCGTATCACCCCGCCGAGCCTCGAGCCGCCGTTGCCTCGCACCGGGACCGTGCCCCCTGGGCCCAACCAGGGGCCGTCCTTCGCGCCGATTGCGAAGACCGGCCCGCCGGTAGCCATCGCGTCATCCGGGCAAAACGCGCCCCCCGCGCTGAACCCGGCGCTGATGCCTCGCATCAATTCACTCGGAGTCAAGCCCGGCGCTAACCAGCAAGAGGGAGGGCCGAAAGCCAATCCGGATGCCAGGCCAGGTGGGTCGCAGCAAACGAACGATGCGAAACCCGATCCGAACGGTCAAGCACCGACGCCGGGCTCGCAGGGCGAACCGGGGTCGCCGTCGCGTTCCGGCTTCGGACCGAAGCGAAAGCCGGCGCCGCCCAGCCGAGCCATCGGCAATCGCGACTTCGTCATCACCATCGAATGCGACAGCGACGCCGTCCTCGTCACCCCGGGAAGTTTGATTTTCCGTTGGTCCACAAGCGATGTGAGAATGGTGGACCGCGCCCTGGTGCAGTCGGTCGGCAGCCTGATCGCGCGCAGGCAAAAATCGGTCCGCCCTGGCGACCCGCCCTATCGCCCGGTAATCCGCTTTCTCGTCTCGCGCGAGGGCCTGCGAACCTACTACCACGTTTACCCACTCCTGGAATCGTTGCGCGTGCCAATGACGCGAGAGAACATTGAGGAATAGCACAAGCCGCTTGCGGTTTAGCGAACGCATGGCGCCGCGCGAACGCTAAGCCGCAAGCGGCCTGCACGAGGAGACCATGTTCCGCCGCCGCAGACCACCGAAGGGCGATTCGATCAGCTTCGGCTTCGATTCGTTCCTGGATCTGGTGACGAATGTCGTCGGGATCATCATCCGGCTCATTCTGGTCACCTGGGTCGGCGCGCGCTCGTATCATGCCTCGATGCAATGGATGGAGGTCGAACCGGAACAAAAATCCATGCCGGCGCCAAAATTGGTGGACGACCCGCTGCACGCCCGCCTTCAACAAGCCAAGAACGATCTCGACGACGCCAAGACGCGCCTGCTCGCTCAGCTCAAATACCTTGAGGCGACCAAGCAAAAAGACGGACTGGCCGAACAGCAACTTTACCTGCTGGCGAGTCGCCGCGCCGAGTTGGAAGCCGAGCGCGACAAGCTGGCGAAAAAGGCGGCGGGCAACGGCACGGTTCTCCAGACAAGCGTTTCGCTGGCGCAGATTCGCCAGCGCTCGCGGAAGTTGCTGGACGATCTGAAGAAGCTTGAAGCGTTGCCACCGCTCAAGAAGCAGTTGAAGTATCACGCGCCGCTAAGCAAGGCGGTTCATAGCGACGAGTTGTTTTTCGAGTGCAAGGCAGGCCGGGTGGCGTTCATCGACTTGCCGGCGTTCCTGCAAGAGATCAAGCTGTCGCTGGAAGAAATCGCGGGCGAGTTGAAGGCGACGTTTCGCGTGGAGCGCCGCACCGCGCCGGCTGGCCCGTTTCGACTGCGCTATGTAATCGAACGCGAACGCACCATTCAGGACGTGGGCGCCACCCCGGCGGCGACGAGCTACCGATATGGTTTATCCGAGTGGGTCGTCGAGCCGATCGCCGGCCAGCGCGGGGAGAACTTGAAACAGGCGCTGGCCGCCAATTCCGAATTCCGCCAGCTGACCGACAACCTGGATTCGCGCATCACGGTGGTCACCTTCTGGGTCTATCCCGACAGCTTCGATTTGTTTCGCCAACTACGCGACCATCTTTACGAGCGGGGCCACAACATCGCCGGCCGCCCGTTGACGCCGGATGCGCCGATCGCCGCGTCCAGAAACGGCACCGCCTCGCGCGGGCAGTAGCGCGTCGATCCGCAATACCGTTCGTCAAACGGAACGATACCAGCCCCACGCGCAAGCGTGGGGGTTTGGGCAGCCGCACAAAACCCTCAGCTTCCGCTGGGGGCTGGTCAAGTGCTTTTCGACGCTCACGCTCGCGCTCCCCTTCGGGTCGCGGCTAAACCAACCTTCACGCCGCCAACGCCTTGAGCGTGACCCGGGCGGTCTCGTCGAACACTTCCTTGAGCGTTCGGCGGTACTCCTGCTGCATCACGAAGTGTGTCCCGGGCTGCACCTTGGTGACGGCGCGAATCGTCATGTCGTTGGGCGTCAGATCGACCAGTCCCTTGATGACGGTTTCGCCCAGGACCTCGCGGCGGCTTGTCCGCAAGCGCCGGCCCGCCTCGGTCATGTCGCGCATCACTTGTTCGAGGTTGGAAGTCGTTGGGACCTTGATGTCCACGACCGCGTTGACGTAGCCCTTGGAAAAATTGACGACCGTCTTGATCTGCCCATTCGGGATGATGAACAGCCGGCCCGACTCGTCGCGAATCTGAGTGCAGCGAATATTGATCGCCTCGACCCGCCCGACCGCGTCGCCGACCTGGATGATGTCGCCCACGAGGAACTGGTTTTCAAACAGGATAAAGAACCCGGCCACGACATCTGCGACCAGGTTCTGCGCGCCTAAACCAACGGCCAACCCGACGACGCCGGCGCCAGCCAGGATTGGCGTCGTGTCCACCTCGAAGACGCGCAGCATCATCAGGGCGCAGCCGAAGTAGAGCACGTATTGCGAGATCGATTCCAGAAGCGGGACCAGCGTTTGCCCTTTTTGGTCCTCGGCTTGCTCGTCCTTGTACATCCCAAATGCCTGGTTGATGAAGACATGCAGGAACTCGATGAGGACGCGCGTGCCATAGAAGATGCCGATGCACTGCACGATGCCGGTGCCGAACTTCGCGACGAAGGCGATGAAGCTCAAGGCCTCGGCGCACTGCGAGGCGGCGAAAATCCAGATGGCGGCCTCGAAGCAGCGCTCGCCCAGAGGGAAGAGCCGCACGATGCGTTCCCAGTAACGGTGAAACTGCCCGCGGTCGAGATGTTTGTTGCCCATGCTGGCGAATACGTGAAAGAGCGTACGGCAGGCCAGCGTCAGCAAACGCGCGATCATGAAGTAGGTGACAATTTTCAGGACAAGCCCGGCCCAGCCGTCAGCGTCGGTGAAACCAACCACGCGTCCGCCCAGCCAAAGGGCGCCCACGATCATCAGGAGCAGACAGAAGCGCTCGAGCAGGGTGAACCAACGGCGAATCGTCTCTTCCAGATGCGCACGCCGCGGCGAATCTCCGAGCCCGGGCGAGCCGGGAGCCTCAGCGGCGGGAGTTTGCGCCGGTGGAGCAAACGGCAGCGCGACGGGCGTTTCCATTTGCACGTGTTTGGGTAAATGGTGATGAACGTAGGCTTCAAGGAAAACGCGCAAACGTCGCAAGAGACGAAAGCCCAGGGCCACGCCAATCGCCAGCGCCACCAGCTTGCCCAGCGCGAGGCCGAGGGAGAGCAGATGGGCGCCGGTGAGTTGCCCGAACCAGTCCTGAAAGTCGGCCCGGGCATTGCGGCCGGAGACGTGGTAGACCGCCATCGACGCCACGCTGGCGACCATCAAGACGACGGTGCTCCAGAAAAGCATCGAGCGCATGCCTTTGACGGCTTCCTTGGAGATGCCGTCGAGCCACTGCAAGCCGGTCCAGCGCACGACCTGTTCGCCGCCGTCCTTGAGCAGCTTGCGCAGGATGATTGAAACCAGCAAGACGACGGCGAGCACCACGTGAATGCTGATGAGATTGGTGAGCAGGCGGTCGTCGTTGAAAAACTTACTGAAGTCCATCGCGCCCTCCCTGGCGTAGATTCGGCGAGTTGGCCCGCCGCGGAATTCGTTCGCCCGCAAAGGTACATCCCCGCCGGGCCACGTGTCAAGGCGAACCGCGCGGTGTCAGCGGTCGAGGGTTTAGCCGCTCGCCTTTGGCGAGCGCTTCCGCACGAATCCCCGCTCGCCAAAGGCGAGCGGCTAAACTACCAGGTGATCCGATAGAGCATCCAGTAAACCACAACCCCGGTCACCGACACATAGAGCCAGATCGGCAGCGTCCAGCGCGCGAGCTTGACGTGAATGCGGCGAGCGTCGCGCAGGCCCTGAATCGTGACCGTCAATGCCAATGGCGCGACGGCCATCGCCAGCACCGTGTGCGACAGCAGAATCGCGAAATAGGCGTAGCGTGCCGCCCCCTGACCCTGGAAGCGCATCGGCTCCATGTCCAGGACAACGAAATGATAGAACAGATAGCTCGAAAGAAAAATTATCGACACCGCCAGCGCGAGCAGCATGACGAGCTTGTGCAGCGTCTCCAGCCGCAGGCGAATCAAGATCCATCCCAGCAGCAGCAGGACGGTGCAGGTTGAATTCAGAATCGCATTGAACCAGGGCAAGTCGGCGCCCGTGATCGGAATGCGCTCCTCCATCCGGCGGCGCGCACGCAGGCGATCGATCTCGGCCGTCAAGACCTCCGCGGCCCTGGGCTCCACGCCGTTGACGTAACCGACCATCGTGCCCGAGCCGTCGATCAGGATCAGAAATGTGGAATGCTGAATCTCGTTGCCGACCGGCGCGTTTTTCAGTGGCAGCACCATGTTGAAAAAGCTCGTCTCGACGATGGCGTGAACTTTTTTTTGCGGTCCGGTCAGGAAAAGCCACTGGTCGGCGTCGGCCTGGTGATCGTCGGCGAACTCGTTGAGCGTTTTGACACCGACGTCGATGAGATCGATGCTGACCAGGCGCACGTCGGGTTTGCCGCGGAAGTGTTCTTGTAGCTTCTGCATGGTGGGGGTATTGCGGCTGCACAGGTTGCAGCCGGGGTAGAAGAACTGGGCGACCCAGATTTTGCCCAACAGGTCGCGTGCGCGGACTGTCTTGCCAGAGCGCTCCGTCAGCGTGAAATCGCCGACGGGCTGGTCGAATGGCTTGAACAGGATGTCGGAAGGCGGCGCCTGGGCCAGGACCGGCTGCGCGAGAAGGGCGAGCAAAAGGAACGGGAACCAGCGCATGGTACGGTGCTCGCGGAAAGTGCCGCACGCCCCAGGAATCGCTGCGCTCATCCTGGGGCTTTCGGTCATTTTTGGACAATCATCGGAACGGCGCTTTCCGGATAGGCGTGCCAGGCCAGGGCCGCGTCGATGGAGAGGATGATCACCATCATCACCGTCACGACGCACACGGGCAGGATGATGCAGTAGAGCTTGCCCCAGTCGAATTTCAGGTGCATGAAGATGGCCGCGACCAGCGTCGCCTTGACGACGGCGACGGCCATGATGATCGCGGCGCCGGTGTGGTTGTTTTCGCCGAAGATTCGGTTGATGACAAACGAAAGCCCGGTGCAGACGCACAGGGCGAAGAAGACATACATGTACATCTGAAAGCTCGGCCCGGCGTGGCCGTGTTCGCCGCCACTCGCTGCTGGCGGCGTTGCGGAGAACTGGCCGCCTGGAGCGGCGGGCAGGCCGGGGGCGATGTTTTCGCTTTGGGGATCCGACATGGGGTCTTCCTTTGCAAACTACCCCCGCCAATCGCTGCGCTCATGGCGGGGCTTGGCAAACTCTATACAAGGTACAACAGAGGGAACAGGAAAATCCAGACGATATCGACGAAGTGCCAGTACAGGCCCGTCAGCTCGATGCCCAGCTCGTTGTCCGGGCCGAACTTGCCGAAGAGAGCGCCGATCAGGTAGATTCCGAATACAACGAGCCCGCCGAAAACGTGCAGGGCGTGAAAGCCCGTCATCGCGAAATACGACGACGCCCACAGGTTGCCATAGGGAATCGAGTAGGACAGGTGAACATTCGGATCGACTTCGAGGATGCCCCTAACCTTGGCGGCGCCGCTTTCCCGTTTCGGCATATCACACTTCTTGAGCTTGTCGGTGCCGACGATGCGCTCGTTGACTTCCTTGGGGGACAGCTTGCCGGCGTTGATCTCGTCGAGCAAGTCCTTGCACATCTTCTTGGCGTCCGCGCTGATGTGGCCGTCGTGGTCGGCATGTTTGAGTTGCTCCTGGACGTGCCGAACGAATTTGTAATTCTGCGGCGAGTCGTCGTTTTTCAGCTCAAACACGCGGCCCGGCAGGATTTCATGCTCGATCTTGGCCTTGTACTCGACCGCCTTGACGCCGAGGAACACGCAGCCCAGGGCCAGCGTAATGCCCAGGTACATCGTCGCCTTTTTGGTGAACGCTTGCTTCGCCGCGGCATCGGCAGACTTGCGCGCCTCGTGAAGGCACCAGTGGCACAACACGACGGTCAAGCTGGAGCAGATCAGGACGAAGGTGTTCAACGCGCCGATCCACTCGACCAGATGCACGTCATGCGGGCTGGGCCACGGCGTCGCCGCGGTGGGCTGGCCGTTGCGCAGGAGCATGTAGGTGCCGATGATGGCGGTGAAGAAGGTGATTTCCGTCACCAGGAATATCCACAGCGCGAGCTTGCCGTTGGGCAACGGCAGGCCCATGTGAAGTTCCGAGTTCTCAGCGACGTCGTGTGCCATGATTTCTCTCTTCGTTTAGCGCCCGCGTACGAAAAACTAACCAATCAAAAACCGCATCCAGCGTTCGAGCAAAAACAAGCCCAGGATGCCAGGCAAATAAATCAGCGACGCCTGCATGACGCGGCGCGCCCGTGCATCGCCCGGCTGAAGCGCGAACGCCCAGACGAAGCGCAGGAAGAACACGCCCAGGCCGAGCGCCCCGAAGCCGAACATCGGGCTCGCCTCGGTGATGAATAACGGCGTGACGCTGACGCCGATGAGCGCCAGCGTGTAGATCAGCATTTGCCGGGCCGTCGTCGTTCCGTCCGGATCGACGCCCGGGAGCATTTTCAGGCCCGCGTGGGCGTAGTCGGCGCGGTACATCCAGGCGATGGCCAAAAAGTGCGGCACTTGCCAGAAAAAGACGATCAGGAACAAAATGCCGGCCTGCGCGTCGAGCGTGCCGGTCATCGCGGTCCAGCCGATGACGGGCGGCAGCGCGCCGGGCACGGCGCCGATCAGCGTGTTCAGCGTCGTCTTGCGCTTGAGCGGCGTATAGACAAACACGTAGCTCAGATGCGTCAACGCCGTCAACCCGACCGCCCAAGGATGCGTGACAAGTAAAAACATGTACCCCAGCCCAAGCGCCGACAGGAACGTGCCAAAGGTCAGCACCTCGGTCGCGGACAGTCGGCCTGCGGGAAGCGGGCGATTCTCGGTGCGGCGCATGGCGCCATCAGTCCGGCGTTCGAGCCACTGGTTCAGCGCGCTGGCGCCGGCGGCCGTCAGCGCGGTCCCAATCAGAGCGTGAAGAAGCTGCATTCCGTCCAGCCCGGCGGACGGCGCCAGCATGGCCCCGATCGCCACCGTGAACAGCACCATCACGCTGATGCGCGGCTTCGTCAGTTCAAGAAAATCCAGCCAGCGCGAGCGCACCAGCGAGCCGGGAGCGTAAGCAACCGGACCAGCGACCCGAGGAGGACCGGCGGCGTAAGCGGCCGTCTTCATGCCACGCCCTCCAGCTCGCGATTCAACGTTGATTTCGTGTTTTCTGCGAAGGCCGGCTCCGGTCGCTTGCGCACCCGGCTCGCCAGCGCGCGATTTGCCAAAATCGCGACGTTGACCACGGTCGCGAACAGCAGCGTGCCGATCAGGTAGTGCAGCGTGCGAACCCACTCGGCATGGATCGGCAAGGGCAGCACCTGCGGCAGATCGGCCGTCGGCACGTGAAACCGCGCCAGCCACGATTCGACGCCCAGCCAAAGTTGAGCGGTCAACAGGACAATCAAGACAATGCCATGAATACTCAGGTGCTCCCGCGCTTCGCTTTCAAGCATCAGTTTAAGCAGCCAGGCCACCGCACCGACGACGACGAACGCGCCCAGCAAATGCCCGCGCGGGCCGAGCAGACCGTCGGTGTGGCGAACCAGGGCGCCCAGCATCAGTTGCATGAAAACGATCTCCGCCGTGACGATGGACCAGAGTTTTAGCCCGATACCCGCGGTTTGCATATTCTCGGATGCCCACCCGCGCGCCGTGAACAGGGCAATGCTGACAAGGACTGCAAACACGATCTGGGCCAAACATCCGTGCAGCAACTTGAACACGAGCGGATAGTCGGCGTTTCGATCGACGCGCAAGATGCCCAAGGCCCCCTGCACGCAGATCAGCGTCAAGGCCAGCAGGGCAACCCAGCCCAGCCAGGCACGCCGATCGAAGAACCAGCATCCCACGGCCAGCGCGATGCCGCACATGCCGACCAGGAAGCCGAAAGTGCGATGCCCATATTCCAGCCGCCAGGCCATGCCGCTGTTCTCGAACAATCCGTTGACGATTTCCCACGGGGGCCGAAACCCGCGCGGGTCGATCATGCCGACGCCGTGGCTCGTCACGCTCGCGCCAAGGAAGACGAGCGGCAGGGCGCACAATACCGTCAACACGGCCAAGGCGTGAAGCCAGCGGGGGGCGTCAGGGGAATCAGACTCGGTACGCATGGGTGTTGATATTTCGTGCCTGCGAGGCGCTGTGCGAACACCAAGCCGCGAGCGGCCTAATGCGAGCTCAGAGGCAGCACGCCATCGCCTTTCTCCGTTTGCGGGCAGCTATCTTTTTCGCCCATCTCGCCGTAGACGTAGGGCCCGTGAAACACGTTCGGGACCTGATCGAAATTCCCGTGGCCCGGGACGGGATCGCCGGTCATCCATTCGAGCGTGTTGGAGTTCCACGGGTTCCGAGTTGCCCTGGGGCCAAAGAACAAGCTGTAAAAGAAGTTGGCCAGGAAGATAAACTGGACGGTCCCCAGGATCAGCGCCGACACGCTCATGAACTCGTTCAGACCCAGGGTGTTGGTTTCGAGCGCACCCGCGGTAATGTCCGGAATTCGGCGCCGCAAGCCCATGACGCCGACCATGTGCATTGGGAAAAACGTGCAGTTTCCGAAGATGAACGTCAGGAAGAAGTGGACCTTCCCGACGTTGTCATTCATCATGCGGCCAAACATCTTGGGGAACCAGTAGTAGATGCCCGCGAAGATGCCGAAGAGGCTGCTGGCGAAAAGCACGTAGTGAATGTGAGCTACGATAAAGTATGTATCGTGAATGTAGATATCCACGGGGGTGGCGGCCATGAAGATGCCGGAAAGCCCGCCGATGATGAAAAGCGACACGAACCCGAGCGCGAAGAGCATCGGCGTCGTGAACTGGAGATTACCACGGAAAATCGTGCCGAGCCAGTTGAACACTTTGACCGCGCTGGGCAGGGCGATCATGATGGTGGCGATCATGAACCCGGTGCCAAGGCGAGGATCCATGCCAGACTGGAACATATGGTGGCCCCACACGATGAATCCCAGCCCGGCGATGCCGGCGATGGAGTAGATCATCGCGCGATACCCGAAGAGCGGCCGACGCGAAAACGTGGCGATGATGTCCGACACCATGCCCATCGCCGGCAGAATCATGATGTAGACCGCCGGGTGCGAATAAAACCAGAACAGATGCTGCCACAGGAGCGGCTGCCCGCCGCCGGCGTCCACGCCGTAGTTGCCGATCGTGACCATATCGGGCAGGAAGAAAGTGGTGCCAAGCGTCTTGTCGAGAACCTGGAAGAACAGTGCGACCGTCAGCACCGGCAAGGCAAACGCCTGCAGGATGGCGGTGATGAACATGGCCCAGATGGTCATTGGCATACGGTACAGGGTCATGCCGGGGGCGCGCATGTTGATAATGGTGGTGATGTAATTGACCGAGCCCATCATCGAGCCGACTCCGACGCACAGCAGCGCGAGGAGCCAAAGAATCTGGCCGTGCCCCGAACCCGGCGCGGCGGGCGAATGGAACCCCTGGCCGGCCGGCATGCCAAGGCTGGCAAGCGTCGGGTACGCGGTCCACCCGGAGGAGGCCGCGCCGCCGTCCACGAAGAACGAGAACGAGATCAAGACAAACGCGGGCCACAGCACCCAGTACGACATCATGTTGAGCTTGGGAAACGCCATGTCCGGCGCGCCAATCATCAAGGGGATGGTGAAGTTGCCGAACGCTCCCGTCAGGAAGGGAATGATGACGAAAAAGATCATCACCGAGGCGTGCATGGTGAAGAGCATGTTGTAGAACGACTCGGGAATCCGCCCGCCGTTGTCGGCGAAGTAGCCAGAAATGATCGGGATTTCCGCATGAGGCCAGGCCAGCTGGATGCGCACCAGCAGAGCGAGGATGCCGCCCAGGCCGAGGAAGATGATGCTCGTGAACAGGAATTGAATGCCAATGATCTTGTGATCTTCGGAGAAGATGTACTTGCGAATGAAGCTCAACTCCGGGTGGGCGTGAGCGTGTGTGGCTGAAGGGGAAGCGTGCGAATCCATTTTACCGACCTCGTATGAACAGCCGCCTGGGGTTTCGCGCTCGCGCGGTGACGCGCGAACGCCAAGCCATGAGCGTCTTGATTAGCGATCACCCGTCCGTTGTCGATGGTAGCTCTCGGCTTTCGCGAGCCAGTCTTGAAATTGGGCCTGATCCTTGTGAACGAAGACGCGGCCGATCATGCGGTAGTGTCCCCAGCCGCACAGTTCGGCGCAGGGGATGTCGTAGATGAAGGCCGGGTCGTGTTTGCCAGTGTCCGGGTTGATGCCGTCCACGTAGCGATTCTTGGTTTGGTCCCAGACACAGTTGTGCGATTTGTCTTTGGAGCCTTTGGGCGTGAACCAGAGGGGAATCAACTTGCCGGGCAGGGCATCCTGTTTGACGCGGAAGTTGGGCAGATTGAAGCTGTGAATGACATCGCGCGTGCTGAGGTGGACGTTGACGGGGTAGCCTTGCCAGACGTGCAACTCGTTGACGACGAGCACGTCGTCCGCCTGGGGAACTTTGCCGAACGAGCGGTGGTCGGACTTGCTTTCGCCCGGTTCGGCCAGCCATTTTTTGAGCCGCGCTGAACTGGGATAGCGCATGCGCCATTCAAACTGCCGAGCGCTGACCGCGATCTGATGATGCAAGGCCTTGCCGGTGGCGGCGGCATAGGGGTTCTTGCTCAGATCCTCGACCTGGTTTCGCGAGGCGTATTTGATGTTGGCCCAGGTTTCGACCTGGGCAAAGGCGATGTAGAGCAGGATGACCGCCGGGATAAACGTCCACGCCAGTTCGACCCGGTGCTGGTCGTGGAGCAGATTGGCGAGGGGCTTCATCATGCCAGGGAACTCTGCCTTTTCGCTCACTGGATGCTTCATATCCCCAGTCCCGGCATATTTCCACATGAAGGCGACGAGGATGGCTTCGGTCAACACGAAGAAGAACGCGGTGATGTAGAGAATCACGTCGAACAGAAAATCGACGTCGTCGGAGTGGGTCGATCGGCCTTCAGGCCTCCACCAGCCGACAAACGGGGAGATGGCGAAACCGACGAAGCACGCCAGCATGACGACGCCGAATACGATGCTCCAGGCTTTGTTGCCCACGATAAAAATCTCCACTCACAAAACAACCCCCAGGAATCGCCGCGCTCATCCCGGGGCTTGGCAAGTTCAGTTGATGCGGATGCCGAGGCGTTCGCGCATGGCCGGGTACGGGAGGACCGTGACGAAATTGACGAGGTCCCAGATGTATTGTTCGTTCCCCCTGAAGGCGTCGCCGAAGGGGGTCATGCCCGACCCGTTGATGCCGGAGTGAATACGGTAGTAAACATCCACCGGCCGTTTCCCGCCGCGCAGTTGGCCCAGCGGCAAGTTGTTGGGTCGCACGAGCGTGCCCCATTGATCGAAGCGGTACAGCGCCTGCCGGCCAAAGTTGTTGTGACAGCTAACACAGTTGCCTGCCTTGAGCTTGCTCAGCGCTGATTCGTCGGCCTGTTTGTTGACCGATTTTTCGATGCCGGCAAGTTCCTCCTTGGTGAGCTGGATCGCCGCATGTTCTTCCTTGGACAGGATGATTTTCTCCAGATCGTCGTCGGAAATCTTGGGATCCTTCTTCTTGGCGGCATCTCGCTTCTTCTTCTCCGCATCGGCAATCTTCGGGGCGAGGGCGGCGTCTTTCGCATTCTGGCGAAGGGCGGGAACAAGGCGATCGGCCAGGCTCTTGATGGTTTTCGGCGACGGCAGGGCGGTGAAAAGCTCCTGCCCGCGCTGGACCGATTCGGTCAACACGGCGACATCGTTGTCGTCATAGGGGTATTTCTTGACGTCGATGGCGCTCGCCGGGGAATTTGATTTGTGCCATCTCTTCGCGGCCGCGGTGGCCCGTTCCTTCACGTTGGACTTCACGTCGCCGTCTGCGTCCCATTTCAGCACGTTCTTTTCGCGCAGGAATTCAAAGCCTCCATGCATGATCGTGTATTCCGTGGACCCTCGCATGCTCAGATGGATGACGTAGCTGACGAGCGCTTCCAGTTCGTGGTCCTCCAGCAAGCTGAAGGTTGGCATGGCGGTGCCTTCAATGCCGTGGCGCAACGTGCGGAGCAAGTCGGCCCGCGATGGTGGCAACCCCGATTTTTGCGTCTGGTCAACCGACTGGAACTTGAATAGACCCTGGCGAAAATCACGCGGGTGCGGGTTGATCCAGCGCGCCGTCGGCCCGCGGCCATTGCCGGGAACGCCGTGGCAATGCAGGCAGTGGATGCGATAGCGCGTGCTGCCCTTTTTCAGCGTCTCCGCGTCCAGTTTAAGGTCCGCAATGATGTTCGCGCCAATCCCCGCCAGCTCCGCGTTGACAGTGGGATTTGCCGGCGTGCCGAACATGGCCTCCAGGGCCTGTTCCAGTTCTTGCCTTTCCTTTTGAGGAATCATGCCGGGGTCGCGCAGCACCTTGTCATCGATCTTCTTGATATTGGCATGATAGGGATGTTGGGGATCTTCCATGTCGGCGATCTTCATCACCGGGAACACGCCTGGGCGATCGGGCTCGTACCGTTCGTCGCCAAGCAATTTCTCTTGGCCGGGCCTCATGATGGGATCGGTGCGCAAACCGTATTTAACGCTTGCGGAGTAGGACGGATGGAGATCCCCTGAACAACCGGCCAATCCAGGCGCGAGGGCGGCGATTCCCAATGCCATGCTTCGAAGCAGCTTTTTCATGGAGCGTCCCGCGAAATTCGTTGACCACCGGATTCGGTTGGATTGTTCTTTTGTACGGCTCACCCGTTGGGCGTCAAGCATTGGGCGAACGGCATTCGATGGCATACCAACTCGAAGCGTGAGCGAGGGATGGTCGAATTCCTCGCTCACGCTTCGAGTTGGTATGGCAGGCTCGGCCGATCGCTTGATCGCCAACATGCGTTTCTTACGTCACAACTTCGCAAGTTTCATGCCGCCGCGGGTTGCGTCCGTAGAATCAAATGGCAGCGGCACGATCTGGCAGGCTTTCGGCCGCGGGCGGGGCCTGGATTTTTTCTCGTTTCCGGGAAACCTGAGACGTTTATGGTCTACAATCTGGGACGCATGCTCCAACTGTTGGGCCTTCTCGTCCTGCCAATTGCCATGGCGGGCGAGGTGGCCGAGTCGATCTCGCTGGGCCGGATGTTGACCTGGGCCAGCGTCGGCATCGGCCTGTTCATCGCGGGTTGGCCGTTGCAACAAACCGCGGGGAAAAAGTAAGCCAGCGCATGACCTCGAGGGGAGTGGTGTCTCACATTGCTTCGGCGCATGGTAGACCTCACGTTCCGCGTGAGGAATTCCTCGCGCGGAGCGGGAGGTCTACGATCAAACTGAGACACTACCTCGAGTGGCATTCATTAGACAAATACGCACCTTCCCGTGTAAGATGATAGGTCGCCACATGGATCGCACCATGACATCCAACACTCGCCAACATTGGCTTTTGCTTTTAACGTTGGCGGCCTTGGCGCCAGCTGGGGCGCAGGCTCAGGATCGTGGTGCGCTGCGCGACATCGTGCTGCCGGGATTTGACTCTCAGGCCGGCGCGCGTCTGGCGGCGCTGGACCACAGGCTCAATCCGGTGCATTCCCCGGCGTTGATTGGTTCGCTTGTTGCAAATCCCGCCGGCGCGTTGTTGCCGATTCTCGCGGATCGTCGCAATCAGGACATCTGGGAGCGGATGCCGGAAGAATATCAGCGCATGATGCAAGAATCGGGCGACGCGCTCGTTATTGTGCAAGGCCCGGTAAAACGGGGCCACGTGGCGGAATCGCACGGACAAGTGCGTCGGCTGTGCCAGGAACGCCTCGCCAGGTTGCCTCGCGTGTACCTGGACGCCTATCGTCAGCGTGTCGACGCCGAAGCCCGAGTGCTCTTGAACCTGGGTCGGCAAACCCGCTCGACCCAGCCCTTGCGGCGCCTGGTGGACGAGCTGGTCTACAGCCGGTATGGCGACGAAGCGATCGAATTGCTGGGCGACCTCACTTTCGAGCGCGGTAACTTTGACGACGCTCGTGTCTGGTGGCATCGGCTCGCGCCGCCGGGCGGTCAGCGGGGAATCTTCGCGCTGCTTCCCGATCCTAAAGTGGATCGGGTCCGCGTTCGGGCCAAACTAATCCTGGCGCATCTCTTCGCCGGCCGCCTGGACGAGGCTCGCGCCGAGATCGACCGATTCCAGCAACGCCATCCCAATGCCAAGGGCCATTTCGCGGGCAAGGACGACGCCTACGGCGTTACGCTCGAAAACATCCTGCGCGGTCTCGTTCGCGAAAAGATCATCAACAACGCCGAAGCCTGGACCACGTTCGGCGGCGACGTGGCCAGAAACCGCTCCCTTTCGCAGGCATTGTCCTGGCAGCTCTGGGAAGATGGCCCGGCCTGGAGCGTCTCGCTGCCGCCGCTGAATCGACCCGAAAACGGCAAGGCGGCGCCCACGACGCGAGGCAGCCTGGCGCGCGCGGCGGCGTTTCATCCGGTGATCGTTGGCACGCAGGTCTTGATCGCGGACCACCGGTCGGTAATTAGCTATCACCTCACAACCGGGCGCGAACTGTTCCGCTATGACCTGAAGGCGGCTGGCTTGCCTGACCCGGGCCCCGGAATCGATCCCACGGTGGCCGTGCCTCGCTTTACCCTGTCCGCTGATCCGCGCCGCGCCTACATTCGCCTGGGCGCGATGACCCTGGGCGCCAAGAAGGAGGGTGAGAATGCGGAACCGACCTGGCTGATCTGCCTGGACTTGACCGAACCCGCCATGGTCAAGAAACGGGAGTTATGGCGCATCAAGGCCAGCGCGGACGACAGAAAGGCGGTATTTTTCGAGGGCGCGCCCCTGGTGACGGGTGACGGCGTTTACATCGCCCGCACGGAATTCGCCGGCGGGCGCGCCAGGACCTCGATCGACTGTTTCGATCGCCTGGGCCGACGCCGATGGACGCGCGCGGTGTGCGACTGTCCCGATGCTGCCCTCGTCACCAAGTCCCCCCGGCATCGCCACCATTTGCTGACCTGGGCCGGCGGTCAGGTGGTGTTTGCCTCGCACGCGGGCGCGATGGTCGCGATTGATGGTCTGACCGGGCAGCCGACCTGGGGCGTGCGTTATCCGCCGAAGCTTTCCCACGGCGCGGACACGGAAGCGACCCCGCGCGATCTGATCCCGTGCGTCCATGCGGACGGGTCCGTCTACGCGGCCCCGCTGGATACTGATCGCGTCTTTTGTATCGATGCGGTCACCGGCCAGGTTATCTGGGAGGCGGCAGACCTCGAAGCGGTGCATCTGCTCGGCGTCTCGAATGGCCGGCTGTTTGTTACGACTCGTACCGGTCTCGTCGCCCTTCGCACCGCCAGTGGGCAGGTCGATTGGATGCAGCCAAGCGACGGACGCCTACCGCCGCTGGGGCGCGGGCTGATTGCAGGCCGTTGGATTCTTTGGCCCACGCAGGATCCGAAACTGCCGTACCGCGCCGTGACCCTGGATTCCGGACGCCAAGAACAGGAACGGCAAGCCCAGGTGCTTCCAGAACCGGCGATCTTCGATCCCACAATGCTTGCCACGCTGCCGGTCGGCAATCTCGCGTTCGGCCACGGCTGCCTGGCGATCGCCGGTTTGCGCGAGCTGGTCGTGTATGCGCCCGCGCACCAGATTCATCAGCTGCCCCCCGCTGATCCCAGACCGCAGGTGCGACTCGAGCGTCTCTACCAGCGCGGCCGCTGGTTCGCCAGCGCGGGCCGAACGGCGGAAGCACTCGAAGTTTATCGGCAACTACTCGACGCCTCCCATTCTCATCGGGACGCGACAACCTGGCATAGGCTGGCGAAGGCTCGGATTGATGCGATAGGTGACCCTGGCAAGAAAGTAGCCGACCCTCCAACGATGAACGCCGAATTGCGCCGCGCGGCCTCGGCTCTGCAAAACAAAAACTGGGGCGAGGCCACGGACGCGTTTCGCCGGGCACTCCGACTAAACCCCAGCGACCAACAGGAAGCAACCAGCCTACACGGCCTGGCGCGAGCGTATGAAGGGCAACGCGACTTTCGCTCCGCGTGGCACGCCTGGCAATCGCTGGACGCCCGGTTTGCCGGCCTGATCGAGCCAATCAGCAAAAAGACGTATGGGGCGCTCGTGCCATCGAGACACAAGGAACCCTATCTCAGCGCCTTGGCGGCGTGGCCCGCCGTTGGCCCGAGGCTTCCGCTGGTACAGGCGTGGGAGCAGACCGATGGCCGGGCTTGGCCGTTGTCCGATCCGCAGGCCAAGACTTTCTTTTGTACAAGCCAGGGCCGCTTGACGTGCCGAAGGCTTTCGGATGGCGCCGCCATCTGGAGCCGAGCGATCGATTTTGAGCCGACCTGGCTGGAGCGCTGGCGCGACCTGGTGGTTTTTGCCGGGGCCCAGGCGGTGCAGGCGGTGCGGGTTCACGACGGCATGATGGCGTGGCGCGTGCCCGCGCCATCGCGCGCCTGGCGCTTGTCCGGCTTGAGGGACGGAATGCCGGCGTTCACGTTTGCCGGCGCAGGCTTTGGATTGGCCCAGCGCTGGGACGATACCTTGTTGCTGCTGGACGATTCGCGCCGCTTCTTGAGGCTGCGCCTGGACACCGGCGAAATCGCCTGGCAATACGCTCCGCCCGCCGCCGCGTTGCGCCCGCTCGACGGCGCCGCGTTCGGACCGCATTTCGTCCGGTTCGGCGCCAACCTGTTCGCGCAAAACGTGGCCGGGCAGCCCGTTCAACTCAACGAATCCACCACGCCCTTCGGCGCCATCACCCGGCCCTGGGTGGAACCACCGCGGGTCGTCGGCAAGCTTTTGATTCGCGCCGAGGAGAACGGTCGCATCATCGCCCAGCATCCGAGTTCCCTCAACGAGGCAATCTGGCATTGGCAGGCCAGCTGGCCAACCTCGTTGACCGGGGAACTTTGTAAACTCAAAACCAAGGACAACACGCTACTCGCGGCAGTCCCCTACAACGAAGGCAATGACTGGGTCCGCCTGGACACCGAACGTGGCCAACTCCTGTGGCGCGTCCCGGCCCGAAAACTCCCCGACGGCCTGGACCCAGAAACGGTCTGCCTGGGTAATACGTCTTGGTATTACGCCAAGGGCAACGCGGTGTGTGCTCGGTCCTTGAACGACGGCACGTTGCAATGGACGCGTTCGCTGCCAGCCACCACCGGAGGCTGGCGCATCCGTTATGCCAGGGATTATCTCGCGGTTTATCCTCTGAAATGCCAGAAGGAGCAAGCCTTCTTTGTCTCCTTTCTGGACCCTATTGAGGGAACTCTGTTGCAACGCCTTTCGTTCCCCGAATCGGCCACGCCGGGAAAAGTCGTGCTCACGCCGCGCAACGTGCTGGTTTCGGCCGCCGGCCGGATTTTCAATTTTCGCAGCCTGGACGCGGAATAAACGATGCCCGGAAGCGAAGAATCCGGTAGCATGAAACAGACCTGGAAAAAGTAATCCTGATTCACCCTTCGAGTCTCACTCCATGAAATCCGACGTCGTCAGCGTTCGTTGTAAAGCGTGTCAAACTCCTTTGCAGGTTCCGGCAGGAGGCAAACGCCTCTGCGCCTGTGGTACCTGGGTGGCGGCGCCGCCGACCATGCCGTCGGCCGAGGAACCGGTCATCGTCGTGCGGCCCGAAGATTCGCACGCGCCGATGGCAGCATCGATTCCGTCAGCGCCGGTCGTGCCAACCGTGGCGCCGACCGCCGCCGGCACGAACTGGCCGCGCATCGAGGGGGATCTTGCCGCCATTGAACGTCTTAACGATGGCTACCGGCGCATCAAGAACGAACTTGCCAAGGCGATCGTCGGGCAAACCGAGGTCATCGAGCAACTCCTGATCGCCGTCTTTTCAAAAGGCCATTGCCTGCTGGTCGGCGTGCCCGGCCTGGCGAAGACGTTGATGATCCGCGCCCTCTCCGACGCGCTCAACCTCAGCTTTAGCCGAATCCAGTTCACGCCCGACTTGATGCCCTCGGACATCACCGGCACCGAGGTGTTGCAAGAAGACAAGGCGACCGGCCAGCGCGTGTTCAAGTTCCTGCACGGGCCGATCTTCTCCAACGTCATCCTGGCCGACGAAATCAACCGCACTCCGCCCAAGACGCAGGCGGCCCTTCTGGAAGCCATGCAAGAAAAGCAGGTGACCGTGGGCGGCACGCGGCACAAACTGCCCGACCCGTTCTTCGTCCTCGCCACGCAAAACCCAATCGAGCAGGAAGGAACCTACCCGCTCCCCGAAGCGCAACAAGATCGCTTCATGTTCAACGTGCTCGTCGATTACCCCAGCGAAGACGAGGAATACAAGATCGTCGAGATGACCACGGCGACGCATAGTGCCAAGCTCGAACGCATTCTGTCGGGGAATGACATCCTGGAGATGCAAGACATCGTGCGCAAGGTCCCGGTCGCGCCCTACGTCATCCGCTATGCGATGAAGTTCGCCCGCCTGACACGCAAGGAGAAAGGCGACGTGCCGGACTTCATCAAGGAATACGTGACCTGGGGCGCCGGTCCGCGCGCCACGCAAAACCTGGTGCTCGGCGCCAAGGCCCGCGCGGTCTTGCATGGCCGCTATTACGTTTCGTGCGAGGACATTCGCGCCGTCGCCATCCCGGTCTTGCGGCATCGCATCATCACCAACTTCAACGCGGAGGCCGAGGGCATCAAGCCGGAGACGATCGTGCAGCGGCTCGCCGACATCATCCCGCGCGACCCGAACGAGGAAGCGCTGGCCCGGGGCAAGGCGGTGGTGACGGGGTGAGCGTTTAGCCGCTCGCCTTTGGCGAGCGCGGGCGGAGGACACATGAAAACCAAACAATGCCAACGATGCTGGAGTCCTCGCGTGGTTGAGGTTGATGCGCACGTTCTGATCGTCAAAACGAAATTAGTGGAAATTCAGGACGAACTCACGCCAAAGTTCGAAGAGGTTTGTTTAAAGGGTCACGGCGCGTCGTCGTTCACCTATGCCGTAAACAAAGGCCGGGCCATTGAAATATCCGAAGACAACGGCGGATTCTGGCTCGAATTCTGGAAGAAAAGCGACGACGAGGACGCGACGCCGGTCCGAGAGCAGGCTGTCGATAGCGGCGAACGATCGATACAGGAAGCCAAGAAGTGGTTGGGATGATTCTTTGGCTGCTCGTGCGGAAACGATCCAGGAGACACCCTATGCAACGGCGAAGTTTCTCGGGTCCACTGGCCGCGCTCGTGCTGCTGGCCGGCGGCACTGTGCCGGGTTGCAATAAGGCGGGGCAGCCGCCCAAACAAGATCCGCCCCAGCCGCTGCCCAACGAGATCGTCGCGGCCCGGCAAGAGGCCGGGGCCGTACCCGGCTGGATGGGGCTGGATTCGGACGGCTTTCATGGTTTTCAAGAGGAGGCGACCGGGCTAGCTGGCGCCGTACGGGCGTTCCGGTTTCTCGCCTGGAAGGATGGGGTCGTGGCCAAGCTGCCGCTCCCCGCAGCGCCATTCGGGCTGGACCTTGCCGACACTGAGGTAACGGACGCGGGTCTGAAGGAGCTCGCCGGCCTGACGAGCCTGCACGCGCTGCACCTTGCCGGCACGAAAGTGACGGACGCGGGTCTGAAGGAGCTGGCCGGCCTTAAGAGCCTGCACACGCTGAACCTCGGCGTCACGAAAGTGACGGACGCGGGGCTAACGGAGTTGGCCGGCCTCAAAAGCCTTAACTCGCTTGACCTTGGCTGTTCGGATGTGACGGACGCGGGTTTGAAGGAGTTGGCCGGGCTTAAAAATCTTCACACACTGGATCTCACAACAACGAGGGTGACGGGCAGGGGACTTAAGAGCCTGGCCGGACTCAAGAAACTTCACACGTTGAACCTTACCTGGACGAAGATCACGGACGCGGGTCTGAAGGAATTGGCGGCCCTTAAGAGCCTGCGCGAACTGGACCTCAGGGGCACGGCAATCACGGACGCAGGGCTGAAGGAATTAGCGGGCCTCAAGGACCTGAGCCTACTCGACTTAATGGACACGCCAGTGACGGACGCAGGGCTAAAGGAATTGCCTGCCCTCAAGAGCCTGTACCACCTCTCCCTTTTCAGGACGCAGGTAACGGACGCAGGTCTGAAGGAACTGGCCAGCCTCAAAAACCTGCAGAGTCTGTTCCTGGATTTCACACAGGTGACGGACGCGGGGTTAAAGGAACTGGCCAGCCTCAAAAACCTACGAACGCTGAATCTGGGCGACACAAAGGTGACGGATACTGGCGTCGCAAAGCTGCAAAAGGCCCTGCCGGATTGTCACATCCATCGCTAGGGTGGTGCCGGTGAACGCCTGAACGAACTCGAACTGAGGTTGATACCATGCAAACGACGCTACACATAGAAACAACCGTTCTACCCGGCAACCGCGTTGAGTTCACCGCTCCGGGATTGCCAGAAGGGACGACCGTCGAGGTGACCGTCGTACCAAAGTCGGCGGTGCCGCGCACGTCGATGCTTGAATATCTGAAGACGTTGCCGCTTGGCCCGTTGGTATTCAAGACGCCGGCAGAGGTCGATGAGTACATCCAGGAGGAACGAAACGCATGGGATCGTTGATGTTGCCGGCCGCCGGGTCGGTGTATGTCGACGCGATGGCGGTCATCTATTCGGTCGAGCGCTACCCGGACTATTGGCCCTTGCTGGAGCCATTATGGCTCGCGGCACATGCTGGCACGGTCGATGTTATCACGAGCGATTTGACTCTCATGGAAGTGCTCGTGAAACCATTGAAAACCAAGCATGTAAAACTGGTGGCGGCGTTCGAACAATCGCTCATCGGCACGGACGTTTCCCTGCTCCCGATCACACAATCGATCTTGCGTGATGCCGCCCAGTTGCGTGCGACGACCAAGTTGCGAACGCCCAACGCGATTCATGCTGCGACGTCGCGGCAAGCTGGTTGTGCGTTGTTCGTCACGAACGACGCCGTTTTTCGCGGCATTACGGGATTGCCCGTGGTGGTACTGGATGACCTGCGGACGCCGTGACATGATATTTTAGAAAGGCGATATATGGCCAAGCAAGCAACCAAAGACGATCCCCGCAAATACCTCGACCCGCGCACGCTTGCCAAGGTGCGCAGCCTCGAACTCAAGGCGAGGCTCATCGTCGAAGGCTATCTCTCCGGGCAGCACAAGTCGCCCTACCACGGGTTCTCCGTTGAATTCGCCCAGCATCGCGAATACGTGCCCGGCGACGACATCAAGCACATCGACTGGAAAGTCTGGGGCCGCACCGGGCGTTTCTACCTCAAGCAATACGAGGAAGAAACGAACCTGGTTTGCTGGATCATGCTCGATATCAGCGAATCGATGAAGTACGGCTCCATCGAGGGGATGTCGAAGTTTGACTACGCCTGCATGTCCGCGGCTGCCCTGGCGTATCTGGTGCTGCACCAATCCGACGCGGTCGGGTTTGTCACCTTCGATTCGGAGATCCGCAATTTCCTGAAGCCGACGAGCCAGATGTCGCAGCTCAAGGAGATGGTTCACTTGATGAACCAGGGCGTCGGCGGCGAGAAATCGAACATGGCCCCGTTGTTTCACGACATGGCTGAACGCATCAACCGCCGCTCAATCCTTTTCCTGATAAGTGACATGTTCGAGGACCTGGAGCCAATCCTGTCGGGTTTGAAGCATTTGCGGCACAAGCGTCACGAGGTGGTGCTATGGAATGTCCTCGACGAGATGGAGTTGACGTTTCCTTTTCAGGAATCGACGCTCTTCCGCGGCATGGAACTCTACCCGGACCTGTTGACCGACCCGCGTTCGCTGCGTAAAGCGTACCTGGAGCAGATCGAGGGTTTCCTGCGCGGCTTGACAAAAGGCTGCCGGGATCAGAATATCGACTATGTGCAATTGCGCACGGACACGCCGTTAAACGTGGCGATGTCAAGTTACCTGGCGCATCGGCAGAAGCGGTCGCGTTGACGTGTTGAAACGAAATCCAGCGTGCCACAGGCGTTGCCATGATGATCCTATTCGCATTCCTCGGACTTTTTCCCGCCCTGGCCGTCGCCGCGGGCGCGGTTTCCATTCCCGTCATCATCCATCTGATCAACCGTCGGCGATTCAAAATCGTGCCTTGGGCCGCCATGAAGTTTTTGCTTGCCGCCCAGAAGCAAACGCGCAAACGCATGCGCATCGAGCAACTCCTTTTGCTCCTGGTGCGCATGCTGGTTCTTTTTCTCATTCTGCTGGCGATGGTCAGCGTGATGCCGTGGGCCGAGGATGTTTGGTCCATGCTTCATCTCAACCGCCTGGGCGACGCCAAGGCCGGCCGCGGGCATCGCGTGCACCACATCATCGTGCTTGACGCCTCACTCAGCATGAATCAGAAGGTCGAAGGGCAAACCGCCTTCGAGGTGGCGCGGCAGATGGCGCTCAAGAAAATTCAGGACGGACAATCGGGCGACGGGTATAGCGTGCTCCTCTTGAAAGACAGCCCCAGCTGGCTCGTCGGCGGAGCGTCGCAGGACACGCGCCTGGTCGCGCGCGAAATCGAAGCCGTCTTGCCGAGCCACGGAAACTCGTCCGTGCCCGCCGCCCTCAACATGATCGCGTCCAAGCTCGGCGAGGCAAAGGCGCGTTTTCCCGCGCAGGCGGTCTATTTCTTCACCGACATGCAAAACTCCACCTGGATTTCGGCGCAGGCTCCCGACGCCAAGACCGAGGCCGACGCCAAGGAGAAAAACCCCTACCTGGACATCCAGAAGCGGGCGACCACGGTCTTCGTCGATTGCGGCCCGGCGGCGGACGCGGCGAATGTGTCCGTGACGCACCTGGAATTCGATTATAGCAGAAACACCTATATCACCGCCAAGACGCCGGTGTCGCTGCGCGCCACCGTGAAGAACTACGGCCTGCAAGCGGCCCTGTTGCGCGCCGAGCTCTTGATCGGCAAGGCCAAGGAAACCGCCAACGACGCTCCCCTGCAATTGCGCGTCGTCGAGCAGGAAAACGCCCTGGTGGCGGCTCAAGGTCAGGACATCGTGGTCTTCAAGAATGTCAACTTCCCCGCCGCCGGCACCTACGCGGTGCAGGTGCGCATCGCCGGCGACGCCTTGCCGCAGGACGATGCCAACACCATCATCATCACCGTGCGCGAGACAATCCCGGTCTTGCTGGTCAACGGCAAGGCCTCGGCCGACCGCTTCGAGCGGGCCACGGAATACTTGCGGCTGGCGTTGAATCCGTTCCCGCCAGGGACGGAGGAGGCATGGATGCCGTTGCGGCCCAAGGTGGTCAGCCCGTCCCAATTCGCCGACCTGGCGGAAGGCGACCTGGCCCAGTACGACTGCATCTTCTGGTGCGACGTCGGTTCGTTCGGCGTCAACGACGTGCGCAAGATCGACACGCACCTGCGCCGCGGCGGCGGGTTCGTCGTGTCCGCGGGGGACGAGACGGTCAAGCACCTGGATCGCTACAACGAGTTGCTCTACAAGAACGGGCACGGCCTCTTGCCCGCCAAAATGATCAAGAAAATCACCGCCCCGAAGGAGCATCATTTCTTCCTATCCAACTCGGATAAGAACGCTTTCCGCCTCCCGCCGTTAAATGCGTTCAGCGAGGAGGAAGATCGGCTGACCTTGCAGACGGCGCGTTTTCGCCAGTATTTGCAGGCGAGCGTGCCGGAGGGAAAAGCGCGGACCGTGCTGTCGTTCGCCACGGAGGTGCCTGCCAAGGGGCGCAAGGCCGAGCCGGACAAGACCCTGCCCGTCAGTTCCCCGGCCATCGTTGAATGGAACCCGCCGCTATCGCGTGCTCATCAGCCTGCGCCGCCCGTGGCCAAGGCGGGGCAGCGCGTGCGATTGCAGCCGGCGCGTTATCGCGGCAAGGTCATTTTCCTTGCGTCAACCGTCAACCTCGACTGGACCAGCTGGCCCGGTTCGCCCAGTTTCGGGGCCATGATGCACGAGTTGACCCGGCTTGCCGTTACCGGCCGACTGCGTGAACAGAGCCAGACCGTTGGCGGGATGCTCGAGGCCTACCTCCCCGGTGGGGCCGAGTTGGATGTCACGGTCAAGTACCCGCCCGAGATCACAGGGTTAAAGCCACAGAAGGGCAAGACGCAGTTGATCGACGACGTGAACCTGTTTCGCTGGGCGGATACCGATGTCAGCGGTGTCTACCGCTTTGAAACATCCACGGGGGTGGAGATTCCGTTCGCGGTCAACGTTCCCGTGTTCGGCGCCGACCAGCGCGGCTCGGAAAGCGACCTGGCGCGGATCGACAAGACCAAACTTGAGGAAGCCTATCCCGAATGGACGTTCCAGGTCGTGCGCGATGCCCGTTCGGCTTCGTTGCCCGGCGCTCCGGTGGAAGACGGCGCGGTCCAGGTCGCGCTTCCCTTTGGCCCGGACCTGGCGAACGCCGTTCTGTTGCTCGTGCTTGGCTTGCTCTTCGCGGAAATCCTGCTGGCGTGGCGTTTCGGGCACTACACCACCACGGAGGCCGCGCTAACCAACGCTCCCGCCGGGCCCGCCAGCACGATGGTCGCCGCCGGTATCGCAATTGTCTTCACGATCCTCTTCGCGGTCGGGCTCTTCATTGTCACCATCTACTGGTGGACAGGCGATTTCCTCGGCTTCTTGCCTGACATGATCCGCACCTGGTTTGAACGCCGTATCGGCGTCGAAGACCTTCAGGCCGGCGAGGGCTCGAGCTGGAGTTATGCGCAGATGTCCTGGCTGTTCGGCCTGCCAGGCAACGAGCACTGGTACGCTGTCATTCTGACTCTAGCCGCGGTGCTGACCATCTTCTTCACCTACCGGGCCGAGGCGCCGCGCGTCTCGCTGGTGTACAAGCTCCTTCTGGGCGCGCTGCGGCTTTACCTGATTTTGTTTACCCTGTGGTTTCTTCTGCCCAGGCCCGAGTTGCATTATGACCGTGAGGGCTTCCCCGATCTGGTCTTGTTGATCGACGACACGCGCAGCATGGGGGAGCCGGACACGTTCCGCGATCCCGGGGTGATCGAGCGTGTCAAGAAACTTGGCGACAGCATTCGCGCCAGGCTGCAAAAGGAGATTCCGGATCGTCTCGCGGCTCTGAAGACCGAGATCGCCGCCAAGGCCGCCGCGGCCGACACCGATCCGGATGTGATGGCGGAACGAGATGAGCTCATCAAACGCCTCACCTACTGGACCCGTCAGCGCGACCAGTTAAACACCGACCAGTGGCGGCCAAGCCGGTTGCAACTCGTCCAGGCGATCCTCGCTCAGCCGGAGCCGCACTGGATCAAAACGCTCCTGACCAAGCATCGCTCGAAGGTGCATATTTTCCATCTGGACCTTCATGGCCGGGCGACCAAGCTGCGCGACAAGGAGGGCGACGCGGGCGAGATCATCGACCCGCGCGACGCCGCCAGCATCGAGCGCGCTTTGGCGGCGGTGGATCGGCTGGAGCCCGTCGGCAACGCCAGCCGCCTGGGGGTTGCGGTCAAACAGGTCATCGACCACTACCGCGGGTCGAGGCTGTCCAGCGTCATCATGTTCACCGACGGCGTCACCACGCGCGATGAGACCCTGTCCCAGGCCGGCGATTACGCCGCCCAGAAAGGCATCGCGCTCTTCCTCATTGGCGTCGGGGATAAGGACAAGGAACGGGAGCTCCGGATTCACGATCTCAATGTCGAGGACACCATCTATGAAGGGGACCACGCCGTTTTTGAATTCCGCCTGACCGGCAAGGGCTTCAAGGGCAACATCACCGTGCCCGTCACCCTCAAGCTCAGGCAAAAAAACGGGCAGGAAAAAGAAGTCGCTCGCGAAATGGCCAAGATCGATCCCACGGGCAATGCCGTGAAACTCCGCCTGCGCGATCAACCCAAGGGCGTGGGGCGGAAGCACTACATCATCGAGGTCGAGCCGCCCAAGCCCGGCCCCAACGAAAGGCCGTTGCCCCCGGAGAACCTGCGCATCGAACGCACCATCGAGGTGATCGACACCAAGCTGACCAAGGTGCTGTACGTGGAAGGGCAACCGCGCTATGAGTTCCGTTACGTCAAGTTCCTCCTGGAGCGCGAGGCGGAGGAAGGGAAGAACAAGAAGAACAAGAAGAAATCGATCGAGCTGACCGTGCTCCTGCTCGATGCCGACGACGACTGGGCTGCCAAGGACCGCAACGATAACGGCGGCGTGGACACGACCGCCATCGCCAATTTCCCGCCCACGCTGGAGGAACTGAGCCAGTACGACGTGTTGATTTTTGGAGATTGCGATCCAAAGCACCCGAAGCTCAATAACCGGCTCAAGGACATCGCGGCCTTCGCCAGCGGCGAACCCGGTCAGGGCGGCAAGGCGGGCAAATCCGGCGGCGGCGTCCTGTTCATCGCCGGAGCGCTTAATAACCCGCACCGCTACAAGGGAACGCCGCTCGAAAAAATTCTCCCCGTCGAGCCGCTCCAGGATAACCCACCCGCCGAGAAAGCGATGCGCGATGTGTTCAAACCCGAACTGACCCAACTGGGCCGCAGCCATCCAATGTTCCGCTTCAGCCCAGACGAGGAACGAAGTCTGGCCATCTGGGAACGGCTGCGAAAAAGTTACTGGTACTCGTCCGGTTACGTTGCCAAGCCCCTCGCCGACGTCCTCGCCGTCCACCCCAACGTCGATGCCGCAGTCAAAAGGCCACAGCAAAACCCCAAACATCCGCTCATTGTCCAGATGGTTCTGCCCAATGGCGGCCGCAGCATGTTCTTCGGGATCGACGAAACCTGGCGCTGGCGCGCGGGCGGCGACGAGACCAAGTACAACGACTTCTGGCTGCAAAGCATGAGGTATCTGGCGCGCGGGCAGCCGATGCACACCAAGCTCTGGCTGGATCGGCAGGTTCCCTACCTGGTCGGCGACAAAATCACGGTGCGCGTGCGCTTCCCCGATTCCGGCCCCGCCGGCGCCGAGGCCAAGGGGCCCAAGATCACCGACGCCACCGACGTGGTCGTCTCCGTCACCTATCAACCCCCCGGCGCCAAGGAGGGGGAGCCGCAGGTCTCGACGATGAAGTTGGCCAAGGTCGCCGGCAGCCGGGCGCGCTACGAAGGCGATTGGCTCCGCTCGCGCGAGGGCAAATACCGCTTCCGCCTGACCAACCCCGATGTTAGCTCCACCCAGCCCGACGGCGAAAAACCCAGCGCCGACGCCATCGTCCAGCTGCCGCCGGGCGAACTCGAAAACCTGCGCATGGACTTCGCCGAGATGCGCAGCGCCGCCGACAAATCCAACGGCATGTTCGTGAAAATCGACAACGCCGAGGAAGCGCTGGACGGGCTGCCGCTGCCCCCCACGATTCGAATTGTCTCCAACGCTCCGCCAACTTTATTGTGGAATCAGTGGTGGGCGTTCGCCTTGGTCGTCTTCTTAATATCGTCCGAATGGGTTTTGCGTAAAATGAAGCATCTGTTATAGTGGGATGGGAGTTCTTCGTTTAGCGCCCGCGCGTCGCCTTGCGAGCGCTAAACGAATCGAGGCCTATAGGAAAACCGCCATGAATCCGATCCTGAAACGTCTGGCGTCCCTGCGGCGTAAAGTGCGTTTGCTCGATGGTTGGCAGGGCGTGTGCGCCCTCGTCGCCCTCGTCCTTGGCGTCGGCGTCGTCGTCGGGACGCTCGATTACTGGCTGCACCTGCCCAGCCTGATCCGCGGGGCGGCCCTGGTCGGACTGCTCGTGAGCAGCGGCGTCCTGACCTACGCTTACCTTTTTCGGCCATTTTCCAGGCCGTGCGATGACCTCAACCTCGCGCTGCGCGTGGAGGACGTCTACCCGGAACTCAACGACTCCCTCGCCAGCACAGTCCAGTTCCTGAAACAAACGCCGGAAGAGCAAGCGCGCCTGGGCGGCTCCGAGGCCCTTCGGCAAAAGACGATGAGGGAAACCATCGAGAAAGCCTCCGCGTGCGATTTCGGGCGCATCCTCGATTACCGTTCAGCCGGCCTTTTCAGCGCCGGCGCATTCTGTGGCTTGCTGGTCGCCGGGTTCGTCGTCTGGTTGACCCCGGCATTCTCCGCGATCGCGTTCTGGCGTTTCGTCGAGCCATTCGGACAACACACCTGGACCAGCATCGCCGTGGCGAGACAGGCGCCGCTCGAATTGCTCGAACAACAGGACGAGGATTCCCGCTGGGAAAAGCTTGACCCGCGCCAGAAAAAGTCCGATGTGATCGCCATCGGCCGGCCCTATTTCATCAAGGTCGATCTGCACGGACAAATCCCAAAAAAAGCCCGCGTCGAGATCGAGGGGCAGATTCTCTCCGTCAAGGAATTTGAACTCAAGGCCACGGGTTCGGACAAGCATTCGGCGAGTTTCATCACCGCCATCGACATGACGCAGCAAAAACGCAAGTTCAAATTTCGCGTGATGGCCAATGACGGCGCCTTCCCGCGCCGCGCGGGGGAATGGCAGGTTGTCGAGGTGCTGCCGCCGCCCAAGTTGGTCGATCTCGATGGGCAGCCGTCCCCCCAGATCACCATTCATCCGCCTGAATATACCGACCTGCCGACCAAGCGGCTCAGTCCTGGCACGCGTCGGCTTGATCTGGTCGCGGGCAGCCACGTGATCCTGCGGGCCAAGGCCGACCGCCCGCTCGCGCAGGCGTGGATCGAATACCGCCCGGAAAACGCCCTGGCCACGCCCGCGTCGGTGCTGACGTTCCTCGGCCAGACCAATCCCCTTCAAGCCGCGGCTCAGGCGGCGGGAGGTCAGGCCGTCTGGGGCCGGGTGCCCGCGGAATTCGACGCGGACATGTCGGTCTTCCAGATTAGCTTCACTCCGTGGGTGACCGGCAGCTACGCGCTCAGCCTGCGCGACCACCATCGGCTCGACAATTCGGAGAGCGCCGATCTGCGCGTCAATCTCGATCCGCTGCCAGAGGTCAAACTGCAGCAACCCAGCGCCAGTGTGACCGCCGTGCCAACGGCCGAGGTCGCCTTCAAGTTCCTGGCACTGGACCCGCAATTCGCCGTGAAAAAAGTCTACCTCGAATTCCGCCGCCGCGGCGATGAGGGAACCCTGACCGAACCGGAAATCATCCCGCTTTTTGACGCCGCCGACTACGGGAAACTTCTGCCCCTGTTCCTGGCCAGGGCGATGGACTCTCCCATCGTGGCTTCCGATGTGCGCTTGCGCCATCAAAAGCTGGAATTCAACCTTGTTTGGGCCCTACGCAATCAGTTCAAGCACGGCGACGTCATCACCGTGCAGGTCTGTGCCGAGGATTTTTGCAATCTCTATGGCCCCCGCGAACCAGGCCGCAGCTCCGCGGTCGAATTGCGAATCATCAGCAAACAAAAACTTCTGAACAACGTGGACGAAAAGATCGGCGAAATCATCAAGCGGATCGAGGCCATCGAGAAGATTCAGGAAAAGGCCCAGGAAGCCGTCAAGGAGGCCCAGGGCAAGGACAAGTTCGATCAGAAGGCGCGCGAGAATTTTTCGGACAAGGCCGTCACGCAACAGCGCGAGGTGCGCGATCGCGTCGAGGGGTTGCGTCAGGACATCAACGACGTCAAACGCGCCCTTCAGGAAAACAAGCTGACCGATTCTCCCGCCTTCCGTGACGCCTCCAAGATCGGCGGCACGCTCGACGCCATCGGCAACCAGGAGTTGCAGCAGATCGAGCCGAAGCTCACCGAGGCGAACAATGACATCGCCAAGAACGACAAAAACTCGCCAAAGACCAAGAAGACGCTCGCCGACACGGACAAGCTGCAAAAAGACGTGCGCACCGCCCTGAACGAACTCATCAAAGACCTCAACCCCGGCGCCAAGGTCCAGAACTTCCGCAAGGAGTTTCGCGACCTGAATGCCAAGCAGGACAATCTGCGCGAGGACCTCGAAAATCTGAAAACCAAGAAGGAGCAACTATTCAACGACATCAAGGATCCCGATGCCCGCAAGCAACAGGAAAAAAAATTCGCCGACGACATCAACGCCAAACGGATGGAACAACTCGATCTGGCCAACCAGCTTGACAACCTGCTCAAGCAGATGAAAGCGGCCAAAACCGAATACGAAAAAAATGGCGACCAGGCCAACGCTCAAAAGCTCAAGGATGCCATCAAGAATGCCGAGGAACCCAAGACCGGGCCCAAGCAGGAACAAAAACCGCCCATTACGGGACAGATGAAGGACGTCGCCCGCCAGTTACAAGACAAAACGGAAGCCCCGCAAAAGGCGCTGGAACAACAAAAGGAAATCCAGAAAAACCTCGAGAAAATCCTCGATTCGCTCGAAGGCAAGAACGAGAACGCGCTCAACAAGGAAATCCAGAACCGCAAGGAAGCGCAGAAAAAGCTCGACGAGATCGCCAAGAAGCTCGACAAGCTGCAAAAAGACACCAAGAAAGCTGACATGGAGCCCAACCTGGAGGAACGGCTCAAAAAGAAGCAAGAGCTTGCCAAGCAGCACGAGGCGCTCCAGCAAGAAATTGCTGAAATGCGTCGCCAGCTGGCCCGACTCAATGAGCAGCGCGCCGCCAACGAACTCAACGAGGCCAACAACCAACTCGACAAGGCCATCGAAAAAATCCAGCAGGGCGACAATCCCGAGGAGAATCAAAAGAAAGCGAAGGAAGAAATCAACCGCGCCAAGCGCGAACTGAAGGACGCCCAGGAACAACTGGCGCGCGAGCTGTTGATCAAGATCGCCGATCAGCTCGAGGGGCTCAAGATCCGCCAGGCCGCCGTGCTCGAACGATCCGAATCGCTGCACGCGAAGATCATGAAGCGCAAGCAGTGGACCGATCCCTATCTCGATTCCATCGAGGGCAACATGGAAGCCCAGAAAAGCATCGCCGAGGACACCGACGCCTTCAAAGAAAAACTCAAAGGCGCCAAGGTCTTCCACAGCATCCTCGAAAAAGCCAAGGAGTCGATGGACAAGGCCGGGAAGGCCATGGAAGAACGTCGCACCCTCGGCCTGGAACGCCGAGAGAACCGCTTCAACCCGGAAGAAACCAAGGACGAGATCGACGCCCAGGGCCATATCATTCGCCATCAGAAATCCGCCGCCGCCCGGCTCGATCGCCTGCTCGACACCCTGAAGGAAGAGATCGCCAAAAAGCCCAAAAAACAGGACGATCAGGCCAAGGAGCCGGACGGCGATCCGAAGGAAGAGCAAGGCGGCATGCAAGCGCGCGACGGCATTCCGCCAACCGCGCAGCTCAAGGCGCTGCGCGGGGAGCAGCTGGATCTTAATCAGCGCACCGCCGAATTCGCTCGCCTCAATCCCGATCTCAAGAAGCTCAATGACGCCCAAACCCAAGAACTCCGCGACCTGTCCGCCGAGCAAGAACGGTTGCACAACCTCTTCCAGGACCTGGTCGCGCCGCCGCCGGATCAGCCCATGCCCAACGAAGGAGAGAAAAAGAAATGACCCGCTACCTCACGATATCTCTTATCAGCTTCGCGTCCCTGGTCATGCTCGCCATGGCCCAGGACCAGACCCCCGCGCCCAAGAAGAAGGCGCCCGCGGCCCAGCCCGGCGCGAAAGACGACGACGCCAAGAAGGTTGACCCCAAGGACGAAAAGGGAGAGCCGAAAAAGGCCGACCCCAAGGACGCCAAGAAGGACGGCGAACCCGAAGCGAAGCCCGAGGACCCCAAGGCGATCATCGAACGCCTCAAGAAAAACTTCGGGGAGGCTGACGAGAACCTCCAAAAAAACGACCCCGGCGATGCCACGCGCACCAAGCAAAAGCAGATCATCGATGACATCGATAAACTGCTGGAGCAGCAAGACAACAACAAGGGTGGCGGTGGAGGCGGCGGTGGCGGCGGCGGTGGCGGCGGCGGCGGTGGTGGTGGAGGCGGCGGTGGCGGCGGCGGTGGCGGCGGCGGTGGCGGCGGCGGTGGCGGCGGTGGCGGCGGTGGCGGCCAGGCCAAGGGTGGCGGCGGTGGCGCACAACAAAAACAAAAAGACCCCATGGGCCTGACGGACAAAAAAGACCAGGCCAAGGGCGGCGGACAGGGCGACAAAAAGGACAAAGACAAAAAAGATAAAGGCAACGGCAATCAAGCCAAGAAGGACCAGGACAAAAAAAAGAAGGAAGATCAACTCGCCAAGAACGGCAAAGGGGAAGGCGACAACAAGGGCGATAAGAACGGCAAAGGCGGCGGACAGGGCGATGCCAAGAAAGACAACAAGGGCGGCGGCAAAGGCGCCAGCGGACTCGCCGGCAAGGGGGATGACTCTAAGAAACCCAAAACCCCGTCTATCGACCCGAAAACCAACGCCTGGGGGCACCTCCCCTTGAAAAAACGGCAAGAGGTGGACGCCCTCATGCGCGATCGCTTCGTCCCGCGCTACGAAGAAATACTCAGAGCCTACTACCGCAACATCGCCGAGAGCTCGCGCCGAAAAATGGGTGATTGAGCCACCAGGTTTGGCCGCTCGCCCTCGGCAAGCAGGGCGCATTCTGGAGAATCCAATGAGCCGAGCAATCGCCGTGCTTTTGATGGCCCTGACCCCAGCCCTCGTGGGCGCGTCCGCACCGTATCACGCTGGTGGCCCGCCCAGCGCCCAGAAGGCGCAGACCGGGTCTGGGGATTCCCGCAAGTTGATCGAGGAGATCCAGGCCGACTTCGATCGCGCTGCCACGGACCTCAACCGTAACGACCCCTCCGCCCAGACGCGGCAGGCGCAGAAACGCATCATCGACGGCATCGACAAGTTGCTCGAGCGGCCCGAACCGCCCGCAAAACAACCGAGCAACTCGCCCGCACCAAGATCGCCAAACGCTCGTCCGAAAACGCCGCCTCCTCCGTCCGCCCAACCCGCGATGAAGCAACCCCAGCGGAAACCGGCCGTTGAACCCGCTCCACGGATCGCCCAAAAAATCCGTGCCAATACGCCGGCGGCGCGCAGCAAGAATCCGCTGGTCGATGGTCCGTGGCCAAACCTCCCGCCGCGCCATCGCGGCGAAGTAGACGCCCACGCCCGGGAACGCTTCATCCGCAACTACGACGCGCTGCTGCGAGAATATTATCGCGCCCTGTCCGAAAACGATCGCGGCCCCAATAAAAATTGACGCCTGATCCCCGCCCCCGAATGGAGGACCACGCCATGAATCGACGCACCTTCCTGACCCGCGGCGCTGGCGCCGCGTTAGGCTTGTCCGCGGGAAGCATGATCTGGCGCACCCTGGCGCAGGAGCAAAATCCCTCCGCCGGCATGATCGATCGCAACACGCAGCAGGCCATCGACGGCAGCCTGCGCTGGCTGGCCGACCGACAGCGCAACGACGGCGCGTTCGGCACCGGGCAGTACCAGGGCAACGTCGCGGTCACCGCACTCGCCGGGCTGGCGTTCATGTCGGCCGGCAATCAGCCAGGCCGCGGTCGCTACGGCGAGCACGTGACCAACGCGGTTCGTTACCTCGTACGCTGCGAGGAAGGCCAGAACGGCTTCATCACCCGCGGCGGACTGCACGGTCCCATGTACGGCCACGGCTTCGCGACGCTGTTCCTCGCCGAGGTCTACGGCATGGTCAACGACACGGAGCTGCGCGATCGGCTGCGCGCCACGCTGGGCCGGGCCGTGCGTCTGATCATCACCGCGCAAAATCAAGAAGGAGGCTGGCGCTACTCGCCGCAGCCGCGCGACGCCGATTTGTCCGTGACAATTTGCCAGATCAACGCGCTGCGCGCCGCGCGGAACGCCGGCATCGCCGTTCCCAAGAGCGTGGCCGACCGCTGCACCAACTACGTCAAGGCCTGCCAGGATGACCGCACCGGCGGCTTCCGCTATCAGGCGCGCGGCTTTGGCGGCGCGGGATTCGCGCGCACCGCCGCCGGCGTCGTCGCGCTCTACAGCGCCGGCATCTACGAGGACCAGTCCGTCAAGCGCGGGCTCGAATACCTCAAGCAATTTCAGCCTGGCCCGAACCGCCCCGGCGGCCTGTTGAACGCCGAGGCCCAGATGCACTACTACTACGGCCATTACTATGCCGTCCAGGCTATGTGGATCGCCGGGGGCAACTACTGGCGCGAATGGTTCCCCGCCATCCGCAACGAGCTGCTCACTCTGCGCCGGCCCGACGGCTCCTGGCAGCAAGGCTTCATGTGCCCACACTACTGCACGGCCATGGCCCTGATCATCCTTCAGGTCCCCAACAACTACCTGCCGATCTTGCAGCGCTGAAAACCTGTGAACCGGTGGTAATCAGTAGATCGTGGCCCACAGCCTCCGTCGTCGGGTGTCGGCACTCGGAGTCGATGGGATTTATTGGTGGGGAAGGCTTCCAGCCCGCCGAACTTCCGCGGCAAATGCACGCTTGCAGCCTGCTCCTCTTCGAAAACCCATCCTCGGGGTGTGCCGACACCAGCGTGGGCGCCTGGGTCTCAGTGCCATGAAACCACTTTCGTTGCCCCTGTTGACCGGGTACCTGTTGGCGATGCTGGGAACGGGACCCCATGGGCACTGCCAGCCGGCCCCGCGCTTCATCGTTGATACGCCGGAAGGGTCGCACGTTGATGTTGCGATCCAGTCATTGCGGCCCGGGGGCCCGCTCGAGTGGATCCAAAACGGCGAACGCCAGGCATCGCCCCAATTCCTGGCTTTTATGCAAACGGGACGCAAGCTGCCCGCGCTGTGGCCCGACAGCTTTGTCCTTTTGACCAATGGCGACCGCATTCCGCTTGATCCCGACGCGGCCGTTGGCCTTAAAGACAATCGCCTGCGCGTCTGGCCGACCGCCGCGCTGCCGGGCTATCAGAAAGACGCGCTGAGCCTGTTCGCGCCGAATGTGGTCATGTGTTTTTGGTCGATCCCCCAAGGAGACGACAGCGCCGAGAAATTTTTCGCTCGCGTGGCGCGGGAGCCACGCTCGCGCGACGTGGTCTATTTACGCAACGGCGATCGCGCCGTCGGTACGCTCGGCGGCATCGATGGCAAGGGCTGCGTCCTCAATCAGGAAGATCGCCCGCTCCCCATTCCCTGGCGGCTGATCGCCGGCATCGCCTGGAACACCGATCGGCAGGCGCGCTTGCGCACGAAACAGACGTACTACCGCGCGATCCTTGCCGGCGGCGCCCGCGTCAATTTCCTGGACCTTCAATTCGATCCCAAGGCTCGTCGATGGCTGGGCAAGACGCAGTTCGGCGCCGCGGTCGAGTTGCCGGAGCCCAGCCTGCTCGCCCTGGATTGCCATCAGGGTCCAGCGCTTGATCTGTCAGATTTGAAACCAGCCAATTTTGGGGCGCGCCCCTATCTCGGCGTCTCCTGGCCGTTGGCCCACGATTTGACCGCGGACGGCCACGCACTGCGCCTGGTCGGCAATGCATTTGAAAAAGGCCTTGGCACGCACGCACCGTGCCGGGTTTCCTATCGCCTCAACAAGAAATTCAAACGCTTCGACGCCCTGGTCGGAATCGACGCGATCACGTCGCCGCGCGGGCGGGCCCGAATCGCGCTCGAATTAGACGGCAAACGCATCGAGGTCAGCGCCGGGACCGAGCTGACCGCCAAGGCCCCACCGGTCGAGATCCGCCAGAACGTTGCCGGCATCGAGACCCTGACTCTCATCGTCGAGACCGGGTCCTTCGGCGATGTGCAAGCCAACGTGAACTGGGTCAAGGCGCGCCTCGTCAAGAAATGACACAGGATCGTTTAGCCGCTCGCCTTGGGCGAGCGGTCGTTTCCCGGCGTTTGCCCTTGTCCAATCCGCCGCGCCAGCCATACACTGATAATAAGAAGACTTCGTGAAACGCTTCACGCGGTCGCCAACTGTGGGTTGATCCTCCGCCACACTAAAAACAAGGAACCCCCGCCATGCTCGATCTGGTTCAGGAAATCCAGCATCTCAAGAAAGAGAAAAACGCGACCATCCTTGCCCATTACTATCAAGAAGGCGACATTCAAGATCTCGCCGACTTCACCGGCGATAGCCTGAAGCTCGCGCGCGCCGCCGCGCGCGTGGAAACCGAGACCATCGTCTTCTGCGGCGTCCACTTCATGGCCGAGACGGCCAAGATGCTCAACCCGCGCAAGCGCGTTCTCCTGCCCGACCTCAAGGCCGGTTGTTCGCTGGCGGAAAGCTGTCCGGCGAAGAAATTGCAACGCTACCAGGAAATGCTGCGCGAGAATGGCCGGCGTTTTCAAACCGTGACGTACATCAACAGCACCGCCGCGGTGAAGGCGCTGTCCGACTGGGTCGTCACCTCGGGAAATGCAGAGGAAATTATCCGCCGCGTGCCGGTTGACAACGAAATCCTGTTTGTCCCGGATCGCCATCTGGGGCAATACCTTCAGGAGGTAACCGGGCGTCCGATGATCCTCTGGGACGGCGCGTGCATCGTCCACGAAATCTTCAGCGTTCGCGATTTGTTGGAGTTGAAAAAGAAAGTGCCCGGCGGAATCACGATCGCTCACCCCGAATGCCCCGCCAACATCCGCGAGCACAGCGACTTCATCGGCGGCACCGAGGCGATGCTCAAACTGGTCGCTGAATACGCCGAGCCACGCGATTTCCTGGTCGCCACCGAGGCGAACATGCTCTGGCAGCTGCAAAGCAAGTTTCCGCGCCACCGTTATCATCCCGTTCCAGGCATCAGCTGCGCGTGCAACAAATGCCCGCACATGGCCCTGAACACGCTGGAAAAGCTGCGCGACTGCCTGGCGAGCGGCACGCCCGAAATCACCTGGGAACCGGAGTTTGCCCGGGCCCGCGAGGTGGTTGAACGCAGCTTGCTGAACTGAGCCGAACGCCCAGAGCCATCCGTCCGTGATCTTTCACAGCCATTTCCAAACGCGGCCGAGTCGCAATCGGGTAACCGAGGGCCCAGACCTTGAGTTCTCGCAAAGACGCCAAGGACGCAAAGAAAATCAACAGACGGAACCACCTGTAATTTTCCGCTCTCTGTTTGTACTCCTCGGTCTTCCGTTCTTTGGTCTTTCTTTGCGGCCTTGGCGTCTTTGCGAGAAACGAAGACTCGCGATTGTTGATGGGAAATCCAAATGGGCCTATCCATCGGGATCATCCAGCAAGGATTGTAGGCGCGTCGCCAGTTCATCGGAAAGGCTCTTGCAACAGGATCCATCCACCAGGCCGACGTCAATCAAATCCCGGACGTGCATGCGATCCTTGTCGCGAAACGACGTGAGCTTCATCCGCAGCAGAGCGTCGAGGCTCAGCACACGCGCCGTCGGCGTGATCTTGACTTCCTCCACATCCGGCGCCGCAATCGCAAATTCGGGTCGCACCTTTTCGCCCGCAAAGAGCACATGCACCGCGTCGCGCGCCTTGGCGCCGGGGCCATCGAGGAACATGTCGATGCTGGCGGCATGGCGGTAGATGAAGCCGGTTCGAGATCGGCGCGCCGCAAAAGGATGTCAACATCCTGCGTGTTGCGCACGGCCGCCTCATCGACCTCGCTGACCCACGCCGCGACGGCATTTCCGCCCGCCACGGCATAGGGAATCTGGGCCTGCTCCAGTGCCCCAGCAGCGCGGCGCAGGCGATCGCGCACTTTCTCCACGGCGGTCACCATCCTCTCCCAGGCAAGCTGGCTGATGACATGGGTTGTCATGAGGTCACTCCCGCACCAGCCGCTGGTAGGCGTCGCGCAGTTGTTTGGTGATCGGCCCCGGCTTGCCCGTGCCGATGGGCCGGGCGTCGCATTTCGTCACCGCAATGATCTCGGCAGCCGTACCCGTCAGAAAGCATTCGTCGGCAACGTAAACGTCGTGCCGGGTCTGGGCGATTTCTTCCACCGGATACCCGCCCTTGCGGGCCAGCTCGATCACGGTGTTGCGCGTGATGCCTTCGAGAATGCCGGCGTCGATCGGCGGCGTGCGCACCACGCCATGCTTGATGATGAAGATGTTGTCGCCGGAGCATTCCGCGATTTCGCCCTTGTGGTTGAGCATCAGCGATTCCAGGCAGCCGGCCTGAATGCCTTCCATCTTGGCGAGGATGTTGTTGAGATAATTGAGCGATTTGATGCGCGGATTGACGGCATTGGGATGATTGCGGATGGTGGAAACCGTCGCGATTTCCATGCCGTTTTCGTAAAGCTCCGGCGGATACATGACGATGTCATCCACGATGACGATGACCTGCGGGTCGCTCGTCTTGCGCGGGTCGAGTCCCAGCGAGCCGGCGCCGCGCGTGACGACCGGCCGACAGTAGCCGTCGTGCTTGTTGTTTAGCGCGATCGTGTCGTTGATCGCCTGGATCATTTCAGCTTGCGAAATCGGAATTCCCAGCTTGATGCTGCGCGCGCTCTCAAAGAGCCGGGCCACGTGCTCCTTGAGCTTGAACGCCTTGCCGGAATAGATGCGGATGCCCTCGAAGACGCCGTCGCCGTAGAGCAGGCCGTGATCGTAAACGCTGATCCTGGCATCGGGTTTGTCGAAGTAATTGCCGTTGATGTAGACCTTGGGGGTTGGCATCGCGCTTGGACCTTTCATGGTGTCCCCGTTTAGCGCCCGCGTGGCGCCGCGTGGGCGCTAAACGAAGAATTCCATAATGCATTTTACGTCCCGATGCCCGCCGTGGCGAACGTGGGAATGGAATTTCGTTCGGGCGCTTCAACTCGGCCATCGGTCAACTTCACCATGCGGTCGGTGTCGTGAACCAGGTCCAAGTTGTGCGTCACCATCACGATGGTCAAGCCTTCCTGCTGATTCAGGTCGCGCAATAGCTTCATGATGTGCTGTCCGTTGGCGGTATCGAGGTTGCCCGTCGGCTCGTCCGCCAGAAGAACGCGCGGGCGATTGATGAGGGCGCGGGCGATCGCCGCCCTCTGCATCTCGCCGCCGGAAAGTTCCTTCGGGCGATGCGTCAGGCGATGGCTCAAACCCACGCGATCGATCAACTCCAGCGCCTGTTTCTTGAGCTCGCGCCGATGTTGCCACCAGCTCCAGAAAGAATGCGTGATCAGGGCGGGCGTCAGCACGTTTTCGAGCAAATTCATTTCCGGCAGCAGATGGTAAAACTGGAAGATAAACCCGAAGGTGCGGTTGCGGAGTTGATCACGCATTTTCGCCGACAGGTTGTCGATGCGCCGGCCTTCGAGATGAATGCAGCCGTCGTCGGGCCGATCAAGCGTGCCCAGAAGGTGCAGCATCGTGCTCTTGCCGGATCCCGAGTTGCCGATGACGGAGAGAAACTCTCCCTCGGCAACGTCGAGATCGACGCCGCGCAGGACCTCGATGCGATTGGCGAATTTGACGTAGGTCTTGCGCAGGTTGAGCGCGCTTAACAGGGGCATCGTGCCGTCCATGGGGTTTTCCTTTTGATTCGTTTAGCGCCCGCTTGGCGTCACGCGGGCGCTAAACGAAAAATCGAGGTAATTATTCATACCGCAGCGCCTGCACCGGATGCAGCATGGCCGCTCGGAACGCGGGGATGATGCTGAACACGACTGCGATGGCGATGGCGCCGAGGTTGACGATCAGGATCGCGGCGGGCTGCACGTCGGTCGGAATCTCGTTGAAGTAATAGACGCCGCCGTCAAATACTTTCGTTCCGGTCATCAACGCGATAAAGGCCTCGACCTCGTTGATGTTCCAGGTAAGCGTCAGGCCGAGGATCGTGCCAAACCCGGCGCCGACGACGCCGAGCAACAGGCCATAGGTCAGGAAGATTTTCATGATGCCCCCGGACGACGCGCCGAGCGCCTTGAGGATGCCAATGTCGCGGGTCTTCTCGGAGACGATCATGCTGAAGATCGCCAGGATGCCGAAACCCGCAACGGCGATGATCATGAAGAGCAAGATGTTGAGGATGCTCTTCTCGATTTCAATGGCGCGCAGCAGCGGGCCCTGTTTCTTCTCCCACGTGCTGATGGCCAGCTGGTCGTGCGGAAATAAAGCCTCCAGGGCCGCCACGACCTTGTCGGCTTCCTTGTAGTTCTTGAGCTTGATCAGGATGTTGCTGGCGCGATTGTCCATCGAACGAAGCTTTTGTAAATGTTCGAGCGGGACGAAAACGCAGTTGGCGTCGTATTCGCTCATGTCGGACTTGAAGTAATCGACGGCAATGAAACTGTCGTAAACGGGCATCAGCTTCTCGCCGCTGGAGACCGTGGTCAAAACGATCGGGTCGCCGATCTTGATCGGCTCGGCTTCCTTGTATTCCCCCGTTTTGGGATCGCGATACTTGAAGTGGGCGATCAGATGGCCCAGAATGGCGCCCTGCGGGACGCGCGGCACATGCGGCACGGCGCGCGGCGGCGGGATCGGCGCTTCGGGCTTCTCGCCCTTCCGGGCGGCATCGAAGAGCTTCTGTACGTCGTCCGGGATGCCGATTGGTTTTTCGATCACGCGGAACGGCAGGCGCGGCGGCTGCGTGTCGAGTTTCTTTTGCTTCTCGTCCGCTTCGCGCTCCTCGCGTTCGCGGAAGGCCCGCAGGTTTTCCTCCGCCAGCTCATAGTTTTTGCGGATTTTCGCGGGGATTTCAAAGCTCGGTTCCGTCTCGTCTTTTTGACGAATCAGGTGCTGGTGGAACCCGCCCACGGAGGCGCGGTCCTTCATCTCGATGCCGACCACGCGCACGGGCCGGGTCGCGATCTCGCCGTTGATGTTGCGGTATTGCACCATGCCAAAGGCTTCAAGCGTGACCGCCATCGACTGGATCTGTGAGTTCAGATACGGATTCTTCCGAATTCGGGCGATCTTCTCGGCCGGGTCGTGGAAGCCCTCCATGCTGTGCCCCTCCATGACGACGTCGGAGAGGACGCTATGGAGCAGATCGCGCAACTTGGTGGCAAACCCGTTCATCACGCTGTTGACAACGATGAGCGTGGCCACGCCGAGCATGACGCTGATGATGCACGCGAACGCCAGATAGCGCGTTTTGAGATAGCGCCAGCAGAGGATTTGTTTGTACATGGGATCACGTCCTTGTGATGTTTTTGGCCGCTTGCGGCTTAGTGGTTCGTTTCACAAATAACGTCGTGGTTTCCCGGTTCCTTCCCTCAGGCAGCGGAAGCTGCTAAAAAATGCGGCGACGCACGTTTTAGCCAATTCAGCATATCCTGTCGAGTGAACTTCCAGG
>JACPPF010000162.1 GCA_016191165.1 Planctomycetota bacterium
GAGATCTTGCAAATTCTCAGCATCACGCTTTTCGAGAAAACCCAGCTTTTTACCATGCTAAACGCACTCGGCGAACAGAAGGAAAAAACGCCCAGTCATAAACAGTTGACACTATTCGACATATAACCGGACAGTAGTGTTCTGGACGAGTAAAAATGACCTCGACCTGGAAGTCGTGGAGCCGGGCGATGAGAAGATTTTCTGGGGCCATCGCCAATCCCGGACCGGCGGGCGACTCGACCTTGACATGAACGTCTTTTACGACAAGGCCGCGAAAAACGCCGTCGAAAACATCTTTTGGCCCAAGGGCAAGGCGCCGATCGGGCGCTACAAGGTCTACGTGCACCATTTCAACAATCATGGCAAGGCCGATTGCGAAGACCCGGCCCGCTTCACCGTGCGCGTGCTGATCCGTGGCACGCCGCGCTGGTTCCACGGCGAGGTGCCCTTCAAGGACGCCCAGCGCCGCCGCGTGCTGGTGCATGAGTTTGACGTGCGCTGAGCGGTGTTTTCCATTTTACAGGTAAGGCATGAACAGTCGGGCCACGCCGTCGCGCAGCTTGACCGGAAACGGGCGCTGGTTGAGTTTCGTGAGCGTCACGCGCTCGGACCTGGTGATGGTGGCGTCCACGGCGGCCTCCAGTTCGCGCGCCAAGGTGCGATCATAGCATTCGATATTGAACTCGAAATTGAGGCGAAGGCTGCGCGCGTCCCAGTTGCCCGAACCGAGCAGCGTCCAGACACCGTCCACGATCATCAGCTTGGTATGCGGGAACGGATCGGGATCGATCCATACCCGGCAGCCATGTTCGAGCACCTGCCAGAGTTGCGCGGTGGACGCCCATTGGACCAGCCGTAAATCGCCGAATTTGGGCAATACGATATCGATCTGCACGCCACGCAGGGCGGTGATGTTCAGCGCGGAAATCAGGCCCACGTCGGGTAGGAAATAGGGCGTAACGATGACCACGCGCTGCTGGGCGCTGTTCAGCGCGCCGAGCAAGACGAATCGTAGTTTCTCCAGATCTTCATCGGGCCCGCTGCTGACGCCACGCGCCAGCACCGGCCCGTGCGGCACGAGCGTGGGGAACCAGCGCGGGCCGTGCAGCGTTTCGCCCGTGGTAAAACTCCAGTCCTCCACGAACACCTTCTGCATTTGCGAGACGATCAGGCCTTCCATGCGGAACATCAGGTCGCGGATCGGATGGGCCGGGCGAAGGTGCAAGCAGTTCCCGTCCCCGATATTCATACCCCCCGTGAAGCCGAGTCGGCCATCCACGACCAGGATTTTTCGATGGCTCCGCAAATTCGCGTAGGCGAAATAGCGCGGAATCAACGTGCGCAAGAAACACGCCACCGGGACATTCGCCTGGCGCAGCGGACCCACGATGGAACGCCAGGTGAAGTGAGCGCCGATGTCATCCACGAGGACGCGGACCTCAACGCCGCGCGCGACAGCTCGTCCCAGGGCGGCCACGAACAGGTTGCCCGCCTGGTCGTTCTCGAATATGTACATGGCCAGGCTGACAGACTGAGTCGCCTCGTCGATCGCCTGCATCATGACCGGATAGGCCTGATCGCCGTTCATGAGCGGCGCGACCGAGTTGCCCGGACACAACGGATTCCCCGTGATGGTCTCGCCAAGTTGTGCCAGCGGCGTCAGATGCTCCGCCCCGGTGGCGAGGATGGCCGACGCCATATCGCTCAACGGAGCAGTCGCCCCGGTCGGCGTCCGGGATCGGCGAAACTTTCGACGCAACCGGCGGGCACGCCGTTGGATGCGATTGATTCCAAGCAGCCAATAAAGTGCAACGCCCAGAAACGGCGCGAGCCAGAAAATCGCCAGCCAGTTGACCGCCGTATGCGAATCGCGTTTGATTAGAATGACGCGCGCGGAGACCGCCAGGTTAAGGGCAATCAGAACCAACAACAGCAGCCAGGGCCAAATTGATAGCAGGAAATCCACCGACATGTCTCGTGAAATGGAGCAGTCGTAGGGTGGGTCAAGCGCACCGAAGCCGACCAGCGATCGGCGTTACCCCCGACTGGCCTCGCCACGTTCGACCCACGGTACGACAAAACGGCGTGCGTCAATTCCTCACGCAGGTTCCAATCCACTCAACCAATCAAATCAACTCCGCAACCGGTCTGCCCTGCACGACGAAATGCGGTCGGCCGCTCGGGTCGGTCACGCGCGTGGACGAGTCGTAGCCCAGGGCGTGATAAATCGTGGCGACGAAATCGGAAACGTGGACTGGATTGTCCGCCGGCACGCCGCCCTGCGCATCGCTGCGACCGACGACGCGCCCGCCGCGCAAACCACCGCCCGCGAGCACGGTTGAATACACGCGGCCCCAGTGATCGCGGCCGGCGCTGCCGTTGATCCGCGGCGTGCGGCCAAACTCGCCGGTCCAGGCCACCACGGTGTCGTCCAGCATCCCTCGCTGAATCAAATCTTCCAGCAGCGCGGAGAACGCCCGATCCACCGGCGGCAGCAGCATGTGCTTCATCTTGGTGAAGTTGCGGCTATGCGTGTCGAAATTCTGTTCCGATTGCTTGAACACCCACGGCACCGTCACCAGTCCGACGCCGGCCTCGATCAAACGTCGCGCCACCAGGCAGCTCCGCCCGAAACGGTTGTCGCCATAGCGTTCGAGATTGCGGCGTGGCTCGTCATCGAGTCGGAACGCTCGCCAGGCCCGCCCGGAATTCAGCACGTCGAAGGCGAGCTGCTGAAAGCGTTCGTATTCGCGTTCCGGCGCGGAATCAGCCGGGCGGCGATTTTCCACGGTCGTCAAGAGTTCCGATCGCCCCACCTGCCGCGGACCGTCGACGCCGGGTGGCGCGGTAAAGCCAGGCATTGGATCGCCAGGCCGCCAGGTTTCGTCGAAGATGAAGAGTGGATCGTAGCGCGGCCCCAAAAAGCCCGCGTGCTGACCGCCCCACATCGCGTTGTTCTGATCGCCGATCGGCCGGGGCAATTGCACCGCCGCCGGCAGCCGATTGCGATCCCCGCGCAGTTGCCTCACCACCGCGCCGATGCACGGCGGATCGCGCCGATCGAGTTGCGGCTCGCCGGCTCGCCGCGGCGCATGACGCAGCCCGGTCATGTTGTAATGCACGCCCACGCCATGCGTATCGGAGCCGTGGAAGACGGAACGCAGAATGGAATAGTGTTGAGCATACTGCGCCAGCATCGGCAAGAGTTCGCAGATGCGAATCCCCGGCACGCTGGTCGCGATTGGCTGATACTCACCGCGAATATTCGACGGCGCGTCCGGCTTCGGATCAAACGTCTCGTGCTGCGCCGGCCCGCCGGTCATGTAGAGCAAAATGCAAGCCTTCGCCCGCCCGGCACGCGCCGGCGCGGAAGCCAGGGTCTGCCCCAAACTGAGCCCCAGCGGCGCAAGCACGCCCGCTTGCAAAAATGTGCGACGATTCACGGTGATGCCCCCCCCTGAACAATGAACCGATTTATTCTACCGTATGTTGGATCGGTTTGCCACGGGAGATTATCAACAAACGGTTCCTGAAGGGCCACGGGAAGAAACGCCGTTGCAACGGAGAATTCATCGATTAGTATGGACCGAAACCTTTTGGGAGGCCACGTCATGCACCGTCGAGATTTCCTGGAAGCCGCCGCCGCGGGGTTGCCCGCTGCTGCCGTTGCGGAGGAGTTGCAGCCGAACCCGCCGGTACGGCCGGGGCGGGCGCTCAAGATTACGAAGCTTGAGACTTTTCTCGTTCGCCCGCGCTGGTTGTTCTTGAAGGTGCACACCGACGCGGGCATCGTCGGGCTGGGCGAGCCGGTCGTCGAGGGGCGGGCGAATACCGTCGCCACGGCCGTGTCGGAGATCGCTCCCTATCTGGTCGGCAAGGACCCGCGCCACGTCGTGCATCACTGGCAGGCGATTTACCGCCACGCCTTCTATCGCGGCGGGCCGATCCTCACCAGCGCCTTGAGCGGCATCGACATGGCTCTCTGGGACATCAAGGGCAAGGCCCTCGGCGTGCCCGTATACGAACTGCTCGGCGGGCCGACGCGCCGCAAAATCCGCGTCTACGCACACGCCAACACTTCCGCCGCCATGAAGCCGCTGCTGGCGCGCGGGTTCACCGCCTTCAAGTGCGGCGTCGCCAAGCGACGCAATAGCCGGTACATCGAGACGCCCGCAGCCGTGCGTTACGCGGCCGAGCGCTTCGCCGAGCTGCGCAAGACCGCCGGTGACGACGTGGACATCGGCATCGATTTTCACGGCGCCATCAGCCCGGCAATGGCCAAGGTGCTCATCAAAGCACTGGAGCCGTACAACCCGATGTTCGTCGAGGAGCCGATCAACTGCCAGAATCACGACCTGATGGCCGAGATCGCCCGCGGCACGCACATACCGATCGCCACCGGGGAGCGCGTCTTCACCAAGTGGGGTTTTCGTGAAGTGTTAGAAAAAAAGGCCGCCACGATCCTACAGCCCGATCTCTGCCACGCAGGCGGCATTACCGAGGTGCGGCTCATCGCGGGCATGGCCGAGGCGTATTACGCCGTCATCGCGCCGCACAACCCGCTTGGACCGATCTCGCTGGCGGCGGGGATTCAACTCGCGGCGAGCATTCCCAACTTCCTCTGCCAGGAGCAAGTCAGCCTCGGCGAGGGCATCCTGCGTCGCCCGTTTGTCGTCGGCAAGGGCGGCTACATCGACCTCCCCACCGGACCGGGCCTGGGCATCGAACTCGACGACAAGGCCGTCGCCAAGCAGATCGGCCACAACTGGCGCAGCCGCGAGACGTACGACGACGACGATGGGTCGGTCGTGGACTGGTAGCGGGGGATCGACCCAGTCACCCTTTCGCCAGCGAATCGGCGAGGGACGCAGTCTTGCCGCGAGTCACACGCGACCGTGAAGGTGGGTGGCGACTACCAGGAATTCCCGACAATTCCCGGATGGGCGGCCTCACGCTCTCACAGCGACATGGCAACGCTACCCATCCTCGCCAAACGCCAGCATCGGCTGGGTAAACGGATCACCCATTCCAGGCGCGGTTTTCAAACGAATCGTCGGGCCGGCCTTGCCCTGCACGGCGGTGTGAATCGACAGGGCAACGCCGAGGCGCTTCAGCACTCCGCCCGCGGCGGCCTGCGCCAGTTCGGGCCGATTGCAATCCTGGCTTAAATGCAGTTGCACAAGTTGCTTGACTCGCCCCGGGGCGGAAAGCGTGATGACCCTGGCGAGAAGGTCCGCGGCCTGAGCGTTGGACAGATGCCCCGCGTCACTCAGAACCCGGCGGATCAACAGCGGATGCCGGCCGCTTTGCAGTTGCAGGTCCACATCATGGTTGAATTCCAGCGCCAGCAGATCGACGTCGGCCAGGTGTCGAGCGATCTGTTCGGTCCAGCAACCGAGGTCGGTGGCATAACCGACTGCCCAGGCCGCTCCGCGGCTTTGCCCCTCCAGGCGAAACGCGCAGGTCGCGCAGCCATCATGCGACACGGCGATGGGGGCCAGGGCGCAGCGCGAATGAAGCACGATCTTTTGGCCCGGTGCGTAGCAACGCAGCAAGCCCGCCGCCGACAGCGCGGCATGAGCCCGGCTTGCCGGCGCCAGCGCGGCCGCGTGTTCCGCATGACAATAGACCGGTATTTTGAGCTTGGCCAGATGCGCCAGTGTGGATGCCTGCCAGTGATCGGTGTGCGTATGGGTCAAGAGCGCCGCATCGATGCGGGGCCAGGCCACGCGGAGACGCTGCATGCGCGGCGCCAGTTGCCGGGGGGATAGGCCGAAGTCGAGCAACAGCCCAAACCCACCCACATCCAGAACGCACGCGTTGCCGGAGCTACCGCTCGCCAGGACGTGAAATTGCATGGCGCTGAATCCTACGTGAATGAAAATTGTTCCCATGAAAACCGCGGGCGTCTGCCAACTGGCGCGGCGGTAACGTAATAGCGGTTTTTTATTGAAAGAGGAAAAATAGCTTGCACTGCCGTTCGTGATTTGGAATGATGTGGCCAGGGGGTGGATGGATTCTTGGGTTCCAAAGCGTAGGAACACCATATCCCGAGAGGAAATGTCGTGAAGTTGCCTTCCCTCTCCAATTCATCGGACCGCGAATTCCTGGTAGTTGCTCGAAAGGGCTCACTCCGGTGATGGCGCTGCGTTGGACAAGCTCATCGATCGCCATCGACCTTACCTTCACACGCTCGCTCAGGACGAGGCCGACGCTGGCCTGAAGGCGCTGCCAGCCGAGATTGTTCAGGAAGCCTGCGTCCACGCGCGCCAGGCCTTTGACCAGTTTCGTGGGTCCAGCTCGAAGGATCTGAATACGTGGCTGCGTAGGATCTTGCTCAACCGGGTCCGCGATTGCCACGACCGTCATCTGGCGCGCAAGCGCGAGGTTGTTCTGGATCATCTCGCCTCGTCCGGCGGCGCCGCCGATACCGCCGACGTGGCGGCGGTCCGGACGACTCAGGCCGCGGAGCAAGTTGTCCGACAGGAGGACCGGGATCATTTCGAACGTGCCCTGGCGCGCCTCGGCGACCTGGATCGCGAGGTGATCCAGATAAGACAAAAGGAAGGCCTGGCGTTCGTGGACATCGCTCGCCAAATGGGCCTGACCGAGGAGGCCGCCCAAAAACGCTGGCAGCGCGCCTTGCAAGCCCTGCAAGAAAGGGTGCTTGACCTGGAGAAACCGGCGCGCGTTGAACCGTGGAGCGAGGCCTGGATCACCGAACTCGTCCAGTTCGACAAGGGCCTGCGCCTCGGCCGACATCCCGCGTTAACCCGGCCTGCCGATCCCGGTTTGACGGACGCCCAGCGGTTCCTGATGCGTCTGCAAGGTATTTGGCCACGGACGCCCAAGCGAATCGGTCCCTACACGCTGACGCGCAGCCTCGGCCAGGGAACGCTCGGCCTGACCTACCTGGCCGAGGACGCAGCAACGCACGATCGGTATGTTCTCAAGCTGCTTTGGCCCAATCTCGCCGCGGAGGCTGGCGTGCGAGTTCAGCTTTTCAAGGATGCGCAGCGCGTCCGCGCGCTGGTTGACGTGCGGATCGCCGCGTTGCGGGAGGCGCTCGCGGCCGGGCCGGTCTGCTGCGTCGTCAGCCAGTATTGCCCAGGCCCGTCGCTGGCGCAATGGCGCCGCGAGCATCCGCAACCGCTGGCCTGGGACATTGCCGCGGTGTTCGTGGCCCGGCTGGCGGAGATCATCGCCCTGGCTCACGAGGGCGGCGTCGTCCACGGCGATTTGAAGCCGACCAATATTTTTCTTGCCGCCGACCCGCCAATCGCGCCGGCCCAACTCCATCAGGCTGACTTTTTCATCGCCGACTTCGCCCTGGCGAGTGCGGTTCAACAATCACGCCTCCTGTCGCAGGGCGGCCTTCCCTGGCCCATGCCGCAGTACCTGGCGCCCGAACAGTTGCGCCATCGCACCCGGGCGCCAGAACCGGCCAGCGATGTCTACGCGCTCGGCATGATCGCCTACGAACTGCTGACAGGCCGTTGTCCCGTCAGGGGCGCCACGCGCGAGGAAATCTCGTTGCAGACTCAATCCAGCGCCTTCCCGCCGCCGCGGCACTATCGACCCGAGATCCCCGTCGAGCTCGACACGCTCTTGGTTCAATGCCTGCACAAAAACACTCGGACGCGCCCGGCGGCCGCACGCACCCTTGCCGAAACACTCCGCGGTTTGGCGCCTGCCCCCACACCGGAGCCAGCCCCGGTATCCTGGTGGAAACGATGGTTCGGCTCTTGATTCTTTCGGAAATGGCGCAAGCTTACGGCTTTGTCCTTGCCGAGAATTGTCTACCCGTTGGTTCCCTGAGCACGGTTCTGAACCCAAATTCGTCGGGTGTCGCGCCAGTACCAGCACGCTTACCGATCGGATGAAACACCGCCCGCCTCAATCCTTGAACACAAACTCGGGCGTGTTCAACAGGGCCCAGAGCAAATCTTCCGTTGCCTGGCGGCGCGGGACGCCTTCAAAGCGGCGCAGGGCATTCTTGCGTTCGAGTTCGCGCGGGGGGCGGTTGTAGACGAGCAGGTAGAGTTCGTCCACGATTTGCTGGGGCGTCTTTTTGCTCGCGGCCAGCTTGGCGGCGCGGCCGTCGTCGCTGGTCACCTTGGCGTGGAGGCGCGGGGAATTCATCAGGTGCAAGGCTTGCACGACGGACGTGTCGCTGGTTCGTTCGCAGGGCGGGTCCTGATTGGGGTCGGGCCGGCCGAAGCTGTCGAGAAAGACCGATTGCGTGCGTACCGTCCACAGTTCCATGGCGCGCGTTCCGGGCGGGGCGGCGGCGAACGCCTCGGGCACTCCCGTGATGTCGGTCAGGGCGTCCAGCAGTACCTCGCCGCGCAGGCGTTGGCGATAGTGGCGCGAGTAGTTGCGCAGGTCGCCCACGTTCTGCTTGCCGGGGATCGACGACAGACCGTAGACGTGGCTGGTCATGATCGTGCGTAAGAGTTTTTTCTGATCGTAGCGCACCTTGACGAAATGCTGGGCCAGGGCGTCGAGCAGGGGGCCATTGCTGGGCGGATTGGTGGCGCGCATGTCGTCGATCGGCTCGACCAATCCACGGCCCATCAGATCGGCCCAGATACGATTGACGGCGACCTTGGCGAAGTACGGGTTGTGGTCGTTGACCACCCAGGCGGCGAGGTGGTGGCGCGGGTCGCCACCCTCACCCCCGACCCCTGTCCCAGAAAGGGAGGGGAGAGGGAAAAGTGGTTTTGGCAACATGATCTTGCCGCTGTTCGGATGCTTGACAACGCCGGTCGGCGCGGTGAAGAAGACCTCCTCGCTGCCAGAGATCGGGGCGGAGATGCCGGTGCCCTTGCGGCCCAGCCGGCCGAAGTAGGCGGCAAAGCTGTAAAAGTCGTCCTGGGCGTACACCTCGAATGGGTGATGGTGGCATTTCGCGCACTCCAGGCGGATGCCCAGGAATAGCTGGCTAACCAGGGTCGTCAGTTCGTCGGGCTTGCGGCGATCGCGATACATGACGACCGCGCCATTGCGCCAGGTGCTGCCTTGCGCGGTGAGGATTTCCCTCACGAATTTGTCGTAGGGCTTGTTGGCGCGGAACGAATCGCGCAGGAAGCCATCCAGCGTGAAGACCGCCTTGATGCCGACATGGTAGGGATTGGGCCGCAGAAGATCGGCCCACTTGTTGGCCCAGTAGTCGCCGTATTCGGGCCGATCGAGCAGGCGATCGATCAGCTTGATCCGCTTGTCGGACGATGGGTCCGCGAGAAACGCCCGCGTTTCGTCTGGTGTCGGCAGTCGGCCGATCGCATCCAAAAACGCGCGGCGCTGGAAGGTGGCGTCGCCGCACGGCTGCGATGGCGTGATGCCCAGCCGTTGAAGTTTGGCGTAGACCAGATCGTCAATGAAGTTTTTGCGAGGCAGCCTGGCATACACCTCGGCCGAGATGCTGCCGGGCATGGGAATGACGATGGTGCAGACGGCGAACTTCTCCATGAACCGCGCCATGATCGCGGCCTCGCCGGGGAGCGGGCCCGCCTTGACTCGGCCCTGGGCATCGACCGACGCGATGACGCTTTCGTTCGACTGGAACATGGTCAGGTGCGTGACATCCTCGGTGGTCTTGTCGGAGTAGTGGGCGGTGATGAGAAGCTGCTGGGTGGATTCGTCGCCTCCATCCCCTTTCTTGAACGGGAGCAAAAGGCGTTCGCCGGGTTCAATGGTGATGCGTTCCAGCGTCGGCGCGTTGGTGGGCGTACGTGGTATGCCGGATTTGATCCAGCGCAGCAGGGTTTGATAATGCACGTCGTCTTTTTGCAAGCGCCGACCGCCGCCGTGAGGTACTTCTCCCGTGGGCTTGGTGAGCAGCAAGCTGTTCTGGGGCGAGGCGGGGAAGATGCGCCGGCCGCGCGCTTCCTGAGTGAGCGCATTGAAATCGAAGTCGGCATCGAAGCCCAGCAGCGAGAGCTGGAAGCCATTCTGCCCGCGTTGCTTACCGTGGCAGGCGCCGGCATTGCAGCCGAAGCGTGCCATGATCGGCTGCACATCGCGTTCGAAGGTGACCGGCAGATTGGTCTTGCCGTTGACGACCGTGAAGGTGGCACGCGCCTCGAGCTTGCCGACGCGTGCGACCACGGTTCCGGCGCCATCACCGACCGGCGTGACGACGCCCGCGGGGCTAACCGCAATGACTCCTGGAGTCAGCGACTCGAAACGAGCGGTCCTGGTGTGATCCATGGACTTGCCCGAACTCGTGGAAGTGACGAGCAACTGTTGGCGAGCCGATTTGCCACGCAAGTTTGCCGTGCCGGGAAAAAGTTGCAGATCGTCCGCGCGGGCCAGGGCGGGCGCGACCAGGAAGAGGATCAAACCCAGGATGGCGGATGGCTTGCGCATGGAGGTGTTCTTGGATTGAGAAAGCCCAGGGGCAGCGTTCCCTGGGCTTTCGGTGGGTAAGCAGACCTACTTTGCGCCGAACGTGCGGCCATTATGGATGACCTGGCCGGAAGCGCGGCGAATCGTCATGCGGTCGTCATAGCCGTCACAATGGAAGTCGATCAGGTCGGGAGTAACTTTCACGGTCCACAGAATCGTCACGTCTTTGCCATTGACGTTTGATTTCTCTACGAACTTGTACGTGCCGTGCTCGATGGCCTGGGCAGGTTTCTTGTCGAGGAAGGGGGCGATCTTGAGGTCGTCGCGGTTTTGCGGTTTGGCTTCGCCCTTGGAGAATAGAACGTACCATTCGCCGGAGTTGGAGCGATAGTTGACCCAGCCGTTGGAAGTCCAGGGCAGGTAGATGGCGTAGCGAGTCTTTTGATTGATGAGGAAGAGCGATTTGCCGCCCTCATCGTAGCGCCAGATGGCCCAGTCGCCGAAATGAGCGCCGGCGTTTTTCTCCAGCAAGTGAAGTCCGATCGTGTTGCCCTTTTTTGGATCCTTGTCCTGGGCGACGCGGGCGGGATTTCCCGCGCTCAAAGCGCCGGCGAGAACCAGGCCCGCGAGGGCCGCCGCGCAGATGCCGATTCGATGCCATCGCATGAACATGTTCGCCTCCTGGGTAGGAACACGCCGCGTGCGGCGTAGTGTTCGCATGGCGTGCCGCGAACGCTAAGCCGCAAGCAGCAATCCGTTTTCCTTAGAACCGCGCAGGCACGACGAAGCCTTTACGGTATTCGCGGGTCAACATGGCGTTGGCGGCGCGGTCGTCGCCGAAGGTTTCGTTGCGGACATCCACGTTGAGCCGCCGGCCGATGGTGAGCATCGCCGAATCGAGCGCCACGTTATTGCCGCGCAGGTGAGCGATCGTGCGCGTCAACGTCTCGTTGGCCTCGCGGTTTTCGCCAAGGGCGCCGTTGCGGCGATCGAAGGCGACCTGTCGGCCCAGACGATAGCTGATGTTGGCGAGGTGGCACAGGGCGCTGGAGAGGTGCCCTTCGAGGACTTCGCCGTGGAGATCCTGACGTCGGCCCGAACGGATGGCGCGGACGAAGTTGCCGTAATGATCCCCGCCGCCCGTGAACCGCCGCAACTCGCGGTTGTTGTTGTCAAAGGCGATGGCGGTGCTGTAGTTGACGAAGGCGACGTAGCCGTTGGCGCAGTGGAAGATGTTGCCAATCGATGCGCCGCGATACGGGTCGGTGCGCAAACCGCGAACCTCGAAGATCAGGTCGGCGTTGCCATAGTCGAAGACGCAAAGCTGAGTGTTGGGGGTTTCGCCGTCATCGGTGTAGCCGAAGCGTCCGCCGAGGCTGATGGCGCTGCGCGCGAGTTCGGATTTGCCAAGGCCCCAGCGGGCGACGTCCATTTGATGGATACCCTGGTTGCCGAGGTCGCCGTTGCCGTACTCCCAGATCCAGTGCCAGTCATAATGAACGGTGCCGAAACGGCCGTTGCGATGAGGCGGGCGATTGGCGGCAGGCCCGCACCAGAGATCGTAGTTCATGGTCGCCGGCGGGCGCTGGTTGCCGTTGCAACGTCCGATGCTGCCGCGTGGTTTGTAACAAAGGCCGCGGGCGACCGTACAGGCGCCGAGTTGACCGGAGCGGATGTACTCGATGGCCTGGCGAATCCCCGGTTGGCTGCGAATCTGCGTGCCGGCCTGGCAGATCTTGTTGTAATGACGCGACGCTTCGACCAGACGGCGGCCTTCCCAGACATTGTGGCTCACCGGCTTTTCGACGTAAACATGCTTACCCGCCTGCATCGCCCAGATGCCGGCGAGCGAATGCCAGTGGTTCGGCGTGGCGACCGTGACGATATGGATGTCCTTGTTGTCCATGATGCGGCGAAGATCGCCGACGACAACCGGGGCCGCGCCGCCTTGCGCCTTTTGAGCCAATGTGACTGCGCTCGCGGTGACGGCGGTATCGACATCGCACAGATGGGTGACCCGGCAATTATGCCGACCTGCCAGGCCGGAGATGTGATCGCGCCCCCGGCCACGCACGCCAATCACCGCGACATTGAGTCGTTCGTTGGCGCCACGCGGATTCGGCTGCGCCGGCCGCGGTTGCTGGCCGGCCTCGGCGTCGTCGGCAAAATATCCGGCGGCGACTAGCGACGCCAGGCCGACGGATTGCTGGATGAACTCACGACGTTCAAGAAATCGCATGGTTGGCTCCCGGAGACTCTGGATGGCGCCTCGTCGGTGGAGAGGAGACGCGGAATCAGCGCTTCCTAACAATCTAGCCGCGAGTATGGGGGGGCGTCAATCGAAAAACAGCTTTGTGCGCGAAACGGGCTGCTTGCCTTGCCATGCTTTGAGCGTTTGCGATTCCGTCGACGGCCGATCCTGAATCGGCATGACGGACTCTCGTGGATCAGTCTTCCACGATCACGTAGCGATGTTTTTGCCCCAGTAAACAAACCACATCGCGCGGCCGATCGACGATGGCGGCGAACAAGTTGGTGATGTCGCGGCCGAGGACGCTCATGTCGAGCGCCGCCGGGTCGGTGAAGGCGGCGAATTCGCCATGAAGGGAAACCGACGTGCCATCGGATCGCTTCATTCGGATTGACGTGCCAAGTATTACTGACGCGACTGCGCCGCCGACGCCTTCGAGTTGGTTAATGGCCGGCCCCACTTGAAATCCCAATTCGCGTAGGACACTGGCGCTGAAAACAGTCCGGTCGGCACCACAATCGACGAGAAAAAGCACCGGCACCCAAGTCCCGTCGGTGGATTTCGCTTCTGTCAAAAGCACGGGTCGAACCACGCCATCGTCACAGATTCGCCATGAACCGTCAACTCGCATAAATTCGCGCCGTTTTTGTCTTCGGAATATATCGGATCAGCCTCCCGTCGTCCTCCGGATGCACGGATTTTGCCCAGGTGAGAGCCTCCTCGACGGTGTCGGCCACAAAAAGTTCCTGGCCGGCAATGCAAATGTGTTTGCCGCGATGGCTGAAAACCTCTGCGGCATGGGCTTCCAGCCAGGCGTAGTTTCGGTCAAACTTGGCGAACCGCTCGCGTGACTTGGCGTTTTCAACGGGATCGGTTTCTTCGGTGATCGTAATCTTGGGTGCGATTGGTTTCATGGTTAGGCCTCCGCTTGGTCCTTGCCATTCTACCACAAAAGTTTGGACAGTTTCGGCGCCAAACCGGGCGCCCTATTCCAATCGATTCGACCAGACGATCCAGCCCAGGACGCCGAAGCCGATGCCGCTGGCGATCAGCCCGATGCAGCCGCCAATCAGCCAGAACCAACCTGGTTGATTCGCGTGTCCCGAATTGCCGATGCCGACAGCAAACGCGATGAGCCCGCAAATACCGACCGCGCGCGAGCCGAGCACTGGCAGACAGCCCAGCATCTGTCGGATGTTGTGCGCGATCGTCGACTCTTCCTTGCGAATGTCCGGATCGGCGGAAGGCTTTTCGTCGCGGTAGTCCGCCATCTTATTTCAGCCCCTTGATCCATTCACCCACGATGCGCACCGCTTGCTCGTCAATGACGCGCGAGCCAATATGTGGCATTCGGCCCAGGCCGGTCATGTTCATGCGTTTGAGCAGGATCGATTGTTCGGGATGCCCGGGGACGAGCAGCTTGGCGCCGGCGATCTTGAAGTTGCCATGCGCGGGCGGGACGTTGACGATGCCCAGGTCCTTGAGCGGCAGATCGACGACCAGCTTGAACTCCGCGTTGCCGCCGCCCCATTTGATGTGGCAATGGCTGCAATTGGAATGCAGGTAGGAGCGAGCTCGGACATCGATCGGCAACTTCTCGTTGTTGAAGTCAGCGAGCTTCGGCAGCTGCTCGGGTCTCTTCGGCAGCTTCTTGGTGAAAATGCCGATGTGCTCCAGCGTGGCCAGTTGATTGGCGATGGCGCCGGCCGCCCCGCCCTTGGCGGTGGGGCTCGCGGGGTAGTAGTGGAAGCGGTTCATCTGCATCGTGCTGACACCCAGCGCGAACTTCGCGGCGTTGGTATGGCACAGCGTACATTCGGCCCGGCTGGGGAAGCGGTAGTTTTGCTCGACCATCTTGTTGCCGACCTTGATCGTTAGTTTTTTGTCGAGACCCTTTTCATCGAGAAGTTCGGCATCGGTCTGGGCGTCGTTCCAGACGTAGGTGTAGCCTCGCCAGTACTGGTCGCCGTATTCTTGCGTGCCGGGGAATTGCTGGAAGTGGAGAATACGCGTCTCCAGCCGTTTGCGGCTCTTGGGATTGCCGCGTTCCATGTCCATGGAGAAAGTTTTCACCAGCACCGTGCCATCGGGGAAGCGCCAGCCGGGAGGCGCGCCGGGGGACGGTTGCGGATAGGTGATTTCATCGAAGCCGATCTGCCCGTTGCCGGGGATGGCGAGGAAGCGTTCCTTGACGGCATGATCGCCCCAGAGTTGGGCGTTGACGGAATAGGGGATGACGCCGGGGGCGATCTTGTGATTCTTCGTCGATGAGAAGATTCCCGTCTCGGACAGTTTGCGAGGAAACGCTGCTTGCGGTTTCGCGGCCGGCGCTTTCACGAGTTGATGAATCCCGCCGCCGGTGAAATCGACGAAGTAGAGTTCGCCGGCCGCGTCCTCGGCCCAGGTGACGATGCGGTAGGTGGTGCGGGCGATTTCGCGGTGAACGATGGTCGGCACGAGGCGCTCGAACGGCTTGCCTCCGCGCTTGATTACTTCAGGCGCCAGTTTTCGCTGATACATCCAGATGCGCCCGGTGTCGAAATCTCCGTAAATATAGGAAGTCGCCAAGCCGCCAAGGTCGGCAAGACGCTTGCCGCGATAAACAAATCCGCCGGTGATCGAGCGGAAATCGCTGTGTGGATGCTCGACGACGGGGTTGAGGATCGGGGTTGGACCTTTCTTGCGATCGGGCCGGAACGGATGCGTGCCTTCCTTGACGGACCAGCCGTAGTTGCCGCCTTTTTCGATCTTGTAGACCATCTCCCAGAGGTCCTGGCCGACTTCGCCGCCCCAGAGATCGCCGGTCCTGCGGTCGAAGCTGAAGCGCCACAGTTGCCGCAGGCCGTAGGCGTAGACTTCGGGTCGGGCGCCGGGCATTTTGACGAAAGGGTTGTCCTTGGGGATCGAGTAATTCCCGCTCCCTGACGGTCGCGGCTCGTTGACATGATCCACGTCGATGCGCAGGAGTTTGGCGAAGATGCTGGAGAGATTTTGGCCGATGTCAAGCTGGTCGCCGATGCCGGAGCCGTCGCCGGTGACGATGTAGAGGTAGTCATCGGGGCCGAACTTGAGGCAGCCGCCGTTGTGCCCGCCGTTGGGCCATTCGAAGATGATCTTTTCGGACTTGCGGTCGGCGACGGGCGGCTCGCCCTTGACGGTGAAGCGCGACACGCGCGTTCCTCTCGGCAAGCCTTCCTTGGACCCGTCGGGAATCCAGGTCACGTACATGTAGCCGTTCTTCGCGAATTTGGGATGAAACGTGAACGCGTAGATCGTTTGCTTCTTGCCAGCGCCGTCTTTGAGTTCCAGCGCGAGGTCGGACTTTTTCACATCCTTCTTGTTGAGGAACGAGTAGATTTTCCCCATGCGCTCGGCAACGAACAGGCGGTTTGTCCCGGGCGCATAGGTCATATCGAGCGGCTCGTCAAATTTGGGCAGCGTCGGAAACGCCGGCTCGGTCTTGTACGGCGGCGGGGGTTCGGGAGAGCCGACGACCTTGGAAGTAGTCCACGGCACGCGCTTCTCGATGCCATACGCCTTGCGGAGAGGCAAAGGCCCGCCGGACGACTTCTTGACGCCCGGACCGGCCTGTTCCGCTGGAGTGGAAAAAACAAACGCGAACAGGCCAAAGGCCAAAAATGGAGCGAAATATAAACAACGGCGCATAGTGAGAGTCTCCCGAAAATGGACAACGGCATACTCTCATCAAACGAATTTCGGCGGCGAAATGCAAGAACATTTCCGCGTAAGCCGCGAGCGTTTCGGTGCATCCGAAGGGATGGTCACCCCGGTGCGTCTAGCTCGACGAGGCGAAACAGGAGCGCCAGTTTCTTGCGGCAAGCGTGATCGTCCAGGCTGAGGGCGCCGGACTATATTTCAGCATGACCGGGGTCGTCATCGAGTGGCTTGGCAACGACCTGCAAACCCAACGCTCGAACATCGCCAACGCGAACGCGGGCTATCCGCGAGCCCTTTTCAAGACTCCCGCCGACTAACGCAAGAAGGCGCGATGGACCGGTAATTCCACCGCGTGTCACCGATACGCCGGACTCACTCCTGTCATGCCGCAGTTGAAAGTTGGCGCTGGTGATTCGAGGGCCAGGCGCCTGCCACCAGCTGCCGCCTGGGATGTGACGCAGAAGAAATTCGTCGGCGGCGATGTCATCCGTGGCAGCCATGTTTTTGTCATGCCGCAATCACTTGTTGAAGTTCGCGCAAAAAATCCAGATGGATCAGGAACGGAGAAATCTTCCGGGTCGCGATTTCGCCCGTCGCCTTGTTTCGATGGAGGAAGCCGAGTGAGCCGTCAGGGGTGATTTCGATTTCATGTTCGGTGGCATGGTCTTCCCACTCAAGGAGGATGCCGCCGATTCGGGTGGGACTGGCGTGGAGGGTTCGAGCGCCCGAGAAGGATTTTCGCAGGGCCGCGTCAATCAAGCCGGCAAGGGCGCTGGCAACGTCCACGGCGCCCGGAGCGGGCGCGGCGGCCCCGTAGCCGTCCCAGTTCTCGTCTAGCCGCTTGATCGCTTCAAGTTGTTCGGTTGTGGCAGCCATGTCCAGGAACCCCGGGGAAAACCAGGCCAAGGTCATTCTACCATGCCGAGGTAAAAAAGGCCGCGCCCACGAAAAAGGCGGGGGTATTAATCCATCCCAACCACCGCCGTCATCTTCGCCTTGGCCGCGGCCACGATCAGGTCGGCGCTTTTTTCCTCGCCCAACAGGCTCGTGTTGAGCAGCATGTCGTAAAGGTGAATGTCGTTGGGCTTGCGGTGGAAATGCGTTGCAACGAAGTCGTTGCGGCGATGATCGCGCGTGCGCACCTGGTCGGCGGCTTCCTCCTCGGTTAGACGCAGCCACTGGCTCATGTAGGCCACACGATCGGCCAGCGGCGCGACCAGACGTACGTGCAAGGTCGTTCGGCTCGGCAAAATGAAGCCCGCTCCCCGACCCAGCAAGATCACGTTCCCCTGGGCGCCAAGCGCCAGCACGAGCTTCGCCACCTCCAGCACATTCGGATGCTGGCTCAGGTTCTGCGCTTCAAGCAGCTCGTCCAGGCGTTCATCGATCCAGGCGCGGCCGTCGGGCGTCAGTCGATCGCGCAGATCGTCAAGCAAGGCGCCGTTCTGGGCGCTGAATTCGAGCATGTCCTGCGTGTAAACGTCCCAGCCGAGTTTCTCGCCGGCGCGCTTGGCGATGCTGGCCCCGCGCGCGCCGGCCTCGCGGCTGATCGCGACGGACAGACCCAGCGGCGCCCCCGCGGGCAGCGCTTCGGTGATCGCGCCGCGGAAACCGTGCAACGGCGTTTCGCCCGTTACATGGACCGAGGTCGTCTCAACCATCATTTCATTTGGCATCATCGGTGGGGTTCCCATAATCTGTTCCGGGGGCGAACCTAGGACAAGCATACCTTGCACTTCGGGTTTCTCCAACCCGTGTCGTGCAAAACCGCGGCGCAGCCAGGGTCAGACTATACGGATGCGCGAAAGGCGGGTTTTATTCCGGTCATTCGCATATAACGTGTTTAGCCGCTCGCCTTGGGCGAGCGCGGGAAAAGAAGCGCGACCTGGCCAGCGGCACCACGACCATGAAAGCCATTGTCTTCGAGAATTTCGGCGAACCGCGCGAAGTCCTTCAGGTCCGCGACGCGCCGATGCCAGCTGACCCAGTCGCCGGCGAAGTGCGCGTCCGTATGAAGATGGCCCCGATCAACCCGTCGGACCTGATGACGGTGCGCGGCGCCTACGGCCGGCTGCCCACCTTGCCCGCCACGCCGGGGTTTGAAGGGGTGGGCATAATCGATGCGGTGGGACCGGGCTGGCTGGCGAAACTGCGCGGCCTCAAGCCGGGGCGGCGCGTCGCGGTCATCAATGGTCGCGGCGGCAACTGGGCGGAATACGTCGTCATTCCCGCGCGCACCGCCGTCCCCATCGCCGACGACCTTCCCGACGAACAAGTCGCCGCCTTCTTCGTCAACCCCGCGACCGCTCTCGTCATGACCCAGCGCGTCCTCCATGTCACGCGCGGCGGCTGGCTGTTGCAAACCGGCGCCGGCAGCGCGCTCGGTCGCATGGTCATTAAATTGGGAAAACACTTCGGCTTCCGCACAATCAACATCGTCCGCCGAAAAGATCTGGTAGACGAACTCAAACAACTCGGCGCCGACGAAGTGCTCATCGCAACCGAGGAAAAGATTCCCGCCCGCGTCGCCGAGATCACCCGCGGGGCCATGGCTCCCTACGCGCTTGACTGCGTCGGCGGCCCCGGCGTTGTCGAGGTCATCGAATCGCTGGCGCCCCAGGGGCGTCTCCTCGTTTACGGCACACTCTCGGGCGAACCCGTCCCGCTCGACACACGTTCGCTCATGGGCGGACAGCGCGCCATCGAAGGCTTTTGGCTCTCCGAATGGGTCAAGGCCCAGGGAGTCCTGCGAATGCTCGGGCTATTCCACCAGATCACATCGCTGGTCCGCGCCGGCGTACTCACGACGCCCGTGGCCGCAACCTATGGGTTCGATCAACTTCCCCAGGCAATCGAACATGTGGAACGCCAGGCGCGCGGCGGCAAGATTCTGCTGAAACTCGACGGCGTGTGACGCGATTGATATATTTAGCCGCGGGGCTTTCCCCGCGCGGAAGACACCAACGCTCGGCAAGCCGCACGGATTTATGAGCTGGACAAACCATGACGATCGATCAGCAAGACCGCGGGACGCGCATTCGGGAAATCTGGCCCTCCGTCGCCCGCGTGCCAGCCGTCGCAAGTCTCGGCAAACTCCTTAACAACACCATCGTGCTCGCGCCGCTCGGCTGGCTCCTCATGTCCGGGGTCTACTTCGGCAAGGTCCTGCCGATCGTCGGCGTTCGCTATCGGCTTACCGACAAGCGAATCATGATCTTGCGCGGCTGGAAAGGCGCGATCAGCCAGCAGGTCATTCTGGCCGACATTGACGATGTGCAACTCGATCCCGCCTCGGTGGACAACTTTTTCCGCAGCGCCGACTTGAAGGTCATCTCGAATGGCGCGGTCGCCATGACCCTCACTGCCGTCCCCGACGCCGAGTCGTTCCGCCATGCCATTCTCGACGCTCGCAATGCCTGGGTGCCCGGCAAAGTGAAGCAACTGCCTTTCATCGCAGCCAAGTGAGGCGAGAAAAACGCCAAGCCCTCGATACTTGCCACGACGCCCCGCTCGTTGGCGGGAGCAACCTCCGCGCGCTCAGACAAAACACCTACACCCGACAATCATTTCGGAAATCACCGCGCAGTTCCAGGTGGCGGCTTTTTTCGCATTCCGCTACGAACTACTGCGCAGGGACCTGGGAAATGGCCACCCATACCGCACGCGCCACGAAATGACAAATCCCCATCAACGAGCCGCGACCGTAACGGGGCGTTGGGCTTGTGCCCGCTTCCGCTCCCTTACGGTCGCGGCGCCTAACAAATGTGCCAATCGCGGGCGCGTGCAGTATAGTAACGCCCAATGGGTCAAACCTGTCCGCGCGAGGTATCGCCCTTTCCTGGCGGTCCGGCTCGCACCAAGTGCCAATCGCTCTTTTGCGTTGTATAATGGTCGCACAACCTTGCAGGAGCCAAATCCCAGATGGCCTCAACGCCTCCAGCTTCCGGCGACCCGTTTCGCGAACCGGGCGGTTTGGGCGTCGCCCGCTCTTTCGCGCGCCGGCGCGACCGTTACGACGACGACGATGACAACGATCTCGGCCTGGGTCGCCGCCCGGACAGGCGCGAAGAAAACCCAACGACCGCGGGCATGATGGGGTTCATCTTCTGCGCCGTGTCGGCAGGCCTTCTCATCGTGGTGTTCATCCTGTGGCTCTTTCTGAAACAGGAAAACCAGGCCCAGGAGAACCTGAGCCGCACGCGCTGGATGCTCTACTGGTTCCTGTTCCTGGACTTCGTGAGCTTCATCGCCGCCTTGGCCGCCACGGTCCTGGGCGCCCGTTCGATGGCCGCGACCAACACGCTCTATCGCGGTTACGGCGTGACGGCGCTGATCCTCGGCATCCTTGAGATGATCGTGACCGTGATCTTCGGGTTTTTCATGACCTGCGCGGTTTTACTATTCGAGGCGCTTCGAAACGCGGGGGGATGAAGAGTTGCCTTGATCGGGCGCACCCCACAATCCGTCAGCAAACCTTCCCGCTCATCCCATTTTGCCTAAAGTAAAAACACCTCACGCTTCAACCGACTTTATCGCTGGGAGTAGGACAATGATCATTCGCAAATTGGTGCTGCCCTCCGTGTGTCTGATTCTGGTCGCACTGCCACTGGGTGTTTTCGTGAAGATGTCCGGCACCCAAACCGCGGTTGCCGCCGCCGGCGATGACAAGGCCAAGAATCTCGAAAAACAATTGGCTGACGCGAAGAAGCAAATCCAACTCCTGACGGACGAAAAAAAGAAACTGGCTGATGCGCTCACCAAGGAAACCAAGCTAACGACAACTCTTCAGAAACAACTGGCCGACGCCAACAAGCAAAACAAGACTTTGCTTGGCGACAACAAAAAACTCGCCGCGTCTGCCAAGACCCTGGCCGACACGGCCAAAGCCCTCGACGACAACCTGAAAAAGGCGCAAAAATCATTGACCGACGCGGAGAAGAACAACAAGGCTCTGGCGGAAGAAAAGACCAAGCTCGCGGTTACCGCGGCGACCGAGCAGAAAAAATACAAGGCCCTCGAAAAAGTGCTGGCAGCAACCAACAAGAAATATGAAATCCTGGCCGACGAGAACAAGAAACTCGTTCCGCTGGGGCCCCAAAACAAAAAGCTCGCCGCCCTGGCGGACCTCCGGGCCAAGGAACTTGACGCCAACCGAAAACTGCTTGACGAGGCGATCAAGGCGAACAAAACCCTGGCAACGGAGAAATCCAAACTCGACAAGGCCCGTATCGACGATCTCAAGCAAATCACCGGGCTGAAAAAATCGCTCGCCGCGGAGCAGAAAAAGACCACCTTCCTGGCGGCCGAGGGGAAAAAACTCCAGGGAAAGCTCGACGCGACGGTCGTTGACCTGGGCAAGACAACCAAGGCATTGCAAGCTGAAAAAGCACAAACCACCAGGCTGACCGGGGAGAAAACCAAACTGCAAGCGACTCTGGCTGAATGCGAAAAAAACCTTACGTCAACTCAGGAGGCCCTCGAAGCCGCCGACGCTCAGATCGCACAAGATACGGCACGGATTCAGACCTTGCGCAAGAGTTTGACGGCAGCGAACCGGCGCGCTCAGGATGCGGAGCAGCTGGTGGCGATCCTGCAAAACCAGCCGCGCGGTCCGTTGGCGTCGATTGCCCAGATGCTGCGCGGCGGTTGCCACCCTCCCCGCGTCACCCGCGCCCCCGTTTGTCCCTGAGGTTGACCCGTGCCTCCCGTTTAGCGCTTGCATGACGCCGCACGGGATAGAATCCCTTTATGAAACCGCCCTGCGTCTGGTTCAACAAGCAACTGAGCAACACCTGGGAGTTGATGCCCCTGCTGGCCGAGGCGCGCCGCGCGGGGGAATTCCGCATGGTGTGCAGCCATCCGCGTCTGGAGGTCGCGCGTCGGTTCGATTGTGATCGTCAGGAACGCGAACCTGCCCGCCTCGGCGATGACGAGTACGTTCGCTTTTGCCTTGATTTTGCCAGCCGGCACGGCGTAAGATTTTTCTTTCCAGGGCACAAGGTTTTGCCCATCGTTCAGGCCGCGGCGCATTTTGAGGCTATTGGTACGCGCGTGGTTGCGTCTGCCAAGGCGAGCACGCTGGCGTTGGTGCGTAGCAAGGCCAAGATCTATGCCGCGCTCGCTGGCGAACCCTGGATTCCCGATCACACCATCGTGAGGGATCTATCCGGTTTTGATGCAGCGTTGAAACAACTGCGGGCACGCCATCGGATCATTTGTTGCAAGCCGGATACGTCGGTGTTCGGCCTCGGCTTTCATATTCTCCACGATGGCGAGACCCCCGTGACCTCGCATGATCCCGCCCTGCTCATCGAACTTGAGGCTGCCCGCCGCCGCCTGGTGGAGCGCCGAAGTTCCCGCGATCTCATGCTGATGCAGTACCTCCCTGGCCCGGAACGCAGCGTCGATTGCCTGGCCCGCGGCGGGGAACTCCTGCGCTGCGTCATTCGCAGCAAGATGAACGACGGTCAGATGCTCGAAGAGAATCCTGAAATTGAATCGATCGTCCGCCAGCTGACAGCACGCTTTGGTTTGAACAATCTTTTCAACGTGCAATTCCGGGACGCCGGCGGGCGTTCCTACCTTTTGGAAATCAACGCGCGCATGTCCGGCGGGTTGCCATTTTCCTGCCAGTCGGGTTTTGCGTTTCCGTTGTGGGCGATCCGGCTCGCGCTGGGAAAGGTGACGCCTGAAGCGATGCCCTATCCTCGGGCCGGGGTCTGGGTTCCGCAAACCGCGGCGGCGAGGTCGGTATGAAAGACGCCTTCGTCTTTATCCCCCTTCGCTCCGGCACGCTGCGCCTGTCCATCGAAAGGGCCGACCTGCCCCTCGCCGACCTGTGCGGCTTCGGCAGTCGGCGCAGTCGCAAGCGCGGCTTCGTCTTCGTCAGCAAGGTGCTTGGAAAACACATTCCCGTGCGGCCGGAGCGCATGGCGGAGATTCACACGCGGTTGGCCGACAAGTTGGGCGATCCCCCTGGCCCGATCGTGCTGATCGCGCTGGCGGAGACCGCGACGGCGCTTGGTCACGGCATGGCCGAGGCCTGGCTTCGCCGCACCGGGCGCGACGATCTGCTCTTCCTGCACACGACCCGCTATCGGCTCAATCAACCCGTCGCGCTGAACTTCGAGGAAGCGCACAGCCATGCGACGCGGCATCTCCTTTACCGCCCGGTGCTGCGCGAACACGCCGACCACTTTCATGCTGCGCGGACGCTGGTTCTCGTCGATGACGAGATCAGCACCGGGCGTACGCTCGGCAATCTGGCGATTGCCTACCATGCCTTGAACCCGCGCCTGGCCAACGTGCATCTGACGTGCATCACCGACTGGCTGGGCGACGAACGCCGCGCGGAGTTCGTGCAGCGGATCGGCGTTCCTGTCGCTTTCACGAACTTGCTTCAGGGAGATTTCAACTTTCAAGGGAATCTCGACTTTGACCCTGGCCCCATTCCCAACGTGACCGGTTCCACGGAGCGCAAGGACGCCATCTTGGCTCGCAATCATGGCCGACTTGGCGTGTGCGGTCTGGCGCGGTATGACCTGGATTCCATGATCGACGCGGCGCGTCTCGGCCCGGGTGAACGCATCCTGGTCCTGGGCACAGGTGAATTCTCGTATCCGCCCTTCCTGCTGGCGCGGCGACTCGAAGCGCTGGGCTGCGACGTGCATTTCCAGGCCACCACGCGCTCGCCGCTTTGCCTGGACGGCGACATCTCCAGCGTGCTTGAGTTTCCCGACAATTACCACGACGACATCCCGAATTACGTTTACAACGTGGCCGATCGATGTTATGACCGGATCATGATCGGTTACGAAACCGCACCGCTGCCGACGGGGCACCAGCTCGCTCAGCGGCAAGGCGGCCATGCGATCTTCTTCTGACGAACGCGCACGCCTTTTCATATAACGAAAACTCAAGGAATCATTTTCCGCGGGGCCGGCCCCGCGCAGGGGAAGGCGAATGCGCACTGTCTTGTTCCTCGACCTTGACGACACGATCTTCCAGACCAGGCCGAAATGCCCGGGCGACGACGTGTTGCATCCGGTCGCTCACCGTCGCGATGGCACGCCGTTGTCATTCATGACGCCCCGGCAACGCGCCTTTCTGGAGATGTGGCTACGCGCCGCGACGGTCATCCCCACGACAGCGCGCAATCTCGACGCTTACTCGCGCGTCGATCTGCCCTTCGAGCATCTGGCAATCCTCGACTTCGGCGGCGTCGTTCTGCTGGAGGACAAAACGCTGGATGCCGCCTGGGACGCCCAGATTCGCCCGCGGGCGCGCGCCTTCGCCCCCGAGTTGCGCATCCTGCACGCCGCTGTCGAACGCATCATTGCCCGGCGGCGGCTTGGCGCCTACGCTCGGGTGATCGCTGATTTCGACATGCCGCTCTATGTCGTCGTGAAACATCCCGATGGCGATTGCGCCCTGCTTGCCGTCATCCACGATGAGCTGCGCGCGAGCGCCGACCTGAGCCGTTGCTTCGTTCATCAAAACGACAATAACCTCTCGCTGGTTCCCGCGTTCCTCGGCAAGGAACATGCCGTGCGGCATGTCGTTCACCATCGACTCGGCCCGGAACCGGTGTTGACCATCGGCATGGGGGACAGCCTCACCGATGCCGGGTTTCTCGACGTGTGCGATTACAGCCTGATGCCGCGGGCGTGCCAGCTCGCCAGACAACGACTTCCAGGTTGCGAGGGCGCATGAATTTCAGCGGCAGCTACGCTCCGGACGATGTGACGTTTTTGCTGAAGCGCGTCCACCTCGCGCCGACCGAGTTGGCCGAGAAGGAGCGCCTGATTCAGTCCGGTGAGCGACACTACAGCGAGATGATCGGGATGGAACGTGCGCCGACGCCAGCGTATCTGCGTGTTTTTCACGCGGGCCTGGAGCGCGAGAAAGGCCGCTTTGCGCGCGACCTGCTCGTGTTGGCGCGCCACATCGCGACAACCCGCCGCGGCCCGATCGTCGTCGTGTCGCTGGCGCGCGCCGGCACACCGGTCGGCGTGCTCGTACGGCGAATCTTGCGCCGGATGGACCGGTCCGTCCATCATTACTCCGTCTCGATCATCCGCGACCGCGGTATCGATGAGACGGCGCTTCGCCACCTGCTCGCCCGGCATTCGGCCGAGGCGATCGTGTTCGTGGACGGCTGGACCGGCAAGGGCGTGATCGCCGGGGAATTGCACGCGGCCGTCACGGCGTTCAACCAGCGCGAAGGGACGTGCCTCGACGCCGGACTGTATGTCGTCGCCGACCTGTGCGGCGCCGCCGCGTTCGCTGCCAGCGATGAAGACTACCTGATCCCGTCCTGCGTCCTGGGCGCGACGGTCTCCGGGCTGGTGAGCCGATCGATCTTGAACGACGCAGTCATCGGCCCCGGCGATTTCCACGGCTGCCTGTGGCTGGAAGAACTGGCGCCGGCGGACCAGTCGCGCTGGTTTGTCGATCAGGTCGCCGCCGAGGTCGAACGCCAGGTCCGCCAGGTCTTGACCGGGCCGCAGGACGTATCGTCAGACCACCGGTCGCGGTTGCGTGCCAGGAGCGAGACGTTTCTGGCTGACATGCGCATGCGTTTCGGCGTGCGCGACATCCACCACGTCAAGCCTGGCGTGGGCGAAGCGACGCGCGTTTTGCTGCGGCGCGTGCCGGATCGCCTGCTGCTTCGCGACCCCAGCCGGGCCGACGTCGCCCACCTGCTCCTACTCGCCCGTGAGAAAAACACGCCGATCGTGATCGACCCGGCCCTGCCCTACACCGCTGCCGCGCTTATCAAGGAGATGGATGGATGATCGAGGCCCTGCAACTTGGCGCGTCCCTTTATGTCCCCGCGACCCGGGCGGACCTGTTGCCCATCGGCAACCGGCGCAGGTATCCGAATCTGCGCTCGGTGATTTTTTGCACGGAGGACGCGATCGGTCCGGGGGATGTGCATCAAGCGCTCAGCAACGTGGAGCAAATGCTGCCTCGCCTGGAGCCGTCGGGCTTGATGCGCTTCGTCCGCGTGCGCAACGCCGTCATGCTGCGCCAGATTTTGCAGATGGACGGCGCGCGCAACCTGACGGGGTTCGTCATTCCCAAGGCGACCCGGCACAACCTGGATGATTATCTTTCGGCGCTTGCGCCCGACGACCCGTATCAGCTCATGCCGATCCTCGAAACCGCCGAGGTATTCGATCCCGCGGAGATGACGAAACTTCGCGATTTGCTCCTGCGCGATTCTTGCCGCGGTCGAATTCTTTCCCTGCGTATCGGCGGCAATGACCTGCTTCAGCTTCTGGGTTTGCGCCGGCCGCGCGCCCGGACCATCTACGCCACGCCGCTGGGATCGGTCATCGCGCAGCTGGTCACCGTCTTTCGGCCATGCGGATTCAACCTCACCGGGCCAGTATGTGAATGGCTCAAACGCGGTCGGCTTTTGGCGCGCGAATCGCGCGGTGACGTGGCCCGCGGCTTGTTTGGCAAGAGCGCCATCCATCCCGAGCAGATTGCGGCGATTGAATCCGCGTACCGGGTCAACGAAAAGGACCTCGAGTCCGCGGAGAGAATTCTCGCGGAAGGGGCCGCACCTGTGTTTCGCCTGCACGATGCCATGTGCGAACCCGCGACTCATCGCGCCTGGGCGATGCTGCTGCACGAACGCGCCCGTCTGTTTGGAGTTCGCGCCGTCGTCCGCCGCTTCAACGGGCATACAATAGCGTGACGCCATCGCCCAGCGCCGGCGCGACCAATAGAACGCTCCGCTTGGCGGTTTCGCGCTGTCGCGCCTCGCCTGATGGAAGCACCACCCCAATACCCGAAAGGTCCACACATCATGCGTCGTCTTACCCTGTCCCTCACCCTGATCCTCACGAGTCTGCCCGCCATGGCTCACGCGCAAAATACCAAGCCCGCCAAGAAACCCTCGATCTACGAATTCAAGCTCACCACCATCGACGGCAAAAAAATCGACCTCGCCAAGTACAAGGGCAAAGTCATCGTCATCGTCAACGTCGCCAGCGAGTGCGGCTACACGGGCCAGTACAAGGCGCTCCAGGCTCTCCACGCCAAGTATGCCAAGGACGGGCTGGCCATCCTCGCGTTCCCGTGCAACGACTTCGGCGCCCAGGAACCCGACAGCGAAACCAAGATCAAGGCCTTCGCCGAGAAGACCTATGGCGTTCAGTTCGATCTGTTCAGCAAGGTCAAGATCGACAGCAAGGACGCGTCGCCGCTTTTCAAATTCCTGACGTCAAAAGACACGAACCCGAAACACGCCGGCGCGGTGAAATGGAACTTCGAGAAGTTCATCATCGGCCGGGATGGGACCATTGTCGCACGCTTTCTCTCGGAAACGGAGCCGGACGCGGACGACTTTTTGAATCCGTTGCGGAAGGAATTGAGCAAGAAATAGCACGCCGGCTAGCCGCGATGAAGAGGCCCTGACCAGCCCCCAGCGCAAGCTGGGGGCTGGGCGGCTGCTCAAACCCCCACGCTTGCGCGTGGGGTTGGTATCCTGCCGCCTGGCAGTTGCCCCACGGGGAAAGCAACGCCCGTTCCGATAGGCGCGAGGTGCATGAAGCTATGATCAGCGGTGAAATCCAGATTCGCGTGCGCTACGCCGAGACCGACCGCATGGGGTTACTGCACCATGCCAATTACCTGGTCTACTTTGAGGAGGGCCGCACGGAGTTGCTCCGGCAGCAGGGCCTCACATATCGCGACATGGAGGATCAGGGATTTTACCTGGTTCTCACGAAGATCCAGGTTCGCTACAAAAGCCCCGCGTATTACGACGATCTGTTGACCCTGCGAACGACGCTCCTGCGGACCACGCTGGTGAAAATCGAGCACAAGTATGAACTGCTGCGTGCCGGCGTCCTGGTCGCCGAGGCGGAGACCACGCTCGGCTGCGTCGATACCGCCGGCAAGGTGCAACCCTTGCCCGACAGTCTGCGTGCCGAACGCGATACCGTTTAGCCGCGACGCCGGTGGTTGCGCGAGGTGACAGGTCAAACCAATCCGAGATATCCCATGCTCCGGCAACTTCTCATACGCGGGCTGCTTCCTCTGCTGTTGTGCGTCCCGCCGTTTCTGGCGGCCGCCCTCGTGTTGATGTGCATCCCGCACAAGGCGCTGGCCTTCTTCATCGATCACTTCGGCATGATGGAAGCCCTGATCCTCGGCGGCGGCGCGGCGCTTTTTTGCGTGCAGATGTTCCTGTGCTGGCGTTCCCTGCGCTGGCGCGGCACCGGCTTTGACGACGGCGGTGATCGCTGGCTTTCCAATCTCGCCCAGGCCGCGGAATGGTTCCCCATGCTCGGGCTGATCGGCACCGTCGCCGGGATTCTTGAAGCCTTCGCGGCCCACGGCAGCGGCGGGGCGATTCAGCCGCGCGACATCGCTCCCGCCATCACCGCCACCGGCGCCGGGCTGTTCATGGCCCTGGTCAACATCATGCCCACCTGGGTCGTGTTGCTCGGTCGAGATATGATCCTGCTCCTGTCAGGCACGTCCGCCCAACCGCCGGGGGATGCGCCATGATCCACATGCCGCGGCGTAACGTCACGCGGTTTTTCATTCCGCTCATCGACGTGCTGATCCTGCTCTTCTGCATCTTCCTGCTGATGGAGTTCGACTCCGCGCGCGAGGTCGACAAACAGGTCGAAATCGTCTCGGAACAATCCGAATCGCTTGACCTGATCCAGGCTGAACTGGAACAACGCACGACGGAGCTGCGACAATTCGAGGAGGATCGGCCCAAACTCATCGAGCTGGCCGAGCTACGGGCCGAACTCGAACGACTGCGAAAAGCAAGCCAGCGGAATTTGCAGCAGCAGGCGTTCGTCCGCATCATCGATGTCAATGGCAAGGACGGTTCGATATCCTTCTTCGACGATCGCCGGCCCAAGGATCCGATTGTCCCCATTGTGGGCCCGAAGTCCGCGCAGGCGTTGATCGACCGGCACAAGGAGGAGGCGAAGGGCCGACAGGTTTACTACTATTTCCTTTACCCACGCACCGGCCGGCGTTTTCCCACGACGGCCGGGCAAGAACAAGATTACCGAACCTGGTTCAAGGGAGTCGCCAACTCCCTGGTGAAGGTGGGGTCATGATGTTTGCCCAGACCTTTTTGGACATGGGAATCCCGGACGGTGTGCTGCACCTCGTGCGCATCATCGCCGCGGTCGGCGGGGCCGTCGTCGGCTGGTTTGTCTTTGATCCGCTCACCCGTCTACTCTATCGCGTTTCCTTCAAGGGCGCGACTCCCACGACGCTTTTGCTCGGCTCCAAGGCGACAGGGGCGGCCACGCTTTCTCTGCTCATCTATTTCTTTATCCCCCTGGGCGGCAGCGGGGGCCTTGGCTTTGGCGCCGGTCCCGGCGGCGGCGCCGGCAAAGGACCAGGCCAGGGCGGCGACAGTAAAGTTGCCCGCGATGGCAAAGGCGACAAGAAAATCAACGACGCCAAAAAAAACGATGCCACGCCGTCAACCAAGAAAATCGAATCCGTCGAGATCGAAATCATCGGCCGCGACGATGACGACGGCAGCGAGCACTATTACCTTCTCAAACGCAAGAAGCCGGCGCTGACCGCCGCTGAGCTGGCTGACTACTTCAAGAAAAATCGCGAACACATCGAGGTCATTCCGGTGTTAACGCGCAACAGCATTGGTGAGGCGCAGGAAAATAGTCCGATCAGTCAACTCATTGCGTTGACCAAGAAATATGACGTCAAGCGCCTGGCCACCAAGGGACCGTGACGCGGTCGCCTGCCACGCCGCAAGCGGGTTGACGGTAATGTGAAAAAATGGCATCTCCCCGCCTATTGCTGTTCGGCACCCCGGGCGCCGGCAAGACCGCCTTGCTCGGCGCCCTGGCTCAGGCCGCGCCGGCGCTCCCGGCCGACGACCTTGCCGAGCTGCGAACAAACACGTACGACGATCAGCTCTCCCCGACCGAAAAGACCCAGACCTACAACCTGCGCCTTCAAGAAAAGGGGTCAGACCCCTTTTCCGCGGTGGCGGTGCTCGATTGCGGGGGCCAGGCCGCCCTGGACATGCTTCGCGCCAGCGAGCCGTTCACCAAAAAACAGGCGATGCACAAGCCCGTCCTGGCCGCGGACGTTGTCCTCCTCACCGTCGATGCCTCGCTGTCCCCAAAACAACTCGGCGAGGAGTTCCAGCAGTTCGGCCGCTGGCTTCGTGGGCTGCATCACCTGCGCGGGCGGCGCGTCGAGGTCGGCGATATGCCGGTCTTTCTCGTCCTGACCAAATGCGACCTGTTGGCCAAGAAGGACGACACCTTCGCGAAATGGACCGCGCGCATCGACGAGGCCAAACGCCGGGTGGAAGAGAAATTTCGCGAATACCTGGACGAACAAGCCCACGGCTTTGGCACGGTCAAGCTGCTCGTGTGGGCCACGGCGATCAAAAGGCCCGCACTGGCGGATCGTTCATCCACGGCGCTGGAGCCCTACGGCGTCGCGGAGCTATTTCATCAAGGCTTGCGCGAAGCGCACGCCTTTCAAACCCGGCGACACACGGCGCAGGTTCGGTTACAGAACCTATTCGCTGGCCTGCTCGGTTCAATCGCGCTGCTGGCGTTGATCGTTGCGTTCCTCTATGAATTCCAGCCCTCTCCCCGCGGTGAAAGGCTGGAGGAGAAGGCCCGTGCCCTGCTGCCGCGCCCCGACGCGAGCACCGTTGGGCGGTTGCAGGGCGGACTCAAGAAACTGCAAGAACGCGAGGCCAAACTCGCCCAGGTGCAAAACGATGCCGCGTTCGAGGGACTGCCGGAGGAAACGCAGGAGGCGATCAACCATGCCCACGACGAGGTTGCCAGGTACGTGCAGCTATACCGTGAGTCGCAACATGCGCTCAAGTTGCCCTACCTGGCGAAGGACGAGAAGGAATTTGACGCACTGGAAAAGACAGCAAAGGCCTTTGTCGTCCCGGATGATTGGAAGGACACCCTTCTGGGCCGCCGCGCTGACAGGTGTCACAAGGAATTCACAGCCGTGAGGCTGGCCGCCAGGGCGGAGCAAGCCTGGCTACGGGCCGAGACGCTGGCGAACTACACGCTGACCGACGCGTCTGACAGGCTATACCGAGATCTTCGTAATGAGAAAAAATACGAACCCGCCGCGCTCGACGCCTGGAGGGTTCTGAAAATGAAGTACGACGCGCAAATCCACAAGCGTCCAAGCCCGCCACGGCGGGATTCGATCCCGGGCGTGAGTCGGTTCAAGTACGAGAATCTTGGCCTGTTTGCGGAAATAAAAAAGGAGCGCTCCAAATGGCGCAAATCGCAGGAAGCACTTCAGGAGCGGGCGGAATTCATCGAAGAGCGAATCCCGCGGAAATAACGACGATGCGGCCAAAGCTAACGTGGCCCCGCGAATCTGGCACGCCGGGCGTACGCCGCCACGCTCGCCAAAATTTTTGCCAATCCAACGTTTCCGGCTTGACAGCCGCTGCAGCGGAATCGTATGATGATGGTGTGGGTGTAGATACACCCACCTCCTTTCTTTGGTGGTTGGGACTCCTGGGCGATAGCCAAAACATGTCCTGTGTGTGAATGCCGAGCCTTTAATCTCGCGAAAACCAAGATGTAACGTGGGACGTTCGTCTTTTTTCGCCGCGACGGGATGCACGAAGACATCTCGAAAATAGCGTTGCCGCGCAACGAATTCCGGTCGTCGAACCTTCCGGGAGCGTCGTATTGTTCCTAGCCCCCCTGGGACTTGCACGCTTCCGGAACTTTTTTTGCATTTCGCGATACTTCCAACGTTTCAGCGAATCGTGATGGACTGGTTTTCAGCGGTTTGTCGCCGTCTGTTTCGGCTTACAACGTCTGTTTTTGGGCGGAGCGCCCGGAATTGCAGGTACGGTCAGGATTTCCGGTAGTGTCTCCGTTTGGCCGTGGATGAAAGGTAAGACACATCAAACTTTCTCCGCGGGCGGGAGCGTGGGCGTGGATTGAATTATCACGCTTGCCTGACACAATAACTCCACGCCCTTTGCTCGCTTCTATTCCTACCGGCACGATCATGAGCCTTACCGTTCAAAACCTTTGCAAGACCTATCCGACGCGCGGCGGCGAGTTGGCGGTTCTCCGGGGCGTCAATCTCACGCTTCACGTTGGCGAAGCCCTGGCGATTCTCGGTCCATCCGGGTCCGGGAAATCGACGCTGCTTTACCTTCTTGGCACACTTGAACGTCCAACCTCGGGCACGTATCGGCTCGGTCAGCAGGAGCCGTTTACGTTGACGGACGCCGCGCTCGCGCATTTTCGCAACCGCGCGATCGGTTTCGTGTTTCAGGATCACCACTTGCTGCCGCAATGTAGTGTCTTGGAGAACGTGTTGATTCCAACGCTCGCCGGGGCCGCGGAGAACCTCGAAGCGCGCGCGCGGGAGTTGCTTGACCGGGTCGGTCTGGCGCATCGGTTGGACCATCGGCCCGCCGAGTTGTCTGGCGGCGAACGGCAGCGCGTCGCCGTGGCCCGGGCGCTCATCCACAAACCGATGTTACTTCTCGCCGACGAGCCGACCGGGAATCTCGACCGCAAGACCGCGCAATCCATCGGGCAGCTCCTTCTGGAAATGCATCAGCAGGAGAAGAACATTCTGATCGCCGTGACGCACAGCGCCGACCTGGCGAAGACCTTACCCAGGCAAGTCGAAATGCTCGACGGTTCGCTCGCCGACTGGACGGGGACGCCCGACCCTCGCATCACGGAGCGCGCCCCATGACCTTCTCTCGCTTGCTCCTTCGCAACCTGCTCTACCACTGGCGCGGCAACCTGGCCGTGTTCCTGGGGATCGCGCTCGGCTCGGCCGTCCTCACCGGCGCCTTGCTCGTCGGCGATTCCCTGCGCGGCAGCTTGAAGGCGCTCACGCTCGATCGCCTTGGCTGGGTCGAACAGGCGCTGGTCCCGGGCCGTTTCTTTCGCGCCGACCTCGCCAGCGGCATTGGCGCCTCGCGCAAGGCGCCCGCGCTGTTCCTTCAGGGCAGCGCCTCGCACGGCGAAAACCGCGTGGGCCGCGTGAACGTGATCGGCGTCGATGCCAACTTTTGGCGACCTGATCAGGTTCCTGAAGGCCCGGAGTTTTGGGACTCGGACGCCAAGGAAGTCGTCCTCAACCGGACGCTTGCCAAGGCGCTGGGTGCGGACGCGGGCCAGAAGATCAAGCTCAACGTGCAGCGTGCCGACAACGCGCCGGGCGAGACGTTGATGGGCAGTCGCAAGGCCGAAAGCCTGATCGAGCGGATCGAAGTGAAAGTGCGCGCCGTCGTGCCTGACGAGGGCATGGCGCGGTTCTCGCTCAAGCCCTCCCCCGAACCGGTGCGCAACCTGTTCGTTCCGATCGGGTTCTTGCACAAGGTCACCGACCTGCGCGTCAAGGGCCGGGCTAATGCTCTCTTCGTCGCCGGCGCCGCGACGGATTTGCAAAACGATCTCCACAAGCAGCTAACCCTCGACGACTGGGACTTGCGTTACCTTTCGCCCAGGAATCGAGCCGAGGCGCTGGTTGCCATGCTCGATCGTTTCCAGAACTCCGCGGGCAAGCTCAAGAAAATCCGCTGGAGCGGCCGAGTCCCCACCGCACTTGCCATGAGCGCGGAAAAAAACGGCGGCATCCTGACCACGAAACAGGTGATCGACTACTACGAGGAAAACCGTAACTATGCGACGCTGGAAAGTAGCCGGATGCTTCTGGAACCCGCCGTCATCCGCGCGATCGAAAAACTCGCGCCGCGAGACGAGAACAAGCATCCGCGCTGGCGCTGGACGCCGATCCTGATCTACCTGGCCGATTCGCTTGGCACCGACCAAGCTCAGGTTCCCTATGCCATCGTCGCCGGCGTTGACGACAGGATGATTTTCGCCGACGACCGCATCATCCTGACCGATTGGCCCGCATCGCCATTCAAGCAGGTCAAGCCCAGCGATCCAATCAAGCTCGTCTACTTTGCGCCCGATCCAGCCAATCATCTCGTCAAGCGCGCAGGGGTGTTCAAGCTCTTGACCTTTCCGTTGCCGAAGCTGGAGGGCGTGCTCGATGATCCCGACCTGACGCCTAGCTTCCCCGGCATCACCGATCAGCTCGATATGGGCGAGTGGAAAAATCCGCCGTTTCCCTACGATGGAAAGCGCGTGAAACCCCAGGATGAGGATTACTGGAAGCGTTACCGCACGACGCCGCGAGCGTACATCACACTCAAAAAAGCGAAAGAGCTGTGGGCGAATCGCTTCGGCGACGTCTCTTCCATTCAGTTCCGCACGGGCCTGGACACGCCGGACAAGGTCCCCGCGGCGCTGCTCGCGGAACTCAAGCCGGAGCTGGGCGGCTTCGTATTCCAGGAGGTGCGCAAACAAGCGCTCCACGCCAGCGAGGGCACGACGCCGTTCGGCGTGCTCTTCTTGTCGTTCAGTTTCTTCCTCATCGCATCCGCGTTGCTGCTCGTGGGTTTGCTCGTCCGGCTCAATCTCGATCGCCGCGCCAAGGAAGTGGGCGTGCTGCTTGCGACGGGCTGGTCGCACCGCCAGGTCCGCCGGCTGCTGCTGGGGGAAGGCGCCTTGCTGAGCGTGCTCGGCGGCTTCGTCGGCCTGGCGGGGGCGATGCTGTATGCGCACCTGATGCTCAAGCTGCTGGCGGCAAGCTGGCCGGGAGGCGAGAACCTGAACTTCCTCAGCCTTCACGTGGAGGCGTTGAGCTTCGTGATCGGCTATGCGTCCTCGGTCGTCGTCAGCATGTTGACGCTCGTCTGGGCGACGCGCGTGTTGGGTAAGCTAACGCCGCGCTCGCTACTGCAAGGCGACACGCTGCCGAGGGGAGCGGGCGTCGCCTCGCTTGCGCGAGGGGCTGGTCTCGCGGCGCCGGTGTGCGTGTTGGCGCTGTTGCTTGCCGGGGGCATGATCGTCTTCGGTCTGTTCGCCGAGTCGCCCGAGTTGCAAGCGGGGATGTTCTTTGGTTCCGGCGCGATGTTCTTGACCGCCGCGCTCGCTGCAATCTGGGTCGAGCTGGGCTGGCTTGCCAACTCCTCCAACCCGCGGCCCACGCTTTTTCGCCTCGGCATCCGCAACGCCGGTCGGCAGGCCGTGCGCAGCGTGTTGACAGTCGCCTTGCTCGCGTCAGCGGCGCTCCTCATCGTTTCGGTCGAATCGTTTCACAAGGATACCGATCATCACTTTCACCAGAAGACCGGCGGGTCTGGCGGGTTCGCCTTTTTCGCGGACGGCAGCGTGCCGGTGTTCGAGGACCTCAACAACCCCGACAATCGCGCGGGCCGATTCGATTCGGCGGAAACCAAAAACGCGATTTTCTATCCATGCCGCGTCGAGGCCGGGGACGATGCGAGCTGCCTGAACCTGTACAAGCCGCTCAAGCCGCGCGTGATGGGTTTCTCCAAAAAGCTGATTGACCGCGGAGGCTTTCAATTCGCGAGCAGCCTGGCGACAACCGAGGCGGAGAAGTCCAACCCCTGGTTGTTGCTTGAAAAGCCGACCGCTGGCGGCATGCCCGCGATCCTTGACGCCAACACCGCCCAGTGGATTCTGCAAGTCAAGCTCGGCGACACCATCGACGTCAAGAACGATCAAGGCGAGAACGTGAAGCTGAAAATCGTCGGCCTCTTGCAGGAGAGCATTTTCCAGAGCGAGGTGCTGGTGAGCGAAACAAACTTCCTGACGCTCTTTCCCCGGCAGGCTGGCTTCTCGTTTTTCCTGATCGACGTCGGCGAGGCGAATCCGAAAGGAATCAAGACAGTCGAGAAACATCTGAGCAAGGGCATGGAGGAATTCAACCTGGAGGTGCAGACGACCGCCAGCCGGCTGCAAAATTACCTGGCAGTAGAAAACACCTACCTCGCGACGTTTCAGGCGCTGGGCGGGCTGGGGTTGATCCTTGGCGCGGCCGGGCTGGCGATCGTCCTGCTGCGCGGCGTGTGGGAACGCCGTGCCGAGCTGGCGCTGCTGCTGGCTTTGGGATTCCGCAACGGGCAACTGGCGACGCTCGTCCTTGTGGAGAACGCCTTTCTGTTGGTGCTCGGTCTGGCGGCCGGGACGGGGTCCGCCCTGCTCGCCGTCGCGCCGCACCTGATCGGCGCCGGCGCCCAGGTTCTATGGCTGCGCATCGCGGCCCTGCTCGTCATCGTGCTCGTCGTCGGCCTGGCGTCGGCGGCGCTCGCCGTCTGGTCCACCCTGCGCACGCCCGTGCTGACGGCATTGCGGCGCGAGTGAGCGCCGTTTGCGGTTAAGCGCTCACCCGGCGCCGCGCGAACGCTAAGCCGCAAGCGGCTTTCGTCGATACAATGCACCAATCGTCCGGACAAGAGGAACAGGAGAGCATCATGAATTTCGAGATCTGGCTGGCATTCGTTCTGGGCGCAGTATTGTCCTGGGGGGTCTATGTTCCGGTACTACACGAAGGACAGGCGACGATGGGCGGCGGGGCGCCCAGCGCCGGTGCGATCCGGGCGTTCCTCTGCGTCGGGCTGGCGTATTTCGTCACCGCCGTCGTCATCCCCCTCATCGCCTTGCAGTTCGGCTTCGCCGGTGGCGAACGGCTTGACTTCACCACCAAGGACGGCGCCGTCAACTCCCGCGCCCTGACCTTCTCCATCCTCGGCGGCATCGCCGGCGCCGCCGGGGCGCTGTGCATCATCTTCTCGATCAAGAACGGCGGCAAACCCCTCTACGTCGCGCCGCTCGTCTTCGCCGGGGCGCCGATCGTCAACGCCATCGTCAGCATCATCTGGCATCCACCCGAGGACGGCGCCCGGCCCGAATACTTGCCCGGCTGGATCATGTTCGCCGGCGGCATCCTCCTCGCCGCGATTGGCGCCGGGTTGGTGCTCTATTCCAAGGGCATGATCGACCAGAAAGCCCGCGAGATTCGCCAGGCGAAAGCCAAGATGGCGACCGCCATCGCCCTGACCCAGGACCCACCACCCACGGCGACGCCGTCCACCGGCATCAAGGCGGGGCCGGAAACTGGAGTGCGGGATGGCGGGCATTCGTGATTCGATGCGACACAGGGGAAGCCTCGCGATCGAGCGGATCACCTACGATAAATCGAAATGCCAAAACGCGCCAGAATCCAGCGGAGCCCCAATAGGAAGCCGACAGGAACCACCATGGCCACCCTGACGAGCCATGTTTTTGCGATCTCGTTTTCGTTTACGCCATGAAGCTCGTTGCGAAACACGATGACGAGGACGATCTCGCCCACGATGACGGCGACCGTCAGTAGAAATAGCAGCCAGCCGACCCAGTTGAACTGGCCTAAAGAGAACGGTTTCGTCGTGGCCTCGTCCACTATTTCTTGCCAGGTCGGTGATTCATCGGGCAAATCATTGACTTCCGGCGGCGAATGGCCCGCTCCGGGCTTGATGGGGTTTTCTTCACTTTTTGCGAGATTCTTTTCCGCAGCCACGGAATCGCCCGTTCCTGAGTTTTCGTGATCTAAACAACAAATATCATTGATGACGATGATATCATTGACTTTGATCAAAATAGTGTCAATTGTGATTTTTGCTTTTTCGGCGTGGCGACGGCTTGGTGCAAGCCCGCTCGCGCCCTTCCATTTCCGAATCCACACCTACGCCATCACCTCGCGCACAACATGACCATGCACGTCCGTCAGGCGGAAATCACGGCCGGCGTAGCGGTAGGTGAATCGTTCGTGGTCGAAGCCCAGAAGCCAGAGAATGGTCGCTTGCAAATCGTGAACGTGAACCCGATTCTCGACCGCCTGGAAGCCGAACGGGTCCGTGGCGCCATGCACGTGGCCCCCCTTGACGCCGCCGCCGGCGAGCCAGGTGGTGTAGCCCCAGTGGTTGTGATCGCGGCCATTGATGCGGCCTGCGTTGGCGCCTGGGGTCGGCAGTTCCACGGTCGGCGTGCGGCCGAACTCGCCGCCCCAGATGACGAGCGTGTCGTCCAACATGCCGCGCTGTTTCAAATCCTTAAGCAAGGCGCCGATCGGCTGGTCGCACTGGCGAGCCAGACGGCGATGGTTGACCTCGAGATCGTCGTGGTTGTCCCACGGCTGGCCGGCGCCGTGCCAGATCTGGATGAAGCGCACGCCTTTTTCGAGAAGCCGCCGCGCGATCAGAATTTGGCGGGCGTGGACGCCGGGGCCGTACATGTCGCGGATGTGCTGCGGTTCGCGGCTAACATCAAAAGCGTCCTCGGCATCGCGTTGCATGCCGAAGGCGAGTTCGAAGGACTGAATCCGCGCTTCGAGTTGTGAATCCGAGCCTCGCTTTTCGAGATGCCTTTGATTGAGCTGCTGGAGCAAGTCGAGTTGCTGACGTTGTTGCGGGCGCGTCACGGTTGAATTACGGATGTTCTCGATCAAGCGTTCGAGTTGCTGATGCTGCGTGTCGATGTACGTTCCTTGATAAGCGCCGGGCAGGAACGCGGACTGCCAGTTCTGCGATTCCTGGATCGGGTAACCACCCGGACACATGGCAATGAAACCTGGCAGATTTTGATTCTCGCTGCCCAGGCCATAGGTCACCCACGAGCCGAGGCTTGGCCGAACCAAACGCGCGTCGCCGCAGTTGAGCAGGAGCAGCGACGGTTCGTGATTGGGCACGTCGGCATACATGGAACGGATGACGCAGATGTCGTCGATCGACTCGGCGACACGTGGGAACAACTCGCTCACCTCGATGCCGCTTTGTCCGTGGCGCGCGAAACGAAACGGCGACGGGAACGCCGCACCGGTACGGCGCTCGGTGCGCAGGTTCGGCCGCGGCAGCGGCTGGCCGGCGAAGCGCGCCAGCATCGGCTTCGGATCAAACGTATCGACATGCGATGGCCCGCCGTTCATGAACAGGTGGATTACCCGCTTCGCCTTGGCCGGGAAATGCGGCTGGCGCGGCGCGAGCGGCGAAAGGTTCAACCCAGGCGAGCCTGGCGCGTCAACCACCGGAGTAGCCGAGAGTTCGCCGTTGCATGCGAGCAGGTGCATCAAACCCAGGGCGCCGAAGCCGGTGCCACATCGTGCGAGCATTTCTCGGCGTGTCATCAGGGCGTCAGGGATGGAGATGCTATCGCGCCTCATCGGGGGAATTCCTGGAATGTAAGGAATCAGTGCCAAAAGATTCGTTGGTCACGGCGTGGCGAGCAACTCCTGCCATGACGATGCGGTAAGCATCGCATCGGCCAGGCGATCGAGTCGGTCGATTTCCTGGATTTCGTTCAACGCCGCAACGGTGGCCGGCTCCGGCGGTCCAAGGCGTTTCTGTCCCTGGCGCAACAAATAGCGGTGCGCCGTCTGGATGGCGCCTTCGGTCATGCCTTCGGCCATGCCTTTGGCCAGGCCTTTGGCCATGCCTTTGGCCATGCCTTCTTCGACGTAATAATCGAATGCCGTGGATTCTTGATGCATCACTCGCACTCCTTCGAAAATTGGACCAAGGGCGTCTCGTTCAACTCTCAAGCCGCTCAGAACAAAAGCCGCCGTCATCAAGCGGACCGCCTTGGCGTGTTCGCATTCCCGAGCGAGCCGCCGATCGATTTCATGAGCGACCTCGCGCATCGCGTCCGCCAACGCGCGATCGGGCGGCATTTGGCACAACATCGCCAGGGGGAGCCATTGCAAGCCGCCGCTCAGAAAACTCTTGACCGGCTGTTCCCACATCCGAATTACTTCATAGTGGAATTCTACACGGCTTTGGCCGCTCGCGTATGTGAGCACCCCCTGGATTTCGCGTGAATCCGCCTTGGGTCTCAGCAGGATCAGGATCGTTCGGACAGGGACCCCGAAGCGCATGCGCAACGCAGCGCTGTACAGCAGGCCGCGCGCGCCGACTTCCGGATCAGGCCCCGATTGAAAATTCAGATCGACAATCTCCTGCATCGGCGCACCGAAGCCAAAAGCGACGTCCGTCGCTGCCGAAATCGTGGACAGATCGACATTCAACGAAACGACGGGGCGCGCGCTTGGCAAATCGAAGAGGGCGCCGAAATCTTCCGGCGTCGGCGCCAACAAATCTTTCAAGGTCGCGTCGAAGGAATGGGCCATGATGGCTTCCGCCGTTCAATCCACAAACACAAACTCGTTCGTCAGCAAGAGCGCCTGGGTGTAGCGTTCCCACGGCGTCATCCCGCGAGTCGGCCCCGAAATGCCTGCCGCCGTTTTCAGGAATTGCAGACCAATGCGTATTTCCTCCACGTTCGCGGAACGTCCATGGACGATGCGCGTAAGATGTTGAATTTTCTCGGCGCCGTCTTTCACGTGCTCTAGTTCGGGCCGCTTCAGGAGCGCACGCACCTGCTCATGCACGAACGGATGATTCAACAGGTAAAGCGCCTGCTGCGGCACCGTCGTCTGGAACCTCTGCGGATTCGATGAATCCGGGCTGGCGAAATCGAATGTGCGAAACACGCCCGGCAAATTCTGGCGATCGACATAAGCGTACAGGGTGCGACGTTTGCTCCAGGGCGCCCGGGTGATATCGACGCCGGCGCCGCCCATCTTGAGATCGAGCTGGCCGGACACGGCAAGCAGCGAATCGCGCAACGCCTCGAAGTCAAGCCGGCGGCGGTTCGCGCGTGTCAGCAGCCGATTGTCGGCGTCGATCGCGCGCGCCCTCGCATTCGCCGCGCTCGACAGTTGATACGTCTTCGATGTCAGGATCAGTTTGTGGAGTTTCTTGATCGACCAGCCATTTTCCATGAACGTCGCGGCCAGGAAATCAAGGAGCTCCGGGTGGCTGGGCGGCTCGCTACGCACGCCAAAATCACTCGGTGTGCCTACCAACCCCTGGCCGAAATGGTGCATCCAGACGCGGTTGACGAACACGCGCGCCGTGAGCGGGTTATCCTTGCTGGCAATGGCCTGGGCCAGTTCGAGCCGCCCGCTGCCATCGGTGAACCGCTGCGGCTTGCCGGGCGACAGGATCGTCAGGAACTGGCGCGGCACGATCGGGCCAGGATTGTTGGGGCTCCCGCGCAGCAACACGCGCGCATCGCCCGGGTTGGGGCGATCGACAAGCACCATGCCGCGGGGCGGCGCGAAGCGGGAAGTCGCCTTGAATGCATCAACCTTCTTTTGCAGGGCCCGCAATTCATCGCGATGCTTGCGATTGTTGGCGTTCAATTCCTTCTGGTACTTGGCCTGGTAATCCGTGACCGATTTTTGCAGACCGGCGACGCGCGTTTGAAAATCGACATACTCCTTGGTCAGTTCCGGCGCGCCCAGGAGCGGCAGCTCCTTGGGTTCGATCGAACTCGTGAACACACCGTAAAGGCCGTAGTATTCCCGCGTGGGTATCGGATCGTACTTGTGATCGTGGCAGCGGGCACACGCGACGGTCAGGCCCATCAACCCGCGCGTGACCACGTCGATGCGGTCATCCGTGATGTCGTGGATGTTGTTGAGAAAGCGCCGACCCAGCGTCAGATAGCCCATCGCGGCTTGCGAAGCCGCTGGCGCCTTGCCCCGGGCGACCAGCCGATCGGCGGCGAGTTGCTGAATAATGAATTGATCGTACGGTAAATCATCGTTCAGAGCTTTCACTACATAATCGCGATAGGCGTAGGCATAAGCGTAACGGCGTTCCTCCTGAAAGACATATCCCTTGGTGTCGGCGTAGCGCGCCACGTCGAGCCAGTGCCGTGCCCAGCGCTCGCCGTACCGGGGCGACGCCAGCAAGCGATCCACCAGCTTGGCAAACGCCTCGTTCCGTTTAGCGCCCGCAGCATCCCACGCTTTCACAAATTCGTCCACCGCCGCAAACGCCGGTGGCAATCCAATCAAATCGAAATAGACGCGCCGAATGAGCGTGCGGGCATCGGCCGGCGGATTGGGCGGCAACCCTCTCGCCTCAAGTCTGGCCAGCACAAACGCATCGATCGGATTCGCCAGCCAAGCCGTTGCCTTCACGCTTGGCGCCGCCGGCTTCTTGATCGGCTGAAACGCCCAGTGCTTGCGCGGGTCGAGCCCCTTCGCCGTCTCCTTCTCGTCCGGCCAGGCGGCGCCGAGCTTGATCCATAGCGTGATCGCGTCAATGGCTTGCGCGGACAATTTTTTCTTCGGCGCCGGCGGCATCTTCGCGTCGATCTCGTGCCGAATCGCCTTCACGAGCAAACTCTTCTGAGGATGCCCCGGCACGACCAGCGGCTCCTCGCTGATCCTGAACACACCCGCCTTGCGATCGAGACGCACGCCGCCCTTGATCTTGGCGCCGCCATGACATGAAAAGCAGTTATCCGCCAGCACGGGTCGAACGTATTTCTCGAAGAATTCAAGTTGCTTGCCGCGATCGGCCTGCGCTCGGGAAACGGCGGTGATGAGAAAAAAGGCAGCAACGGAAATAGCAAGTTTGCGCGGCATTGGCAGGTCCATTGGCCGAAAGAGGCGGGAGTTCGCGTTCATTTTAACGAACTTTCGCTTTCGCCGCAACATTGCCGCCTTGCCAAAGCGATAGAGAACTCCTCATGCTCGGATCCCGGACCTCTTGACGGAACAGCGCGCGGGCGGCAGGAAAACCGCGAGCATGTTTTCACAACCTGAGCAACGTGACGCCAACCGCCAACCCGCTACTTCTCCACCCACTTCTGCACCTTGCTTCCCGAGACGAAACCCACATAGACCGCCCCTTTTTGGTCGACGTGAATCCAGTGCGGCGTTTGTTTCTTGTTGGCGCTCGCCTGCCAGCTCGTCAGGAGTTTGCCTTGCAGGTCGAGGACGCGGATCTTGCCCGACCGGCCGTCCGCGAGGTAGACGCGGTCGTTGTGCAGGGCGAGTCCGTACGGCGCGCCGGTGTCCTTCCACTGGGCGAGCAGCTTGCCATCGCGGTCGAAGATTTGCACGCGCTGGTTTTCGCGATCGCCGACGATTACGCGTTTATTCTTATCGACGCGCACAACGTGAGGGATGACGAACTGGGCGGGGCCTTTGCCCTTCGTGCCCCAGTCCCTGATGAACGTGCCGTCGCCGGCGAACTTGGCGATACGTGAATTGCCGTAGCCGTCGGCGACGTAGAATTCGCCGTCCGGGCCGACGGCCACATCGGCAGGCCGGTTGAAGCGGTCGCCGGCCAGACCGGGCTGGTCCTTCTTGCCCAGACGCAAGAGCAGCTTGCCGGCGGGTGAAAACTTCTGCACGAGATGATTGGCCATGTCGGCGATCCAGACGTTATCGTCGGCATCGATGCGCAGGCCATGCGGAGTCTTGAAGTCGCCGTTCCAGGAGCGCGCGAATTTGCCGTCGCCATGGAAGACGAGGACGAACGGTTTGATGCGATGCAAGAGGAAGAGATTGCCCTTGGAATCGGAAGCGACGGCGGAGATGCCGCCGAACTTCATGCCGGCCGGGAGCGTGGGCCAGTCCGCCGCGAGTTCGAACTTCAATTCGGGCGGCGGTTTTTCCTTGGTCAGCGCGACGGCGCCGGTGACGATGCCTGCCGAAAGCAGGAAGAGGAAAAGGCGTCCAGAGAACCGTTGTTTTGTCATGGGGGACTTCCTGCCAGGCGAATAAGAGTGCAAAAAACAATGAACGTAGGCCAGGCTCTCCGGCCTGACGGTCAGGCTGGAAAGCCTGACCTACTTCTTTTCTTTAGACCCCTAAGTCCAGCGGAGTGGCGAGCCAATCGCCAGGCATCGATTGTATCCCGTTGGTTATTCCACACCAGCAAAATCACGCCGGCTCATCGCCCGTCGCCCGTCAGCCGCAAGCGCACGTCGACCGGCTCACCCGCGCGAATGACATGGACGACGACCTCCTGCGCAATGGCGTAGTGATCCGCGAGCACCGCGTAGAGTTCCTGCGCGGAGTGAATCTTGTGGTCGTCCAGACCGACGATCACGTCACCCCAGAGGATGCGGCCATCGTCATCGCGGCTGGTCGGACGCAATCCGGCTTTGTCCGCCGGGCCACCGGGGATCACATCGAGGATGAGCACGCCCGGGATGCCGCGCTGCCGACTCCATTGATCGGGCGCCTCGACGATGCCAAGTCCCGGGCGAGGCGCCTTGGAGCCGCGGATCAGATTCGGGATGACCCGGTTGACGACATCGACGGGGATGGCGAAGCCGATGCCAGCCGACGCGCCGGATGGGCTGATGATCGCCGTGTTGACGCCGATCAGTCGTCCGGTGCTATCCAGGAGTGGCCCGCCCGAGTTGCCCGGATTGATGGCGGCGTCCGTCTGAATCAGGCCGCGGACGATTCGGCCATCGTCCGTTTTCATGCTTCGGCTCAACGAACTGATGATGCCCGCGGAGAGTGAGTGATCCAGGCCGAATGGATTGCCGATGGCGAGAACGCTCTGCCCGACCTGAAGTTTACTCGATTCGCCGATCGAAATAGGCTTTCGCTTGGCGGCGGGGATGTCGGTCCACAGGACGGCGAGATCGTGGGCGGCGTCAAATTCGATCTGGGAAACGGAGGCCGTGGTGTGATCATCCAGCGTCACGAGCACTCGCCCCGCCCCCTTCACGACGTGGTAGTTGGTCACGACGCGCCCTTTTTCATCCCAGATAAAGCCGGTGCCTGAACCCTTGGGCACCAGTTGCAGACTCATCGTCAGCAAGTCGCGTCGAAGCTCGGCCGCGGCGATGTTGACGACGGAAACCTTCGCCTTCTCGTAAATGGCGATGCGGCTTTTTTCCTCGGTCGTCACCGGACCGCCCGGCGCCACCGGTCGCGGCTTCGCGCTGGGGTCATTGCCCACCTCGGGGCGGGTCGGCCAAAAACGCCAGAGCGCCGCGGCGATCACCATCAGGAGCGCCAGGTAGAAAATCAACACGGGCCCGATTCGCGGCATGGATTGTTCACTGGATTTCGCCATCCTCCACCTCCTCCGATGTGACACGTTCAACGACCGCCGACGCATGACGCTTCGGGAGCCATCTGTAGTTATCGTAGCCAGGGACTCCTCATTCCAAAAACTGACTTTGTCAAAAATTCACGAATCAGTTACGATAAACCTACCGTCCGTTGAATGGACCTGTTTTTTTCGTCATCAAGAAGGGCGGACCGGCAAGTCGTCTTTGGGGTTTGCAGGGCCGGTCCTGGCTTCGAGGCACGAATCTCCGATTGGAAAGGAAGGCATCTATGTTCCAGCGCGTCGCACTTTGGGCGCTTGTCGTGTTCGTCGGCTGGGCCGCGCCGGCGCTGCGTGCCGATGAGCCAACCGGTCGGCCGTTTGTTCTGGTCGTGGGTATCGACCAATACAAGGACCCGCAGATCAAGTCGCGCCCGCACGCCGAGGCGGACGCCAGGGCGGTTTACGATTTCTTTCTGGCCAAGCAAAACCTGGGCGTTGAAAAAGACCACGCCAAACTTCTTTTGGGTTCGGGGCCGTCCAAGGATTATCCCGCCGAAGTTGCCACCCGCGCCAATATCCTCAAAGCATTTCGCTGGCTCGAAAAATCCGCCAAGAAGGATGACCTGGTGATCGTCGCCGTCTTCGCGAATGGGGCGCCGCTGGGTGAGCGGTCATGCTACTTCGCGGTCGATTCGACCTTCAAAAACCGTGCCAAGGACGCAGTCGCATCAGGCGATATTGAGCATATCATCGACAAGCTGGCCAGCCATCGTTTCGTCGCGTTCGTCGATGTCCATTTTTTGGGGTTCAACGTTGGCAAGGAAAAGGCGCCGGATTCCAACTCGCGAAACTTCTATCGCGAATTCCTCAGCCAGGGGGACGAAACCAAAGACCCCCAGCCGAGCCGCGTGCTGTTCATCGCCAATTCCGGGACCAAGCCATCGCTCGATTTGGCCAAACACGGCATCTTCGCCCAGGTCTTGCTCGACGGGCTCCAGGGTAAAGCTGACAGCGCTGGTTATGAACCTGATGGCAACATCATGGTCAGTGAGCTGGCCAAATACTTCCGCAAGACATTGCCGGAACGGGCGCAAAAGGACGGCACGACCGAAACGCAAAAACAGCAAAAAGGCGGCGTCGTGGAAGGGCAGACCACCGACTTCGTCGTCGCGTACCACGGCGCGGTGCGCGCCAAGACGCAGGAACGGCTCAAGAAATTCGCGGCCCTCACCCGGGGCGGCAAACTCGACGCCAAACTTGTGGAGGAAGGCCGAAACCTTCTTTCGTCCATGCCCAAGCTCGTCGGGCAACAAGATTTGCGCAAGGCCTACCAGCGCTTCGCGGACGGCAAAACCGATCTGGACTCGCTGGCCGCCGAACGCAAGAACGTGCTCGACAGCATGGTGCTGAGCGAGACCGACGCCCGCCGTTTCGCGACCACCATCATGAACGCGGTCGGCCTGGTCCGGAGAACTTACTACAAGGACGTGGTCAAGGGGCCGCTCATCGAGAACGCCGTTGCCGGGCTCTTCAAGGGGATCGAGGAAAAACTGCCAGCGCACCTCAAGGAACAAGTCGGCAAGGCCAAGGAAATGACCGACGCGGACCTTTATCGTTTGCTGACCGACGCCCGCCAGCAGCTGGGCAAGCGTGAGGACCTCGACAAGGGCCAGGACATCACCTATGCCCTCAACGGCATGCTCGCCAAGCTCGATCGGCACACCGGGTACATCCCGCCGGAAGTCGTCCGCCGCTTTCGCGACGACACCGCCGGTTCCTTCAAGGGCATTGGCGTGCAAATCCGCCGCCACGATACGCGCGACCAGCTCCAGGTCGTCACGCCGATCTTCGGCAGCCCCGCGCACAAGGCTGGCCTGAAGGCCAACGACATCATTACCACGATCATCTCCGAGGTCGATCCCCAGAGCGGCGCGCCGTATGAAAAGCCAAAGATCACCTCCACCAAGGGCATGGCCACCGAGGGCGCCGTCAAGCTAATCCAGGGCAAGGCTGGCACGCGCGTCAAACTCCTCGTCGAGCGCGAAGGCGTCAAAAAACCGATCGAGTTCACCCTCATTCGCAACACGATCGAGGTGGAAAGCGTCCTCGGCTACAAGCGCGCCAAGGACGATTCCTGGAACTACGTCATCGATCCAGATAATAAGATTTGCTACGTCCGCCTGACGCAGTTTTCCGAGAACACCTACTCGGAGCTCGAAAAAGTGATGCGCGATCTTTACAAGGCCGGGATCAAGGGCTTCATCCTCGACCTGCGCTTCAACCCCGGCGGCGTTCTGGATGGCTCGATCAAGATCGCCGACCTGTTCATTGACGATGGCCTCATCGTCACCGTCCGCCATCGCGGCGGCAAGGAGACCTCCTACGTCGGCCGCGCCGATGGCAGCTACACCACCTTCCCCATGGTTTGCCTGATCAACTCCGGCAGCGCAAGCGCCTCGGAAATCGTCTCCGCCTGCTTGCAAGATCATGGCCGGGCGATCATCATGGGCTCGCGCAGCTTCGGCAAGGGTAGCGTGCAGACCATCCACGGGTTTGACCATCAGAGCATTCTGAAGGTGACGACCGCGACCTTCTGGAGGCCGAACAATCGCAACCTCAACAAGGCCAGCACCAAGGGCCGCGACGTGGACGAATGGGGCGTGACGCCCGACAAGGACTTCAATCTCAAGCTGCCCAAGAAGGAGGAAAATGATCTCTTCGATCACCTGAGAGAAAGCGAGATCATCCGCGCCGGACCATCGACAACCAAGAGCGACTTCCGTGATCGGCAGCTCGACATGGCAGTCGATTACCTGCGCGGCCAGATCCGCACCGCCTCAAGGCGCGATGCGAAACGGGCGGCGCAGAATCGATAAACCCATAAAGCCGCTTGCGGCTTGGCGTTCGCGGGGCAGCGCCCTTTCCTCGGCGCTGCCACGCGAACGCTAAGCCGCAAGCGGCCTGATCTTTACCAACACCCCCGCATATTCTTCCCAGGTCAACCCATCCACGGTCGCGGTGGCCTGCCCAGTCACGCCATCGACGAGCGGGCCAGCGTCCACCATCACTTCCAGGATTTCTCGTTCACGCACCGGATCGAGCAGAGCCGCGTCGAGGCGCTTGCCGCGCAAGTGCGCCACGCCCGCCGCCAGCCCATAGGCGCCCCAGTTGCTGACACCGGCGACAACGAGGTGATCCGTCGGAACGCGGCAAGCGACGAGTCCGCCGCCGGGGATATTGCGCTGGATGACGTTCCAGGGGATTTTGCCCATGCCGATCTCGTTGCCCCCGTCGCCAATGCCGATGGTGATGGGCCTTGACCAGCCCGGAGCGCAAGCGACGGGGTCCGCCCGCGCGAAGAGACGATGGGCCGGGCTCATGAAATCGGTGATGTCGCGTCCGCGCATGGTGTGGCAGCGATCGCGGTTTGCCGCCGGCACGTTGTCATGCGTGTGACTCGGTCCGACGCGCTCAATCGCGATGAGATGCGTCAAGTCGGCGATGCCCTTGCGCTCGTCGAAAAATCGCCAGTAGTCGGCATCGCTCATGTCCCGTGCTTGCACCGGTGTCGGCAACGTCACGAGCGGTACGGTTTTCCGCAGGCCGCATTCTGCCAAACCGGCCTCAAGGGCGCGCACGCAAAAGTCATCAGTGACCAGAACGACCGAGATGCCCAGCGGTCCAAGCGCCCGCGCCAGGAATAGGGCGCCGAGGGGGCCGTCGGTCTCGCCCGCCGGGGGCGTCGCGGTCGGGATGAAGAACCCCGTCACGATCGCCAGCCCGGGCGCCGGACGCTCGGCAATGCTTTGGCACGATGCCGCGAAGTCGTCCGGGCAGGCGTTGACGAGATTGCGCTGCGGATCGGTGCGCAGGCCTCGCTTGCCGATGTCGTTCTGAATGAGATCGCGTAGGGAATCGAGCGTGGGTTTCATGACATCGCCTCGCGCAGCAGCGGTTGGAAGCGCTCGAGCCAATCGCCGGGCAACGGCGCGGTCAGCGTGATCGGCTCGTAGCGGACCGGGTGCAGAAACGTCAGCGCCCGCGCGTGCAGCGCGATGCCCACGCCGAAAGTGCGCACTGAGCCGTAACGCGCATCGCCGTAGATCGGATGGGCGCGGTGCGCCAGTTGCACCCGCAGTTGATGCGTGCGTCCCGTTTGCGGCCGAATTTCCAGCCATGAGAGATCACCCACGACGGCCCGGCGCTGGTAATGCAACAGGGCTTGTTTGGCGCCGGGGGAATTTGGTTCCAGCACGTCAACCCGATGCGTGTCGGGGTTTTTTCGCAGCCAGTCCTCGAGCGTGCCGGCTTCGCGCTGCACGACGCCCTCGACGACGGCCCAGTAGACTTTCTCGATGGTGCCCTCGCGGAACTGCTCGGAAATCCGGGCAGCCGCCTTGCTGGTGCGGGCAAACAGCATGATGCCGGACACCGGCTTGTCCAGCCGATGCACAATGCCCAGGAAGACGTTGCCGGGCTTCTTGTATTTGTCCTTGAGATATTCCTTGACGGTGCGGTCGAGCGTTTGCTCCTCGCCCTGAAAATGGGCGCAGGTCATGCCGCTGGGCTTGGCAATGGCCAGGCAATGGTTGTCCTCGTACAGGATTTCCAGCGGCTCGGTCAGCATGAACCCTTCTTTTTCCTACCAGCCCGGAGCGCAAGCGACGGGGTGAGTTATGCCCGGAGCGCCAGCGACGGGGTAAGTTGTGCCCGGAGCGGTCATTCGTCATATTGTAATCCATAAAGCCCCCCGAACCCAAGCCCTGCGATCATCCTCCTCGTTCCCAGGCTCTGCCTTGGAACGCACGGCAGGCGAGGCTCTGCCTCGCCTTCTTTCGCCGGAACATGCTTGGCCGCCGGGGCTCGCCTGGCAGTGCGTTCCCAGGCAGAGCCTGGGAACGAGGAATGATTTGTTAACTCCCACGGACCACGACCATGACTCTCTCGCGCTGTCTGATCCTCTTCGTCCTCTTCACGCCCGCGCTGAGCGCCCAAACGGGTGGCGACCCGAAGAAAAAGAAGGGAACCACGGAGCCGCCGGACGGCCTGAAGGCGCTACAGCATCCCGACTGGCGCGTGCGCTACCGGGCCGCGGAGACGCTGAGCAAGCTGGGTCCGCTTGCCAAATTCGCCGTGCCGCAGTTGCGTGATGCCCTCAAGGACAAGAACACGGTGGTGCGCGTGAAGGCCGCCGAGGCTCTCTGGAAAATCAATTCGACCTCGCCGAAGACGCTCTTGCCGATCCTGACGCAGGCGCTCAAGGACAAGGACGCCACGGCCCGCGCCGCCGCCCCGGCGGTGATCGCGCTTTTGGGCGCGAAGGCCAAGCCCGCTCTCCCGGCATTGAGGCAAGCGCTCAAGGACCCGAAGGGGGACGTCAAATTATCCGTGGTCACCGCCCTGGGGGATCTCGGACCGGTTGCCAGGGACAGTGTCGCCGACTTGTTGGCCCTGGTAGCGGACAAGGATTATTTCTTACTTGAGCCGTTCGTCGGCGCCGCGCTGGGGAACCTGGGGGAAGGCGCCGTTCCGGTGCTGGCGAAGGCGCTGGTCGATGACTCGCTGCCCAAGCGGCGCGTGGCGGCCTACGCGCTGGGCAGCATGGGTCCACCGGCCGCGCCGGCAGTCGGCGAGCTGGCGGTGGCGATGAAGTCGGACGACATCGCCACGCGCCGCGCCGCGGCCCATGCGCTGGGCAGGATCGGTCCTGTCGCCAGGGCGAGCGTATCCCCGCTTGAGAACGCCCTGGCGGACCAGGACGCGTTGGTGCGCATCGAGGCCGCCGTGGCGGTTTGGCGCATCACCGGGCAGCCGAAGCACGTGCCAACTCTGGTCAAGCTGCTTGGCGACAAGTCGGTCGGGGTGCGCGATTCCGCCCTGCAAGCGATCGCGATCCTCAAGGCAGGCGCCGGCAAGGCCGTCGATCCCGTGGCGCGTTTGCTAGGCGACAAGGAATTGCGCATCCGTGCGATCATCACGCTTGGCGCCATCGGTCCTGCCGCGCGGAAGGTCAAAGGGCCGCTGACGAAATTGCTCGACGACAAGGACAGTGAAATCCAACTGCGCGCGGCCTTTTCGCTCTGGCAGATCACCGGCGACGCCAAACCTTCGCTCAAGGTGATGAACGAGACCCTCAGTACTGAAGAGCAGTATTCCCAGTCGATCATCCTGCTGGGCGAGATGGGCGCCGCCGCGCGCCCCTTGCTGCAAACCCTCGTCAACCTCTACCGCTTCGAGGACCTACCGGCCGACCGCAAGGCGCTCGGCGTGGCGATCCAGAAGATCGACCCGAAGTTGGCCAAGAAACTGGGAATCCGCTGACCCCACGGAGATCACACGCATGCCCCGCATCCTGGTGGCCGAGTGCATCCACGAAATCTGCTCGTTCAACCCCGTGCCGACGCGCTACGACGACTTCGCCATCAAGAGCGGCCAGGCGCTGTTCGACTACCACCGCACGCTCGGCAGCGAAGTCGGCGGAGCGTTGCAGGTCTTCGGCGCGAACCCCGGCGTCGAGCCGATTCCCACGTTCGGCGCCCGCGGCATCACCTCCGGCGGCACGATCGCGGCCGCGGACTTCCAGCGGCTGGCGAGCGAATTCCTCGCTGCCCTGCGCAACCATGCCGACGTTGACGCCGCCTATTTCGCTCTGCACGGCGCCATGGCCGCCGACGGCGAAGAGGACCCGGAAGGCTACCTCCTGGCGGAGGCGCGGAAAATCCTCGGCGGCAAGATACCGCTGGTCGCGTCGTTCGATCTGCACGGCATCCTCACCGATCGCATGATCGAGCACACCGACGCCATCGTGCTTTACCACACCTACCCGCATGTCGATTTCTTCGCGACCGGCCAGCGCGCGGCACGCTTGCTCCTGCGCATCCTGGCGCGCGAAGTCAAACCGGTCACCGCCCGCGTCTTCATCCCCGCCCTCGTCCGGGGCGATGAACTCATCACGCGCACCGGCCTGTTCGGCAAGATCGTCGACGAAGCCAAAACCATCGAGCAAAGCACGGGCGGGCTGTCCGCCGGCATGTTCATTGGCAACCCGTTCACTGATGTTCCCGAACTCGGCTGCAACAGCGTCGTCGTCACCGACAACGATCCTGCCCGTGCTCAGCGGGATGCACTTCGCCTGGCGACGAAGTTCTGGCAACATCGGGCCGAGATGCAAGCGCGCTTGACGAGCCTCGAAGAAAGCGTCAAGGTTGCCAGGGAGACGACCGGAACCGTCATTCTCATGGACGCTGCCGACGCCACCAGTTCGGGCGCTTCGGGTGACAGCAACGCGATCCTGCGCCAATTGATCCAGGCGGGATACCAGGGCCGGGTACTCGTGCCAATCGTCGATCCCGCGGCCGTGGAGGCGGCGTTTGCCGCCGGGGTCGGGGGCAGCGTGCAAACGACGGTGGGCGGCGCGCTGGATGCGCGGCGCTTTCAGCCGCTCGCACTCACCGCCTCGGTGCGGATGTTATCGGATGGCCGCTTCCGCAGCGAGTCTTTCGGCCAGGAGTGGTACGCGGGCCGCACGGCCGTCTTGCAATCGGGCAACATCGTCCTCATCGCCACGAGCCGGCCGGTGCATCTTTACGATCGTTCGCTTTTCCTGGCGCACGGGCAGGATCCCCGTCAGTTCGATCTGGTGGTCGTCAAGTCCCCGCACTGTCAGCCGCACATGTACGCGGACTGGTGCGCCCGGCTCATCAACGTCGACGCCCCCGGTTCGACGAGCGCGAACCTGCCGACGCTGGGCCATACGCGCTGCCCGCGGCCCACCTTTCCCCTGGAACCGGAGACGCCGTTTGAGCCACGGGTGCGCGTTTTTTCGCGAGGGTAATGGAGATGCGTTTCGGGAGCTAGACCAGGTAGACCTCGGTGCGTTCGATGAGGATTTCGTCCTGCGGGATTAGCGGGGCATTACGCAGAATCGGCTTCAATTCGCGAAAGAAACGGTCGCTTGCGTCGATGGGGTTGGCGTAAACGAAGATGACGGTATTAAAATCTCGAATCGGCTCTTTGCCTTTGGGCAAATATTCGCCAAAGTAAGGTGGCCCCGATCGGGACGATGTGCCGGAGCAGCCGCCGAAGCGGGTGTCGAAGAGACCGAGCAGATTCGCCAGGTGTTCCTCCAAGAAAACTCGGTTGCCGTCGGCCGCGAAGAGGGGAAGGGTCAGCGAAAACTTGAAGGCGTATCCTTGCACGCGCGGCATTTGGCCGCGAAGACTGGGAAGAAAAAGATCCTCGGCGACGTTCAGATTCAAGGAGCGTAAATCGGCTGCCAGCCGCGACAGGCTATGCTTTTTTCTTCCCACGTTTCTTGGCTCCGTTCGCGTGTGGGACCAGCCCCGCTTCACGAAGAACCTGAAGTTGGAAGGGACCGACCACCAGTTGCCGCGTCGGCTTCGTGCGGAACAAACCGCCCATTTCAAATAGTAAGCCGATCGCCTTGGTGTATTTTTTCTCGTCACGAATTTGGATGGTTGCCATCGTACCAGTCTCCGCAGGCATTCTATTGGTGTGAGTGCATTCTATCACGCCGCAACGGGCGCGTTCCAGATGGATCTGCGGATCGATTCCCGAAAATGGGGTCGGGACAAGCCGAGCTGGCTTGTCCCGACTGCACAGAGGAGCCGCTCATTGGTCCTGAGCATCCAGCAATTGATCCTTCTCACGCATCACGATCGGAACGCATGCGCCCCAGTATTCCATGTCAGAACCAAGTTGCGAGGCGTTGCGGATTTTGGCGCTGCGCGAGTTGAGCGTTGTACAGCTTGTCGGCGCAGCGGTTGAAGACATCCTTCGGGTTGACGCGCCAAGCGTAGCGGTCGCCCTTCAGGACAAGCAACCTGCGGAAAGCCGCTGCCATTGGCAACAGCGCTCCCATGTCCATCCGATGACTCGTATCGACCTGGGTGCCAGGTCGTTTCCACGATTTCCTCATCGGTCGTCGAAAAGCTCTGCGTACCGGCAACGACATGAATGCGCACGAAGGGATGGGTACTCACGCCAGACGACGATCGCCACGTCGTTCAAAAGGCCGCAAACATTGAGGTTTTCGACCAGCGCTGAAACCGCGGCGTCGAGCAGCGGGATGTTGCGCCGGCTTTCAACCATGTTCATCCCGTCCGGTCCGTGCCAGGCCCAGCGGCTCGCCTTGACCTTCACCTGAGCCAAGCCAGATTTCAGGCAACATTTTCACGCCCGCGTTTGTCCGCGGACGCTTTGCGAGCTACCCTAGAGGTGAAGGTTTATTCCACGCGGCCAGGATTGTTCCGTCCGATCCCCCGGCGCCAGAAGGGCCCGTTGGCGCCCGTCGCCGGGGCTCAGGCTCGGAATTTCCTCCCCCAGACGCAAGACGCTACACACCGATGTCGATCACTTCCAGCGGCAACTTGATGGACACGCTTCGCCAGCACCTTTTGCTGACGCCCGCCCAGGCCACGGAGTTGCCTCACCTTGTCCAGGGCCGGTCGGGCGACGCCCGTTCACTGGCCAAGGCACTCATTCAAAAGGGCTGGCTGTCGGTCTACCAGGTCAACCAACTTTTGATGGGCCGGGCCGACGAGCTGGTCATCGGCCCCTACCGCGTGCTGGAAAAACTGGGGCAGGGAGGGCTCAGTACGGTATTCAAGGCCCAGCACCGCGAACATCGAAACCTGGTGGCGATCAAGATCATTCGCCCGGAGGTGTTCGCAAGCACCGATGGCCGGCAGGCGTTCCTGCAAGAAGTCGAAGCGATGGCCCGGCTCGACCATGCGAACATCGTGCAATTTTGCGATGCCGATCAATGGAACGACACCTACTACTTCGCGATGGAATACGTGGAGGGGACCGACCTGGGCAAGGCGGTCCGCCTTTCCGGCGCGCTGCCCGTCCAGGAGGCTTGCGATTACATTCGCCAAACCGCGCTCGGCTTGCAACATGCCCATGAGCGCAATCTGATTCATCGCGACATCAAGCCGGTGAACCTGTTCTTGACGCAGGCGCCGGTGGACCTTCAGCAAACCGTGGCCGCCCTGTTCGCTACCAGGCGTGAGCGGAACGCGCCGGGACCGGTGGGATCGAAAGCGACCCTGATGACCAGGCCCACCATCAAGATTCTGGACTGGGGGCTGGCAAACCAGCGCTCCCCAGGCGGGCTTCAGCCCGAAGCCCCTGGCGAGGCCGACCGGGGCGTCGTTGGCACGGCCGATTATCTTTCGCCTGAACAGGCGCGCGACGCCCGCGCCGCCGACATTCGCAGCGACATCTACAGCCTGGGGTGTACGCTTTATTACCTGTTGACCGGCCAGCCGCCGTTCCCGGACGGCACGCTGGTGCAAAAACTGATGCAGCACCAGTCGGCCCAGCCGCGGCCGATCGCCGAGTTCCGCGCGGACGTGCCCGCCAGCGTCGCCGCCGCCGTGGAGCGCATGATGGCCAAGCACCCCGACGATCGATTCCAGACCCCGGCGTCGGTCGCGCTGGCGTTCTTGTCATTCGTGCGGCAGTCGCCCAGCCTGGCGGGCAAGGCCACGCCCCGCTTGACCATGCACGGCGTGCCCATTCCTTCCCGCGACGATACCCCCCTGCCCTCCGCCCTCACCGACAAGCCGAAGCCAGGCGATAGCAAACAACCTTGAACGACGAAACAACCAACGCACTTTTTCTGGCGGCCAGCCGACCCGGACGGACCCGTCCACGAATCAAACTCGGGTGAGTCCCATCGCCGGTCAAAGCCCGATCAAAGTCAGCAGCCAGTTCGTGATCAACAAACTGATGAGCACCAGCGCGCTTATTTTCGAAAGCGTGGCGCCGAGCCTGAATCGCCCGGAACCCCACAGCAGGTGAGCCCGATAGGGAATCTGAAAAAGCGCCGCCGCCATGAGAAGCCAGCCCAGGCGGTGGGATTGCACCGACGCACTCCAGTCGCCATGCGCCAGGTGGACGAAGCTTCGGGTCAGGCCACACCCGGGGCAGCTGACGCCAAACATCTCGCGCGACAGGCACGTCGGCGGGAGAACGAGGCCAGGAACCCAGCGCACGCCTACTCGTTCGCCGCCGCGCACATCCAGGAACGGCGACGCAACCAGGGCCAGTGCGCACAGAACCAGCATTTCCAGATGCCGGCGCGAGGGCACAACGTTGGGTGTGGCCGTTGACATTGCCGTGGTTAGGCGAGCGGCAGGCGGGAAGATACCTGTCGTAGGATGGACTTCAGTCCACGCTACATCTTTTCATGCGTCTGCCGGCGTGTAAATCAATTCCTGCCGCTCGCCCTAGGGCCGCAATCCTCCGTTGAGGGTGAACCATACGATGTTCTTGACAATACCAACGGCGAGCGACAACCCAATCATCTTGGCGGCTTTTGGTCTTCCTTGGATCAACCAGACGATGCCCATGATGCAGCCGATTCCCGAACAGAGGACGGCCAGGACAATCTCGCCGCCCGACAAGTTGGCATCCGGATTGGCTTGATCCGAATAAGGCTTGCGAATGTCCAGGTCATCCTCGTTGTCGCGGTCGTCGTATGCCATCGTAGCTCCTCGACAATAAACTCAAAGCGGCCCCGTTTTTTTCGCGGACGAAATCCTGCACGCGCCACGAAACGATCCATCCTCATTAACGAGCTGCGCCGGTAACGAGGCGTTGGGCCTGTTCCCGCTCCCTTACGGTCGCGGCTCGTAACAATTGTGCCAATCTCGAGCGTGTGCAATAGAACGCCCAGGGATGAGGATTTCGAGCCTAGTGTACATGGAAAACCGCGCCAATCCAGAAATGTTTGGCTGATTCCGCGTTTTTTTCGATCGTGACCTCGAGTCCCCAGGTCACGGCAATTTGAATGCCTTTTTCAGGGCTTCCAGCGCTTCCTCCCCGCGCGCGCGATCCACGACGACGCTCACGCGAATCTCGCTGGTGTTGATCATCGCGATGTTGATGTGTCGCTCGGCCAGGGCGCCGAACATGCTTCGGGCGACTCCCGTGTGAGTTCTCATACCGATGCCGGAGACGATCAAGCGGGCGATGTCGGGATCAGCCGACGCGCTGGCGCCGGGGTCGATTTGCTGGAGGACCGCCTGCGTCACGTCCAGGGCGCGTGGTAAATCCTTGATCGGCACGCTGAAGGAGTTCTGCGCCAGGCCGGCCTCCATCGGATTGCCGACGATCATGTCCACCACGATGCCAGCAGCCGCAACCGCCTGAAAAATGCGCGAGCAATTCCCGGCCCGGTCGGGCAGATTGACGATGGTGATACGGCCCTGGTCCAGATCGAGGACAGCGGCACTGACGACGATATCCTCCATGCTCGCCAGCTGGGTTAGCAGGTCCTGCTCGTCGCGGGTTTCTTGATTCGCGAGGGCGGGGCGTTTTTGGAACCGGGTTTCCTCCGGTCGCCCATGCTCCCGGCTCGTCGGGACGATGGGCGCGCCGGCGCCGGGCCGCGGCTGATCGAGCTGGAAGGCCTGGTGAACCGCTCGCAACGCCTTGACGCCGTCGGCCTTGTCCACCAGGACGGAGATCTTGATGTCGCCGGTCGTGATCATGGTCAGGTTGATGCCGGCCTCCGCCAGGGCGGCGAACATGCGCTGGGCAACGCCGGTGTGCGTGCGCATCCCCGTGCCGACGATGGAGACCTTGCTGACGTTTTCCTCGGAAGTGACGCGGGCGCCCAGCTCCGTGATGACGGGCTCCAGCGCCTTGAGCGTCGCGTGAAGTTCAATGGCCGGCACCGTGAAGCCGATGCTGGCCTTGCCCTGCGACCCGACGTTTTGCACGATCATGTCCACCGCGATGTTCTTGTTGGCGATGGCCGAGAAAATCTTGAAGCTGACGCCGGGCTGGTCGGGCACGTCCACGACGGCCACGCGGGCCTCGTCCTTCACCAAAGCGGCGCCGCAGACGACGACTTCGTTCATCCACTCGGCTTCCGGCACGATCCAGGTTCCCTCGACGTCGCTGAACGACGAACGCTTCTGGAGCGGCACGCCGAACTTGCGGGCGAACTCGATCGAGCGGGACGAAAGGACGTTGGCGCCGACGCTGGCCAGCTCGAGCATCTCGTCGTAGCTGACCACGTCGAGTTTGCGCGCCTCCGGCACCAGGCGTGGATCGGTGGTGAAGATGCCGTCCATGTCGGTGTAGATGTCGCAGCTGACCTCGTTCGCCGCTTGTTTCATGACGGCGGCGAGGGCCACTGCCGTGGTGTCGGAGCCGCCGCGGCCGAGCGTGGTGATATTGCCCGTCTCATCCGTGCCCTGGAATCCCGCGACGATGACGATATTGCCGGCGTCGAGCGCTTCGCGCAGTCTTTCGGTGGAGATGCTTTTGATGCGCGCCTTGGTATGGCTGGAATCGGTCACGATGCCGACCTGAGCGCCGGTGAAGCTGATGGCCTTCTCGCCGACCGTTTGAATCGCCATGGCCAACAGCGCGATCGAGATCTGCTCGCCCGTGGAAAGCAGCATGTCCATTTCGCGCGCCGGCGGGTGTTCGCAGATTTGGCGAGCTAACTCGATGAGTTCATCGGTGGTGTCGCCGCGCGCACTGACGACGACGATGACCTGGTTGCCGGCCTTTTGCGCGCGAATCGCCTTGCGGGCGGCATTCATGATGCGGTCCGCCGTCGCCACACTTGAACCGCCGAATTTTTGCACGACTAGAGCCACGAAACCAATCTCCTGAAGCCCCAAGGGCGTGGGTCACGCGATTACCTTGTGCATGATATTGCGGAGCGCAGTCGATGCGACGACCGGCGCGGAAAAAAAACAGCCCCAGTCAAGGAAAAACACCTTGACTGGGGCCGCTCCGTGGAGGACGGAGGCCTACTTCGTCAACGGGATGTCAAAAGTGTGCTTGCCGGCTTTCATTTCATACGTCAGGCCGCTGGTGTCGGCCGAGGCGTATTTCGTGGGGGGTGACGCGCCCATCTTCATTGTGGACGTCGGCATCTTGGACATATCCTGGGCCTTTGAAATGTCCTTGTCCTTGTTTTCAACCTTGGCACCCATGTTGGGAAAACCCTTGATCGTGACCTTGTAACTTCCAGGCGGCGGATTCACGGTGTATTTCCCGTCCGGACCGATCGGGGATTTATGTTCCTTCCCGTCGCTGGATGTGAAAATTACCTCCCCCGCCACAATCTCATCGCCCAGGGTGACCTTCCCGGTGACTGCATTGGCGGGGCCCGACGTGCAGCCGGAAAGGCCAAGGAGGCCGATGAAAAAAAACAAAGTGAGGATGCCGGTGACGGAAAGCCACGGAGAAACCCGATGGCTTCCTGACGAGATGGTGTACATGAAAAGGCTCCTGGGGGTAAAACAGGGGATGGATTGCAACGCGATTATAAGACAGCGTATGAAAAGAAGTCAAATAGAAAAGGGCCCGCAAACACGAAACGCCGGAAACTTCCGTTCCGACGTTTCGTGCTTGAAAGGCCCTCAAGTCTCGATCGGGAGAACCCGTCGAGAAAAAACAGTTACTCCCACGTGAACGGCTGGTTGTCGTTCGGCTGGAGGGCATAATTCCACGTATTGGAATTGATGCTCGCGCTGATGCCGCGGACCGTGCCGTCCATGATCAGGAGCTGCATAGTGGCATGCGCGCTGTTCGGATAGTACGGATGGGCCTGGGTCGTGGTCGCCGGAACCTGTGGCATGTAGGCGCCGAAGACGCCATAGTGGTGAATCCACTGATGGTACATGCCCCACTGGGAGAAAGCCGTCGGGTGGATCGCCATGTTGCTCCAAGTGTAGGACTGGAAGTTCTGGAACCGTTCGACGATGCCAATCGTGTTGGACGAGCCATCGGGAATGTTGCCGACGTTGTACATGCCGCGCGTGATGTTTTGACCGTTGTTCGAGTTGTAGACGTTGTTGGAACCGAACATGTAGGTCGTGCAGGAATAGCTGGTGGTGAACCAGTTGTTCCACATGCTGTGGCCATCGGCACTGGTCGGGTCGGACGGGCAAATCAAGGCCGGCACCACGACGTTATGGTTGTTGTTGCCCCAGCCATCCGTACCCGCACCGCGGCGATACAGGGCGTCCTGTTCGATGTACGGATACAGCTGGTAGAAGAACGGCATCCAGTTGTACGGCGAGTTACGGCCGTAATCCAACATCGGCGGCAGTTTTTTGGTGGCGCTGTTGTAATTGTGGAGCGCGACGCCGAGCTGCTTGAGGTTGTTGGCGCAAGTCGTTCGCGCGGCAGCCTCGCGAACCTTCTGAACGGCGGGCACCAGCAACGCGATCAAGATTGCGATGATGGCGATGACCACCAGCAACTCGATCAGCGTGAAGCCGGACCTTCTTGGGGAAATCCCTCGGACCATGGTGAACTCCTTGACAAAGGAAAATAAGTCAACCCGAACATCGGGTCGGTTGAAGCTTTCGTAAGAATTGTAGCCAATAATCAAAAAACCCGATGGCGCAATCGGGCCGCTGATAAAAGCCTATCGTCGCCTTCGCCGGAAATCAACCACAAACTTGGGTTGCGAACGAAATGTAATAAATCAAAATGTTGATTTAACTTGATTTTCATAATTGCCATTCGAGCCGGATGGTGGAAGTGCATGCTGAATCGGCCTGTTCGACGCAATGCCGTGCGTAGGTGAGGACTTAACCAGCCCCCAGCGCAACCTGGGGGGTTTTTGGAGGCTGCTCAACCCCCACGCTTGCGCGTGGGGCTGGTGTCGCTCGGGTTGACGAACGGTTTCCTGTCCGTGGCTAGGTAACTGCCGGAAAAAACCCCGTTATTCCCAAACAAAAGGCTGGTTGTCGTTTGGATTGAGGGCATAATTCCAGGTGTTGGAATTGATGCTCGCACTGATACCGCGGACCGTGCCGTCCATGATCAGGAGTTGCATGGTGGCGTGGGCGCTGTTCGGATAGTACGGGTGGGCCTGGGTCGTGGTGGCCGGGACTTGCGGCATGTAAGCGCCGAAGATGCCATAGTGGTTGATCCACTGGTGATACATACCCCAGTAGGAAAAAGACGTTGGGTAAATCGCCAGGTTGCTCCAGGTATAGGACTGGAAGTTCTGGAACCGCTCGACGATGCCGATCGTGTTGGATGAACCGTCGGGAATGTTGCCAACGTTGTACATGCCGCGGGTGGCATAAAAGCCGGCGTTGGAATTGTAGACGTTGTTGGAACCAAACATCTTCTGATTGCTGGCATAGCTGGTCGTGAACCAGTTGTTCCACATGCTGTGGCCATCGGCGCTGGTCGGATCGGACGGGCAGATCAAGGCCGGAACCACGACGTTATGGTTGTTGGCGCCCCAGCCGTCCGTGCCGGAACCCCGGCGATACAACGCGTCCTGTTCAATGTACGGATACAGGGAATAATAGAACGGCATCCAGCCGTAGGGTTGATAACGGCCGTAATCGAGCATCGGCGGCAGGCGCTTGGTCGCGCTGTTGTAGTTGTGCAGCGCCACGCCAAGCTGCTTGAGGTTGTTGGCGCAGGTCGTTCGCGCGGCTGCCTCGCGAACCTTTTGGACGGCGGGAACCAGCAACGCGATCAGGATTGCGATGATGGCGATCACCACCAGCAATTCGATCAACGTGAAGCCGGACCTTCTGGAAGAAGCCCTCTGATACATGACCATCTCCTTTACCGAAAAAAAGAAGAAAAGAACTTGCCCGAACATCGAGCCAGTGGAAACTCTAGCGCAACAGAAAGAGAATGATAAACATTAAACAGTTCTAATTGATGAGTCAACTCTAACAACTTCGTCGCCAAGTGTCAACAAATTAAGCTGAAAAAAATAGAAAATTACAAAAAAACTCATCCAGTTGGTCTTGACGGAAAATCCGTCAGCCCAGCACCCACGAATCGGCTGACGATCTGTGTCGCAACCGTTTATAAAAAAACAAGTTACGACATCGGAATTTTTATAAATGGCCAGGAGATGACCGGCGGAATATCTATCGCGTCGCCGCCGGAACGGACTTTTTGATTCCGAAAATGCGTCAGCTGCGGGTAAATTGACGTTCCCACAAGCCAGGCGGTATAATGCCGCGGCCATGATCAGGGTTCCGCTGGAGTCATTCCAATGATGCGGTTTCTGCAAATTCTCGGTTTTTTCTTGGTTTTCTTGGGTTTCGGCTGCGAGCGGGCTCAGCGTTTCCCTTCTCCAGCTGCAAGGAAAACCACTACAAACGACCCGAATAACGGTAAGGACGAACCGCCGCCGCGTCTCAGCTGGATGGAACCCGAGCCTCGCAGCGGCGACCTGCCGATCCATTTCGTGGCCGACAGGGACGCTGAATGGCGTCAGCTGCCTGGTTTTTGGACCCATTACCCGCCCATTCCGCCGTTTTTTGCTCAGCCGCCGCTGGCAGCCCTGACCAGCCTGGTGTGGACCGAGCAGGTGCGGGCGATCAAGATCAAGGTTCCACGCGGGCTGCCTGATCCGACCCCCAACTTTCCGCCCAACAATCCGCCTACCTATGGCAAATGGCGTCTGGGCAAGGAGCTTTTCCATAAACCGCTGCTCAGGGCCGGCGACAAGACGTTTTCATGCGCGTCATGCCATGTCCCGGGGACCGGATTCACGCAGGACGAACGCCGGCCTCCCGACGGCAGGTACAACACGTTGAGCCTGGTGAATGTGGCGTTCAACCGCCGGCAGTTCTGGGACGGCCGCGTGCGAACCTTGGAGGAAACGCTTTTCCGCAGCCTGGCGGACGAACGCAACCTGACCGATACGGAAAGCCGAACGCTCGCGCTGGAGCAGCACGTGTGGGGCGGTTTCGTTCGCGCGTTGTTTGAATCGGACGACGCGAGATTGGAATACCAGTTCAACCTGGTATTTGGAGTGAAGCACCCGACGCAGGATACCGTGGCGAGGGCGCTGGCGACCTACCTGCGGACGATTCTCTCGGGCGATTCGCTCTACGACCGGGCCGAGAAGATCCGCCGCGATCGCCAGGAACCCCAATTGACCGAGGACCATTTCCGGGAACTTTTGAAGGAAGGCAAGGCCGGGGATTTTCTCGTCGAGGGGCTGGCGATCAAGGCCAGGGGCGCGACGTTGCCCGCGCTGATCGTCACGGGGCGCGACCTGTTTCATGGCAAGGCGAAATGCAGCCAGTGCCATGCCGGTCCGTTGTTCACTGATCAGGACTATCACAACATCGGTTACCGCGGACCGGAGGGCTGGCCCGGGCCAGGCAAGGAAACCGGCCGCGCGGTCCATGTCCCGATTGGCCTGAAGGAATCGCGTTTCATCGGAGCGTTTCGCACGCCGAGCCTGCGCAATCTTTCGCGAACCGCGCCGTATTTTCACGACGGGTCGCATTGGCTTCTGAAAAACGTGGTCGAATTCTACGACGCCGGCGTGCAACCAACCGCGCACCTGGCAACGGCCTTGCGAGTCGGCGGGCGTGAGCAGCAGTTGCAACTCACCGAGGCTGAGCGGGCTGCCCTCGTCGTCTTTCTTCGTACGCTGGACGGGGTACCGCCCGATCCCATCGTGGCGAACAAATGAAGCCTTACGTGGGTCGAGGCAACCTTCGCTCACGCTTCAGGCTCGGAATCCCGCGCTCAATATCGAAATTCCAATCCCGCGTTCAGGCCGTGGGCCCAGAAGCTCGACGTGTGAAACGGCACGCGTGGCCGAACCTGGGTGACGCCAGGGAGGTCCTGGCCCCGATTGGGGATGGTGTTGAAGTCGAGGGTCTGGTCGATCTGATCGCCAGGCCGGACGACGCTGTGCCAGTAGAGGAAATCGTAGCCCGCATAGAGGCGAAGGTTGTCGGTCAACTGGCAACCGATCTTGAGGCCGAACTCCGGCACGACACTGAAGCGCGTTTGGGAGTGATTCCCGATGTTGCTTTGCAGTGCATACAGGCCGCCGCGGAAGTTCTGCACGGCGCCGTTGGCGCGCGTCACGGTCTGTCCGCCGTCGATGTCGATCGACTGCTGGGTCGCGCCCAGGGCGAGTTTGACGCTGCCTCCAAGGCTCCAGCGACCGAGGCCCCAGTTGCCGGCCACGCCGACCTGGCCGCCGTAAAAGCGGTTGCGTGTGTCGAAGCGATCGAAGACGTTGACCCGATCCCCGGCCGAAGCGACCGGGGGATTTCCGTTCACGCCAGGGACGTTGCCCGTGAACGTGACGTATTCATCGATCCCCAGGCGATCGCTCAAGTCAAGGTAGCGGAACCCGACCAAACCAGTAACCTGGTAGTCACACCCGCAGCACAGGAGCGTGCGTTTGTTGATCTCGGCGCCGAACAGAGAGTTGGCGGTGCGAACGTGCAAGGTGCCCTGGTTGAACTCTGGCGTGGTCGTCAGTTCGCGATCCTGGCCGCCGGTATTGAGGTTGAAGAAGGGCCGGCCAATCACGGGAAAAGCGTCGCTGCCAAAGATGATGGTGTATTTCTTGGGCGCGAGGAAAAAGAAATTCCCCTCGATGGCGGAAACGCCATCGGGGTCGAAGTTGTAGCCAAGGGTGAAGCGCGCACCAGGCCGCAGGCCGTTGAGGGCGTTTTCGGCGCCGTAAAGGAGCCGGGTGGTTCCGAGGCCCAGGGCGGCGCGCGTCGCGGGATCATCGAGCGGGGAGGCGGTCGTTACCAGGGGCGGGAGGTAGAAACCGCGCGCCGTCCAGTACAACCATTCGCCAGCGACGTAGAAGCGCTGTCCGCCATTCAGCTCACTCCCCATGATCCACGAATTATCGGCGAGGTCCTTCCCCGTGTTTCCATCGACAATGACCACGCGTTCCGACACGACCTTCGGCTGATCGTCCACATCCACGACCGGGATGCCGGACGTGCTTTCCGGTTGGGATGCCCGCTTCGGCTCGACCTGGATCGGAAGGCGTTTGGGCGGCGGTACGGCTTCCCGGTCAGGCGGCAGGAAAAGCGTGCCCGGCCCGTCGGTCTGCCCCGTGCTGACACCGCGCGCGGTCTTGAACGAGTGCGGCGTGCTGAACGAAGCCTGGCGAATCCCACCCGCCGGGCGCGGCATGGCATCGGACAGCGGCAGCGGTTGGCCAAGGCTGACGCCGATCGGCCCCGACGCCGTCGGCGAAGGGGCGCCCGCACGCCAGTCCGTGTTTTGAGCCGAGCTGATCCCGGCGGCGAACGCGCAGCCCCAGCACGCGACCAGAAACGACTTTCGGAACCAGTTCATCATCTGAACCTCGCGGGCGCGACGCCCCGAAACGTTCAGGCAGAAGGGGTAATCTAGGTAGGCAGCCTCAAAGCGGTGTTGACCTTCGACCCTCAAGTGGGATATGGATACCCACAACCCACCCCAGGAAATTCTTCTCCCGTCACGTATTCGGTCGGAGAATAGGCAGCTATGGAAACAAACATGCGATCTGAAAAGGATGAAAGGCTGGTCAAGACAGCGCAACCGCTAGGCGCGCCAGAACGGGGTCCAGCGTCAGGATCCGAATAATCAGTACGACCAGCACGAGTTCGCAGGCGCCCCGACCGCAGGGGCCATTCCCAAGGAAGGCAGCCAAACCATGCAAGGTTGGAAATATCAATTCGTGAGAGTGCTGTTAATCACCGGCGGCTTGCTGGCCCCCTCGGCGGCTGGCCTTCGCGCCGATTTTCTGCACGTGAACCCCGAGCGCCCGCAGACGTGGGACGGCGAAGCGTTTCCAGGCTTTAGCGCCAGCGAAGGGCCACCATGCGCCGTTCGCTGGCGCTCAGGTATGGACGCCAAACCCGAGGCCAAGTGGAGCATGGCGGGTCTGCGCAAGGAATGGGAAAGCGTGCGCGAGGACCTGACGCGGACCGCGTTGGAGTCGGTGATGACGATGTTTTTGATTCGCTGGGGTTCGCCGCCGCCCCCGCCGCCCAAGAAAAAGCCGCCGCCCCCGCCGCCCCCTCCTCCGCCCCCTCCTCCTCCTCCGCCCCCTCCTCCTCCTCCGCCGCCGCCCCCTCCTCCGCCGACGGGCGGTGGGGATCCTGGGCCGCCGATTGATCCACCGTTCGATCCGCCCAGTCAAACGCCGGAGCCCGCGAGCCTTGTCTCCGCATTGCTCGGTGCTTCCCTGGCGTCAATCTTTGCGTGGAAACGGCGCAGAACGCTGGCCTGGAAATCGGCCTAAATCAAATCCATCGATTTTAGGGTAACAAACAATCCGCGAGCCGCCGGGCGTGTCCCGGCGGTGGACCAAGGCGGATCAGGATGCACCGCCGGGACAAGCCCGGCGGCTCGCTGTGACGGTCACTTGAAACAGACGCGGACGACCTCTCAATTTTGGCCGCGCGGAGGATAAAAGGGTTCAGTAGCCGATCACACGCCGGGTATATTCGCGGAGTTCCCTGACGTCGATTTCGATTGCCACGCTCACGTTGTGAGTTGGATTTTCCCAGGACCGGCGATCGAACACACTCATGCCGCGGGTCAACTCGCCCTGCGTCTCCACGTCCATGTGCATGGCCCGGGTGTGGACGGCGTGCGGCAAGGCCACGGCGGCGATGCCGAGCACGTCCTTGAGATGGAATCCCTCGACGCCATAAAGGTGGGACGTGGCCGCGATGCCAAACGGGACGACCTGCCGCAGGAAATGATAGGCGGGCGAAATCTCGGTGTCGTCGCCCAGAAGCTCCGTTGGCGCATACAGCGCCTTGCGCATCAGATCTAATGGCACGATGGTGATGTTGGCCTGGCATTGCACGACGCGCCGGGCGGCCGGCGGATCGCAACTGAAATGAAACTCAGTCACCGGCCCGGCATTACCCGGTTCCTGAAGCGAACCACCCACGACCACGATCCGTTTGATCTGGTCAGGCAGGTCGGGATGCAAATCGAACGCCCGCGTCAGCACGGTCAACGGCCCCATGCAAATCACCGTGACCTCGCGCGGGTAAAGCCTCACCAACTCGGCAAGCAGTTTCTCGCTCGGCGGAAGATGATGCAGCGGAGCGCAGGGAAAATCGGTATTCCCAAGTCCCGTGGGCCCATGCAGTCGGCGACCATCGGTGCCATAATCGACCTCTGGTGCGGCGCCAAGGCGGGGCAGGCGTGGGGGATCGACCTGATCCAGGACGATGCGCAGGTTCTTCGTCGCCTGGCTTGCCGAGACGTTTCCAGCGGTGGCCAGGAGGCCCAGCACTTCCAGGTCCGGGTCGTAGAGCGCCAGGGCGATGGCGAAGGCGCCGTCGATGCCCGCGTCACTGATGAGGACGACCTTCTGTGGCATAACGGGATCCTCCTGGGTGACGGGACGTCAAGTGGAACTCAACCGCGCCAGGGTCGCCAGCACCTGCCTGGCCTGGCCGGACCGGATCGCCTCGCGTGCCCGCTCCACGCCTTCGCGCACGTCACCAACCTTTTCCGCCGCCAGCAGCGCGGCCGCCGCATTGGCGAGGACGATTCGCGCCGCGCCATTCGTCGCGCCGTCGAGCACCTCTTTTATCATAGTGGCGCTCGCCTCGGCATGGGGAGCCGAAATCTCGGCCAGGGTGCAACTTTTCAGACCGAAGTCGTCCGGCGTCCACTCGTCGGCGAGAACGTCTTGGCCACAAACCCGGCGAACCGACGTCGGACCGCTCAGGGTGACCTCATCCAGACCGTCTTGCCCACAAAGCACCAGTGCATTTTCCGTACCCAGACGGGCCAGGGCCTGCGCCATTCTGTCGAGTAAATCGCCGCGGCCTACGCCGAGCAACTGCCGTTTCGCGCCGGCGGGATTGGCGAGCGGCCCCAGGCAGTTAAAAATCGTCGGCACGCCCAGTCTCCGTCTTAACGCTGCGATCTGTTTGAGCGCGGGATGAAACTGCGGCGCGAAACAAAACGCAAAATTGGCCTCGCGCAGACACCGGCGTGCGAACTCGGCGTCGCCATCGATTCGCACGCCCAGCGCTGCCAGCACATCGGCGCTGCCGCTGCGGCTCGACACTGAGCGGTTGCCATGCTTGACCACGGGAACTCCGGCGGCGGCGACGACGAGAGCGGTGGCGGTGCTAATGTTGAAGGTGCCGGCGCCATCCCCGCCGGTGCCGCAGGTGTCAAGGATGTCGTCCCGTCCCGCGTCCCAGCGCAGCATGTGTTCGCGCAAGACGCCGGCAGCCGCGGCGATCTCGCCGGCGCTCTCGCCTTTCATGCGCAGCGCGATCAACACCGCCGCCGCCTCGGCCTCGCCGCTTCGCCCGGCGATCATCTCGGTGATGATCCAGCGAACCTGCGCGTCCGTCAACTCGCGCAGCGCACCGAGGGCTTGCAGGATTTCGGGAATCGTCAATGCGTTTTCTGTTTGAATTGCCATTTGCGTTTTGGAGGCGAAACCCGGCGAGCCGCCAGCTCTGTTCGGGCGGATCAACCCAGGAAGACACCGCAGGGACAAGCCCTGCGGCTCGCTGTTAGAATATCCGATTTTGCTTGCCGGCCCCCACCAAAAAAGAATCCCGTCATTAAAATGCCCGAAAATCGCAAAACTGCTCTTCCCTTGTGTACGAGCGTATAATATACTTATTTACAGAATGTATGGTTGTCGATTAGGTTAATTGTCTCGGTTCCATCCACGCTTTCCTCCGAAGGGAGTTGGTCATGGCGGATTTCAGCCAGCTAACCGAACGCCAGAAGGACATCTATCATTTCATTCGGCAAAAGATCGAAAAGCGGGGCTACGGCCCGACGGTTCGCGAGATCGGTGAGGCGTTCGAGATCAAGTCGCCCAACGGAGTCATGTGCCACTTGAAGGCCCTGGAGAAAAAGGGCCTGATCACCCGGGAAGAGCATTCAGCCCGGGCCATCCAGCTTGTGGATCACAGGCCGCCGGCGCAGGGACTGCCCTTTCTGGGCGCCGTTGCCGCGGGTACGCCGATCGACGCCGCCGAGCAGAACGAACGTCTTGAGATCGACGCTATTTTTTCGGGTCCGAATCGCTTTGTGCTCCAGGTTCACGGCAATTCGATGATCGAGAACCACATCGAGGACGGGGATTACGTCGTCATTCAACAGCAAGAAACCGCCACGAACGGCACGCGCGTGGTGGCGATGATCGACAACGAGGTCACGCTCAAGCGGTTTTACAAGGAAAAGGACCACATTCGTCTGGAACCCGCCAATCAGACCATGGCGCCGATCCTGGTCGATCCCAGCCAGGACGCGCGTATTCTTGGCGTGCTTGTTGGCGTGTTGAGAAGGTGTTGATCCCTCGGCGCAGGGCGTGCGAACTGGCAAGCGACTTGCCAGGCGAACGTTAACCGGCGCTTTTCAATCGCAAGGGGAATGGCGCGTTTTCGGCCACGGGATCATGGCTCAGGAAGCGTAGCAGCATCAGGTTGGTGCGTTCATTGCTGAGTCGCGCCTGCTCGGGGTCAATATTGCGCCGCGGGTGAGCCATCCGATGCAAGAGCGGCGCGAAGACGCCCCGGGTAAAGACCGGCGACCAGTCGCCCACGACGTCCATGCCAAGCAAGTCATTCCCGGATGCCTTCAGAAAGAACTGCAAGATTTCCTGGATTTCAGCCAGGTCCAGGACGCCGGAGTCCCAATTGGCTACCGATTCCGGCATCCACAAGACATTTTTGTCCAGCGACACATAGAGCGGCCAGCGTTCCAAATCGTCAAGGTAAGGCCAAAGCAACTCTTCAAGGCGATCCCGATCAACCAGAGACTCCGGCCTGGCGCGCAGCGGTTGGTGTGGTAAGGTGCTCCAAAACCCGTTGCGAAACTGGCGTGTAGCCGGGAAAGCCACGATTTTGCCCGACCGCAGCATATTTTTCGGCGCCAGGTGGCGACGCCAATCGTCGAAGCCGGCCTCGCCGCCGGCGTGGAAAATTCGCCGCACGTTGGGAAGCTGGGCAGCCTGGCGAATCCAGGAGCCGCAGTGCAGAAGCGGTGAGCCGCCGGCCCAATCGGCTTGCTGATCCAGGACCAGCAAATTGAATGGATGCCGCATTCGCCGTAGCAAGGCCAGACTCAGGTGGTGGAAGTCGCCTGAGCCCAGGAAGGTAATTGCCGGCGCGGTATTGTCGCACGAGCCGAGCATGCGATCCAGCCGGCGTTCAAAGCGATGAAAGCGTTTCCATCGGCAGGCCAGGCGAAGGCGAGGAGCGGCTTGCCGGAGGTCGTAAACCTCGGGACGAAACGTCCGCAAAACGCGATCTTGTGCGGGAATGCTGCCGTCCAGATCGATGACACGAATGCGCATTAGCCTCTCCGCGTGCCTCACACCTATCATTCTTTAAGGGCGGCATGTTAACGAACCTGCCGGAGAAAACAAGGTCAAGTAGACGCACCCGGGCGGGCCGCAATGCGAAGTACGAAGAGCGTAATACGAAAAAAAGCAATCACCCGCTTCGTTGTTGGGAGCCGCACCAATGTAGGCATCACGCTCCGCGTGATGACCTCGCAGGAAGCACTCGAGAGTTTGGATTTCCGCGAAAATCTCCAGGCTTCTCCGATGTCATCACGCGGAGCGTGATGACTACATTAAATGCCGCCAATTTCGTTGATTGGCCGATCCCAACAATGAAGCGGGTAATTGAAAAAAAGGCGATGGAGCCTTCGTACCTCGCTCTTCGTACTTGTTTTTTCGCCAGAATCGAGAGGGACACGCCGGAGTTGCAAGGTGTCATTCGTGCCGCAAGATCAGCCCCACCAACACGTCATACGCCGCGTGGGCCCCGACCGCGATGCCGAATCCGCGCACGTGGAATAGCCAGGCGAAATACAACCCCGCAAAGGTGCGAAAGGAAAGGACGTAGAGATTGAACGCTTCGCCATTGGGCCCGACGTGGTGAGCACCCGCGAACAGCAGGCCGGACGCGAAGGCAGCCAGTGCGAATCCCAGCGGGGACGTGCGCCCTTCCGACCAGCAGAACAGGCGCACCAGGCCCGTGAACAGCACCAGGCGAAACAGCGTTTCTTCGTAAATCCCGGCGCCGACAAAACTGATGATTTGGCCCCACACCGGCTCCGGTTCGCCCATCCCCGGACTCATGCGCAGGAACGCAATGCGCTGATTCGGCTGGCCAAGCAAGGTATCCGCTCGCAAGAGCAGATGCCAAACCCCCTGGCACAGCGCCAGAAGCAAAAGTGCGAAGCCGGCGCTCTCACCGATCATGCCGAACCAGACGCCAACCTTGTCGGTCGGCCTCCCCTCGCGGCGAAGCAGTCCCCAGGCGAGCAGGACGGACACCAGCAGCACGGGCGCTCCATAGGCCGGGGCAATGCCAACCTCGTTTAACCCGGCGCGCAGCCAGGCGTCGGCCCCGTTCCGGGCCTCGGTTCCGGTGGCGTATAGCCCCACCTCGTAAATCACCAACAATGGCAACACGAATAGAACGCACGCCCAGGGGTGCTTCGTCGCGGCCCAGTAATTATCGGGTTCGGTCGGCATGAAAAAAGCGCTTGCCGGTTGCGGCGTGGGGAAATCAAATCCACTGCGGGTATTTGCCACCCAGGGCAGTGAGTTTTTCGTCGGCGTCCAGGGCGCGGACGATGCTGCGGTGTTTCTGTTCCATCAAGTCGACGACGATCGGCCACGAATCCGCCTGACCATTGGCATGGGCGGCCAGAAGTACGATGGGGCGATCGGGATGGGCCAGGCCGACATCGCCCGCGTGGGCGCGCACGACAACGCCGACGGCGCCGTCGCTCAGCTCGACGGCCGACCCGACCGGATAAAACGACAGCAGCAGCAATCGCTCCGCACTGGTTTGTTGCAGGAAGCCGCGCTCGGCCAATAGCAAGACCTCGGTCAACGCCGTTCGCGTGTCGAAGGCGCGGCGATGCGGGCGCGGCGCGCACAGGGCGGCGTATACGTCGCACACAGCCAGAAGGTGGACGAACGGCGCGAGGTGGATTTCCTGTCGGCCCAGCGGATAGCCGGTCCCGTCCTTGCGTTCGTGATGGCATGTTGCCGCCTCGATCGGCCAGCCGCCACCAGGCCACAACGGCGCCAGCATGTCGGCCGCGATCACGGCATGTTTTTCGATCAGCCGGCGTTCGTCGGTGTCCAGAGGCGTTTCTTTCAACAGCACCTCGGCCGGGACGCGCGTCATGCCGACATCGTGTACCAGCGCGGCCATGACGGCAAGCTGCGCCTGGGCACGCCATTCCGGATCCTCCGCGATTAGACGGGCCAGCACCTGCGCGACCGTCAAACCATGTGCGGCGGCAAAACGGGACGGGTCGGCCGGCGACGCGTGCAGGAATCGCAACGGCCGCCCGGCGCGCGCCTCGTCCAACACCAGATCGGCCAGGCCTTGCAACGGCGTCAAGGTTACCACCTGGCCGGACGCCAGAGCCCGCAGGTAGTCCGCCAGCTCGTCGATCCGCGCCCGGCTGTGTTTCCGCTGAGCCAGGCTGACGCACAAGCGGTCGATGCGTTCCTCAATCGCGGCCAGCACGACTTCCAGTCCATCGCACAGACGCAGCTGCATGCTCACCGACGCCGGCATCGCCTGGACGGTCCGCAGAAGCACGTCCAGCATCGCCATGCCTTCGCGATGCCAGTCGGTCAGAATCCCGGCGTCCTGGAAGTCCCCATCGTCGGCGATTTTTCGCAGCGCCTGCAGGAGCTCGCGGCCCTGACGGAGCAAACGCGCACCCCGCGCCGTGAGTCGGGTTGTCGGCAGAACCGGTGGCGCGGTCAGTCCCGGATCAGCACAGCGCAGCGCGCTCTCGATCAGGGCGTTGTGGATCGAACCGTGCTGCACTTTTTTTTCCATCGCCCGCAGCGGATTGGACGCCTCCGATTCCCCCCCGCTGTTGAGCCGGGCGCGCAATGCGGTGATCTTCTGCAAGAGTTCCTTCGTATCCGTCATGGGTCGCGCCCTCGGTTGGTCAAGCTTGAAAAGGAGGTGTCGTCATCCTGTCATCGGCATTTTCCCGAGGGTTCTTGATCGGAAACGTCGGCAAAACCGGTGCAATCCGTAAGATCATCGCGGGCAGCCGCTTTTGCCGCTCCTGAGTAGCTTTGCTACGCATTTCGTAGGTCAGGCTTTCTAGCCTGACAGCGTAGCCCATGTTGATTGATAATGGGCGCTTCGCGTCAGGCTGGAAAGCCTGACCTACAATTGCGTTGCAAAGCCCTCCTGAGTACTGACACATTCTGAAGTAGGTCAGGCATTCTTGCCTGACAGCAGCCGCGAAATGTCAGGCTGGAAAGCCTGACCTACAATTGCGTTGCAA
>JACPPF010000124.1 GCA_016191165.1 Planctomycetota bacterium
CCGGCGGCTCGCTGTGACCCTCACTTGAACCAGGCCGGCTTTGCTTAGAGTTGTTGGTTTGACAATGCTTCAGAGCGGTTGTGCAAAGCCGGGAGCCCTGTCAAAATGGCAGGCTTTGGCAGGATGTTCCGCGCGGAACATCCTGTCAAATTGGCAGGGATCGTGGGACTGCGCAAGGCTGGCGTTCCAGGTTCGGGTCTTGTCGGCTGAGATACCCCCCGCGCCCGGTGAGAAGTCCTCAAAAAAAATGCGGCAAGCTGTGCCTGTGCAAGGGGTTGTGACGAGGATGGGACTTTTCACATACACCGCATCAACGCCGAGGCGGCGCAGGCGTGGCCGGTGTGCTTGGCGGGAATCCAGGGAAAGAACCATAGGCGGGGTACGGCCAGTTGGGTGGAAACCCTGGAAACGTAGGAGCACCCGAAAGCATTTGATTCGGCACAGCCTATTGCATTTGCGGAGGCACGAAAAAAGGTGCAAATTGGGCCTGGTTCAAGTGAGGGTCACAGCGAGCCGCCGGGCTTGTCCCGGCGGAGCATTCCGATTCGCCTTGGTTCACCGCCGGGACAAGCCCGGCGGCTCGCTGATTGTTTGTTACCCTAAAATCGATTGATTTGAACCAAGCCGGAAAGCAAGAAGACAGAAAGGACGCCGATTTGACTTTTCCTGCCTTCATGCTTTCCTTATTTTGACTTTGGCTTGGAGTTCTTGTGCAACGCCACTTTGACAACTTCAGCGCCGCGGTGGGCCAACAAATGGTCCGCCCCTTCGCTGGCACTCAGGCTCGGGCGGCTGGCGCGCGTACCGCGACTTTTATTGGAATGTTTCCGCATTTTTTCTTTGGCAATCCCGCTGGCTGGATTTATACTGCACGCACTCGAGATTGCCACAATTGTTACGAGCCGCGACCGTCAGGGCGGGGACAAGCCCAACGCTCCCTGACGGTCGTGGCGCGTGAATGAGGTTGTGTCATTTCGTGGCGCGTGCAGATTATGAAGAACGTTCGCGCTCGTATCCAAGCATTCCTTGCCGTCCTACGCCCAGGGATTATGTCGTCATGGCTTTCGTCAACGGTTTTGATTGCGATGTCTTCGTCAGCTATGCCACCGCCAACAATCAGGAGATTGCCCCGGGCAAGCCTGGCTGGGTGACTTCTTTTCGCGATGTCCTCAAGAAACTGCTTGACGAGGGGCTCGACCGCCGCAATGCGAGCGAAGTGTGGATGGACTACAAGCTTCGCGGCAACGAGCCTTTTGACGAGCAGTTGCGCGAAACGGTATCCAAGAGCGCCGTGCTGCTGATTGTGTTGTCGGACGCCTACCTCGCTTCGCCGTGGTGCCGAAAGGAACTTGAGATTTTCCTGGAGACCACGCACAACGGGGTAAGCCGATCGGGCTGCATTTTCCTGGTTCACTACGAGCCGGTGTTGATTGACCGCTGGCCGGGCGGCCTGCGCGGGCTTTCCAACGAGAAGTACCGTTTTTTCCAGCAGGAGCGCGACGGCGCGCCGTCCAGGCCGCTGGGCTTTCCGATTCCGAATCCCGAGAACCCGGCTCATCAGGGCTATTACGATCGCCTGCTTGATTTGCGCAGCGAACTTTCACAGCACCTGGAAAAAATGGGCAAGCCGCCGGCGCCGAAGGCGGCGTCGGTCCCGACCGCGTCGACGCCTGACGTGGCGCTCGCGCCGTGCGTTTATCTTGCCGAGGTGGCCGGCGATACGCTCTACGAGCAGCGGCGCCTGGCGCGAAGCCATCTCGAACAGGTCGGCCTGCAGGTCCTGCCCACCAAGACCTATGCCCGGGCGCCGGAGGAATACGCCCGGGAACTGGATCGCGATCTGGCGGGATGCCCGCTATTCGTGCAGATGCTGGGGCGATTTCCCTCCGGATACGAGAAGCTGCAACACGAGCGCGCCGTGGCGGGAACGAAGGAAATCCTGCGCTGGCGCAGCCGGGATCTAGTGCTGGACGATGTGCCCGACCCGGAGCACCGCAAGCTGCTTGATGGCGTGGACGTGAAGGTCATGGACTTCGACGAACTGAAACGCACGATCGTCGAGCGCATGCGCATTCTGTCCATCAAGCCGGCCCCGGCCATGGACGGCGAGCGCTTCGTGCTCATCAACGCGGTTCATGAGGACTCGACCGTCGCCGATGAGATCACGCGGCAGCTGGAAAGCTGGCAGGTGGGTTATGACGTTGTCAACGGCGACGTGCCGTTGCGCGATCTGGCGGACGCCAACGTCTACGACGCCTTGCTGGTGATCTACGGCCAATGTCCGCATGAATGGGTGAGACAGCAGTTGATGAAATGCCGGGAGATTTTGCTGTCGCGCAAGACGCGGGCGCCGGCGTGTGCGGTTTACATTGGCCCGCCCGACGGCAAGGAGCCGCTGCGTTGTCGGCCGCCCCGGGTCTCGGTGATCGATCGGCACGAGGCTTCGCAGCTTCAAGCATTCATCAACAAACTTTCGGCGGCGGGGGTGGCACCATGAGCGATGCCAGTGGTGCCGCGACCTGCCCGTATCCTGGCCTACGGCCATTCCGGCAGGACGAATCGGCGATTTTCTTCGGCCGCGGCGAGCAGGTGGCGGACATGCTGCCGAAGCTGGAGGAGCATCGTTTTCTGGCTGTGGTCGGTGCGAGCGGCTGTGGGAAGTCGTCGATGGTCCGCGCCGGTCTGCTTCCCGCGCTGGCGCAGGGCTTTCTGGCCACGGCTGAGGAGGGCGACCCGTGGTACATGATCGTCGCCCGACCGGGGGACGCACCGCTGCGCAACCTGGCGCAAGAACTCGTCCGCGTCCTGCGGCCGGAGACACCGAAGGCGGAGGAGGCCCTCCAGATCGCTCTGGTGTACGCCGCGCTGCGTCGCGGGCCGAGAAGTCTGTCGCAGTTGGTTCACGACTCCCATCTGCCGGGCAACGCTCATGTTCTCGTGCTGATCGACCAGTTTGAAGAGTTGTTCCGATTTCAGCAACCGGTTGCGGAGGCGGCTCCTTCGCCGGCCGCGCCTGATGAGAATACCGGGGAGGGGGACGGCCCCGATTTCGCGGCTGGCGCGCTGGCGGTCGTCGGGCGCCGCGCGAACGCCAGGCCGCAGCCGGCGGCTCCCCGTGCCGAAGCGGCCGAGTTTGTCGCCCTGTTGCTAGCCACGGCGGCGCAGAGCAAGCGGCCGATCTACGTCGTCATTACGATGCGTTCGGACTTCATGGGGGATTGCGATGCCTTCCACGGGCTGCCCGAGGCGATCAGCAACAGCCAATACCTGACACCACGACTGACGCGCGATCAAGCCCACGACGCCATTGTCGAACCCGCGCGCCTGGTGCAGGGTCAAATCGAACCGGGGCTGGTCAACCGCATTCTCAACGAGATCGGCAACAACCCGGATGAGCTGCCTCTCATGCAACACTGCCTGATGCGCCTGTGGCATCGCGCCCGCCCGGAGGAGAAGCCGGCCGGGAATGGCAAAGGCGCAGCAAGGCTGCTTCGTTTGGCCGATTATGAAAGCCTGGGCGGGCTCGAAAGGGCGCTCCACCAGCACGGCGAGGAAATCTACCAATCCCTCACGCCGCGCCAGTGCGAAATCACGCGCGTCCTGTTTCAATCGTTGAGCGAGCGCGATACCAGGCAGGCGCGTTCCGGCGGACGCGACATCCGCCGACCTGCAACGCTCGGCACGGTCGCGGATGTGGCCGGCGTTCCCTGGGAGGAAGTTCGCACCGTCGTGGAGATCTTTCGGCAGCCCGGCGTCAACTTCCTCGCGCTATCGCCCAAACAAGAACTCACACGAAACACATTACTCGACATCAGCCACGAAAGCCTGCTGCGGCGCTGGACGCGCATGCGGCACTGGGTGGAAGCCGAGGCCAAGTCGGCCGAGATTTACCAGCGGCTATGCGAGCGCGCCTGGTCCTGGGCCGCGGCCGAGCGCGATGAGGACGAGGTTTTGCCTCGCCTGCAACTGGCCAATACGCTCGACTGGAAGGAGAAAAACAACCCGACCAGGGCCTGGGCGCAGCGCTATGGCGGACGGGCGAACGATCCCGAAGGCCAGACCTTCGACCTCGCCATGGAGTACCTCGAAGCGAGCAAGCAGCGCTCCCGGATTGAAGAAGACCGCAAGAAACAGAAGCTGAAATTGAAATACCTGGGATGGGGGCTAGGAACGGCAGTCATCCTGCTGGTCTTCGCCTCGATTTCTTTGGTCATGGCCATCCGCAGCCGGCAGGAAGCCAGGCGGAGTGCCAAGGAAGCCCGGGACAATCTCGTCAAGGCGAAAAAAAGCCAGGGCGAGGCCGACGTGAACGCCAAGATCGCCCGCGCGAAAGTTGAACAAGCGCAGGATGTCATACGCAAGGCCAACGTCCTGCGGCTCGTGGAGGCATCGGGCGAGGCATTGCGGACGGGAAAGTACATCAACGGCGTCTTGTTCGCGACCGAAGCGGCCAAGATGGCACAGGGGCAGATGGCGGAAGCAAACCCGGAATGGGCGGAGTTGAAAGCCATTGCCGAGCGGACGCTGCGAGAGGCCCTAGCCAGCCTGGGCGGGCGCGGGTTCCACGCCGACGTCGGCGACGTTTCAACCCTCGCGATCCAGGACCACCAGAAGAACGGAAAGTTTGAGTTGCGCTGGCTGGCGGCGGCCGGCGCCAACGGGAAGATTGCCCTGTGGGACTTCGCCGATCGGCCCGCACCGTCCATTGGCTGGCTGGCCCAGCTTGCCTTTCCAAAATATCGAGAACTTTCGTTCGGATTCGGCCCCCTGGTCCATCAACTTGTGTTAACCAGGAACGATCGCCTCATCGTTTTCAGTTCGGATCCGGTTCCAGCTGGCTTCAGCGCGGGCCTTTCGTTGTCGCGGCGCCACCATGTCACGATCTTCGAGTTGACCGACCTCGATCGCACTCCGCGCGTCTTCGCCGGGCTGGCCAACTTCCATGCCAGCCCCGAAGGACGCTGGCTGGCACTCGACGACGGCGCCAGCAAGTTCAAGTTCCTCCACCTCGGAACGGACGTGGCCCAGGTGGCCGAGTATGACTTGGACCTTCCCCCTTCCCGAGCAGGCCTTCGCTTTGCCAGCTTCGCGCCGGAAAATGCCTGGTTCGCCCGCATCGACGCAAAGGGCGAAGCGTTTCTTTTTGACCTGCGCGATCCGACTCGACCGCCGGTAACCACGCGTCTTGATAGCGACCCCAAGAAAAGCAAGGCCACGGCAGCCTACGCCCCGGCGCGGAGCGTCGCTTTCTCCAAAACCGGGAATCGCCTGGTCGTCTTCCTCGACCCGGGCGTGGCCAGAGTTTGGAGCCAGACCAAAGGCGGGTGGACACCGGTAGCCGCGGAAATCGATCTCGCCGAGGGATTGAAAATCCCCTCGCCGCGCGAACTTCTCGTCACGCCAGACGGTTCGGCTGCCATGCTCATCCCCCGCGCGCTGGCGCCGCGGTATCCTTTCGGCGGCAAGCCGGGCGATCCGCTTGCCGCGGGCGGGCCGGGCTATTTCTTCGACATCCATGACACCCGCTGGCCCCGGGCGATTTCGCTGCCCGATTGCCGCGATGTCCTGGGTTACCAGCCCATTCATTTCAGTCGCGGCAATCAGATCGTGATGGCGCAAGATCGTTTTGGCAATCGCATCAGCTGGGACATGCGGAACCCAAGCGCCTTGCCGCGGCGGATTCCCAACGCGCCCGGCAACCTGACGCTTCTTCCGTTCGGGCGACGTTTCTTGACCACGGACGCCAGCCTGGTGCGACTCTGGCAGATGGGCGGAGGAGCGAACGACCTGGGCGCCGCTGCCAGTAACGCCGCGGGCTCCAATGTCCCCGCGCCATTGACGCTGCTGGGTGTACCGCCCTTGATGAAAGCCATCGCCCTCAGTCGAGAAGGCCGGTGGTTCGCGACCGGCGGACAGAACGGCATGATCCGGGTGTGGAATATGAATCCACTCAGCATTAGCACCGAGCCGTTCGTCTACTGGAACCCCTCGCCGGCGCGACACCTGCTGTTCACGCCCGACAAACGCCAGCTGGTCGCCCTGTTGCCCGACGAAGGGCTGCGCATTCGCTCCCTCGATTCCCTTGCGGTCCATCGGTTCGCTGGCCAGGGAGCACACTTGATGAATAGCAGTGAGGGGAACTGGCTTCTGGGCGTCCGGCCCGGTTCGGGAAGTTGCGAACTCTGGGACCTGCAGAAGGACGCGCCAAAAAGGATTGCCACCCTCGATGTGGGCAAGGGGATGGTGGTTGGCGTTCACGTTGACAAGGCCAACCAATGGCTGGCCCTTCAGGTCGAGCAAGGCCAGAACGGCGCCGGCGCGACGTTGTTCTGGCGTATTACCAAACTGCGGCAAATCCCGGAGGTGGATCAGCCAAAACCGTCGGCGCCTGATGCCAAAGGCTCCGGAGTTCCATTGGCGTTCTTGCCCGCGGAGAATCAGCTTCTCGCCCAGGACAAGAACGGCCGCCTGGCGGTTTGGACGCTGGGGGAGGAGGAACTCGCGACCCGCCTGCTCGCGACGCCGATCGAGGGCGACGCCCTGGTCACGCCGGATGGAAGCCGGTTGATTGCCAACAAGGCGGCTCCTGAAAATGCGGCGGCCAATCACCTCGACGTTTTTCCGATCGCCAAACTGCTGGCCGACACCAAGAAGGTGGTCCCCGTGCGATGCCAGGCCAAGACGCCGTGGAATCGGTTTTTTGTTTCCAGCAATGGCAAGGTAGTTTGTGTCGTCAACAAGAAAGACGAAACGGAATTCGTCCGCTACTTTCTTCTCGGGGGCCCCAACACCCTGATTCAACCGTTTTCCTTCATCCGCAACCCCAGCGAGGTCGCGGATGCGGAAAAAATCGAGTTGAAGCAACAAAGTCTCGATCAGCGCTGGGTCCTCACCAGGAGAAACCAAACCGGGAATCGAGAATGGCGGCTCTGGGACCTCAACGAACCTACCGAGGTCGGTAATTACCTGACACCGGCCTGGACGCGCAACCTCGATTCCGCTTCGTTCACAACCGACTCACGCTGGCTGGTCGCCGCCGGCGACGGGAAAGTGCAGGCGATCGAGCTGAGCCAGGCGCGCGACGCGGACAAGGCCGGTACCTCCTACAACTTCCCGGCCAAGGTCATTCGCCTGACCGCCATGAGCCCGGATAAACGCTGGCTGGCGGTCGTGGACAGCGATCATACGACCTGGATCTGGGACCGGAACCAAAACGCCGACCAAAAACCGATCCATCTGCCCAGATTTCCCATCTCCTTTGTCCCGGGCGAAATGACCTGGGGCGCCGATGGCAAATCGATTTATACCCTCGGAACCTACACGGGCACCCGGGGCGCGGCCGAAGGGGCCAACCCGGATCGCTTGCACCGATACGACGTGCTGTGCCTGGCGCGGGTTCAGTTCGACGACCTGGCCAGCAAGGCCCGGGATGCGGTCGGCGCCAATCTGACCCGGCACGACTGGGACGCGGTCGGCCTGCTCGATCCCGTGTCGCTGGTCAAGCCCATGCCCTACCAAAAAACCTTTGATCCTCTGCCCATTCCGCAAGCCGCCGCCAAGGCCGGGTTTATGACGTTGAAGGCCCTTCAGGGGATCGGTCAACCCGGCTGGCTGGACATTCAGAAAAACGTCGCAGGGGTCCTCTCCGAAAAATCCGCGCGGTATGGCGTCAAACCCATGGACGCGTTCAAGGTCCACCTGGAAGCGGGCAAGATCTACCTGTTCGAGATGAACAGCGTCAAACCTCGCGATCCGGATTGCTACCTCGTCTTGCTTGGGCCGGACTCCAAGGAGATCAAAACCTACGACGATGACAGCGGCGGCGATCTCAACGCTCGCATCTATTATCCATGCACCGCCTCCGGCACATACACCCTGATTGCGACGACCTACACCCAGAGCGCCAAGGGCGCCTACAGACTAAAAGTAAGCGTTCGAAAAAAGCTTCCCGAGGCCGCGACCCTCGAGTTGGTCGGCGCTACGGGATTTGGCGGGCGCAAAGGCCGAATATCCAAGGAAAGCCAGGCGACCGGACTCGGACCGGGACTTGTCTACCGGGTCAACCTTGGCGGGGGGAAACGCTGTCAGATCGACCTGACCAGCGCCGACTTTGCCTGCGCCCTTCATCTGGAAGACGATGACGGCAAGCTTCTTGCCGCCACGTCCGCCCAGGTCAACGGCGTCGCCCGTTTGATTTTCACCAACGAAAAACAGACGGCCTATCGCGTCCTGGTGATCGCCACATCCGGTGCGTTGCCCGGCGACTTCACGCTGACGGTGCAGGCGCGCTGACGCATGAACTCGAATGCGATTTGCCTTGACCAATCCCGCTGGTTCGTACACCATAACAGGAGCGAGACCGGCCCGTGGAACTTGCTTTCGACGAACGCAACCTGCTGATTCCCTGCGTCCACGACGTGACGCTGGAAGGCGTGAAGGAAAAGTTCGGCTCGTTCCAGAAGTCCGACCGTCGGCCCACGCTGTTTGCCAAACTCGTCGAGTATCTCGATGCCGTCAAGCGCGCCGGCATCGGCGCCAGCGTGATCGTGGATGGCAGCTTCGTCATGGGGGGTGTGGATGAGCCGGGGGATATTGATCTCCTTTTGGTGCTGCCTCCGGATTGGGACGACGCGGCAGAGTTGAACCCTTACCAGTACAATGTGGTCTCGGGCAGCTCGGTCAGAAAAACTCACGGCTTTGACATTCTTGTCGTGAAGTCGGGCTCGATTCGCGAGAAAGAGCTGAGCGACTATTTCCAGAAAGTACGGCCGAAGTGGTGCCAGAAATTCGGCTGGCCTGCGGATACGCGGAAGGGCATTCTGAAGGTAACGCCATGATTCGAACCGAAGAAGAACTGATGGTTGAACAAGAGGCCCTTGGAAATATCGAACGCGCCCTCGAATCCTTGCGCGCCGACGTTGAGCCAAAAAACCCACGCAATTTTGCGGTCTATGCGGAAGCATACCTCGACCAGATCAACATGTTGAAGGCCGAGATCGATGAATATCTGACATGGCGAAAGTTACAGTCGTCGAATTCATGCGCGCCCCAATCGACGCCGAACCAGCAGCCGACGAGAGTGGCTTGATCCAACGGTGCCCGCGCGAATTCCGCAATCGACGGTGTGGCGTCTCGGGTTGATGAAGGTCCGTTGTAACAACGAGGAAACGCTAACATGCACGACATCCCCAAACTCTTCGCGCCACCCCCACCCATCTATTCCTCGCGCCGTGAATTTCTGACGCGCGTCGGCGGCGGGTTCGGGATGATTGGACTTGCCGGGCTGCTGGCGCAGGGGGCCGCACACGCTACGCCGCAAGCGGCATGGCGCGGGCCGGACCCATCCCGGCCGCTCGCGGCGCGCGGCGGGCATCATCCCGCGAAGGCAAAGAACATCATCTGGCTGTTCATCAACGGCGGGCCAAGCCATGTCGATACCTGGGACCACAAGCCCGAATTGATCCGCCGCGATGGCCAGGAGCTGGCCGGCTTCGATCGCAACACCGGCTTCTTCCGCGACCAGGTCGGGCCGATCATGCGCTCGCCGTTTCGCTTTCGGCAACACGGGCAGTGCGGCAAGTACGTGTCCGATATTTTCCCTAACCTCGCGCGCCACGTGGACAAGATGGCATTCATCCATTCCTGCTGGACCGATTCCAACAATCACTCCCCTGCCCTGATGAAGATCAACACCGGCTTCACCCGCATGGGCTTCCCGTGCGCCGGCTCCTGGGTGACCTACGGCCTGGGCAGCGAAAGCCAGGACTTGCCCGCGTTCGTCGTGATGTACGACACGCTAGGTCGCGGGCTGCCCAAGGGCTACTCGCAAAACTGGGGCGCCGGATTTTTGCCCAGCATCTACCAGGGCACAGCGCTGAAGCCGCAAGGGGCGCCGATCGACAACCTGCTTCGGCCCGGCGATCTCACCGACCGTCAGCAACGCAATCAACTCGACTTGCTAGGCCGCCTCAATCAGCGTCACGCCCGCAGCCGAGAGGCTGCGGGATCCGGATCCGCTGAATCATCAGATTTCGCCGCTCGCATCGAAACCTTCGAGCTCGCCTACCGCATGCAGATGGCCGCTCCCGAGGCGATCGACATCAATCGCGAGACGGTGCAGACCAAGGCGCTCTACGGCATCGACGAGCCGCGCTGCCGGCACTTCGCCAAGCAATGTCTGATCGCACGCCGATTGGTCGAGCGCGGCGTCCGTTGCGTGCAAATTTACTCCGGCGGCGAAGAGAACGAACGAAGCTGGGACGGCCACACCAACATCGCGGCCAATCACACCGGCTTCGCGGGGGAGACCGATCAGCCGATCGCCGCCTTGCTGACCGATCTCGAAAACCGCGGCCTCCTGGACGAGACGCTCGTCGTCTGGGGCGGCGAATTCGGCCGACTTCCTTTAGTTCAGCGCGGCGGCACCGGGCGCGACCATAATCCCCATGCGTTCACGTACTGGCTCGCCGGCGGCGGCGTTAAAGCTGGCTACTCCCACGGCGCCACCGACGAGATCGGCCACCGCGCCGCCGAGAACCGCGTCAGCGTTCACGATCTGCATGCGACCATCTTGCACCTGATCGGGCTCGATCATTTGCGTTTGACGTATCGCTATCAAGGCCGCGATTTCCGCCTGACCGACGTGCATGGCGAGGTGGTGCGCGAGGTGATTGCGTGATCTCACCAGCCCGGAGCGCAAGCGACGGGGCGTTTCGCAAAAACCCCGTCGCTTGCGCTCCGGGCTGGTAATGGAGTCGCACTTCATGAGTTTTTCCCGAATTCTCACCGCCTTCATTTTGTTCGCATTTCCCGGTATCGTCATCGCTCAAAATCCCAAGGCGCCTGATCACGGTCGCGTCATGGCCTGCGCCCTCGACGTTTTCCCGCACAAGCTCAAGGACACCACGAAGCTCAGCGACACCAAGAACTACGTCTTCCGCGGCAAGGTCATCAGCCTCGGCAAGGACAGGCGCGTCAGCATCTGCTACGACGTCGAACACATGCGCGTCGCCGGCGCCTGGATCGGCAAGCCGTTCGTCTATTCGTCCGAAAAGAACATGGGCCCCACCGTCGAAGGCGAGATGCTCTTCGCGACGAAACCTGGCCCCGGCTGGGCTAACCCACGAGCCGCCAACCGAGCCCCCGGCGTAAGCCGGGGGTGGGACGACCCCCGCAAAGGCAAGGAAGGCCCCCTGCCGCGCGACTGGGTCCGCTACAAGGGGCTGTACGTCCACGGCGACAAGGTGGTGTTGTCGTACACCGTCGGCGACATGGACGTGCTGGAGATGCCGGAGGTTGTCGAAGCGGACGTACTCACGCAAACGTTCAATGTTTCCGCCACATCGAAACCCGCAAGCCTCCTAATTTGCGAGGACCAATTATTGAGGTTTAGCGGTAACGGAGATGAGCGTAAGACGAAGCCTGGTTACCACAGCGCGGCAATCATGTTTGAGAACAAAAAGGGATTTGGAATCGCGGGAGTCGTTGGCCACCCAAGTCCGGGGGCCAAATTCGAGGTCAAGCAAGGCCGTTTGCTTTTGAATTTGCCTGCCTTCCCTAAAGGCGCTCGCTTCAAAGTATTTTATTGCCGACCCTCTGATGCACTTCCCGTCCATGTGATCGCGGCAGCGATGAAGAACGGCGATGAAGACCTCAAGCCCGTCATAAAGGGCGGCCCCCCGCGCTGGACGCAAACCCTCGAAACCACCGGCACCCTCGGCGACGCGAAAGGCCCGTACGCGCTCGATCAGATCACGCCGCCCACCAAAAACCCGTGGAACGCATCGATCCGGTTCAGCGGGCTCGATTTCTTCCCCGATGGGCGGGCAGCGCTTTGTACGTGGGATGGGGATGTTTGGATTGTGAGTGCATTGGAAAACGCGGGCCGGAGGCCCGCGGCTAAACGGACGTGGAAGCGCTTTGCGGCGGGGTTGCAGCAACCGCTCGGCTTGAAGATCATCGACGGCCACATCTACACCGCGGGCCGGGATCAGATCACCAAGTTGCACGATCTCAACAACGACGGCGAGGCCGATTTTTACGAGAACATCAACAACGATCAGGGCCTGACGTTGCAACGGCACGAGTTCGTCATGGATTTGCAGACTGACAAGGCGGGCAATCTCTACTTTTGCCGCTCGGGGCATTACATCCAGTCGAAGCGCGGCGACAACTGCTGCATCTACAAGATGTCGCCCGATGGCAAGAAGCTCGAAAAATTCGCGACCGGTTTTCGCGAACCCAACGGCCTATCGATCGGCCCCGACGGCACCATGACCGTCGCCGACAACGAAGGCAACGGCATTCCGCAAACGCCGATCTATCGATTGCTGCAAGGCAAGTTCTACGGCTTCACGCCATCGATCCATGGCAATCCCAACCAGGGCAAGTTCAAGCTAACGCAAAAACCCATCGTCTGGCTCGGCCCCAAGGTAGACACCAGCGCCGGCGGCCAGGTGTGGGCTCCCAAGACGCCCGCAGCCGACAGGCTGCGGGATTGGGGCCCCCTCGCCGGTCAACTCCTCCACACCAGCTACGGCAACTGCGCGCTGATGAGCGTCCTCATCGACAAGACCGCCGAGCCCTGGCAAGGCGCGGTGTGGAGATTTCCGCTCACCTTCAACAGCGGCATCATGCGGGCCCGCTTCAACCCCAAGGATGGCCAGCTCTACGTCTGCGGCCTGCGCGGCTGGGGGACGAGCGCCGTCAAGGATGGCCAGTTTGCGCGAATTCGCTATACGGGAAAAAACGTACCGATCCCGGTCGGCTATCGCGTCGTCAAAAGCGGCCTCGAATTCACTTTCTCCGCGCCGCTCGACAAGAAAGCCACTGAAGACGACGGCAACTGGGCCGGTACCTGGTCGGGCGTTTTGAAGAAGGTGCCCAGCGCCAAAGAAATGCAAGACATGCCGATTTCAACTATCACCCTGGGGGCGGATCGCAGGACGGTGACGATCGAGTTGGAGAAAATGCGCACCGTCCCGAATTTCGCTCTGCAATATCGCATCAAGGCCGCGGATGGCACGAACGTGAACGGCGAATTGAACGGGACGATTCATCGGGTGCCGTAAGACGTGATCCACTCAACGCCGCGTCGCCGTCACCAGACGCAACGGTGTCCACGGCTTTTCAAACTGCACGTCGGTCACCTCCACGTCGAACCCGGCCGATTCCAGCAACTGCTGGGCCCGCGGAAGCAGAAACGTGAGATAGTACATGATGAATGGCGGCGAGACCAGCAGGTTGCGCAGGTGCATCGCCCCGTTGAAGCCGCGCGCCACCCAGTATCGCAGCGACCAGAGCGGCGGCATCGTGGACGTCACGAACACGAAGCGACCGCCGGGCCGCAGCACGCGCGCAATCTCGTTCACGAAGCGCGGCTCATCTTTGGGCAGGATGTGCCCAAAGGCGCCAAAGCAGACGGCCACGTCAAACACGGGCTCGAAGGGCATCCGCATGGCGTCGCCGCGCACGAATTCCAGGACGGCCTCGCCCGGAGCCCCGGCGGTGTTGACGCGCGCTTGCGCCAACATGCCGGCGCTGACATCCAGGCCAACGACCCGTTCTCGGCAATGCGGGCGGAGCATTTCCATCGCCGCCCCCGTGCCGCAACAAACGTCCAGACCGGCGTCGAAGCCGCCCAGTGTGCCAAGGTATTCGCCGACGCGCGTCAGAATCGCGTCCGGCGTGCGGAACGGCGTGAAGTCGAACTTCGGCGCCAAAAGGTCGTAGCCGCGCTCGGTCGATGAAAGCGCCTGCCGGGCCAATTCCCAAAATGTTGGACCTTTGGAGTGGAACATGAAAACCATGAAAGCGGAAAGATCCACAAGAAAAAAGGATGCGTTGCGATAGTATATGACCCACCCGCGGATTCATTAGCCGGGAGCCTGAACGACGGACCCGGATGGCGAGCCGACGCGTTTGAATTCTCAGGAAATTGGCACTTCCACGACGTACCAAACCGTCGAGAGATTGATCAGTTCCATCCGGATCGCGCGAGCGTCGGCCGGCAAGTCAACCAGTTCAATGCGGAACGGCTGGCCTGCCGGCGTCGGCATGATTTCGCGGTAATCGACATGGCGGCGGTCCACAAGCGTGTACAACTCCAGCGGGTGCGGCGCCACGCCAACTGCCCGGCCCGTTAGAACAAAGGCCGAACCGTCGCGCGCGACCGTAACATCCGCCAAAAAAGCGGCGCGGCGAATCTCCAGTGCGACTTCGCCCCATAGACCGGCGGCGTCGGAATCGCCGTGGACGTGAATTTCAAGGCGATTGCGCTGGGTCATCAGCGGCGTAACGTCGAAAGCGAACGCCGGCGCGGTTTCTTCTGAAAGAAGCGTTTGATTCAGGATGACGCGAAAGCGGCCCGTCGAGCCGTCGCAGGTGAGCCAGATGTGTTCGGTCCCCGGATCGGCGCGCCCGGGATAGCCAAAGGGGCGAACAAAGCAGGCGTCGCCAACGAACCCCGTAAGCCCCGCGTCGGCCCATCGACTCGGCATCACCACGCGCCGCGGCGGCGGCGCCTCGACGCCGGCGGGCGCCATCGGCTCGCACTCCCACGGGCCACGCAATCGGATGCGGTGTGGATACATTCTGAAAGCAGCCCTGTCCTGGTCGCCTCTACTTGGCCATGTCCGCGTCGCCCCGCGCCGAACGGTATCGGGGGCTTTTATATAAATCCCATTTGTAACGTTCCGGCTCAGGCAGATAATGCCACGGCGGGTGCAACTTGTACTTTTTCGAGAGTTCTTGAATGGTCAACGGATAATCGGGCCATTTGCCTTCGCTGGCGATCAACTTTCGCTTGTCGGCAATCTGGGCTTTCATCGCGGGCATCAACTCGCCTTCGACGAATTTCCGCATCGGCGGTTGCAGCGCCAGGTGCGTACATGCCCAGTACTCGTGAGGGAACGGATATCTTAGATTGCGTTGTGCTATCTCGACTACCTTGCTGGGAAAATTTGGGCCCGCGAAATTCTGCAGCTCCTTGAACGTCTTCTTGCTGGCGCCGCCGCCCTTCTTTTCCACGAGCCGTTGCCGCACCGGCTCGGGAAGCTTCTTCAAATTGCGTGGCAAATCCTCCGCCCGCGGGGGCGGCAGAGCGGACGGCCTTTGGCTTGCGATCTCCACCAGCTTGCGGGGGTAGTCCGGCCAGAGGCCTTCCGCCGCCGCCAGCTCCTTGCGTTCCTGCGCTGACAGGCTTGGCATCAGGAATTTTTCGACATACTCGCGAACGCGCGGATGATAGTCACCCAGGCGGCACGGCATTACCTGCCGCGTATCCAGCTCGCGCCAGAATCGCCTGGCGATGAGCCATTTCTCCCGATCTTCACGCTCCCGCAAGCGCAGCTTGACCACGAACTCGGCCCGTGCCGCGCGATTCATGGCGTGGCACTGATCGCGGATCGCCTTCGGTTGACTGGCGAGCCATTCGCGGTTGCGCTCTTCTGTGATGAGCGCCAGCCGGGCTGCGGCATCCGGCGCGTCCTTGATGGCTTGGTGGGCGACTGGATTGGTTTCGCGCAGTTGTTCCAGCCAGTCGGCGTAACGAGCGAGCGTATGGAAGTATCGTTCTTGCTTCTTGGCTGGAAGCTCATGGAGTTCCCGGTCGAGCTTTACAATTGCCTCGCGCCGCCTGACGGGCAGTTGCAGGAACGCCTTCACATTCTCGCGAAGCCTGGCCAGGTGATTCGGGTCAGCGCGCAACCCCTCCAACTGGCGCCGCTGCGCGGCCAGGTCCGCCGGCGTCGGCTCCGCGGTCGCCCATAGCGACAGACCCGCGAAGGCGGCAAGCATCATCAGCAATTCCAGACGGCGTCTCATCGCGTCCTTCCCGCTCGCGCAACGTGAGCGGTTAACTGTCAACCAGGATCCTCGCCGAACAGGTCGGGATTGTTGAGTTTCTTGACAAAGTCCAGATCGTCCACGCTTTCATAGTAGCGCCATTTTTCGGCGATGCGCAAATGGCGCACGACGGGCAGGTCGGCGTCGGGGATCGGCTCGATCGGCGCCGTGCTTGGCCTGAAAAAAAGCGTGCTGAGATACCCGGCCCCCAGCGCAATCAGAACCATCGCCGCCCACCCCGCCCGCGTGAGCCACGACGATCCCGTTGAAGGAATCGCCATCGTTTTGCCGGACGTGCCCAGCCTTTCCAGCGTGAGCCGTTCCATGGTCCGGTGCGTGAAACTCGGCGACGCATTGGCCTTGGGCAGATAATCGAGAAGGCCCCAGGTTTGCTTTAGCGCATCGACCTCGGCGCGCACGTCGGGATCGGTGGCAATCCTCGCCTCGATCGCCTGCGTCGCCGCCTCGTCCAGTTCGCCGTCGAGGTAGGCGACAATTTCGGCCTTGTCGTCGTCGCTTAACGCCATGGTTCACTCGGTTTCTCGTTGGTCCATGTGGATGTATTCTTGCAGCACGAGCCGGAGGTTTTCACGGGCCCGGTTCAGGAGCGATTTGACCGCCTTGGTGGTCAGGCCCATCACCTCGGCGATCTCGGCATAATTCATGTCTTCAAACTTGTTCAATACAACGGCGACGCGCTGGCGTTCGTTCAGCGTGTCCAGGGCCTGCTTGACAATGGCGGCCAATTCCTGGTTCTGCATCCGTTGATGCGGTTGGTCCTCCCGGTCGAGCACGAGTTGCTCCGCCGGGCGGGGACCAAGCGGACCGGAATCGCGCACGTTGAGCGGAACCGTCGGTCGCCGCTGCCGGGTCCGCAGGATGTTGAGGGCGAGGTTATTCGCGATCGTGAACAGCCAGGTTGAGAACTTCGCCCTGGGATGGTATTTCTTGCGCCCGCGGTAGACGCGCAAAAAAACCTCCTGGGCCAAATCCTCGGCTTCCTCGGTGCTGCCAACCAGATGGTGCATCACCGTGACCAGGCGATGATGGTATAACTCGACCAGATCGGCGAACGCCTCGGCGTCGTCATCGCGGACGCGCAACATGAGGCGAATGTCCGGATCGCGGAGCGCCAGTTGCGTGCTGGATTCGCCGGTCAAGGTCACGACCGCCTCGATGTTGAAGAACCCCTCCGCTACCTGATGAAACCCTCGAGACCCGGGAGGGTTCCGGTCTCGCGGAACGATGGAAGCCCGCTGGCGAGCAAAGCGAGCCTGCGGGATCTGGTTTTCCCGTTCCCAAGGATTCGCGGCGATCATCCTGGGTCTGGCAGAACCGAACGCCGCAACTGCCCGCACGCCGCGTCGATCTGCGAGCCCTTGCGTTTGCGTACTTTGACACTGATTCCGCCCCGTTGCAAGACAAACACGAATGTTTGTAGCGATTCCGCGCTGGGCCGACGGTAGGGCAGACCCTCCACATCGTTGAAGGGGATCAGGTTCACGTGCGCGCGTTTGCCACGAAGCAAGGCCGTCAGCTCGCACGCGTGATGAGCCTCGTCGTTCAGGCCGGCGAGCAGAACGTATTCGTAGGTCACCTGGCGGCCAGTCCGCTCGAAGAAATAGTCGGCCGCCGCCAGGATGTCGGTCAAGCCGGTCTTGTCATTGGTCGGCACGATTCGCGTGCGCAATTCGTCATTCGGCGCATGCAGGGACACGGCAAGGTGAAACTGCTTGCGGAGATCGGCAAGTCGGCGAATCTTCGCGGGCAGGCCGACGGTGGAAATGGTAACATGCCGGGCGCCGATGCCCAGGCCTTGTTTCGAGGTCGCGATCGCCAGAGCTTCCAGCAGATGATCGAGATTCGCAAGTGGTTCGCCCATTCCCATGACAACGATGTGCGTGAGCCGATCAACCTCATCTGCGAGCCGGGAGCGTGAGCGACCGGAGGGGCCCGCCAGATTCCGCAGCCGTACGAGCTGCTCGACCATTTCGCCGACGGAAAGATTGCGCTCCACGCCGTTGAGCCCGCTGGCGCAGAAAACGCATCCCATGCCGCAGCCGACCTGAGTGCTGATGCAGGCGGTGCGCCGGCCTTCGTCCTGGATCAACACACATTCGACGAGTTTACCATCCACAAGTTCCACCACCAATTTATGCGTGTCATCGCTGGCGTGTTGATGCCTGACCACCCGGCTCGCCAGCGGCACGAACGCCTCGCCTAACCTCTGGCGTAGCGTCTTGGGCAGGTCGGTCATCTCGTCGAGGGTCTCCGCGCCGCGCGCCAAAATCCAGGCCCGCAGCTGGCGTGCGCGCATCCCTTTTTCCCCGCGCTCGGCCAACCAGGCCCGTAGGGCATCTTCGGAAAGGTCCAGCAGCCCCGGCCGCGTCGCGCGCGGGTCGGAGCAAGGTAACGACGGAAAACTCACGGTCAAGGCCGCACCGAGGGTGGGTTTGTGATGTTCAACGGTTCATTGTAAACAGGAATGGGAGGGAATGGAATCCTGCCACCGGTGAAGTATATGATACCGCTTTTTGCCTGACGATTCATCGGCCACGCAAGTTATCAGGCTTGGTATGGTTCGAGCCGGCAGTTTTCGGTTTTCTCGATTCCCCTTCCAGCAGAAACGCTGATCGCCAATCCCGGATCAGGCCCCGTTTTCGCTGCTCGCCCGGCCTTGCTCGCCATTCCGCCCATCTCTATAACGAAAGTAGGCAGAGAATTCCTCAACAACACGAGTGAGTCCGCGCATGCTCACCTGGCTTCGCAATATCAAGATAGCGATTCAGACCGTGGCCCAGGGAATGTGGATTACCCTGTGGTACTTCCTGCAGACCTACAGGCGCAAAGCATTCACGCAACATTTCGAGTATCCCGAGTTGCCGGTGCCGGTCAAGCCGCGTTACCGTGGGTTCCACAAGTTTGATCTGACGACGTGCATCGGCTGCGACAAATGCGCCAGGGTCTGCCCGGTGGATTGCATTTACATCGACAAGGTCAAGAACCCGGTCGGCAAGGGTTTCCGCGTCAACGGATTCAAAATCGACTACACGAAGTGCATGTTCTGTGCTTTGTGCGTCGATCCGTGCCCGGTCGATTGCATCTTCATGGGTTCGACGCACGATCAAAGCTGTTACACCCGAGATGGTTGCATCGTCGATTTCGCGAAGCTACCGGTGGAGATCGCGTGGGGCCAGGCCACGTTGAACCCGACGGCGATAGCCGCATCGAAACTGACCGCGGAGCCCGTCTGGACGAAACCGCCGGATCCGCCGCCAGCGCCGAAAGCAGCGCCTGCCGCGGCGCCGCAACCCAGCAGTTAACCCGCCTGCGGTTTGGCGTTCGCTCGACGCAACGCGAACGCCGCGCCGCCGACGGCAGGATCCACCACCATGAAAGCAACCTCACGCCGAAAAGCGAAGAAGAAGTATTACACGGTCGCCGAGGCGAACGCGATGCTGCCGTTGCTGCGCGCCATTTTGCGCGACATCACGGTCCTCGCCAACGACCTCCGCGAGCGCTATGAACGTTTGCAACGCCTGAACCAAACCGGCGGCAAACTGGATACCGCTCATCAAGAGGAAGTGCAACACCTTCTGGAAGAATTTGAGCGCGGGCAAGACAAGATGCGCGAATACGAGGACGAGTTGAAAAAACTCGATGTCGAACTCAAAGATTACTACACCGGCCTGATCGACTTTCGCCACCTGCGCGACGGCAAGGAAGTCTACCTGTGCTGGCGGCTCGGCGAGGATGACGTAGCCCACTGGCACGAGCTCAACTCCGGGTTCTCGGGCCGAAAAAAGCTCGAAACGGTCGGCGCCCTGGGCCAATAGAAACGCCGAGCCTAAACCCTGGCCACGGGCCATGCGGCGCCCTTCGCTGATGCTCCGGCTCGGAAAACGTTTGAAGTTCACGGAAGCAAACATGATTCCCAATCCAAGCGACCCCGTCGCGACCCTGGTGTTTTTTATCCTCGTCTTCACCGTGGTCGCGGTGGTATTTCTGTTTTTTCATCTTGTCATGGGCAGCGTCATTCGACCCAACAAGCCCGACGCCGAAAAGCTGACGATTTATGAGTGCGGCGAGCCGACGGTCGGCAGCGCGTGGGTGCAGTTCGATCTGCGGTACTACGTGGTCGCGCTCCTGTTCGTGATTTTCGATGTCGAGGTTGCCTTCTTTTTCCCGTGGGCAACAGTATTTGGCACCGCCAACCAGCTGGCGCAATTGCCGGACCCGCCGAAAAAAATGGACATTGCCACGATGACCGATGCCGACAAGGCGATTGAAGCCAGGCGGCAGAAGCTTTCCAATTCCCTGCTGCCCTCTGGCGTGAGCAAGGCGGAAATGATCAGCATGAAACTGGCAACCTTTGAGAAAAAGACGAATTCCAGGGGCATTTCAGAAGAAGTCGCGGTCGCAATACCGATCAAGCCCGAAGTGGCGTCGTTTTGGGCTCATCTCGTCTTTTGGGACATCGCGATCTTTTTCGGCGTGCTGATGGTAGGCTTCGCCTACGTCTGGCGTCGCGGCGACATCGACTGGGTGCGCGCTTACGCCGCCCACAAGGAACCCGCCTCCGAAGTGGAGAAACCTCTGGAACAGCATCAAATGAGCGCGTGACAAGAAGCCCAGGGCTGAACGAAGTGAAGCCCTGGGATCTGCCGCTTTGGGAGAAGCAAAAATGGGAATGCTCGAAGGCCGATTCGATGAAAACTTCTTCGTAACCACGATCGAACAGGGCATCGCCTGGGCGCGTGAATCGAGCATGTGGCCCATGACGTTCGGACTGGCGTGCTGTGCGATCGAGATGATGGCGGTCGGCGGGCCTCGTTACGACCTGGATCGTTTCGGGGCCGGCGCCTTTCGCGCCACCCCTCGGCAAGCCGATCTCATGGTCGTCGCTGGCACGGTCAACATGAAGATGGCCAGCCGGGTGCGCCGCCTTTATAACCAGATGCCCGATCCGAAATTCGTCATCGCCATGGGCGCCTGCACCTGCGGCGGCGGGCCGTATTACAAGTATGGCTACAACGTCGTCAAGGGCGTGGACCTGGTCGTGCCCGTGGACGTGTACATCCCCGGCTGCCCACCGCGCCCCGAAGCGCTGATGGAAGGCATCATGCGCATTCAAGACAAGGTCCGCGGCATGCGTTACCTGACCAAAGGCCAGGCCATCGACCTGCCAATCCCCGCCCGCACCGGGTACATCCAGCTTCCCCCGGAACTGGACGATGCCGATCCGGTCAAGGCTCTGGAAAAGCAAATCGCCTGGGCGAAGATGAACAAAGAGAAGGCGACGCCGACGAAGGCGTAGTTCTTTTCCTTCCAACGCCCGCGGCCGACAGGCCGCGGGATCAAGGCGGGACCCCAGAATCCCAATGTCCCAGAATCCCGCGGCCTGCCGGCCACGGGCGTGCGAGGTGTTATGACCGCTACCGAAATCATCGCCACCCTCGACGCCGAGTGCGGCTCGAAGATCAAGGACAAAAAAACCGACGCGATCGATCCGTTCATCGTTGTCGAGCCGGCGAATCTGGTGGCCGTTTGCACCACGTTGCGCGATCATCCGAAGTTGCGCTTCGAAAGCCTCAACTGCATCTCCGGCGTCGATTACCTGGAACCCGATCCGAAAAAGGTCGCGAAGGCCGGCTTCGAGCCGCACGTCGAGGTCGTTTATCATCTGTGCAGCATTTCGCTCAGGCATCGCTTCGTGGTGAAGGTGCTATTGCCTCGCTGGAAGGACGACAAGCCGGGCGAGTTGCCGGAAGTCCCATCGCTCGTCGAAATCTGGCCCGCCGCCGACTGGCATGAGCGCGAGGTGTTCGACCTGACAGGCGTGATGTTTGGCGGCCATCCGGGGTTGTATCGCATCCTGCTCGCCGATGATTGGGTCGGGCATCCGTTGCGCAAGGATTACGAGTTTCCGCTGGAGTATCATGGCATCCGGGGTAGGTAATTGGGTTTAGCCGCTCGCCTTCGGCGAGCGGGAGGCACGCGCTCGCCGAAGGCGAGCGGCTAAACGATTTGGATTTGACACATGGCCATCGCATCCCTCATGCCCACTGATCAAACCATCGTCGAGTTCGACGTCCGCACCGACGAGATGCTCGTCAATATGGGGCCGCAGCACCCCTCGACGCATGGTGTCTTACGGCTCGTGTTGCGCACCGACGGCGAGATCGTCTCCGAAGTCGTGCCGCACCTGGGGTATCTGCACCGCTGCGCCGAGAAGATCGGTGAGAACGTCATGCCGATTCAGTTCATCCCGTACACCGACCGGATGGACTATCTGGCCGGCATGAACATGAACCTCGCCTACTCGCTGGCGGTCGAGAAGCTGTGCGGCATGAAGATCCCGGAGAAGGCGAACGTCATTCGCGTCCTCGTTTGCGAGCTCAACCGCATCGCCAGCCACTTGGTCGCGATGGGGACCTATGGCCTGGACCTCGGCACGTTCAGCCCGTTTCTCTACGCTTTCCGCGAGCGCGAGATGATTCTCGATCTATTCGAAGAGATTTGCGGCGCCCGCCTCACTTACAGCTACATCACCATCGGCGGCGTTCACGACGATGTCCCCGACGGCTGGCTCGACCACGTCACGCAGTTTCTCGACTACTTCGAGCCGCGCATCCCGGAGTATCACACGCTCCTGACGACGAACCACATCTTCGTCAAGCGCACCGCGAACATCGGCATCTGCTCAAAGGAACTGGCGATCCAGCACGGCTGCTCCGGCCCGATGCTGCGCGGGTCGCTTGATCGGCGAAAAAACGATCCGGAATGGGACCTGCGTAAAGTCGAACCGTACTGCGATTACGACAAATACGATTTCAGCGCGGTGCTGCCACCGTTCGACATGGCCCCGCCGGAAGCGAAACTCGGGGATTGCTGGCATCGCTACATGGTTCGCATGTTGGAAGTGGTCGAGAGCATCAAGATCATTCGCCAGGGCCTGGACCGGTACAAGACCGCGGCCGGCTCGCACCGCATCGAGTTGCCCAAGCACCTGCCGGCCGGGGAAGCATACGCGGAATCCGAATGTCCGCGCGGACAAATGGGCTTCTACGTCGTTGGCAGCCCGGCCAAGGCGCAGGTCCCGCTACGAGTTCGCGCGCGTTCGTCGTCCATGGCCAACCTCAGTCTGGCGGGAAAAATCTGCGAGGGCTGTCTGATCGCGGACATCCCGGCGATCATTGGCAGCATCGATATCGTGATGGGCGAGATAGATAGGTAAGACGATTTGTCGCAACCATTGCGGCGATGCAACTTGCGCTTCTCGTGATTCTCTGAACATCACGCGGATTACGGCAATTTCGGCGCTCCAGCGGTCCCAGCCAACAGCGCGGCGCCGCCCCCTGTTTCAGCGCCACGGCCAAAGCCCACGCCGTACGCTGTCTCAAACCCGGCCGCTCGGGCAAGGCCCTGGACCTTTTGGCCGATGGTAACCGTTGGTCGTACCACGGCGCTGCCCTCGGCCTGTGCTGGGGCTGCCTTCAACGGCGAACCAAGACGCGGAAGCCGTGGCCTCGGGCGCGTGCGCATGTACAATTCCCTGAGCGTTTCAAGGTAGGTCATCCGCTGGTCGCCAACGCGAACGCTGCGATTTTTCAATTCAAGCTGAACCATCACTCCACCAGGTTAGGTTGGTGGGGGGGTAGCCTCGAAGCGCGCAGGCCTTTCCAAGGCGAGTATTTCCCAAGCCCAGTTGAGGAAAATGGAAAATGGCCACCATTCTGGTCGTGGACGACGACGCCTCCATTCGGAAATACGTGAAGATGCTGCTTGCCGAGGCCGGCCATCAAGTTCTGGAGGCGGGCGATGGCGCCGAGGGATTACATCTGGTGCGAACGGAGCACCCGGACCTGGTCATTTCCGATTTCGCCATGCCGACGATGGATGGCTACGAGTTGGCCCGCCAGATTCTTGCCGACCCGGCCCTTGCTCGAACCCCCATGATCTTCGTGACTGCGGTCTACCAGGAGATGGAGGTGAATGCCCTGATGGACGAGCCTGGCTCGGTTGTCCATCTGATCAAGAAACCTTTTGCAAGTGAAACTCTGCTCGTGAAGGTCGATCAGGTGTTGCGGTCCAGGCCACTCTCCACGTCGTATCCAATACCCGACGGATTCGGCCGCGAACACCTGCGTCTGCTCACAAACAAACTGGCCGAGAAAGTGCAGGACCTCCAGGCGAGCGAGCAGCGCCTGCGGGCCATATTCGAACATTCCCAGGAAGCCATCCTGCTTGTGGACGACGAGGCCCGCTTCCGGGACGTGAACCCCGCGGCCTGCGCCCTCTTCGGGTACAGCCGCTCGCAACTTTTGCGGATGCGCCTGGGAGACGTGATCTCCGAGAAGGACAAGAAACAGGTTGAGGAATCCTGGCGGACTTTGCTTGCCACCGGAAAGCTGGCCGGTGAGGCCACGATCGTTCGTCAGGACGCAACGACGCGCGAAGTCGAGGTTCGCGCGGCGGCCAATATTCTCCCGGGCCTTCACCTCCTTACGAAACATGACGTCACCGAACGCAAATGGGCGGTGGAGGCGCTGCGGCAAAGCGAGCAACAAATGCGCCTCTTCATGGAAGCAACCTCTGACGCGGTCTGGAACTGGGACTTGACGACAGGCAAGGTAGCGCGCAGCAGCAGATTCAAAATGGCGTTCGGTTACTCCGACTTGGAAGTGGATTCGACCATCACCTGGTGGGAAGACCGGCTTCACCCGGATGACCGCGCCAACGTGTTCTCAACCTTTCAAAACACCGTTGCCAGCGGAGGCCATGCGTGCTCGTATGACTATCGGTTCCGACGCAAAGACGGCACCTACGCCGTAATCAACGATCGCGCCTACATTGTGCGTGACGCCCATGGGAACCCCCTGGGTGCGATTGGCGCGATGACCGACGTCACCGAGCGCAAACAGGCGGAAGCGGAACGGGAACACCTGTTCCAACAGGTGGTTGCCGCGCGCGTTTGGTCGCAGGACCTATCGCGCCGCCTGATGCAGGCGCAGGAAGACGAACGCCGCTACCTTTCTCGTGAGTTACACGACCAGATCGGCCAGGCCTTGACCGGGTTGATCATGACTCTGGAGGGTGCTACCAGCGAGCCTGACGCCTTGCGGTTGGGCAGGCTAATCAAAGAAGCCCTGGCCATCGCCAGTCAGGTCCTCCAGCAAGTTCGTACCCTGTCGCTTGATTTGCGCCCCGCGTTGCTAGATGAATTCGGACTTGTGGACGCTCTGGAATGGTACCTGGATCGCCTGGCGCAGCGGGCCCAATTTACTTTTCAGTTTTCCAGGGGTCCAGTAAAACTGTCCCTGCCGCCGGAGGTGCAGGTTGCTTGCTTTCGCGTCGCCCAGGAAGCACTGACCAATGTTGCCCGGCACGCTCGAGCTAGGAAAGTGTACGTCGGTTTGCGACAAAACGCCGAGGAAATCGAGTTAGTCATTCGGGATGACGGCGACGGTTTCGACGTGAGCGCCGCCCGGGCACGGGCCCGGCGCGGAGGAAGCCTGGGGTTGCTGGGAATGACGGAACGTGCGAGTCTGCTCGGCGGCTGGCTGGAAATCGTGTCCGCACCCGGCGGCGGGACGACCGTCACGGCCCGCTTCCCCCTGTCGATCATGCCGCCGCAAATTGAAGGCCCACAGGGAGATTTCCGATGAAACCAACTCGCATTGTGGTGGCCGACGATCACCCGATCACGCGCGCGGGGGTGGTCGCCATCCTGAACAAGATACCAGACGTTCAGATCGTCGGCGAAGCAGGCGATGGCCGGGAGGCGCTGGCCTTGGTCCAGGTCCATGCGCCCGACGTCGTGGTGCTGGATATTGCCATGCCGGAGTTGAACGGTGTCGAGGTGGCTGCCCGCCTGTCGCGGGATTATCCACAGGTTCGCGTGATCATGCTTTCCATGTACACGAGCGAAAAACATGTGCTCCGCGCGCTGCAGGCCGGGGCGGGCGCCTATCTGGTGAAAGAAGGCGTCACCCTGGAACTCGAACAAGCCCTCCAGGCGGTCGTCAAGGGGCAAACCTATCTCAGTCCCGGCGTGTCGAAACAAGTCGTCCTGGCTTACCTGCGACGGGTCGGCAGCACCGAAGGCTCCCTCGAACTCCTGACCCCGCGGCAACGCGAAATCCTACAGTTGATCGCGGAGAGCCACGGCACCAAGGAGATTGCCAAGAAGCTCGCAATTAGCGTCAAGACCGTGGAGAACACTCGCCTGCAACTGATGGATCGGCTTGATATTCACGACATCGCCGGCCTCGTGCGATATGCCATCGAGATGGATTTGGTCCAGCTAAAATCCTGAGACCACGTGAGCGTTCGCCTATCCCGATCGCACCGGGATCGGCCGCCCCATCTTCTCCAAAAGCATCTTCATGTCGTTCCAGACGTCTCCTTTTTTTTCCGGGTGCTTGTGCGGCAACAAATAGGCGGGGTGATAGGTAACCACGACCGGGATTCCTTTGTAGTCATGAAATCGCCCGCGAAGTTTGCCGATGGAAAGCGTCGTTTGCAAAAGGTTCGTCGCGGCGCATCCGCCGAGCGCGACGATATACTTGGGGGCGGCAAGTTCGAGTTGTTTCACCAAAAACGCGCGGCAGTTGTCGGCTTCGTCGGCTAGTGGGGTGCGATTGCCAGGAGGCCGGCATTTGACCACGTTGCAGATGTAAACCTCGTCGCGGCGAAACCCACAGGCGGCGAGGATTCGATTGAGCAGTTGCCCTGCCGCCCCGACAAAAGGGGTGCCGCTGGCGTCCTCGTCCGCTCCCGGCGCTTCCCCCAGGAAGCACACCTCGGCCCCAGGTGGGCCATCGGCAAAAACGGTTTGCGTACGCGATCGGCACAACTCCGCACACCTGGTGCATCCCTTGACCTCAACCGCCAGCGCTTGCAATGCGGCGAGACGTTCCTCCAGCGAAAGTGCGGCCTCGCTTTGCGGTTGCTCGACAATGTCAAAACTCGAATCCGCCGGCAAAGATTCCGATGTCGCAACGATCGGTGTGGACTCGACGACCGGAAGCGGCGCTTCTTTGGGAAGCCAATCGACTCCCGCCCCGTGCAGACCGCGGATTCGGGCCAGCAACTGGCGCGAGATAACATCCAGATTCAAGGTCGTTTCATCCATGCGTCACGGAACCGCCCAGAAAAAAGCGTTTCGTATTCGTCCTGATGGTCGGCAATCCTCTCATGGGTCCCGGCGGCACACCGGCACGACCGGAGGCTTGCCCTTGGTGCGCCGTCTTTACTTCGGCGCCGAAGGCTTTGCCTCTAGCCGCAGGAAGATCGCGCCGACATCGTAGAACCCTTCCTTGATCAGGTTGCATCGAACCACGCGGCAACGCACCTTTTGGGCCTGGCGTTCCTTGGATGGCGAAAACGCGACGGTCACTTCTTTCGGCAGGATCTCCTGGGTGATCATGGCGATGCCTCCCTTGGACAGGTCGCGGGCATACCCGATGATTGGCTCGGTTTGATCGTCAAGCAGGATCGTAACCCGTTCGTTGAAGACGACGCGCGGATGCAGGCGGCGCTCATGCGAAGGCAACTCGCGCGATTGATACGATTCAAGGATGCCCAGTACGGTCTGCTGGGCTTCCTCCATCTGCGGGGACGCCAGCGGTGAAGGGGATGGTAATGGATTGCCCTGGCCAATCGGCTCGACGAACTCGCACCCCAATTCCATGCCGCTTTCGCCCAGCATTTTTGAATGTTTCACGGCCGCCGGTATGTGGACGACCCCTTTCTCCGAGGCGACGCTGATCATCACCTGCTTGGCATCCGCGATCTGCTGTTGCAGGAACAAAACGCCGTGCTTGGAGAAATTGCGCGAAGCCGCCTCGTAGCTTTGCTCCCAGTTGGGGGCGCCATCATCGTTCACCGGGGTCACCTGGAGGGGAACCATGAATGGAACCCGGTACTCGCGCCTTCTTTCGTCGCCGGAATAGCGGGATAACGAAAGGATGACGCGCCGCCCGCCCAGATCGTAACGCACGTCGTCCAGAAACGACTTCATCATCAAAATGCCGCGCCCGCTCGATAGCAACACTTCGGGATCGTCGCTCAGGCATCGCTCCAGAATACGATCGACGTCAAAGCCGCGGCCTTGATCGGTGATAACCCAGCGGCAGATGTTGCCGTCGAAGTCCACGACGATGTCAACCTTGCGGCTGGCCAGTGTCGGGTCGGAACAGCGTTGGGCCAGGGCCTCCGCGAACACGCTGTCGCCCTGCTCTTTCAGATCGGAGGAAAGCTCGAGATTGCCATGGATGATCGCATTGGTAATCGCCTCGTGCAGGGCGATCAGCAACTTGCCGGACCGCGTTTCCTGGCAGGCGCCCCCCATGACGGCCTTGTGACGCAAGAACTCCACCGTCGGCTCAATCCAGTTGGGCATGCTGGGAATGACCAGATGGGTTCGCTCCTCGACGATCTGCGAGGGGAGCATGGGCATATCATTCGGTTCGGCCATTCGTCCGCACCTTCTTTTGGGAAATCGAACTTGCGCCGCTACTAAACGATTTTGGGACGAAACGGCTCAAAAGCAAGTCTGCGCGGCAGGTTTCGTCGGGCGGATCTGCGGGTATCCGGGCCTGGTTCAAATTCATCGATTTTAGAGTAACAAACAATCCGCGAGCCGCCGGGCTTGTCGCGGCGGTGAACCAAGGCGGATCGGGCTGCACCGCCGGGACAAGCCCGGCGGCTCGCTGTGACCTTCACTTGGACCAGGCCGGTATCCGGACCCCCAGACGACGGGCCGTTCAACTCGCCCCGTGCGCGTCCGGCGAACCATTGGCCTGGTGGCAAATGTGTGCTGTCGATCTTTTTTTGTGTAGCTTGGCGCTCAGCACGGTGGGTAGAATCAGGTCGCCTCCGGGCACTTGGGCCGAGTTCAAGGTTCAACCGCGTGGCGTTGCCGTGGGAGTGAAGCCAACCGATGTCTGCCAGCAGCTGGACCCGCGTACTGTTTGACGCGATTGATGATGCCGTTTTCGTGCATGATGAACAAGGAAATATCCTCAACGCCAACCCGGCAGCGTGCCGCCGCCTGGGCTACACGCTCGAGGAACTGCTGCACCTCAATACGCGCGACATTGACGCTCCGGAATTTGCGGCTGGCTTCAAAGAACGGCTCCAGGCACAACTGCAAACGGGCCGCATGCGCTGCGAAGGCGTCCATCGCACCAAGGACGGGCAGCGTATTCACGTTGATATCAATACGTCGGAGATTCACATCGACGGCAAACCGGCGATCCTCGCCGTCATGCGCGACATCACGCAGCGCAAGCAAACCGAAGAGGCCCTGAGCAAGCAGCGCGAGTTGCTTCAGTCCATCCTGGATCACATGAGCGACGCCATCGTCGTCGCCGATGCCCTGGGAACCATTGTCCTCTTCAATCCCGCGGCGGAGCGTATTTTTGGGCCCGACCTGCTTCAGGGCAACTATTCGATATACCGGCCCGATGGTACGACGCGACTCAACGAGTTTCCCCTCGCACGCTGTGTGCGGGGCGAATCGTTCGACGACCAGGAGTTTTTCGTGCGCCATCAAGAAGCGCCATCCGGGGTCTGGATCAACGTCGCGGGACGGCCTCTGCGCGATCAGGACCACCTCAAGGGAGGCGTGCTGGTTTGCCACGACATCACGGCGTCAAAACGCCAGGAGCGACGGATGCAGGCCCAGTACGAAATCGGGCGGGTGATTGCGTCAGGCCAGGAAAACGGTTCGGCCCTCCGCGAGATTCTCCGTCTGCTGTGCCAGGCACTTGATTTTGAATTCGGGCTGCTCTGGCAAGTTTCGGCCGCGGAAACCTTGGATTATCTGGAATCGTGGCATCATCCGTTGTTGCTTGCCGAACCGTTCCGATCGCAGTCCGAGAGTTGCTCCGTCACCGCCCAGTCGGACCTGGTTGGCGCGGTTTGGCGGAAAGGACTGACGGACCGCGCCACGGCCACCGATTCCCGCTGGGCCGCCACGCCGCGCTGGAACGCCGCTCGCCAGGCGGGTTTACAGGGCGTATTGGCCGTGCCGATTCGCAGCGGCGACCAGACGATCGGCGTCCTGGAGTTTTGGACGCAGCGCATTCGCGACGACGAGGACGATGCCGCGTCGCCGGATTCCATGCTCCAGGCCATGGCCAGCCAGATCGGCCAGTTCCTGGATCGCCTGCGTGTGGAAAGAGACCTGCGCGATTCCCGGGCCATGTACGAGTCGCTTGTTCAGAGCTTGCCCCAAAACATCTTCCGCAAGGACCGTCACAGCCGCGTCACGTTTGGCAATCAGCGCTACTGCGCCAGCCTGAAACGCCCGCTGGCGCAGCTTTTGGGCAAGACGGATTTCGACCTGTTCCCCGCGGAGCTGGCGGCGAAATACGTCGCGGACGATCAGCACATTCTCAAGACAGGCGAAACCCTGGACACCATCGAGGAACATCGCCTGCCCGATGGCAACCGCCTCTTCGTACACGTGGTCAAGACACCGGTGCTGGATGCCGGCGATCAGATCGTGGGCGTTCAAGGCATCTTCTGGGATGTCACCCAGGAAGTGCTGGCGCAAAAAGCCGTCACCAATTCCGAAAAACGCTATCGCCAGTTGACGGAAGCGACCATGGACGGCGTCGTCGTCATGGACAGCGACGGCACCATCGTGTTGTTCAATCCCGCCGCCGAGCAGATGTTCGCCTATCAAGCCGCGGAAGTTCTCGGCGCGCCGGCCAGCCTTCTCTTTCCGGAGGAGTTCAAGGAAATCCATCGGACTGGAGTGGCTGAATACCTTAAGACGTGGACCCCCAACCTGCTCGGCAAGGTCCAGGAAGTCAAGGGGAAACGCAAGGACGGCAGCGAATTCCAGGCCGAGATCGTCTTGAGCACATTGACGGACGCCGGTCACACGGACGATCACGAACATCGCAACACCCAGGTCCTGGTCGCCATACGCGATCTCACGGAGCGCCTCAAGATGCGCGCCATCCTGATGCAAAATGAAAAGCTCGCGTCAATCGGTCTTTTGTCCGCCGGCGTCGCCCACGAGATCAACAACCCGCTCGCTTTTGTTGCCAACAATCTCGTCGTTCTCGAGCGGGACTCCAAGGGGTTGATCGAATTGCTGACCGCCTATGAAGGCGCTCAGGATCGCCTCCACGCCGACCAGCTGAACCGCATTCAGGCGTTGGCCGAGAAGATCGACGTGGCATACATCAAGGACAACCTCGCTCGCATTCTGACCCGCACACGCGACGGCATCGAGCGCGTGACGCGCATCGTCCACTCGCTGCGCGGCATGGCACGCACCGAGGCGCCCACGCGCCAGAAAACGCCGTTACCGGACCTGGTCAACAGCAGCCTGGAAATCCTGCACGGGAAATTCAAACGCCTCGGCGTCACCGTGTCGCAAACCCACGACGCGAACCCCGTCGTTTCCTGCGTATCGACGCAGATCAGCCAGGTCGTGCTCAATCTGCTCGTCAACGCGTTTCAGGCCATCGAGGGCGCACGGCGGTCCGATGGCCGAATCGACATCCGCACGTATCGGCAGGGTGGTTATCTGGTGCTGGAAATTCGAGACAACGGCGTGGGGATCGCGGCGGAGCAGGTGTCGCGCCTGTTTGATCCCTTTTTTACCACCAAGGACGTCGGCGAGGGAACGGGGCTGGGCCTGTCAATTTCCCACCACATTGTTGCCGCGCATGGCGGACGCATTGAAGTCGAATCCGAGCCTGGCATGGGGGCCTGTTTCCGCGTATATCTTCCTCTGACGAAAGCCGGCTGACGGTTGGCGATGCCTTGGAAAAGCGCCCTGGTTCGGCGCTTCTTCGAGGCGACGCCAACCCAAAAAAGAGATGGGCCATGAGCACACCAAAAAAACACACGCTGCTGGTCGTCGATGATGAGGCCGATGTCGGCGACTCGGTGCATGACCTGCTGCGCCGCGAGTTCAACGTGCTGAAAGCCCGGAGCGCCGAGGAAGGCCTGAACCTGATGCGCGACAACGAGGTCCACATCATTATGACGGATCAACGCATGCCCAAGGTCACCGGCGTAGAACTCCTGAAGTCGATCCGCACCGGCCATCCGCAAGCAATCCGCATGTTGTTCACCGGTTACACCGACCTCGACTCGGTCATCGCGGCCATCAACCAGGGGCACATTTTCCGGTTTTTGAAGAAACCCTGGCAGCCCGAGGAGTTGGAAGACGCCGTCCGCGACGCCGCCGCCGAATATGAGCGTTTGATCGAGCAGGCGGACCTGCTGGAAAAGTTGCGTCTCGAACTGGCGCACTTACGGGAAAGGATCACGGCGCTGGAAATGGAAGTGGAGCGCCTACGACGTTGAGCCGCTCACGGCGTAGCGTTCGCATGGCGCCGCGCGGGCGCTAAACGACGACCGACGGGTTCAATCCCCGAAATTCGTTCCCACGCGCCGCGCCGAGCGGATCAACGGGTGATCGAGCGGCACCAGTTTGGTGCGCCCGGCGACCTTTTCCAGTGGCACCGACGTCACCTCCGATCCCTTCATGCACACCATTTGGTTGAAATGTCCCTCCGCCAACATCTCGGCGGCAAAGGTTCCGAAGCGTGTTGCCAGCACGCGGTCAAACGGCGTGGGAATGCCACCGCGCTGGAGGTGGCCCAGCACCGTGACGCGCGTATCCATGCCCAGCCGGTGACTGATCTCCCGGGCCACGGCGGCGCTGACCCGACCATCGACTTCCTGATCGCTGCGCCGTTGTGGGTCCTTTTTCTTTTTTTCTTTGTCCTTGTCCTTGTTCTTGTCCTTTTTCTTCTTCTTTCCCTTGGGCTTGCGGTCGTCGTCTGGAATGTCGCTGGTTTTGGGCATGGCGCCTTCGGCGACGGCGATGATGCTGAACCACTTCCCGCGCCGGCGTCGTTCGGTCAGGTGCTGGCAGATGCTGCCGATGTCATACGGGATTTCCGGTATCAGAATAATATCGGCTCCACCCGCCAGGCCCGCGGTCAGGGCGAGCCAGCCGGCGTTGTGCCCCATCAACTCGATCACCATGACGCGCAGGTGCGCCTCGGCCGTCGAGTAGAGCCGATCGATCGCCTCGGCCGCCGTGGTGACCGCCGAGTTGAACCCGAAGGTGATGTCGGTTTCCGCGAGATCATTGTCGATGGTCTTGGGCAAACCGATGACGTTGAGCCCGAATTTCGTCAGATTGTAGGCAACCTTGTGCGTGCCGTTGCCTCCCAGGCACACCAGGCAATCCAGGCCGAGGCGGTTGTACGTTTCGACGCCACGCGTGGTCATGTCGATCGTCTCGCCATTGGGCAGGGGCATCTTGTGCGGCTTCTCCCGGCTCGTGCCGAGAATCGTGCCGCCCGAGGACAGGATGCCGGTCACATCTTGCAAGTGCAATACGCGCGCGTGGTTTTCCACCAGGCCGCGGAAGCCTTTTTCGATGCCGATGACCTCGATGTGAAAATCGCTCATCGCCGGCTTGGCGATCCCTCTTATGGCAGCGTTGAGCCCGGGGCAATCGCCGCCCGACGTGAGGATGCCGATGCATTTGGCGTGGGTTGGGGGCATGAGGTCTCCTTCCGAATTCGTTAAATCATGTAACCGCTCGTTAGACGAGGGACGTTTTCGCCGGTACGGATGATCCAGGTGGAGCGAACGCGGCCCAATCCGCTCGGCCCGTTCATCGTGAAAACCACCACGTAACGTCGCCCAAATTCATCTGGATCGCTGGGCGTCGCTTCGTCGCTGAGGACCGCTGCCGGAAGTGCATCGCGCAGCAGGTCTGCCTGGTCCGCGCTCAATCCAAGAGGAGCCGCGAATACCCGCGGTTTATGCGGGCCACGCGGGTGCGTCGGGCTCAAGCAATAATCAGCAAGTTTGAGCATACCCACAACAGCGCGATCTGCGTTTGGAAGTTTCACGCCATTCCCTCGCTCATGGCGGCATCCGCCGCGCCGCGCGGCCCAGTGTCGGTCCCTTCGACGATCCGAATCTCCTCCGGCGTCATGCCGTAGAGCTCGTCGACGAGTTGGTCGATCTGCCGATCCATCGGCGCGATTTGCGTTTCGAGCGATCGTCGCTCGTGCTGCGTTCTGGCGGCGGCGGGACCGTGTGACTTCAGAAATCCCATTTCTCGAACAGGAACATCTGGTGAACGCTGAGATAGCGTAAGCCGTATGCCTGGCAAACGTGTGGAATGCGGGTCTTTCCTGTTGCGTATTTTTCTTCGGTGACTACCACAATGTCGGGAGGAAACAGTTCATCGCGTATTTCTTTGTACGCCAAAGCGACTACAAATGGATCGGCGCTTTCCGTGGGTTGGTTGATGTCTACCAGGTCGGGGAATTGCGTCAAAATATGTTGCACCGTTTCGATCAGACCCCTGCTGTTTTTCCGAAACATCTTTTTTCGTCGCTGTACCCAATGAAAAAGCGCATCGTCCTGTTGCTTCAATTCCTCAAACACTTTCCACGGAGCAACCAAACGCTTCGCACCAATGAGCGTGTCCAGCCTCCTCCAAGCCAACGGGTGCGACCTTGGCGGGCGCCAACCTCGAAGTTGGATTAGCGATGAGGTGTCCACGCAATAGACCGTTTCGGCCACTTAGGCGCCTCCGGCGAGCACACGGAAGTCTTTGAATTTGACACCCAGGATCTTGTTTGCGTCGCTGAAGGTAATAAGTTCTTGCTTCGTCGCCTCGACGACCAACGAAACGAGTGGCTTTCCGCGTTCCGACAGGCACCTTCTTGGCGCGCTCATGCCGCCGCCGCCTTGACGTGGACCTTTGGCAGCTTCATCCATCGCTTGCCATCGGCGGCTGAACTGCTGGAATTGCGCGCTTGTGATTCGACCGAGGCTTTGAAGCCGACCCAACACGACGTATCGACTCACCATATACCGCTGCGCCAGCTGCCGCAGGGATTTGTCGGTGGGCGTTTCCGAAATGCGTGCTTCGAGGTCCATTCGCGGCAACAACAGCGCGGCCGCGAAGCGGTTACAGAATGTCTCCACCGGCTGTTGCGCATTGGTCCTTTCGATCTCCGGCGTGCAAACTCCCGGACGCCGCAAGCGCAAATGGGCGTATTCATGAAAAAGCGTGAAAATGCGCGCGGTCGGCGCATCGCTCTGATTAAGAATAATCGCCGCCTGTCCCGCCTCGACAATCGAGAAGCCACGGGCATCCGCCACGGATAGAGGGAACTGGAATACGAGGATGTTGTGGGCTTCGACGGCGCCGCGCCATCTCTTCAGCGCCTGATACGCGCTGCCAAACGAAGCCTGCTCCTCCAAACTGACCCCCAGCGTTTGGCGGCTGGTGGCCGCCCCCGTTTCGGGGTCATCACGTAATTCCATCGTCGCCAGCGTGACTCGCGCCGGCGCTTGCAGTTTTTCTTGTAACTCGGCGGCCTGCGCCGCCAGCCAGCGCGCGTTGCGAATCGTAAACAACAATTCGGGCGAGTACCTTCCAGCGCTTCCGTGGAGCTTGCGAAAATCAGGTAAACCAGCGGGTTCTTGCGGCGGCTCAGGCAACAGCAACGCAGCCGTCGGTCGTTTGTAGGTTTTCGCGAGCTTCTTAAGGACCATCCATGTTGGCTTTCGACGTCCCGACTCCAATGCCGACAGCTCCGCAGACGACAAGTGGGAATGCACAGCCGCATCCCCCACGTTGTATCCGGCAGACTCCCGCGCCCATTTGAGGAGTGCGGGATTGACATCAACCATGAAACTCGTGCGTGCCATGAATGCCTCGGATAACTGCCTACGCCAGTGATGGACCAGTCATTCTATTATCGTCACGACGCGCCCGTTCCATTCAGCGCATTCACCCGCCCGCTGCCCCTTCGACGATCCGAATCTCCTCCGGCGTCAGGCCGTAGAGTTCGTAGACAAGCTGGTCAATCTGCCGATCCGGCGCCGCGTCAAGGGAAGCGAGGTTCACTCGTCCTCGTCCAGACCGTACCAACCGATTTCGTCGCCTCCCCCTCCGCCGCCGCCGAATGGAGGCGCGGGATCGACGTCGTTCGCTTTGACGATTTCGGCGTCAGCCCCTTCGACGATCCGAATCTCCTCCGGCGTCAAGCCGTAGAGTTCGTAGACGATCTGGTCGATCTGCCGATCCGGCGCCGCGATTTGCGTATCGAGCGATTTTCCCTCGTCCGGCGTTTTGGCGGCGGCTAATCAATTCGGTCGATAACTCGGGGAACTGGCGCGTTGACGATGATCGAAAGTCGGCCACGCCCATGTTGGGTGTTGTGCCCTTGGGACCAAGCGCGATAACGCGCGGCGATCACGGCCTTATCTTTCTGCCACCAGACGTCATAAACGCCCGTTTCATCCGTTTCCTCAAAGACGACAAACGAGGATGGAACGTCTCCCATTTCCGGAAAGCCGTTCGTGCGACGCGTACCATTGGCATACTCGCGCGAGACGGTGATGCGCTTCGTAACGCTCGGTCGCGGCGAGGTTGCGAGGGCGAAAACCCGGACGACAATTTTGCGGTCCTCGTTCCCGGCCCCGAAAAAATCGGCCGCGACATCGAGCAGGAACTGAAGTTGTTGTTGGTGTCCACCCGTTTCCCAATCGTGTCGTTCAACGATCAAGCACCGTCTTTTCGTTTTTGCCATTTGAGGTCTCTCTTGCGCTGATGGGTCTTTTGTCGTCACTCTGCATCTGAAACGTCTTGGCGACATGCATGTTGATCCGGACGTCAAGTAACTCCGCTTCCCGTTTGGCAAGTTCCACCGCGTGGGGAGCATTCGCTAACGCGATTTTCTTTGCCAGCAAGGTCCGCTCGATACCAAGTCGATTCAGTTCGGTTGCTTCATGACCGTTTGGCACAATCGGGAAAGTCGTCAGGTGTTTGATTTTCAGTTCCGCGAATACGCGACCACGGCGCGGTTCGATCGTTCGAAAATACCAAGTCATGAAATCGCTGTTGAGAAGGACGCAGAGACCATCGAGGTTCAGAGTGCAGGCGTTCTTCGGGAAAACGATGAAGAAGTTGTTGCTGGCATATCGACGTTCGCGATCCACAGCGGCGAGGACATAGTCGCCAGTGCGCCGCACAAGGATCTTGTCCTGATCGTACCACTCCGGATTACCGGCGTTCGCGTAACGCTCTCCCTTTCGGCTTTCGGGAATCGCGCTAAGGCGAATATATTTGCCCTCCCACCTCAAAAAATACGGCTGAATCTCACCCCGGCCAAAAAGCAGGGGCTTGCAGCTTTCATCCAACTTCTTCGCTACGAATAGCTGCTCCCGAATGTTGCCGCTATGAACGCCTTCATGTGCCTCGAAAAAATCCCCGAGGCGTGGACAGTCGGCGAGCTTGCGAACGATCGCACGCTTTTCCGGTGTGAGGTGCAGATTGAAAACGTACCGCGGGTTGGCCCAAAAATCCGCCTGTTTCAAAAGGTGCTTTAGCGGAGCTTCTGGGTCATGGACGTTAACACGCACGGTATGCCCGTTCGTCGGTTCAGATTTGCTGCCGACAATTGTAGCCGCGTCGATCACGGCATCGGCAAACGCCATCCCCCACCAATCAATGGCCTCAATCGCCAGATGGCGCAGAAGGTATTCCCGCGTTTCGATGTAATCCTTGAGCAACACGATGTCGGGAAGCACCATGCCGAACAGGCCACCCGGATGCGCCAATTCCACACCCTTTTGCACAAAAGGGCGGAACAAATCGTAAATTCCCTTGGCGGAAGGATACCGCTCCCAAACATACTTTTTGATGCCTTGTTCCTCGGCAATTTCCTTCTGACCCCATGGCGGATTCCCAATCACCGCGTCGAACCCGCCCGCGACCTCACCCCTGGCTGCATCCCCTCGCTTGCGCTCGGGGCTGGTAAGGGGCGAGGGGAAGACCTGGGGAAACTCCGCGTGCCAGTCGAAGACGTTGATGCGGTAGCGTTCTTCCTCGCCGAAATCCAGCAACTGTTGGCCGTCGTAGAAGTCGGGGCCGATCAGGCTGTTGCCGCACTTGATGTTGCTTGCCAAATCGGGCAGGGCGCGTTCGTGAAACAACAGGAGTTGGCGTTCGAGCGTTTGCTGCGACTCGCCTTCGAGCACCTTCAAGAGCAGCGAGAGCTTGGTGACCTCGACGGCTTGCGGGTCGATATCGACGCCGAAGATATTGTTGACGAGGATGCGTTTCCTTTCCTTGCTGGTGAGGAGCCAGGCGCCGCCGCGGCCCTGGAAGATTTCCTTCGTGTGTTTTTCCGGGCCGTCGTTGACGTACCAGTCGCGATGCCAGTCGAGCAGGAATTGGTAGGCGCCGAGAAGGAAGGAGCCGGAGCCGCAGGCGGGGTCGAGGATTTTGAGCTTGCTGGCCTGGCGCGGAGTGAGGCCTGGCGCCGCCCCCTCACCCCGACTCTCTCCCACAAGGGGAGAGGGAGAGGAGGTGCCGAGCAGTTTGCCAACGGTGTTCTTGACGATGTAATCGACGATGTACGTGGGCGTGTAGTAGACGCCGCCGGCCTTGCGGACTTCGGGCTTTTCCTCGACGACGGCGCGATGTCCCTCGGTGAGGCGGATGACCTTGCCGAGAAACTGCTCGTAGACCTGGCCGAGAATCTCGGCGGGGAGGACGGAGAATTCATACGGGCTATCGGGATAGTACAGGCTCTTGAAGATTTCCTTGAGCGGCCTGTCGTCGATGTTGAGCGCGGTCGTCAATTCGTCGGGCGGTTCCGAGCGGTCATGCTCCTTCGTGAAGTGAAACAGGCCGGAATTGTAGCGTTCGTCCGCCTTGCGGAAAAGTTCCTTGAGTCGGCCGTAGGTCGCGGTCCCGTTTTGCAGGGCGGCAAGCTGGCCGTACTGCTCGACGCCGCGATCCTCGCACATGCGCAGGAACAGGATGCGGTCGATGGTGACCTGCACGGCGTAATTGAGTTCGCGCTGGCTCAAGGCGGGATTGCGCAGGGCGATGTTCCTGGCCAATAGCTCGCGCCAGCCCTCGATTTCCTTGAGGAAGGCGGCATCGACCGTGGCGGTTCCTTTTTTGAGTTTCGATTTCTCGGCGTACTTGTCGAAGGAACCTCGGAGCACCGCGTCCTTGGAAAACGTCTCGGCAAGCCAATCCCATTGCTCGGCGTAGTCGGTGAACGTGAGATAGCGAATGCGCGCGGCCGAGGCCTTGTCGGTCTGCGCGGGTTTGCCGCGGCAATCGTAGACGGCGAGTTCCTCGAAATCGGTGAGGATCGACAGCGGCAGTTTTGCGGACCAGGCATAGCGCCGCAGTTGAAACGCCGGCTCGGGCTCGGTCTTGAGATTGACGGAAGGCCGCTTGGCTTCCAGGAAGAACTTGCGCGTGCCGCCGACGCGGAAGCAGTAATCGGGCGCCTTGGTGACGCCGCCGATCTTGATCGCGTCCTCGTGGATCACGTCCTTGTATGCTTCCGCGAAACCCTGCGTGTTGTCGATGTCCCAGCCCAGGCATTTGAAGAAGGGGTCGATGAACTCGCGGCGAACTTGCGCCTCGTTGTAGCCGTCCGAGCGGTAATCCTCGGCGTTGCGGGCGAAGCGGTCGATCAGGTCAAGGATTTCACGCGGAGCGCTCATGGGGGACACCGGGGCGAGGCCGTGTTTTTCTGAAGGCATTACAGCCCATTCACCTCCCAGCCCTTTCGATAGCGACGCCTCACGAGGGCGTTGGCATCCTTGTTGTTGGTGACTTGCAGTTTGGCGCCGTCCCAGTTGAGGGTGGTTTTCACGAAGCGCGTGGCCAGGCAGCCGAGCAACACGGATTCGGTGAGATTGCCGGAATAGTCGAACGGGGTCGAGGTGCGTCCGACGCCGCGGCAGGCGTCCACCCATTCGAGGTAGTGATCGCGGTTGCCGGGGTTGGGGCGTTTGTAATCGCGGAATTTTTCTTCGGGCAGGAGGATCGGTGCTGCGATGTAGGGGGAATACAGGACGCCGTCGGTGCCGATGTAGAGGGAGCCCTGGCCGCTGAGGTTACGTTTGCCGATACGATTGCGCACCTCGGCGGGGGGCCGGGCGGAGCCGTCGTACCAGGTGAGTGTGACGCGGTCGGTGGTGACCTTGGTGCCGGGGAAGGTGTAGCGGACGATGCAATGCAGGCCCCAGTTGTGCGCATTGGGCGCACCGGCTTCGGCGCGGACGGAAATCGGCTGAGTCAAGGACAGCGAGCTGAAGACCGGATCGAGAATGTGGCAGCCCATGTCTCCGAAGGTGCCGGTGCCGAAGTCGAGGCGTTTGCGCCAGTTGCCCGGGTGGTAGTAGCCGCCGGCGATGAAGTCGCGCGAGGCGGCGACACCGAGCCAGTGGTCCCAGTTGAAGTTGGCGGGGACGGGGTCTTTGCGGTTGGGCCTGGCGGCGGCGTCGCCCCAGGTCTTGTCGCTCCAGCTATGGACTTCACGCACCTTGCCGATGGCGCCGCCCTGGATCATGGCGACGACCGTGCGATGCACGACGTGGGAGTGAATCTGGATGCCCATCTGCGAAACGATGCGGCGATCGCGGGCGACGCGCGTCAGTTGCCTGGCTTCGTAGATCGTTTGCGTGAGCGGCTTTTGCGTGTAGACGTGCAGGCCCTGCTGCATGGCGCGCATGGTGATCGGGGCGTGCATGTGGTCGGGCGTGGAGATGTTGCAGGAGTTCAGGCCCTTTTCCTTATCGAGCAGTTGCCGCCAGTCTTGATAAACGCGCACATTGGGGAAGCGCTTGCGTACGGCGGCGACGCGGGACAGATCGACCTCGGCCACGGCGACGAGGCGCAGGTTCTTGCTCGCGGTCAACGAGCCGATGTCTGACAAGGCCATGCCGTTGGCGCCGAAACTGGCGTGGTTGAGCGTTTCGTTGGGCTTGGCCAGGCTCATGTCACTGAAGACAAAAGGCACGGCGATGCCGGCGGCGGCCATCGTCTTCATGGCGCCGCGGCGCGTAAGGCGCGAGGGAGTAGTCATCGTTAGTAGCTCCTCAAGAGAGTTAGTTTTCGCCGTCCACGTACGGGAGGGGCACGTGAAGATATACGATAACGCGCTGGGCGGGGAAATGCCAGCAAATCGCCAAAAACATGGCGTGGCGGGGCGCATCAATCCTTGCCGTTGGTCCGCGCTTGGCCGACCGGCAAAACGATGGAGGCATCTTGCAGGCAGGCGGCGAAACGTGACAGGTGTCGCGTTTCAATTTCCAGATCTGGGGACTTCAGATTCTCGACCGGGCCCTTTGAACTAACACGCTGGCTGAGCGTTCGAGCATCGCCGAAAACGTAAAGCCGCGAGCAAGCCAGAGTCAAGCCAAGGGGAAATTCGCGAACGTTCTCCCCGAACGCGACGGTGCGCTGAGGGTTGCTGCGCGTCATGGACAGCAGCACGAATTCAAACTCGCGCTGGTGCAGAGCGCTTGGCAACGCGATTTCAAGGGGAAAGGTACAGGAACGAAGCAGTTCGGACTGGGTGACAAGGCGCCGTAGCAATTCAACCTGCCCCGCGTAAAGGGCAACGACCGCAACGCGATCTTTCGTACTGGGATGTTCGCGCGCCCACCCTTCGAGTTTGCCGATCAAGGCCTGAGCTTCGGCGTAGTTGACATATCCCCGGCCAGGCAGGCCGTGCCGAAGTCCCGCGGGTAGCGCTTCGGAACTGCGGCTCGCGGAGAGGTCAAGTTCGTAGGCGGCATGCGCCTGACCGTTGCCTGTGCTCGCGGGCACGGCGATGAAAAGAAAGGAACCGGCCGTCGCAGGCGCTGGGGAGGCGACCCAATCTCCGGGCTGAATAACGCCTTGCACGATTTTCGCGAGGGCACCATCGAAACGAAACGGCGTTTGCAGGAAGACCTTTCTTTCTGTGTCAACAAGGGCGAGATGGCGTCGCAGCCAGGCGTGCGCCGCGGCGCGATCCCAACTACCGGCGTGATCGAACTCGATGCACTGCGCGACGCCGGATACCGCGCACTCGGTGGCGGTGACGCCGAGACGTACGCCGGGCTCGATCTCGATCCAGGAGTGGATTCGGCCTGTGCGGGGGCCAAGATGGCAGACCTGATAACGCCCGTCGTCGCTCCACCATACGGTGAGCCCTTGCGTCTGCACAGGGAACTCCTGAACCTCGCGAACCATGAACGCCACGGCGTCCCCGAAGGAGCAATCCGGAGCGAAGATCACCTGGGCAAGGCAGGGCTGTGAGGACGGCCGGTGCAAGATACACAATTCGATATCGGGAGCGCCCACCAGACTTTCGCTTTCGAGGTGCTGGACATCGTCCCCGGTAAGGGGAAACAGCTGGCAGACCAGGCGACCGTTGTCGCGCTTCCAGGCGCCCGGCCAACGATTCAGTTCACGGCCAGTTGCTTTCCAAAGGCGGTTCCAGCACGGCAACGATTTGGCGGGACTTCCGGGACGACTGATTCGGCTGTTTTTCTCCGGGGCCGCGGCCGCAGGCAAGGGGTCCGCGATTGTCCGTCCGACCAAGACACACCGGTGGGCCGCGGCCGCGAGTCTCAGGAGCTCGTCCTCCGCAAGTTGCTCTGCGTCTTCAACGATGAGAAGATCCACCGGGGCGTCGGCGGCCTTGCGAAATTTGGGGTCCGCAGTCCACTGGCGGATCGTGCCCGCCAGGATATTGGCATAGCCAGGCAGACGCGAGGTCAAAAGTGCCCCGGACTCTTCGACGAAGTGGCGCCACTGGTTCGCGAATTGACAAAGCCGTTCGTCGGCCGATTTCGCCTCGCGCCAACGCTTTTGGGCCTGTTCCACGGCCGCGAGCGTTTTTTCAATTGGACCCGTGTTGAGCCGAAGGCAAAGGGTGTGCCAGGCTTCGTCGAGTTTTTGCTTTTCGGCCTCGAGTGCGCGGCTTTGTTGTTGAAAGACCTGGGTGCGGGCGCGGACTTCGCATTCGACGAGTTCTGCGCGTTCCTTCGCGAAGGCGTGTCTGATCTGATTCAGTTCCGCTGTTTTGCATTCAACCAAACCGGCAATCTGTTGGCATCGTGCCGTGGCGTCGGGTTGTTTCGCCAGGAGGCCTTCGGTCTCAAGTATGAGCTTGCCGTTGAACAGATTGATCCAGAAGGCGAGCGTCCAGAACCGGCCATGCTTTTTCGCAAGGTAAGCAGGCGTCAATAGTGCGACGTGCGAAGCCAGCTCGGCGCATTCCTTTTCCGCTTGAGCCAGTTCCTTCTGGTGGCCATGCAGTTCAGCGACCAGTCGGGCTTCGGCCAGATCCGAGGTCGCTTTCGCGTTAGCCAGCCGGCGGGCGAGATCGGAGTCGTGGTTTCCCGCGCCGAGGTCCGCTTCGACGCTTGGGCGAAGGTTGGAAATCTGAGTGTTCAGTTCTTCGGCTTGCCGATTCAGTGCGGTAGCGGAATTCAGGCAGTTTTGCAATTCGCGCCAGAGCGGCTCCCTTTCGGACTGCTGCTGGCAGGTGGAGTCGGCGCGTTCGAAGTTAGCGCGGGCGCCGGCCAGGGTGCGCTCAAGGAACATACGCTCCTGACTACCGAGGGTGAGACGCTGAAGCCAGGGCGGCAGGTGTTCCGTCTTTTCCGACGAATCGAGAAAACGAATTGCCAGGGCGTCCTCGTGGTCAATCAGGCGTTGCAGGACCACGTCAATTGAAGCGGGATGGGTAGCAAGAAAAAGCACCCGCCGGCGCAGGCGGGCGGTCTGACGAAGGATTTCTGCCACAACGCGAGATTTTCCTGTTCCGGGTAAACCTTGCAGCAAGAATAGGTCCGGAGTCGCAATCGCCCGTGCCACGGCTTGACGCTGCAGATCGTCCAGCTCCAGATCGAAAAAAGGCAGCGCCTCGCCCTCCGGCGTGGGGAGTTCGCCGGGCTTTTCCGCGAGGATGCGCGTCATCGCGGCGAGGGCGGCGGTCTCGGCTGGCGGCGCTTGCGCCGGTTTGACCCCATTGGAAACCGGAGGAAGTTGGTGCGGATACAGGACGCCTTGACGATGGGCCAGGCCGATTGCGTCAGCACGTTGCGGAGCGCTGGCATGGCCGAACCAGTCTTCCCAAGAAAACGAGGCGGCGCGTTCCAAACCGGTGGCGACACCGGGGGGGACCGGCGCAACATTGGTTCCTGGGGATGACTTCTGCCAAACCGTCATGACGCGTCCTCGGTCCGGCTTCGTTTGGGCGGGCTGAACGATTGTGGAATCACCTTCGACATGGAATTTCCTTTGCTAGTGGCCGCGATGGCAACCCAACCAGGCGGCTCGCCCTGGATGGGTCGTGTCACCATGCCTTGCCTGGCCACGGAACCCTCGGGAAAAAGCGGCGAGGGGACGAGTTCACGCAAAAATTGGTCCTTCAAGATTTGTCCTGGTTGGGGGAATGCGTCCTCGGATCCTGCGGACGAAAAAAGCGTTGATAACGCCGCGGGGCGATTCCCGCGGTAAGCTTCAAGCTGCGCGGGTCAACTATTAGACGCTTGCACTGCTACAAAGTATCGGGATTATTCGGTTTTCACAAGAAAAAATATGATGAAATTCCTGTTTTCTCCTCATGCGCGGCCGATTGATGCTTTCACTGCAACGCAAAAGGTCCCACAGGGCTCGGTTTTCAGGTAACTGGTCCGTTTCAAACATGTCAGTTGTTTCGAGCCCGACGATTGGCGGCAATTACCTGGCCAGAAACCCTGGCCAACCGCGAATTCGCCGCCTACCTGTTTTCCGCTCCGAGCACCTCGATGCTCACCCGGCCAACCACGCGAATGACGGGGAAAATCGGTGTCATCGTCCGTTCATCGTGCCAACTGTGATCGGTAATCTTCAGGTGGGTCGCGCCGACATAGCCCTTGCCCAACGTCGCATCGAGCGGGATCCATCGGCCCTTGACCCAGACCTCCGCCCACATGTGGAAGGCAAAGCACGGCGCCCCTTTGACGTCCGCGTAGATCAAACCGATCGCGGTGCGGCTCGGCACCTTTGCCGCCCGGCACATCGCCACCGTCAGCATGGCGTATTCCGTACAGTCCCCCTCCAGGGTACGAGCCACATGGTCCGCGGTTGCCAAGGCCTCCTGCGCGGTAACACGCATGTTATTGTGAACCCAGCGCTCGATCCTCCGCGCTTTTTGCCAGGGATCGGTTTCCTCCCCTATCGCCTTCCGAGAGAGTTCCATGACTTTGGCATCGTCACTGGTGATAAAGTAGGAGCTTTGAAGAAATTCGGCATCTGGGGCATTTTTCTCCTTTCCCCCGCCAGCCAGGTTGCTTGCCTTGACATGAAGTTCAAAGGTGTTTCCTTGCACATTCTTCACCTGTTGTCGATCATCGCGGGAAAACGTGCTGGCCGGATCGTCGTCGTTGCGGATCGTAACGCGATAGCGGGCCGCGGCCGTCTCGTAAGGTTTCAAGATGCGATTCTTGAGGCGCACGAGTTGACTGATGCCAATATCTGTCAGCTTGGCGATGGGCGCCGGCGCGAGGGCTTTTTCGCGGGTCGTGCGGTACATGACGAGCGGCCCCAGTCCGGGGACTTCCACCTCGGTCTTCACGGGTTCAAAGTTTTCGTCAAACCAGGTAAGTGAAATCGGCAGTTGAATCTTGTCGATCTTGTCAGAGCCGCGTTTGAAATCGACTTTCTGCGGAATCGTTTCCACCAACAGCAGTTTTCGTTTTTCGCGACTGCCCTTGAGAGCCACTTCGCGATAGCCCTTCACGACCATCTCGGTCTTGAGCACCAGGTTGATGGTCGGTTCAAAACTGGCAAAGCTGATTTTTTCTCCGGGCTTGGCCTTTCTGTCCTTCAACAGCGTCTGTTGCTTGTAAAGTCCCACGACGTCGCTGTTCCAGGGGGCTGGCTTGAGTGGCGTCTTGCCGTTCAGAGTCAGGCGTAGGAGCTTGCCGACCACGGTTCCCTCGACTTGAAGGCGTTGTTGTTTCCCAAGATATTGCTTCATGAAGACGGCGGTCACCGTCCCGTCCGCGGTTTCGATGGTGCCGGTGTCCATGGCCATTTCAACGATGTCGCTAAAGCGTTTCACCCGCAGGCGCAATTCGACGGTGGTGCGAATAAGTTTGACGCCGTCGGCCTCGTATTCGCGAGCGGTCGTACGGACATGCCCGGCCTTGCCATCGCCCAGGAAGGCGATCTCCCAGGTGTCCATGAGGATTTTTCCCGCGTCACCGGTTGCCAAGGCCGGGCCGGCGCACAAAATCCAGGCAAGAAACGATGGGATTAAAGGACGCATGACGGGGTACTCCGTTGAATGCAATCGAGTTCAGCGATAACCACTTCGCCGGCGCAACGTTCACGAAACGGCAAAACGAAGCGCGGGCAAGCAGGATGGCCCCTGCCTAGTTTACGCGAACGGTTCTATTTTTTGCAACCGGAAGAGCTCGGATAATCGTTGATCTTTGTGAAATTCACCGTTGCAGTTGCCACGGCCGGAAACCCCCATGCCGCGGGAATTGCCGGTCCCAAAAGGTTTGACCCGCGCAACCACGCATTTCCCAACGAAATCGATTTTCGTCTCAAGTTCGCGCGTAGAATTTATGGCGGTTCGTTGGCCAGCGGGCGAAATACGAACTATAGTTGGTTAGCTGCAATAAACCTTGTGGCGGGAGAAGAATCAGATGGCGTTCTTGGGACCTGAAACACAGGGTGCAAACGTGACCGACAAGAGCCTGGCCGAGCATTTGCGGGTGGAACGCTACGGCGATTTTTGGCTGACCGACGCGGTCCGGCCAGCGCAGTCGCTTCAGGTCGTGCCTCGCGAGGGCTATCGACTCGACACTTATCGCGACGCCAAGGCGAACTTCGAGGTTCCAGTCCTGGTGGCCTCGGTATCGCGCGAGAAGCTATTCGACGTATTCCTGGACCTCCTCGACCCCCTTGGCGAGGTGGTCGACGTCGTTCTGGAAACCAGCCACGACAGTGCTGGCAACGAGCACCAGGACCTTTTTCGCGAAGCCATGGATCTGCCGGTCTTGAAGAGCCATTGCTGCGATTTCGAAGATCTTTTGCTAAACGACGGCTGCACTGGTATCGCCTTGATGTCCACGGAAGGCCCGATGGAAGTTCAGTTCGACGAGCACAAGCTCCTGGTCATTTACGCGCCGAACCTCAAGCCCTTTGAAGCCGTGCTGTTAGAACACCGTGTCCACCGCAAGGACAAGATGAAGCTCTTGACCGAGGGGGAACACCTTCACAGCACCGAGCCGGCCCATCGCGAGCATTTCGACCAGCTTTGCTACCGCATGGGAGTTGGCCAGGCGTTTGAGCGAGTCGGCAGCGGCGACTGGTAGGAACGCTTCGATAGAAATCGAAATCATCTGACAACAACCCGGGGTCGATACCTCGGGTTTTTTCTTTCCATTTTGTCATTTTGCGCCGCGTTGTCGGTAAAATGGATAGGTTCCCTATCACCGATTCGATTGGCCGGACCCGGACGAAAAAACCTCTCTTTTACCCCATCTTGTATAGATTTCCTAAACTTACACGATACAATTTTCTCAAACATGCCCATCCATTCCATCTTGTGCCCTCGGTCCAGTTGATTGAGGGGGTGGAAGCAACCTTTCACGACTGAGGAGAGAAGATGAAACAGTTTTTGGCGACCGCAATGTTGACCGCCGTGGCGCTCTTTGGCCTGACTCAGGTCAGCGAAGCGAACGGCCTGTTCCGCCGCTGCCGTGGCTGCGACAGCGGGTGCGGCTCGGCCGCTCCGTGTGCGCCGGCTCAGGCGGCGGCCCCGAAATTCGAGGAACGCAAGGTCACGTGTTACAAGCGCGTGATGGTGGAGAAGGAAATCGACGTCATCGAGTGCAAGCGCGTCACCCGGGAAGAGAAGTACAACTACACCGTTTGCGTTGCCGTCACGAAGCCCGAAACGCGCAAAGTCATCGTGTGCGAAACGGTCCGCAAGGAAGTCGATTGCGAATACACCGTCATGGTTCCCAAGACCGAGCAGCGCAAAGTCGTCTGCACGACCTACCAGTGCGTTCGCGAGATGGTCACCTGCCAGGTCCCGGTTCGCCGATTGGTCAAGACCACCTGCGTGGACGAGTGCGGCCGTTGCCATACGCGCCGGCAGTTCGTTACTTGTATGGAAGAGCGCACCCGCTGCGTCGTGAAGCGCGTGCCGATCACGACCGAGAAAATGGTCAACGTCACGGTTTGCGTGCCGGAAGTCCGTAAGGGCAAACGGGTGGTCTGCGAGATTCAGCGCAAGGAAAAGGAAATCACCGTAAACGTGTGCCGTTTCGAGCATCAGCCCCGCGAAGGCACCCGCACGATCTGCGAGATTCAACACGTCAAGGCCAAGCGGAAAGTCATGGTTTGCGAGACGCAGGCCTATGAAACAACCGTCCGCGTCCAGGTCGGCGGCGCCTGCTCCGATTGTGGAAGCACCGGTCGCGGTCTCTTCCGCCGCTGCGGCAGCTGCTGCAAATAAATTGGTCAATCCATGGGTCCAAGAGCCGCTTCGTGTACCGAAATTCTCCTGAATTCCGCCACGGGCGGCCAAATCGCGAAGGACGGACATTTTTGTCCGTCCTTTTTTTTCGCATCGGAGCCAAGCCCAAGGTTTCGGCGTGTTAGAAAACCCGGGCTGAATCGTCGTCTCACATCCCCTTGCGCGTCAGGGATTTTCCTCGAAAAACCGCGCCAAACCGCCTAAGCTTTTGATTAGTACGCTATTTCAGAATCAGGTTTGCACACCAGCCCACCGCGCAGACAGGGGTTAGTGAAATAACCCGTACTTGCGATGCGGTCCGATTTGAAATCGACCAGGCCACCGATCCTCTCAGGAGAGACGAAATGCTTCGACGATTCCTCACCCGGCTCGCGTATCCGCGCGACCTTGGCGGACGGTTTGGGTTGCTGCTTTTGGCTTTTGCGGCCGTCAGCATGGGCGGGGATCACCCGGTCATGGCGCAGGGTAAAGGGACGGATCAACAAGGCGACCCCCTCCCCGAAGGGGCGCGCGTTCGCTTGGGAACCTTGCGCTGGCGGCACCCGCAAGACGTGACTCTGGTGGCGTATGCCAGCGATGGAATGCGGGTCATTACCTCCACGCAGGACGGCGTGGTCCGCGTCTGGGACCGTGGGACCGGCAAGGAAATCCGCAGCATCGATCCGTCGTCAGTTCAAAACAAAAACGCGGGCCGGCCTGCCATTCGCTACTACCGTGGCTTGTCGCGGGCCGCCGTGTCGATGGACGGCAACGTTATCGCCACCATGTCCGCCGCGAACGCCATTCAACTCTGGGATTCCAAGACCGGTAAGGAAATTCGCCAGCTCAAGGCGCCCATCGGCTTCATCACCGCGCTGGCCTTCGCGCCGGACGGAAAATCGCTGGCGGCACGCTCGTCCAGCCGCATGACCTATCTCATCGAAACTGCGACGGGCAACGTGCTGCACCAGATCAAGGCCCCGCTTCAGAAAGGCCCGATTCGCATCAACGCCGGCGGGCAGGGCAACTATTCCGCGATCGGCCTCGCATTTTCCCCGGATGGCAAAACCCTGGCGGCAGCCGATCTCGATTACGCCAACCAGAAAATCAACACTTACGTCCGGTTCACCAATACTCAAACTGGTAAGGAAATTCGCCACATCAACACCGCGCCCAACGGCGTTTTCGGCATCGCCTATTCGCCCGATGGCAAGACGCTGGCCTATGCCACGACCCAGGGGGTTCATCTCGTCGCCGCCGACACGCTCAAGGAAATTCACAAGCTCGCGGCTCCGCAGACCATCGCGGGCATCGCCTTCTCGCCCGATAGCGCCACCGTGGCGATCAAGAGCCGCGATAACGTGATCCGCCTCTTCGACGCGAAAACCGGCAAAAAGACGCATGACCTGGGCGAACCCCCCGCGGCACAGGGCGGGAATTTCGCGGTCGTAGCGGTTTCCTTTTACGGCGCCGATACGCGCGACTTCGCTTTCTCCGCGGACGGCAAAGTCCTGACCGCAGGCAGCGGGCAGACCTTGCGCTTCTGGAGCGTCGCCACCGGCAAGGAGCAATCGCTCGCTGGCGGACATCGCGGCGCCGTGCTCGCCACCATCATCACGCCCGATGGCAAGACCATCTATTCGCGCGGCGCCGATGGCTCGATCCGGCGCTGGGATGCCGACTCCGGCGCCGAGCTCGGGAAAATCTCCGAGCCGCGCGGAACCGGCGCGGCCGCCTTTTCGCCCGACGGCAAGACCGTCGCCCTGGCCAACGCCGACAACACCATTCGTTTTCACTCGCTCCCCGACGGCAAGGAGATTCACAAGCTCAAGGGCCACGTCAACGGCATCGGCGCCATGGCCTTTACGCGCGACGGCAAGGCGTTTGCCACGCGCGGAAACTACGATGGCCTGATCCGCGTCTACGACGTCGCCAGGGGGAACATCGTGCGCGAGATCGCGCTGGCCGGCGCCAATGCCGGCGGCAACGGCGCCATCGTTTTCCGACCGATCTACGGCGCCGGGCAGGGACAAACGCTGGCCTTTTCACCCGATGGCCAAACCATCGCCGCCAGCGTTACTGCCAACAATGTTGTCATGATTCAGGACCAACCCCGCCAAGCGGCCGGGAGCTCGCTGCACCTCTGGGACATTTCCACCGGCAAGGAGATTCGCCAGCTCACGCTACCCGCCGGCCGAGCGGCGGTCAATCTCGCCTACTCGCCGGATGGCCGATTCCTGGCCGCCGAGAATGCCGATCAATCGGTTTGCCTGTGGGAGATCGCCAGCGGTCGGGAACGCGCCGTGCTCGGCAAACCGGGCGCCCTGGTTCAGCCCCCGCAGCCAAATATGGGCTTCATCGGCGGCGGCGGTTTCGGCGGCGTCAATCGCGCAATCCAGGCGCTTGCCACCCTGGCGTTTTCCACCGATGGCGGCCTGCTGGCGTCACGTGGTCCGGATAATACCGTGCGCGTTTGGGACGTCAGCGCCGGCAAAGTGATCGGTCAATTCAAGGGGCATGTCGGCGCGATCCATTCCGTCGTTTTTTCCGCCGACGACAAGAGCATTGCCACGGGCAGCGCGGACACTACCGTCCTCGTCTGGGATGTCACACGCCTGAAACGCACGCCCAAATTGGCGGCCATTGACTTGCAGCCCAAGCAACTCGACACGCTGTGGGCCGACCTGATCGGCGACGACGCCATCAAGGCCGGAGCGAGCATTCGCACCCTGGCGGCGGGCAAACAAACGCCCGGCTACCTGGCCGAAAAGTTATCGCCGTCCACGCCGCCGGATGCCAGGAAAATCAAGATGTGGATCGCCGACCTGGATACCGGGAATTTCAAGCTGCGCGCCATCGCGACCCAGGAACTGGAAAAGCTCGGTGAACTGGCGGCGCCGGCCTTGAAGCAAGTGCTTACCACCAACCCCACGGTCGAGACGCGACGGCGCGTCGAGCCGCTGCTCGAAAAGCTGGCGACCGGGACGCTGACCCGCGAGCAACTTCGCATGGTCCGCGCGCTCGAGGCCCTGGAGACCAACGGCACGCCGGAAGCCCGCAAGCTCGTGGCCGCCTTGGCTCACGGCGCCGCGGGCACCCTGCAAACACGACGAGCTCAAGAGGCCCTGGATTCGCTGACGAAGCGTGCCGCCAGCGCCCGGTAAAACGCCTTCACCAGCCCGCGGCGCATTCAAGGGGCCGCCGCTTGAAGCCCCTTGCTTGCGCCGCGGGCTGGGAGATCGTGAACGGTATGGCTGATGTCAGGAATGCCCCTCGGGCCGCTTCATCAGCCCTTTTTCGCCGATGTCCTTGCGCCAAAACGCCCCGGGGAAGCCGATTTTTTCCACCGCCTCATACGCACGTTCGCGTGCCTCGGCCAGCGTGCCGCCCAGGGCGGTAACGCCCAGGACCCGGCCGCCGTCGGTCACCACCATGCCGCCCGGTTCCAGCCGCGTGCCGGCGTGGAAGACCTTGACGTCCGGGATCTGAGCGGCTTCCGCAAGCCCCTGAATCATCTTCCCCCTTGCGTAAGCGCCCGGATAGCCGCCGCTGGCCATCACGACGCACACCGCGGGGCGTGGGTCCCATTGCAGCCCCTCTTCGGTAATCTCACCTAGGCGGTCGTCCACGGCCGCTTCAAGCAGTTCGCAAAGGTCGGACTTGAGCCGCATCAAGACGGGCTGCGTCTCCGGATCGCCCAGCCGGCAGTTGTACTCCAGGATGCGCGAGCCCTGGTTGGTCGCGATGACGCCCGCATAGAGAATGCCGCGAAATGGCGTGCGGGCCCGCTTCATGGCGTGAACCGTCGGGACGAGGGCGTCCTTCTCGATCTCGGCAAGCAACTCCGGCGAGCCAAGCGGAGCCGGGGAGTAGGCGCCCATGCCTCCGGTGTTAGGTCCGGTGTCACCGTCGAACGCACGCTTGTGGTCCTGGGCCGGCGCCAGCGTGATGATCGTCCGCCCGGCGACCAGGGCCAGCACGCTCAACTCCTGGCCTTCGAGCCGTTTCTCGACGACGATCTGCCTGCCAGCGGCCCGGCCGAACTCCTCGCGGACCATGATCGTGTTCACCGCGGCAATCGCTTCCTCGGTCGTCGAGCAAACAATCACGCCCTTGCCCGCAGCCAGCCCGTCGGCCTTGACCACGACGGGATATTCACGCGACTCGATGTATTTGCGCGCGGGTTCCGGATGGTCGAAAACGCGAAACTCCGCCGTGGGCACATCCGCGTGCCGCATCAATTTTTTCGAATAGACCTTGCTCGCCTCGATCTGGGCCGCCGCCTTGGTCGGGCCAAAAATTCGCAGGCCCTGAGCCTGAAACGCATCGACGATGCCATTGGCCAGTGGATCCTCCGGCCCGACGACGGTGAGGCCGATGTTCTCTTTTTTCGCGAAGCGGATGAGATAGTCGAAATCGTTGACATCAATCGGCACGTTGACGCCGTCCAGCGCCGTGCCCGCATTGCCCGGCGCGCAAAAAACCTGCTCGACGCGCGGCGATTGCGCGAGTTTCCAGACGAGAGCGTGTTCCCGGCCGCCTTTGCCGATGACGAGGACTTTCATGCGCTGGTTCCAGGGGACAAGGGTTCCGTGCCCTATCAGTATATGGCATCGGCCGTTCACGTTTAGCGCCCGCGATGTGACGGGCGAGCGCAAAGGTTGACGGCCCAGGACAAGAATCGGTAGGCGGAGCCTGAGAACGAGATCAGCGCTTTTCCGACGTGTACGCGTAATCGACAAACCCGATCATCATCTCGTGCCAGGTTTGCTCGCCCCAGAATACGAGTGTTTTCGAATTGGGATTATTGGGATTCTTCGCCGAGTTGTCGAAATGAGCGGTGCATTCGATGCGGGTGCCAGCGGGCAAAAGCAACGGCTTCGCCAGGATGTAGTTGGACTGCCAGCCAAAATCGTAGCGCGGGACGGACAGTAACGTCTGACGTTTGCCGTCGGGGTAGACGACATCGAATTGAAAATCCTTGCCGCGCAGGTGCATGTGCGGGAACATGCTGTAAAGCACGGCATCCTTGCTGAAGGTGGTCTTGCTGGTGACCTTGTGATTGGCCGCCCCGGGCGGAATGAGAAACGCCTGCTGGGCGATGGCGCGAGTCCGCATCTCGGCCTGGGGCGGCGTCTTGGCAAAGATGAAGCCGATGGACGACTTGTCCGTCTGGGCAGTCCCCGTCGGCGTGTAATGCATCTGAAACGCAAGCAGGGCCCCCTTGGGCAACTTCTTGGCGGCGTTGGCGGGAAAGACCGAACCGAGATCGCCCGGAGCATACGCCACTAACATGCCGCTGCCGATGCCGTCGCCCGGCGTGCGAGCGCGCTTGCCACCGGCAACGATGTAAACGATGATGTGATGTACGACCGCGTGATTGCCCGGCCTGGCCTCCACGGCATGAATCCATTTGTCCTCATCGAAATTCGTTTTGACGACCACATATTTGTAAGGAATGCTACTGCGCGTCGCCTTGGCGGGGACGGCGATCGCGTCCTTGAACGTGAACACGGCATCGGGTTGCCCGATCGTCCAGCCCGGCGCGAATTTCTTCGCGCGGGGCAAATCCTTGGCATCCCCTTCGGGGCAACCGGCATCAATCCAGGCGATCAGCTTCGCGCGCTCCGCCGCGCTCAACCGGCGATCATTCTTGAAACTGCCATGCTTCGGGTCGGCGTGCCACGGCGGCATGCGCTCCTCCGACACAACCTCGCGAATCATCAGCGACCACGCCGAGGCATCGTCATACGTCAACAGCGGCATCGGTCCGATCTGCCCGGGGCGATGGCACTCCTGACAGCGATTCTGCAAGATGCGCGACACATCCCTGGCATAGGTGACATCGGCCTTCTTCTTGGCAGCGGGGACGCGCGTGATGAAACAACCCTCGACCTTGGTCCTGGCGACGCTCACCGACTTCCCGGCAAGCAGCTCGTCGATGGCCGCGACGAGATCGCGCCGCGTCGGTTCCTTGCGCTGATACCCGATTCCGAACTGATCGTCGATCCGGCCCTGATAGCACACGAAGTGTTTGTCGTCGAGCAGGAAAACCGTCGGATGCCGCTCAGCACCAAAGCGATTGGCCACGAGATGCTTCTCGTCGCGCAGGATCGGGAACGACAGGCCATGTTTTTTGGCGTGAGTGCGGATCGTTTCCAGCGTGTCGTGCTCGTTGGAATTGATGGCAACGAACTGCACCCCCTTGTCGGCATACGCCTTTTCCAGTTCGACCAGCCGCGGCATGTACGCATTGTTGATCGGGCACTGGGTTCCAATGAACGCGACGACGATCGCCTTGCTCTTCTGCTTTGCCAGCGTCCATTCCCCGCCGGCAATGGATTTCAGCGTGAAATCAGCGACGGCCTTGGGCGGATCGGCGCGAAGGGTTGAGGTTGCGGGCAGCAGGCAGACGGCGGCGACAACGAGACGGTGCATACGGGTTTCCTCGGTTGTTGTTCGGAGAGGCTCGGTGATGATACCGGGAAATGAGGGCGAGGGTTTCATTTGCATTTCAATCTGTTTTTGCCTGTTTCGCAATCATCCCCTGTAGCGCCCGCCAGCCGGCCAGTTGTTGCGGACTCAGGCTCGCTTCGCCGCGCGTCCTCAAGCGATGCTCCACTGCACGAAGCCAGTGGCGCAGCTTCCTCGGCAACTGCGCCCGTGCGTTCACCACCAGGCCAGTGACGCGCTGCTGCTGGTGTTTGCGCAGGATTTGCAGCTTGCCGCGGACGTGAATGCGATAGCCGAAATCCCGCACGATGCGCTTGACTTTCTGGATCGTGCCGCGAACCTTCCGCGGATGATCCTTTGGAAAGCTAATGGTAATGTCGTCGGCATAGCGCGTGTAGGCGCCCTTGCGTTTCGCGACGAAACGCGCGATGCGCGCGTCCAGGTTGAAGTTCACGAGATTCGACAGGCGCGGACTCGTCGGCGCTCCCTGCGGCAAGACGCCCGCATGGGTCACGAGCCGAACCAGAAGAGCCGCCGCCTGGGCGTTCCACCCGACACGCCGAAAATAGGCGTCCAGCCGTTGAGCGGTCGTGGACGGGAAAAAATCGACCAGATCCATCTTGATGACGACGCACTGGCCGACGTGTGGCAAGGCGTTGGTCACAATCGATTTGCCCTGCTCAAATCCGTGCGCCGCCGGATGGGCACGCAGTCTGCGCAACAAACGCCGGAGCACGCGGCGTTGCATCGCCTTGAGGGGTTGATCGGGGATCAGCAGACGGCGCTGGCCGCCGCGCTTCTTGGGAATGAGCGATTCGCGGTAGAAAAGCTCCACGCCTTGAAGTTCCTGCACCGACACGCCAAGGCGAGCGGCCAGGGTGGTGAGATCCTTGCCACGGCCCAGGCGAACCCGGAGCCATTCCAGCGGGCGGGCGTTGGTGGCCCGGACCACGCGATAGGATACCCAAAGCGAGGCTACCAGTACGACGAAGCCTCCACCCAGGGCGAGGCCCCACAGTAAAACCACATTTGCGTCGGCAAAAAGAGTGTTCATGCAAAAAAAGGAGAGGCACGGTTGGCCGCGCCCCTCGCGCCTTGCCAAACATTTGAAACGCCGCAGGTGTTTCAAATGCTTGCGTGGGAGTCTCAAGAGGCCGCATCGCGACCCGGCTGACGAAACATCAGCCTTCGCTCGCAAAGAGCTTCGCCAAGGCGCTGATTGAGTATGACCGGCAATGTGTGCCCTGTCAACGATGGGGTGAGCAATTTCGCGAATCGCGTGGTTTGAAAGCGTTGGCCGGGCCTTCTGAAAAGTTGGCGAGATCACGCTTTTCGTGCCTGTCAAGGTCCGTTGCATCCCGGAGATACCCGCCGCGCCCCGTGAGAAGTCCCTCAAAAAAAAGACACAAGGGATTTGTTACCATGGCCTTGTATCATGGCAGGGACTTCTCACATGCGCCGCGTTGGCAGTGATTGGGGGCGATTTTTGGCGCCCCAATGCGGCCTGGCAGGTGCGTCAATTCAATTGCGTCTGGCCTTGCCCATGACTTCCATCTAAAAAATCCCTGCGAGGCTCGACCAGCTTCGCGCTGCATGGATTCGCTATTTGAACCTGCCCAGAGAACGGAACGCGATGAGGACGTTGACGCATCTGAACCGCCTGGAAGCCGAGAGCATTCACATCCTGCGCGAGGTGGTTGCCGAATGCGAAAACCCGGTGATGCTCTACTCCATCGGCAAGGACAGCGCGGTCATGCTGCACCTGGCGATGAAGGCGTTCTACCCGTCGAAGCCGCCGTTTCCGCTGATGCACGTTGACACGACCTGGAAGTTTCGCGACATGATCGCATTTCGCGACCGGATGATGGCCGACCTTGGCTTGGACCTTCTCGTCGAAATCAATCAGGAAGGCGTCGCGGCCGGCATCAATCCTTTCACGCACGGTTCGGCCATCCACACCGATGTCATGAAAACCCAGGCCCTGCGGCAAGCGCTCGACAGGCATCGCTTCGATGCAGCGTTTGGCGGCGGCCGGCGCGATGAGGAGAAGAGCCGGGCCAAGGAACGCATCTTTTCCTTCCGCTCCGAACAGCACCGCTGGGACCCCAAGCAGCAACGCCCCGAACTCTGGCGCCTCTACAACGCCCGCAAGCACAAGGGCGAGAGCATCCGCGTCTTTCCGCTCTCCAACTGGACCGAGCTCGATATCTGGCAGTACATCCATCTGCAAAACATCCCGATCGTCCCGCTTTACTATTCGAAGGAACGCCCAGTGGTGGAACGTGACGGCACATTGATCATGGTGGATGACAACCGCATGCCGCTTCGGCCTGGCGAAAAGCCGATGATGAGGAAGGTCCGCTTCCGCACGCTCGGCTGCTATCCGTTGACCGGAGCCATCGAAAGCGAGGCCGACACGTTGCCGGCGATTATTCAGGAAATGCTGCTGACCACCACCTCGGAACGGCAAGGCCGCGTCATCGACCACGACTCGACAGCGTCGATGGAGAAGAAGAAGCAGGAGGGGTACTTCTGAGGTGCTTGCCCTAGATCGTTCCCTTGGCACGGGAGGGCGAGGCTCCTGCCGAGCCGCGAACCCTCGAAAAACCTGACGCACAAACGGCTCCGCTGGAGCCTCGGCCTCCCTATCGAATGTATCCCTGGGTAGGACCATGAACGATCAAGAAAAATCCGAAGACAAATTGGCAGGTCGAAAGCATCCCGCTCATGGCATCCTTTTCGTCGAGGGCCAACCCACCATCATTTTCGATACCGTATGCACCAAAAATCGCTCGCCGTGGTTGGCCAATGACAATGTGCATCAACTATTGCGCAAGGTTTGGCAGGAAGCAGACGCTTGGTGGATGGGAAAGTACATGATCATGCCCGATCACATCCATTTTTTTGCCGCCGCCACCGATTCCCCGATCTCTTTTGACAAATGGGTACAATATTGGAAATCGCAGTTTACGAAACGCCACAACGATCCCGAACATCGCTGGCTCACGGACCATTGGGATGTCCGTATTCGTAATGAGTCCGCATATGAAGAAAAATGGGATTACGTGGCCCAGAATCCGGAGCGCGCTGGATTGGTTGCTAAACCGAAGGACTGGCCCTACCAAGGCGTTATTCATGACCTGCCCTGGAAATGATCGAGACCGGGAGGGCGAGGCTCCTGCCGAGCCGCGAACCCGCGAGAAACCTATCGCCATTGCAAGGATCCAAGGGGGGCGAGGCGCCTGCCGAGCCGCGAAGCTGCAATAACCTCATACCGGTGAGACGAAAAATGACGGCCGCCGAGTTTAAGGACATTTTCGAGTCAGCGGAATTCAAGACCGGCCTGGAGGAGATCAGTTCCTACCTGGCCAGCGTTAGACAGGAGGCGGCGATCGTTCAGCTTCTGGCCAAGGTCCTTTGGCGGCAGAAGCGATTGTACGTTCTTGAAAGAAACAAGCGTCACGACCTGACAATTTGGACCCCGTCTTCTCCCTTCGGCGACAAGGAAACCAACGTCGAGTTTAAGATTCATTTTGAATGTGACATGAAAGTCCTGGCTGACGAACTGAGCAAGAATGGGAATCGGCCTTTGAAAGAAATGTGGGATTTGGTACTCGCAAAGAAGATAAGCAAATCGTGGAGCGTGATGGCCAATATCTACGGCGATTTTTGTGTGAAGGCACCACATATTTTTGTTTGGATAATTCATTTCCGGAACCTGCGGAATCTGCGTCCCGAAGCACGTGGGCGAGTATGTTGGGCAAAGGAAACCATGAAATGGTTGGCCAATAATCCCAATGCGGCGACGGATCGAACTTACGTCAACGTAGCCGATGACTACCTCGCGAGACTAGGCCGTGAGCGGCCGCTAGTGGCACGGCCGCATGAAGTGGATATTTCAACCTCGGGCGATTTTCCATCGGTATATCACATTCGAGTTTGCGAATTCCCAGACGCCTCCCAAAAAACGGCTCGGCAGGAGCCTCGCCCTCCCGGCCATTGATTTCGCGTGACACAACAACGCAACGGCTCGGCAGGAGCCTCGCCCTCCCGAACTCAACGCAATAATACAACTATGGCACACATCTCCGACCTCATCGCAACCGATATCGACCAGTACCTCAAGGCGCATGAGCACAAGTCGCTCCTGCGCTTCATCACCTGCGGCTCCGTCGATGACGGCAAGAGTACGCTCATCGGCCGCCTGCTCTACGATTCCAAGATGATCTTTGAGGATCAACTCGCGGCACTCGAGGCCGACTCGAAAAAAGTCGGCACCCAGGGCGGTGATCTCGATTTCGCCCTGCTGGTTGACGGCCTGGCCGCGGAACGTGAGCAGGGCATCACCATCGATGTTGCCTATCGATTTTTCTCCACCGACAAGCGCAAGTTCATCGTCGCCGATACGCCGGGCCATGAGCAGTACACACGTAACATGGTGACCGGCGCCTCCACCGCCTCACTCGCGGTTATCCTGATCGACGCCAACCGCGGCGTTCTCACGCAGACACGCCGGCACAGCTTCCTCGTCTCCCTGATCGGCATCAAGCATATCGTGCTGGCCATCAACAAGATGGACATGGTCGGCTATTCCCGCGCTGTTTTTGAAACCATCCTCCATGACTACCTGGAATTCGCAAAGCAAATTGGCCTGGGGTCGATCGTCGCCATTCCGATGTCCGCGTTGCGTGGCGACAACATCACGGAGCTTTCGCCCAACACGCCCTGGTACACCGGCCCGACGCTCATGGGGCACCTCGAAACCGTGCCGATCGACGACCAGAGCCAGACCGCGCCGTTTCGCCTGCCCGTGCAGTGGGTCAATCGCCCGAACTCCGACTTCCGCGGCTTCTCCGGCATCATCACCAGCGGCGCGGTACGACCTGGCGACAGGTTGCGAGTTTTCCCGTCCGGCAAGGAGAGCCGGGTCGCGCGCATCGTGACGTTCGACGGCGATCTCGACGAGGCGGTGGCCGAGCAATCGGTGACGATCACGCTGGAAGATGAAATCGACATCAGTCGCGGCAGCATTCTCGCGCCAGCCGATTCGCCGCCGGGCGTCGCGGATCAGTTTGAAGTGACCGTCATCTGGATGGCCGAGGAACGGATGTTCCCGGGCAGGCAATACTGGATCAAGGTCGGGACCAAAATGGCGGTGGGCGCCGTCACCGCGCTCAAGCACAAGATCAACGTCAACACGCTGGAAAGGCTGGCTGCCAAGACGCTGGAATTAAACGAGATTGGCGTGGGCAACCTGAGCCTCGATCAACCGATCGCGTTTGATCCGTATGCCGAGAATCGCGACACCGGTGGTTTTATTTTCATCGACCGCATGACCAATCGCACGGTCGGGGCGGGTCTGATCCATTTCGCCCTGCGGCGTGCCGAGAACATTCCCTGGCAAGCGCTGGAGGTCAACAAGCAAGCCCACGCCGCGATCAAGAACCAGAAGGCGTGCATCCTGTGGTTCACGGGCCTTTCCGGCGCGGGTAAATCGACGATCGCCAACCTGGTCGAGAAGCGGCTGTATTCGATGGGCCATCACACTTTTCTACTCGACGGCGACAACGTGCGTCACGGGCTGAACCGCGATCTGGGCTTCACCGATGCTGACCGCGTGGAGAACATCCGCCGCGTCGGCGAAGTCGCCCGGCTGATGGTCGATGCGGGGTTGATCGTGCTGGTGTCGTTCATCTCCCCCTTCCGCGGGGAGCGGCGCATGGCCCGCGCCCTGGTCGAAGCAGGCGAGTTCATCGAAGTGTACGTCAACACGCCGCTGGCGGTCGCCGAGGCCCGCGATCCGAAGGGGTTGTACAAGAAGGCCCGGCTGGGCGAGATCAAAAACTTCACGGGCATCGATTCGGATTACGAGCCGCCGGAGAATCCGGAGATCATGATCGATACGGCGCAGGTGACCCCCGAGGAGGCTGCCAACCGCATCGTTCGCTACCTTGCGGAGCGAGCCTCGATCCGCGACCTGGGGCCGGAGTTTTCAATTTAGAGTGCCCAAAACAATGAAAGTAGGTCAGGCTTTCCTGCCTGACGGTCAGGCTGGAAAGCCTGACCTACTTCATTTCTTTAGACGCTCTTAGAGTCAAACCCACCTTGTGAATTTGGGCCGATTTGCCTATAGGGGACAGGCGTTTCTCGCTGGGCAATGGTAGACCAGCCCCGCGCGCCAGCGTGGGGGCCCTGGACGCTTACCCCCACGCTGGCGCGCGGGGCTGGTTGCGGGAGTGTTGCTGGCATGGAAGCCTGTGTCGCTGAATTGGCGCCGTCGCCGGAAACTGGGATTGAAACCAAACCGACAAACGAAGCGAGCGTCCAGCGCTGGCTCGTCTACGGGCTGGCCGCCGTCGTTGGCGTTGGCGTCCTTTGGCGCGTTGTGCGTTACCTCGGGGGCTTCCCCATCTGGGGCGACGAGGCGATGCTTCTGATCAGCATCCTTGAGCGGGATTACGCCGGACTCACGCAGCAACTTCGGTTTGGCCAGGTCGCGCCGCTTTTTTTTCTTTGGCTTGAACGGTCGGCTCTGCTTTTGCTTGGCCCGTCGGAATGGTCGATGCATCTCTTTCCGTTCCTGGCCGGGCTGTTGACGCTGGCATTTTTTTGGCGTATGTGCCGAGCGTCGTTTTCCCCGCGGATCGCGGGAATGGCGGTCGCGATCCTGGCGATCTCCTATTATCCCGTTCGGCACAGCGCGGAAGTGAAGCCATATGCCTTTGACCTGCTCTTTTCCGTAATTTTCGCGTGCCTGACGCTGGAGCACCTGCGAAATCCCGCCACCACGCGCTGGCTGATCGCGCTGTCGGCCGTGACGCCGATCGCCATGTTCTCCTCGTACCCCTCGGCATTCGTCGGCGGCGCGGTCAGCATCGTCCTGCTGATGTGCCTTCGTTCGGCTTCGTGGACGCAGCGCGGCTGGTACGCTCTGTTCAACGTTCTCCTGTGTGGTTCATTCCTGATTCATTACGTCTTGATCGGGCAAGGAGCGAGTGATCCCGAAGAGTTACGGCGCGCTCGCGAATTCATGCTCACCTACTGGAAGGACGCCTTTCCGCCGGAGAACCCACTGCTTTGGCCTGTGTGGCTCGTGAAAGTGCTGACAGGAAACATGCTTGCCTATCCCATGGGCGCGAACAACGGCGGCAGCGCGGCGACGTTCTTGTTGGTCGCGCTCGGCGCCTTCGCCTGTTGGCGGACCGGACAGCGCGCGCTACTCGCCCTGTGCGGGCTGCCGTTCGCGCTCAATCTCCTGGCCGCGATGCTCGGCAAGTATCCATTCGGCGGCAGCGCACGCATCATGTTGCACCTGGCCCCATTCATCGCCATCCTGATGGCTCACGGCATCGCCCAGGCGCTCGACTGGATCCGCTCCCCCAGGTGGCGCACGCGCTGGGAACTCGGAATCTATCTGGCTTTCTTTGGCTTCGGCGCCGTCGGCATTGCGCGCGACGTGGTCAAACCCTACAAGACGGAGCACGATCGCGAAATGCGGCGTCTCGTCCTCGACATGCATCGGCAGATTGCGCCAGGAGAGCCAGTGTTCCTGTGCCATGTCCGCGACGAGGACCTTTTACCGGAGTTTCTCTGGTACGCCCGAACCAAGTTCGGAACAGTCGATTGGCTTTCCACGTCGGCAATCCCCTTTTCGACCAAGTCGTGCTGGCTGGTGCTGTGCAGTCACCAGGAGGCAAGTGCGGGCCACGTCGCGGCACATGCTGATTCGAGGAGCTGGCGCATCACCGCAACGGACACTCGCGCGGTTCCAGGCGAGAATGCCAAGATGCCCACCATGTTTTGCCGATGGGTGCGTCTGGAGCGCGAGTGAGATGCAAAAATACCGCACTCGGACGGGTTTAGCCACAATACCGTTCGTCGACGAGCACTTGACCAGCCCCAGCGCAAGCTGGGGGGGTTGAGAGGCTGCCCAACCCGCCACGCTTGTGCGTGGGGCTGGTATCGCGCCGCTTGACAAACGGCATCGCGGCTAAACGAATGTGCCATGTCTCAAAGCGCGGTCGCGTTTTTTTCTTTGCGCCTTGGCGTGAGCATTTTCCAGATTCACAGGCTCAATCTAAAAGACCAACCAAACGAAAAAACAGCCTATCTTTTTCACTCGCGTAACAGTACATCCTTCCCGCGGAACGGATTCCCCGGAGGAGGAGTGGCGATGGCGCCGACGGCGCAGACAATGCAAAGAATGCGGACCGCCGCGATGTCCGTTTTGCGCGTGCTGGTCTGCATCATGGTGTTGGTCCTGTGCGGCCTTGCAATCCTGCGTGCCTTCGCGGTCGAGGTATTTCACATCCCCTCGGGCAGCATGGCGCCGGCGCTGCTGGGTAATCATCGCCAATGCGCCTGTCCTCGGTGCGGCCAGGTTGTCGCGGTCGGGCGTCATACGGACGACCCGATGGGGACCGGCGATCCTCGCTTCTATCGCAACGCATTTTGCCCCACCTGCGGGAATTATCCGCTTGCGGTCCACCAGGGGGCGGAGGTTCAGGGCGATCAGGTCACCGTGGATCGAACCGCATACGTGCGCCGTCCTCCCTCACGCTGGGAGATCGTCGTTTTTCGCCTTCTAAGCAATCTATTCATCAAGCGGCTCATCGGTTTGCCAGGTGAGGTTATTCGTATCCATGCAGGTGACGTTTACGTCAACAATCAGGTCTGTCGCAAAACGTTGGACGAAGCGCGGCGCATGCGCGTGCTGATCGAGGACAAGGGGCCAGGAGTCGGCCTCGGGAACCGGGTCGTTTCGGGCATCCTGCCAGCCGCGCTCAAATGCGAGCCGATTCGCGACGAATATGCTTACAACGCCGGGCTTCACGCTTCCAGCGAGTTGGTGCATGACTTCATGGTGGAGTCGGAAATCGAAATCCTGAGTGGCCGAGGGGCGGTGTCGTTAAGGCTGTGCGATGGCGGGGATTGGGTTGAGACCTTGTTGCCCGTTGGCGAGACGGGGCCCATTGAGGCGTTCGCCTGGCCCTTGAACAACCCTGAGCACACACGGAAGTTCGCGGATAGCCCGGTGCGGTTGGCCTTGCACCCGGGCCGGCGATATCGTGTCGAGATGGCCCTGATTGACCGCCGCTGTAGCGTGGCCATTGACGGGAAAACGCTGCTCGTCGTCGACCTGCCGGAATCGGGAAAACGCGCGGGCGTTTCCCGGCCGTTTGTCATGCAACTGGACGGCGTGCGAGTGCGCGTGCTTCGCCATCGGCTCTTTCGCGACATCCACTATGGGCAACAAGGCCGCAATGCCGTGCAGGGTAAATCTGTTCGTTTGGGCCCAGACCAATACTTTATGTTGGGAGACAACAGCGCGAACTCCGAGGATAGCCGCTATTGGTCCAACCGCGGCCGTGTCGGTTCGGGCGATTTGCTAGGCCCGGTTTTGCACGTTCAGCGCCCGGGTCGTTAGACCGTTTGCCGCAGGGCGAGCGCCAGAGCGCAAGTGGCTTGAGAAAAGGTGTTTCATGGCGGAAGAAAACCCCCCAGTGGCCGCGGGCGTCCATCCCGATCCTGCGACGGCGGTCAAGGCCGAAGGGATGAAGACGCCTCCCATTCCACTTGAACCTGCACAGGTCAAATCCCCTCCCGCGCCGGTCATTGGGGACAAAAAAGATGCCGAGACCAAGGACACGTTCCGGGAACTCATCGAGACTGTGGTCTTTGTCGTGGTGCTCGTCTTGATGCTGAAGACGTTCCTGGCCGAGGCGTTTGTCATTCCCACCGGGTCGATGGCCACCACGTTGCTGGGGTATCACCACAAAAAAGTTTGTGAGCAGTGCGGTCGTCGAAACCTGATCAATGCGAGCGAGGAAGCCGAGCCGCGTAATCCAAACGCCAGGCAAGAGGTTGGGCGTTGGCAGTGCGAGAATTGCCAGTACGTCAACGAAATGTTCAAGGGGAAAGGGCCGCCGCGATGACATTCCGTCAGATCGTGACTTTCGCGCTGCTATTGAGCACGATTGCCGGTTGCGATGGCCGCTACCACAGCGGCGATCGTGTCCTCGTGTCGAAATGCAGCTATGACAACGGCATCACCTCGCCGAGTCGCTCCGACGTCGTGGTGTTCAAGTACCCCGTCAAGCCGATCGAGAATCACACGCCCAAGAACTTCATCAAGCGGCTGCTCGGCTTGCCGGAAGAGATCATCGCGATTTTCTTCGGACGGCTCTATCGGTGGGCGCCCACGCCGGGCACGCCGCCGCCTTTCGATGACCGCAATGGCGTGGACGCCGACGGAAAGAAGGTCAATCCCAACGATTTGTGGCAGGAAACCTACGTCCACAAGAATGCGCAAAAGTCGAAGGACCTGTTCACGGCCGGCAAGTTTGAAATCCTGCGCAAGCCGCCGGAGGTCATGCTGGCGATGCGGCGCATCGTTTATGACAACGATTATCAAGCTGCCGATCTCAAAAAAATTGGCTTCCCGGATCGTTGGGCGCCCACGCCGGAAAGTTCCTGGAAGAAGGATCAGCAGACCGGCTTCAGCAACGATGGCAAATCGGTGGACAAGGTGGCCTGGCTGCGCTACCAGCATCTGATTCGGCCCGACGGACCGCTGGCGGGCAATCAAGCCGTCAAACCCACGCTCATTCTCGATTCCTTGGGCTACAACACGTTTCAGCTCTTCCCGGATCAGGAGGCGGAGGGCGCCGCCGGCTTGCGAAATCGCGTGTACAAACATGCCAACTGGGTCGGCGATCTCATGGTCGAGTGTGATATCGAAGTTGCCGAAGCCAAGGGAGAGTTTTGGCTCGAACTCAGCAAGGGCTTCGATCGCTTTCAGGCTCGCTGGGATCTCGCCTCCGGCCAATGCACCCTCTATCGCGTTGGCAAAGACAAGGTTGCCAAGGAGTTGGCCGTCGAAAGCACGCGTGTCAAGGGCGCGGGCAAATACATGCTGCGCCTGGCCAACATCGATGCCCGGCTTACGGTCTGGGTCGATCGGCAGCTCCCCTTTGGCGACGGCAAAACCTACGACCCGCCGGAAATGCTCAGTGCCCAGGACCGTGCTGCCAACCTGAAATGGGAGGATACGTTCGCCCGGCGCGGGCCGACGGAAAACGATTTGCAACCAGCCAGCGTCGGCAGCAAAGGTGCCGACGTCAAGGTTTCTCACCTGCGAATATGGCGCGACACCTACTACCGCACCAACCTCCACGGCGGCGATACCGGGGAGGAAATGTCGCGCGAGGCCTGGTCATCACCCGAGCGCTGGGATGAACTCCGCAAGGTTTTCAATTTCACTACCATGTATGTCCAACCCGGGCATTACCTGTGCCTGGGGGACAACAGCGAAGCCAGCGACGACAGCCGCAACTGGGGCCTCGTCCCGCATCGCCTGATGCTTGGCCGGGCGCTGGCCGTCTACTACCCGCTCGATCGTATCGGGCCGATCCGGTAGGCTCCGTCATTCCGGCGCCTTTTTTTTCCGTGGCTGCAACGGAAACTGCGTGATCGACAGCCCGCCGTTGTTTAGATAGTGGTCCAGCAGATCAATCCGGCCGTTCTCCCGCATGCGCATGAAAAGGCGTGTCACGTTGTCGAGCCAGAGCGCGTTGATGTAGTCCGGGTTCGTTCGCATGCCTTCACGGTATTGCTCCAGGCGTTGCAAAAAGCTGTCAGCATCCGCGGCCGCGTTGATCTCTTCCACGCGGGCATAGGACTTCGCGAGGCTGAGAATCTTGTATTCCTCCGCTTTCGCTTCGCTGCGGCGCGTTGCCGCGTCTTGTTTGGCCCGGTTGATCTTCGTGCCGATGCTGGTCTGTGACTTGGCCAAGCCGTCGAAGGCGCCTTTCACCTCGTCGGGCGGGTCGAGCCTGGTAATGCTCGCCGTCTCGATTTCGATTCCAAGATCGTAGTCGCGAATGCGTTCTTGGAGGCGCGCGTGCAAAAAAGTCGGCAACAGAGTTTTGCCGTGCCGAAGGATGTCGTCCACCCGTCGGGCGGCGATCCATTCCGCCAGCAGCGACTCGGCGGCGCGAGCGACAAACGCATCCACCTGGTCCTGATTGAGCACGTATTTGTCAAGGTCGGCCTCGCGAACGCGGAAGTTGATCTTCGCCTGCACGTCCACGAGATTGTGGTCGCCGGTGACCATCTGTCCCCGGGGAGTCGTGTCCTCGTTTTTTTCTTCCTTGTCCTGAACCCCAACATCCACGGTCCGCACGCGCCCGACCGGCGCCAGATCGACGCGATCAATCCCCCACGGCAAGCCGATGTAGAGCCCCTGCTGCGGCTTGTCATCGAGGATTCGGCCAAAGCGGCGGATGACCGCGCGCTCGTGCGATTGCACCTGCGTGAGCGACGTCGCTGCCGTCCAGACGAGGAAGATCAGACCGATCAGAAACAGTAGGTAGCGGAACATCATTTGACCTGGTGTGACCCCCACCAATCGCTGCGCTCATGGTGGGGCTTGGGCCTGTTCATTTTTTGGGGGTGGATTTCGACCGCGGGGGCGCGAACAGCGCCTCGAACATCGGGCGATGCGTTGAGAGCAAAAGCACGGTGCGCGGATCGCCGACGATGCTCTGCATCATCTCCATGTTTTTGAGGAACGTATAGAACTCCTTGTCCTGACTGTAGGCGGCATTGCGAATCTTCATCGCCTGGATGTCGGCCTGCGCCTTGATCTCCTCCTCTTTCGCCTTGGCCTGGGCCAGCATTTTGCGGACTTCCTCCTCGGCCTCGGCGGCGATGTCGCTGGCTTTGCGGTCGCCCTGGCTCTTGTACTTTTTCGCTTCCTTGTCGCGTTCGCTGATGATGCGCTGGAAAATCGAGTCGCGAACGCTGGCCGGGTGATTGAAACGGCGCAGGCGGATGTCGACCAGTTCGATGCCGTACTCGTCGCGCGCCTCTTGCTGCAGCTGGTCCAAAAGTTGTTGGCGAATCGCCTTGACCGTGGCGTCCACTTTTTTCGCCCCGCTGACAGGATCGGCGGCGGTCGTGACGAGATCGTCCATGCGAATCTGTCCGATCGCGGCCCCGAGTCGGCTAACCACGAGCGGACCGAGCACCGAGCGGGCGCGTTCCGCGCTGCCGATGCGTTTGACGAAACGATCGACGCCGTCCTTGTCGCTGATCTTCCAGCAGACGTAGGCCTCGATCGACAGCAACTTGTCCACCGTGTTCCCTTCGGGGTCGTGCGTCAACTGATCGGTCGGCGGCAAGTCGAACTGCTGCAGCCGGCGATCGTGCCGTTGCACTTGTGCGATCGGCCACGGCCAGTTGAGTTTCAGCCCCGCGCCGTTCACGTTGTCGCTACCGTCGAATGTCGCGCGGTGTTCGCCCAGCACGCTGACGTAGACATACTCTGCCGCGTCCACGGTAAAGAATGAAAGTCGCGTCAACACGATCAAGACAACACCGGCCATCGTCGTGACGAGTATTTTTTTCATGATTATTCCTCCAAGCCGCTTGCGGCTTGGCGCTCGCAAACCGCCACGCGAACGCCAAGACGCGAGCGGCATTAGGGCTCTTCGTCCTTCAAGGGCGACCGCTCCGGACGCTGCATCTGCGGGATCATCACGGGAACGGGAACGCGAAACATCTCGGGATCAAATAGCATCAGATTACGCCGCCCCGCCACCTTGTCGCTGTCGATTAGCAACAACTGCCTACCCGCCAGCGCATTGCCCGCCGATTCCCAGAATAAGCGGAAATCAACAAGCTCTGGCTGCAAGGCGAGCAAGGCCGAGCGGTCCTGGTGATGCTTCGCAGCGATCTCGTCCATCGGTACGCCCTCGAACAGGGATACCGCCGCGGCCAGGGACAGCGTCAATTCCAGAGAGGTATCCAGCTCCTTGCGCGGGCTGGAACGAGCCAGAAAGCGTTGCAGGTCGGCCTGGGCCTGCTGGATTCTTTCCGCCTTCGCCGCCCGCGCCTTGGCGAGGATTGTCTCAACGTTGGCGCGGGCCGATTCTTTCTTGCCGATGGCCAGTTCGGTGGCTACGTTGATTTTCTGATCTCGGATTTCCATCGCCTTGGCGACGTCGTAATAGGATTCGACGACCCCGGCGGGCGGATGCAGATCGAGGATCGAAATCTCGTCGACGGCAATGCCCAGTCCATCCGGGGCGAGGCTCCGGCAGCGAGCACGGACCCGCTCCAGCACGCCGGCCTGGAATTCGCCGCGTTTCGCTGTCAACAGCGCGAGGAACGATTGTCCCGCGACCATCACCCGCATTTCCGACTCGGTCGCCCCGCGCACGATTTCCTCGACATCTTGCACCTCAAAGAGGTAAACGCGTGGTTGCGTGACCTTGAAACGCACGGTGACGAGCAGATCGACCAGGTTGCCATCTCCGGTCATCATCATCGCTTCGCGTTCGATGCGATTTTCCTTGCGATGGGCGCTGGACCAGGTCAGAGCTCCGGTTTGAACGTCGCGTCGCGCCGATTCGCGAAAGCCGAGAGTGACCGTGCGTACGTTTTGCGAAACGCGCACCGTATCCTCGATCGGCCAGGGCCAGCGCAGGTACCAACCCGGGGTCAAGTCGGAGACCGGGCGCCCAAATCGTCGCGCCACCGCCACCTCATCCGGTGCGATGATCGTGAAACCGCTCAGGCCGTAGACGACCAGCACCAGCCCGCCGGCCATGCCCGCCAGCGGCTTCCAGTTATGCTCGCACCAGTGGACGAGGTCGCCGAAATCGAAATGGCGGCCAACCCACCGGTCGGCGTTGCCCAATCGCTCTTTCCATGCGCTCCACAGGGGACTGCTCTCGCCACGCTCGAACCAAAGCAACCGCATCGAATTCAAGAGCACAAGCAATGAACCGAGTTGATGGTAGATAACCGCGGCCAGCGGCGATTGTTCGTACCAGTTCTCGGGTGTGAAGAGTGGCCATAACCAGGCGGTGCCGACGATGCCGATGGCGTTGACAACGAAAGCGAACCACAGAATATTCTGCTTGATGATCTTGACGGTCTCGCGCGAGAGCCGAACAAGCATAGGTAGGTGTCGGAGCGGATCGCCCATGAGGACGATGTCGCCCGCTTCCGCCGCGATGTCGGTCCCGCTGCCGCCAATGGCAATGCCAACGTCCGCGCCAGCGAGCGCAGGCGCGTCGTTGATCCCGTCGCCAACCATCGCGACGTTGGCGTTGACGCGCTTCTTCAGGGCAACGAGGAAGTCGGCCTTCTGGTGGGGCAACAACTCAGCGTGGATTTCGCTGAACACGCCCTCCTGATCGGCGGCGCGGGCCGCGGCGATACGGTCGCCCGTCAGAAGCACGATGGGGGCGATTCCAAGCGCTCGCAATTGGTTTAGCAGCGGAGGAATGCCCAGCCGAACGGTATCGCGCGCACCCAGGGCGCCCAGGACGACATCGTCGCGCGCCACCAGCAACGCCGTCTGCCCACTGGCATCGAAACCTGCGAGCGCATCGGCAGCCGCAGCCGAGACTGCAACACCCTGTTCGGCGAGAAGCCGGCTCGTGCCGATGAGTATCCTGCCCGACGCTGTCTGCGCGATGACGCCCGCGCCCGGTTGGGCATTGAATTCCACGACTTCATCCAGCGGCAACTGCCGGCGGGTCGCTTCCTGAACGATGAGCCGGGCGATCGGGTGCTCGCTGCGCTGCTCTGCACCGGCAGCGATGCGCACGAGTTCGTCGGTGGAAATGTCGGTCAGGCAAACGACATCGCCAAGTTGTAGCTTTGCCTCGGTGATCGTGCCGGTCTTGTCGAACGCCATCGCCGTGACGCCAGCCAGTCGTTCAAGAGCTGAACCTCCCTTGATAAGCACCCCCGTGCCGGCCAGGCGGCCCAGGGCCGCGATGACCGCCGCCGGTGTGGCGAGGATCAACGCGCATGGACATGCCACGACCAGCACCGACAGCGTCGGATACACGCTCCGCGTCAACGCATTTCCCAGACTCAACGGCGGTGCATTCGCCGGCCGAAACCAGCCGGCCCCGAAATGAATCATGCACGCCACAAACGTTAGCCCGGCCAGGGCCAGCACGATCGGCAGAAAAAACCGCGCCAGCTGATCAGCCGTCCGTTCGATTCGACTCTTGTCCTTGAGCGCCTTCGCGGTCAACTCAATCACGCGCCCGGCGACCGTCTGCTTGGCGACCCGTTTCGCCTCGATGGTCAGCGCCCCGAATTGATTGATCGACCCGGCCAAAACCTCATCACCCGGCGCTCGGTCGAGCGGCAAACTCTCTCCCGTAAGCGGACTGGCGTCCACCGCGGACTGCCCCACGAGCACAACGCCGTCCACCGGAATCTTTCCACCAGGCTTGACGACGACGTGATCGCCGACGGCAAGATCTTGCGTGAATACCCGCGTCTCCTGGCCGTCCTTCAAGACCCAGCACCGAATCGGAAAGACTTCGACAATCCTGCGAATCGCCCGTTTGGTTCGATCGAAAGTGTACGCCTCAAGGCATTCGCCAAACATCCCAATGAACACGACCTCGGCCGCGACCAGCCACTCCTGAATCAAAATGGCCGCGAGAAATGCAATCGCAATCGCCAGATCGGCGCCGATTTTGCCGTCGAAGAGCCCTTGCAAAGCGGTGTAGACGACGCGCGCTCCGCCGAGTACCGCCGCGATGAGTGCGAAGCGGTACCCGCCCAGGTCCCGCGGCCACGCCGCGAACAGCGACCACTCCATCCATTCGCCAAAGCGTGGGAGCAAATCGAGCGCAAGCAAGGCCGCCAGCAATCCCGTCATGAGGTAGAGCGGCCAGTTGCTTTCCTCGGCGAAAGCGGAGTCGGTGTGCGTAATCTCGCGATGCATTCGAAAAGACGTTCTACGAAGAAATCAAGACAAGCGCGGGGTCGGGTTGATACAGAACCATCGTACCGCGTTCCCGGCCCCCGTCAAGGACGGAGTCGTTTGAAAGAGGCTATTGCGAAGTTCGCGGTCCCGCTCTTTTTCCTAACGGCAGCGGTGTCGGCAAATGCGGTTCCCCCAGCGATCACGTAGTTTTAAGCGGATTGATGCGGCGAAATTTTTTTTCCCTCGATTTTTCGACCAGCC
>JACPPF010000018.1 GCA_016191165.1 Planctomycetota bacterium
CGATCAGCGGCGCCGGCAGCGTGGACGAAGGGGCGCTCTACACGTTGAACCTCTCGTCCAGCGATCCGGGCGCCGACACCATTCAGAGCTGGTCGATCAACTGGGGCGACGGCAACACCGAAACCGTCAGCGGCAACCCGGCATCCGTGACGCACACCTACGCCGACGGGCCAGCCAGCTACACCATCACCGCCACGGCCACCGATGAAGACGGCACCTACAGCGCCAACACCGTCGGCGTCAGCGTCAACAACGTCGCGCCGTCGCTGGCGATCAGCGGCGCCGGCAGCGTGGACGAAGGGGCGCTCTACACGTTGAACCTCTCGTCCAGCGATCCGGGCGCCGACACCATTCAGAGCTGGTCGATCAACTGGGGCGACGGCAACACCGAAACCGTCAGCGGCAATCCCTCCTCGGCGACACACACCTACGCCGACGGCAACAACAGTTACACCATCAGCGCCACGGCCACCGACGAAGACGGCGCCTACAGCGCCAACACCGTCGGCGTCAGCGTCAATGCGTTGAATCAAACGGAAGGCTACGTTCGTCTGACCTCAGCCGGGGTCCTCGACATCGTCGGGACGGGCTTGCGCGATATGGTTCATGTTTATCTCGACGCTGAAAACCGCGTCCATGTCGAAGCTCGCTTTGGCATGCCCGATGGCTCCACCACGGGTGATGAAGACGACAGCGATGACGCCCCGACAGCGGATAATTTCATGGTGCATTACGTCGTCCCGGCAGATTCTGTGCAGAGCATTTTGATTCAAGGACTCGCCGGCGCGGATTTCCTGAAGGTGCACAACAATGTCAGGATTCCCGCCATCATTGACGGTGGCGCGGGCAACGATGCTATCTGGGGCGGCGCAGGCCTAACGGCCATCACCGACCTGGCGGGCGACAGCCGCATTCACGCAGGGCCGGGCAACGGCACCGTTATCGTCGGCAACGGCAACAACCGTATCTGGACCGACGGCGGCACCGATTCGATCACGGCGGGCGACGGTAACAATGAGATCCATACCGGCGGCGCTTTCGACACCGTCACCCTGGGGAACGGCAACAACAAAATCTGGCTGAACTCCGGCGCCGATGTGCTCAACGCGGGCAATGGTAACAACATCATCTACGGCGGCAACGGCAATGATGTCATCACCGTGGGCAACGGTAACAACACCATCAACGGCGGGGCAGGCAATGACACGATTCTGACCGGCAACGGTAATAACACGATCGACGGCGGCTCCGGCGATGACTTCATTCGCGCGGGAACCGGCAAGGACGTCATTCGCGGCGGTGCCGGCAGCGACGTCCTGATCGGCGGCGCCGGCGCCGATGCTCTCAGCGGAGGTGAAGGCCGCGACCTGCTGATCGGCGGCCTCGGCGCCGACAAGATCTATGGCGACAGCCAGGATGACCTCTTGGTCGCCGGCTACACGCTGTTCGACAACGATATCGCCGCGCTGAGTGCCGTGATGACCGAGTGGACTTCCAATCGCTCCTACGCCGACCGCGTCATGAATCTCATGGGGGTCGGTGGCAATAGTGTCGTGACCGATAACGGCGTGACACTGAGCCGAACCACGGCATTTTCCGATCGCGCTAACGGCGGCACGTTCCTCAGCGGCGCCGACGTCGTTGGTGTCGCCAGCCAGACCGTGTTCAGCGATTCCTCGGTCGACCAACTCACCGGCAATCAGGGCTCGGATTGGTTCCTCGCCAATACCGTGAACGACAGCACGGGGGACGTGAAGGACGTGATTCTTGACGCCGCCAGGGGCGAGGTGTTGGCGGACATTGACCTGAATTCGATGTGACGCAGTTAGTCGCTTTGCTGCTTCTGCGCTTCCGCACGGGCCTGATGCGCCGCCAGAAAACGCGGATCGACGGCGATGGCGCGGTCAAAATCGGTCAGGGCGCCGGCAAGGTCGCCACGCTCGCGGCGCACTTGGCCGCACAGATACCAAGCCAGGGGCAGAGCAGGTTTCAAACGCACTGCTTCCAAGAAATCCGCAAGGGCTCGATCCAAATCGCCGACCTGCAAATAGCACTCGCCGCGGTGCAACCAGGCAGCTTCCAGCTCGGGCCGCCGTTCGAGCGCTTGGGTGTAATCGCCAATGGCAGAGTCATAATCGCACCCCATGCGCGCGATTTCGCCACGCCGAAACCACGCAAGGGCGAAAGTCGGTTCCAGTTCCAGTGCCCGGTCGAAGTCTTGCAAAGCGCGATCATACTCACCCTTGGCCATCCGGACGAAGCCGCGATTGAAATGCGCCAGGGCGCGCGTCGGGTGCAAGCCGATCTCGAGGTCATAGTCCGCCAGAGCCTGGTCGAAGTCGCCGAGTGCAAACTTGCAAAAGGCGCGATTGTGATAGGCGTTGGCTAGGCTCGGATCCAGCTCAAGGGCGCGCGTGAAATCCGCGACGGCTAGCTCAAAGTCACCGCTTTCCTTGTGGGCCAGGCCGCGATTGTGCCTCGCCTCCACATGGTCGGGCTGCACTTCGAGAACGAATGTGTAATCAGCGATGGCGCCGGACAGGTCTGCAACGGCAGCTCGTGCCAGCCCTCGATTATTGCGAAACGGGATTGATTTTGGCCTCAATGCCAGGGCGGCATCGAAGTCTGCCAGGGCTCGATCCAACTGACGACGCGAGACCTGAACGAGCCCGCGCAGATGATACGCCTCGGCAAACTTCGGCGCCAATTCCAGGGCGACGTTCAGGTCAGCCAACGCGTCTTCCAGACGCCGCTGCCGGTGATGGACGTAGGCGCGATTGCAGTACGCCTGCGTGCCGTGCTGATCGAGAGCTAACGCGCGATCAAAATCGGAGCGGGCCTGGTCCAACTCTTGTTGCATCAACCTGGCGAGACCTCGGTTGTTCCAATAAGCCGCATTCTTCGCGTCAAGACAGAGCGCGACATCGAAATCGGCAACGGCAAGACGAAGATCGCGCCTCGCGGTGTGGGCTCGGCCGCGTTCGTTGTATGCCTCTGCCAGAAGCGGATCGAGCGCGACGGCCCGTGTAAAAGCCTCGATCGCAGACGCGTACTCACGCTGGCTCCAAAGCATCCGTCCCCGGCCAAGAAACGCCAACGCATCTTTCGCGTTCGTCGGCGCGGGCGCCGCCGCGATCTCCCACGAAAGTCCGCAATTCGCACACGGGCGGGGCGGGTTTTCCTTTGGCGCCAGTGGAAAATGGCATTTGAGGCAAAAGTAAAGCATGCTCGGTTGAGCAGATGTCGCTTCCGGTTACAAAAAAACTCACTGCTTACGCAATTCGTGGCATTTTACGACGGGGCGAGCTACCAGTCAAGACACGCGGTGACGCGGGAAGGTCGCCGTTCGTACCATACCGTTGGATGGCATCATGGGCGGCGGGATTTGTCGAGTCAGCTCTCGGGCCGACCTTCGGCAACTAATCGGTGCTAAAAGCGATGGATCAGGCCTCGCTACGAACACCCATCGGAATGTGATCAACCGGGCATCTCGCGATAGACGTGCTCGAATTCTGGCGTACAGCGACGGAAAGCTTGCAGCAGAAGCGGATCGAATTGTCCGGCCGAACCTTCCAGCATCACCTCCAGCGTTGCAGAATGGCCGAGGGCCGGCTTGTAGGATCGGCGTGTGCGAAGCCCGTCATAGGCGTCGCAGATGGCGACGATACGGGCGGCCAAGGGGATGTCGTTGCCCCGCAGGCGATCCGGAAATCCCTGCCCGTCGTAGCGTTCGTGATGATGCCGGGTGATGTCGATGGCCATTTGCAAGAAGGCGACGGCCGAGCCGTGGCGCTGGGCAACGTTCTGCAGGGTCTCGGCGCCGATGACCGTGTGGGTTTGCATCATGAGCCGTTCTTCGACGTCGAGGTTGCCGACCTTGTTGAGAATGTAATCTGGCAGAGCCGCCTTGCCGATGTCATGCAAAGGGGCGCAGCATTCCAGCATCGCGATAAAGTTCTGATCGATCTGGTCAACAAGACTGGGGACACCGGTGGCCTCCTCGGCGAGTATACGGCAGAAACGCTGCAAGCGCAGCACGTGCTGGAGGTCTTCGGCATCGCGCCGGCAGACCAAATCGGTCAAGCCCAGAACGAGGGCGTTACGCACATGGACCAGATCGCTGTCGCGGGACAGGAGGTTTTCTTCCAGTTGCCGATTGCACGCCAACATATGGCGGTTGAGCAGCGCACTGCGATCCTGGGCGTCCTTGAGTCGAAGCGCGGCTTGCACCCGCGCGACCAGTTGAACGGGGCTGAATTGCTTGGGGAGGAAATCGTCGGCGCCGCCGGCCAATACCTTGGCCACGTTGTCGTCGGTAACCGCGGATGAAAAAAGAATAATCTTGAAATTCGGCGATGGCGGGTCTTCGCGAATTTTTTGGCAAAGGTCCAGGCCCGTCATTTCGGGCATCATCCAGTCGGTCAAAAGAAGGTCGAAGGCTTTGGTTCGGATGGCCTCAAGCGCCAGCACGCCGTTTTCAACCTGTTCGCATTCGATCCCCGCTTCCTGGAGGGTATGAGCGCAGAACGACCGAACCATGCGCGTATCATCGGCGATGAGAACGCGGTGCGCACGAGGTGCATTGCCGCCAACGCCTAGGCTTGCAGAACCTTGCACCCGAGCTTGTCCATGCGGCAGCTCATTTTTCTCGAGGCTCGGCGACAGGTAGAAGCTGTCGCTTGTTCCCGATTTGAGGAACGGCAATAGGGCCTTCATGAGGGCCTGCGGCGTCGGATAGCGATCCTCAGGGTTGCAGGCCATCATGCGCCGAACCAGCGCGTCGAGCTCGATCGGAAGCATGGGGTTGACGAGTTGGAGCGATGGGGCCTTTTGGTTCATACGGCGCAACAGGGTTGCAGCGAGGCTGTCATTTCCCTGAAAGGGCGTTCGGCCCGTCAAACACCAAAACAGCGTGCCGCCCAAGCCGTAAATGTCCGCGCGAATATCGACGTTGCTTGCGTCGCGTGCTTGCTCCGGCGCGAGATAGTCCAGCGTCCCCAGGACCGTGCCGTGGTCCGTGATCCGGTGGTGAAGTCGCCGAACCAGCCCGAAGTCGAGCAGTTTTGCCTGTTGGTTCGCGGTGATGCGAATATTCGACGGTTTGATGTCGCGATGCACGACATTGTGCTGGTAGGCCTCCGCCAGGGCGCTCGCCACCTGATAAATGATGTTACACGCCTGATCAGGGCGCATGGGGCCTTTCTCGGCGACAAGTTCATCCAGATCGTGGCCCGGGACGTATTCCATTACGAAAAAATGCACGGAGGGCTCACCGGTTGCGGCGCCGGCGAGGTGTCCATCGTCGAGCGCCTCGATGATGTTCGGGTGCTTCATCTGGGCGATGGTCCGCATTTCCATGAGGAACCGGCGCAACATTCGTTCGTCGGTGTCGGGATGCAACGGCAACACCTTGATGGCCGCCGGGCGACGCATACGCAGGTGTTCTCCCTTGAACACGATGCCCATGCCGCCACGTCCGAGACGATCCAGCACGCGGTAGTTGCCCAGAATTAGCCCGTGAAATTTGCCGGCATCAAGGCAGTCGGCTTGGTATTGGGTCAATAGACGATGCTCGACCAGCAAGGCCAACAAGGCGTCCTTGTCCACGCAGGCGGTCAGTTCCTGGCGAGAGGCCTCGGGGAGGTCCTCCCATTCCTCTTGGAGAATGATGGACGAGTCCAGCAATTCCTGAAGCAGGGTATTCGCCCAAAAACCACGTTCGAATTCGATCGTTGCGGAAGCCAAATGCGGATGCGCCAGGCGATCAAGCGTTGGTGAGATCTGTTTCGTCATGGCAATACCCAGGGTGACAAGGAACTTCCGCACTTGAAGCGCAAGGTTTGTGGCACGAAAAAGTTCGGCGGCTGGTCAAGGGCAGGCAAGGCATATCGTACCTGGCCTGCTCAACGTCTGCCCTCTCCACTTTAGTTCACAAATCCACGCAGGGCAAAAATGCCTGCTCGACACAAAACAAGAGCAGCAGCCGATTTGCCGATTTTGCGAGGCTTGCCCCGTTTTTCCGGGCCGGCAACAAGGAGCGGTTCAACCGGGATTGACATTTCGTTTGAACTGACGATAAGGGCGGCCAGCAACACTCCGTTTTTTTGAAGTCCGAATCGTCTAGTCAGGTTGCGTATGCGCGGTGACCAAGCGCCCCAATCCAATGGCGGCCATTGGTTTTCGTGCCGGAAACGTCATCCGTTCACGGGCGTTTTATGAGAGCGATGGGCAGCCTTTTGTTCTTTCTCATGCTGGTGGCCGCGTGCCTGCCTGGATGCATGTTCATTGCGTCCGTGCAAACCATGACCAGCAATACGCCTGACCACCTGTCGCTCCCGCTAACGAAAACCGACGGTCCTGCCGGCGGCCAGCGGCAAAACGGCGGCGAGCCTTCGCCCGGCCTGACGAGGACGCCGGGCCCGATGCAACTGAGGACGGTCGCAGCGCCGGAAAGTCCGCCGCGGCCCATTTCCCTGGTTGAGTGCATGGCTCTGGCCCTGGAAAACGGACGTACGGGTGAGTTCTTCGATGCGGCCGGCAGCGAGCGGCGCACGAGCGTCACCGGTTCAGGGCGTGTGCTGTCGCCATCAGATACTTCTGACAGCATTCGTGTATTCGCCTTTGACCCGGCAGTTCTTGCAACCGAAACGGAACAGTCTTTGGCCAGGTTCGATGCGATTTGGAATTCCGGGTTCAGCTGGAACCGGACCAACCGGCGCAATTCCATTCTGGCGCCGTCGCCGTCGGACGAGTTCCTTTTGAAAAACCAGCTCGATGCCGTCGGTTTCCAATCGAGTCTTTTGAAGCCGCTGCCGACGGGCGGCGTCGCTGGCGTCACCTTTGCTGCCGACTACGCAAATCAAGCCGGTTTGCCCAGCTCCCAGTTTGTGAATCCGGGCTATCGGCCGTTGATGAGCTTCATTCTCGAACAGCCCTTGCTGCGCGGGGCCGGTGTGCCGATCAATCAGATTCTGGACAGTCACCCGGGGGGGTTCCGCAATACGTTCGCAACCAGCAATCGGGTGCCGGGAATCTTGTTGGCGCGGATCGGCCACGCCAAATCTCAGCTCGAATTTGAACGCCGAATTCACGATCTTGTTTTCAAGGTCGAGCAAGCGTACTGGAACCTCTACAGCGCCTACTGGGAGTTGCATAGTCGCGAAAACGGCCTGAAGCAGGCCCACCAGGCGTGGTTGATCGCCAAGAACAAGCAAGCCGCGGGCGGACTTGGCGATGCCGATCTGGCCATGATCGAGGAGCAGTATCACTTCTTTCGCACCCAGCGTCTAGAGGCATTGGGACGTGGCACAGGCGGCCGCGCGGGCGTTCTCGAAGCGGAGCGCCACCTGCGTTACGTGGTCGGCCTGCCCGCCGAGGATGGCGCTCGCCTGGTGCCCAAAGACGAACCGGCGCTCATTTCCTTTGCGGGTGATTGGCATTCGGCCTGGCTGGACGCCACCCGGCACCGCCCGGAGTTAAAGCAGGTTCATCAGGATATCAAGGCGGCGCAGCTGTTGCTCATCAAGGCAAAAGAACTGCTCAAGCCAGATTTGCGTCTTTACTCGAAATACGGTTTCAACGGTCTTGGCGGCGACCTGGGCAGTGGTCTCAACGACTTGATCCGCTACGGACGCCCGGAATGGGAAGCCGGCGTACACATGCAAATTCCCATTGGCTTTCGCGAGGGACATGCGGAAACGTCTCGCGCCTCGCTCGCAATCGCGCAGCAGATGGCACACTTGCAAGACCAAGAAGCAAAATTAGTGTTTTCGCTCCAACGCAGTTTTCGCGATCTAGTTCAGTTCCGCGAAGAAATGCAAACGCGGCGCAGCCAGCAAGAGGCCGCCTTGAAGCAGCTCAAAGCTCGTTTACAAAAATGGCATGCCGGAGGCGTCGAGAGCGTCGATCTGATTTTACGAGCGCAAAGAAACTGGGTTGATGCGGTGCGCGACGAGCAAGCGGCAGTCTGCGGTTACCGCATTGCCCTGGCCGATTTTGAAAGGCAGAAAGGGACCATTCTTCGTTCGCGACAGATCGTCATTGCCGACGGGCGCCTGCCCGCATGCGTTCAGCCACAGGCCAGTTCACAAATTCGCAGTTGGTTCCGCGGCACCCGTCCGCCGATTCGATTCGGTTTGCAGCCGCCGACGAAAACTGCACCGGATGGGCCGACAGCCGATCTCGAACCGTTTGTCGCGCTTCCCTTCGATCCGCTGCACCTGCCCGGCCCGTTACCCCCGTTGGATTCCAGGACCCGATAGGTACACTGCCGATTTCTCAACGATTGTCGCATTCAAAGGTCCATAGCGGCGCTTTCCAGAGCCGACAGGGAAGAAGCAGAGCATCTCCGAAAAACCGCCCGGCCGACACCAACGGCTGCACGCAAGGCACGTAACGGCCGAACCGCTCGGTATGTTTATCCTCGAAGTACAGGGGTCGATAACAGACCTGGTTGGCGATTGGAGAAATAGCTTGTTCTGGGAAAGGCGGCAGGTCGGCGCCTGGCATTTCGCGCAACGGCGGCGCATCGGCGGGAAAGTCGACTTTCTTCACCTTCGGTAACTCCTTGCGGAGACGCTCCTTCAGTGCTTGCTCAGACTGAACCCGGAATAGTTGATCGCGGGTCGGCGGCGTCAATCCGGACTCACCTTTGTCAACGCCGACCGGCTTTCCAAAACTGACCTGAGGTTGCGCCGTTGCCTGTCCGCATAGGAAAAAGAAGGCTAGCCCGATGCATAAGCGAGGCAGCACTTGCAAGGGACACTCTCGCTTGCAAGGGACGCCCTCGCTTACGCTTCGGGCTTGTTTCCAAGACTTGAGTCACTCGCCGTGTCCCCATTGGACCTCCACCCATTCAAGAAATCGACTGATTTGGCCCGAAAGGGGACCTCCGAAATTATCGTCAAAGTCGCCCCAGGTTCTTCAATCTGAACCCGGCGGCGACAATTGAGCCGCAACTCATTACTAAATAACGGATTATGTCGAATTCTGGATGGATCTTGCCGGCGATGCTCCCCCTTCGATCGTGTCAGCTGCAGCCAATCGGCAGCTACAGGCTTACAAGTGGTGAAAAAACGCAAGATTGTGTAGCCAAACGTTTACACCTTTGCTTTTTGTGACCTATATTTCGTCAGCATCGATGATTCCGCTTTTGCCAGAATAGGGATGTGTCATGCCAGAACCATTGACGCATGAACCGGAGAGCACGCTCCATTCCGAAGCGTTGGCTCGGTTGCTTGAAGAGGTCCGCGTGCTCCTGGAAACGACCGCTGCCCCGGCGATATTCTTTGCCGAGTTCCTGCAGCGGGTGGTGTCAGCAATGCAGGTCGCCGGTGGCGCGATCTGGACACGAGGGGCCGAGGGGAGCTTCGATCTCGAACATACAATCAATTGGCCGGCACTTCGACTGGAAGGCGTCCCGGACGGGATCGCATGCCACACCCAGCTGCTTCAGGTCGCCAGCCAGCGCGAGCGCGCCTTGTGGGTCCCGCCCCAGAGTGGTTCCAAGCTGGTCGGGGACGGCGGTCACGCTGCCAATCGAAGCGACCACGGATTGCTGCTCGCTCCGGTCATCGTGGAAAAGCAGATCGTTGGGCTGTTGGAGATTTGGCTGCATCCTATCCCCGAGGGACGGCACCGCCGGGATCTGGCACGCCTCCTCACGGAGTTAACGGGCTTCCTGGCGGCCTTCTTTCACAAGCGCATGTGCCAATCCCTGGTTCATCAACAACAGGTTTGGCTGCAACTCGACACGTTCGTTCGGCAGGTCCACAGCAGTCTGGATCCGAAGGTCGTCGCGCAATGGATCGCGCAGGAAGGCCGGCGCTTGCTCGAGTGCGATCAGGTCAGCGTGGCGTTGAGGTGGGGCCAGAAGACCAGGGTGGAAGCCGTCAGCGGCGCCGCGGTCGTCGAGCCGAATAGTCGCCTGGTGCAGTGCATGCGATCGCTTGGCGACGCTGTGCTGCAATGGGGTGAGACGTTGATCTACCAGGGGAAACGCGACGAGACCTTGCCGCCGACCGTCGTGTCCGCGCTCGACGGCTATCTCAGTGAGAGCAACTGCAAAATGCTCGTTGTGTGGCCTTTGAAAAAGCCCCAAGCCGGCTCAGAAGGCGGGACCGCTTTTGCCGCACTGACCGCGGAATCGTTCGAGCCCGCATTTTCCGCGGAACAATTGCATCAACGGCTCCAGGCGATTGCACCGCACGCATCGAGGGCGCTGGCAAACGCCGTTGAAACGGCGCGAATGCCGCTGCGATGGGTCTCGCACGCCCTGGCCCAAGTGCGCGATTGGGCCAACACGCGAACCGTGACACGCCTCGGACTATACGCCCTGCCGTTGGTTGTGCTAATCGCGTTTCTGACGCTGGTGCCGATGACGCTTCGTCTGGAAGGGAAAGGCCAGCTCGTGCCGGCGCAACGGCAAATGGTCTATGCGGCGCAAAACGGCAAGATCATCGAACTGCGGGCGCGGCCGGGTGATCGCGTCGAAAAAGGCCAAGAATTGCTTTTCATTGAGGATCTCGACACTCAACTCCAAATCGATCAACTCGCCATCAAGGTCGGCGCAGCGGAGCAGCGGTTGTCACTTTTGAGCGAGCAGCTCGGCAAAAAGACCAGCAGCGAAGAACGCAGCGCACTCGTCAAGGAACGGATCCAGCAGCAATACGAACTGCGCAAGGCGACGGTCGAGCGGGACATCCTCCTGCAAACGAGTCGCAGCCCGCGCAAGGCTCCCGTGTTCGCCCCTTTGGCTGGGAAGGTAGTCACGTTTGACGCCCACGAGCAATTGCTGGGCAAGACAGTCAAGCCCGGCGACCCACTCCTTCGTATCGCCGGCGTCACGGGAACGTGGGAGATCGAGCTGCTGATTCCGGAGCGGAATGTAGGCCCGATCCGCGCAGGCTTGTTTGCCAGTGAGGCCGGCTTTGTCGAGGTCGATCTGTTGCTCGCCAGTCAGCCGCATCGAACCTACAAGGGACGATTGTACAAGAACGGTTTGGGCGGCGAGACCAAGGTGCTGGACAACGCCGTCGTTCTGCCCGCGCGCATTCGCATTGTGGACGAGGAGCTGATCCAGCAGGGCGACAACCTGCCCGTGGGCCTGGAGGTTCGCAGCAAGGTCCACTGTGGGCCACGTTCGATTGGCGCTGTGTGGTTTCACGAGTTGTGGGAGTTTCTCTACGAACACGTGATTTTTTGATGGGGTATCGGCAATGAGGCGATTTCTCTTGATCGGGTTGAGCGGCGCGGCCCTGGCGGTCCTTGCGGCCTGGTGGTCGTTCTCTGGAGCGGCCGATTCTCAGGCGAAGGGGCCGATCGCCGGATCGAATGAGTATCCGGCTGTCAAAGTCGGGGCCTCATTCGTCAGGGACCGGGACGTTGCCAGCAATCACCGAGCGGCCAAGGTCAGCAAATCGCTTTTTGATCCCCTGGAAATCGCGCCGTGCAATTTGACGCCGATTGTGGAACAAGACGTGTCCAGTCAAGTGGACGGGATCTTCGACGAGGTGTTCGTGGACGTCGGCAAGCAGGTTCGCAAGGGAGATCCGTTGGGTCAGCTGGATGATCGCCAGCTGCGCGCCCAGGTCGATTTGCTGACCATCCGGGCCAACAGCCTTGCCGCCGAACGGATTGCGAAGGCCCAGTTCGACGAGGCCGATGCCAAGGTGGAGTACGCCAAAAAAGCCAACGAAACGGGTCTGCGCACGGTGCCTGAGCTGGAAGCCAAGACCTACCTCTTCCAGCGCGAACGCTACGCCAGCGAGATGAAGAAAGCACGCGAGGAGCGGGAGGCGGCACAGAAGGAACTCGAACGCGCCAAGGTCGTCCTCCAGCAACACAGAATTCAAGCCGGCGTCGCTGGCGAAATCGTCAAGGTCTACAAACGAAACGGCGAAACGGTCAAGCAAGGAGAACCGGTCTTCCGTGTTGCCAACTGCAATTCCTTGCGTGTCGAAGGGTTGTGCAAAATCCAGCAGGCGAGCCTGATTCGCGTCGGCATGCGCGCTCTGGTCGAGCCGGAGATTCGCGGCGAGCAGATGACGCGGTTGATTGGTCATACCGGCGCCATCACGGCGCTGGCGATTTCGCGCGATGGCCGACTGCTCGCCTCCGCCGGTGAGGACCGGACCGTATTTGTGTGGAACTGGCCTCAAGGCACGCGAAACGCGGAGTTGCCTCACTCCACCGAGGTGACCGCCGTTGCCTTCGTGCCGACTCCCGGGGACGGTCACACGTTGTTCACCGGTTGCAATGATGGGCAGGGTCGGCTTTGGCGCCTGCCCTCAACTGGAAAGCCCATTTCACGCACGCTGGGGGAACAACACGAGGGCCCACTTCGAGCGGTCGCGTTCAGCGCCGACGGAACTCAGTGCGCCACGGGCGGGGACGACAAGCGCATCGGCGTCTGGGAAACCGCGTCGGGCAAACTTCGGTTCTGGTTGCACGCGGAAGAAGGGCTGTCCGCTCATCAAGGGGGGGTGACAAGTTTGCGGTTCTGTCCCGACGGGCAACTCGTGTCGGCGGGACGGGACAACGTCGTCAAAGTATGGAGACTCGGTGCAAAGGCCGGCACGCTGGTCCGCATTCACACGGGCCGCACCTGCGAAGTCGCACAGCCTGGCGTCAGTCCCGAAGGCAAGCGCATCCTGCTCGATCTTGGTGAAGAGTTGCGTATTCTTGAGCGCGACAGCGGGAAATGGCTCGGCTCGCTGAATAGCCGACGCCAGGGGCGCTTCCAGGGGCTGGCGGAGTTCTCCCCCAGCGGCAAGCTGGTGCTGACGGCCTCGACCAATCAACGCTTGCAGTTGTGGCGCGTGCCGACGACGCCCGAGGAAATGCAGCGCATTCGTGGCGAGAATGCCCAGAACTTCCATCGCCACCTGGCCGGTGGCGAGATTTGTCACTTCATCATTCCGGGCGCCTCGGTCGTTCATGCCGGTGTGTTCGCTCCGGATGAGTCGGTCTTCTTCACCGGCGGCAGCGACAAAATCGTCCGGGCCTGGGCGATGCCTTCCAGCGCGAATTGGCAGCCAATCTACGAAGCGCGCATCACTTATGTGGGCAATCAAATCGAGCGCGGCACCGACATGGTTCGCATCCGCGCGGAGCTGGAGAACCCGGCCGACGGGCGACGCCGTCTTCGGGCTGGCATGTTCGCCGCCCTGCGTGTCTTTCCCGAAACGATCGACGCGAAATAACATTGGACCCACTCAGAGCACGGCGGATCATGCAGATGCTGGCACCGACGGAAAACCTGGAAGGCAGAAAACGTGTGCGGGTGCGCGTCCGGCAGAATCTGCGCACTACCGCTCAGACGTCCGGAATTCACACGACGTACGTGGTCAAGGATCCGATCACGATGCGCTACTTCCGCTTCGATGAACAACAGCACTTTCTCCTGGGCCTAATGGATGGCGCTCGTACCCTTGCCGAGATCAAGGAGGAATACGAGAAGCGATTCCGACCGGACCGTTTGACGTTCGATGAGCTGGAGAACTTCATTGCCGAGCTACTGGAAGGCGGATTGGTTCAAAGCGATGCGCCGTCCAGCGGCACGCTCATGGTCGAGCGGGCGTGGAAACAAAACCGGAAGTGGTGGCTGGCAAAATTAAACGTCCTTAATGTGAGGATTCCGCTCGGCAACCCCGATCGCTGGTTGACGCCGTTCCAACCCGTCGCGAATCTTCTCTTTGGCCACGCCTGTATTGCCGTCGGTCTTGTTCTCTTCGGCAGTGCGCTTGCTCTGATCGTGACTCACTGGGGCGAGTTCCTGACCAGGCTGCCGGTCTACCAGGATTTCTTTCGCCTGGAGACGCTGGCGTACCTTTGGCTTTCGTTCGGCCTGGTAAAGGTGCTGCATGAGCTGGGGCACGCGCTTTGTTGCAAGCGCATGGGGGCGGAAGTGCAGGAGATGGGCGTGGTCTTCCTGTTTTTCTTTCCGACCCTGTACTGCAACGTCTCCGATTGCTGGCTGCTGCCGAGCAAATGGAAACGCATGGCCGTCAGCGCCGCCGGCATTTACGTGGAAATGCTCGTTGCCGCCCTGGCGACGTTTGTTTGGTGGTGGACCGATTCCGGCGCGTTCGTGCATCAATGGGCCTTCGCGGTCATGGTTTATTGCAGCGTCCACACGGTGACTTGCAACGCCAATCCATTGATGCGCTTTGACGGCTATCATCTCCTGGCCGACTGGCTGGAGACGCCTAACCTCGCCGGGCAGTGCCAGCGAGCGCTGCGCTCGGCTCTCCTGGGTTGGCTTGGCATCGAGACACGACACGTCGCGCAAGTCGGCGGCGTGAGCAATCGCTTCTTGTTCTGGTTCGGGCTCGCCAGCCTGGTTTATCGCTGGTACGTCACCGCTCTGGTCCTGTTTTTCCTGTGCGACTTCATGAAGCGACACCACGTTCCCGTCATCGGCTGGGGCCTGGCAGCAATCAGCCTGACGCTCCTGATCGGCGTGCCGATCTGGCAACTGTCTCGCTGGCTTCATCGACTTGGGAGGCTTCCTGACATGAAATTGGCTCGCGTGTGGCTCTCACTGGGCGCCCTGGCGGGGCTGGCGGCGTTTTTCTTCCTGGTTCCACTGCCGATGACCGTTCGCGGCGTCGCCCTCGTGCAGCCAGTCCCGGAACAAGTGCATCGGGTTATCGTTCCTGAGTCGGAAGGATTTCTCCGCGAGGTGCACATCCGCGACGGCCAGCGCGTCAAGGCGGGCGACGTGCTTGCCGTACTGACCAACCCCAGGCTTGAAATCCGGATTCGGCTAAACGAGGCCGACCAGGCGTTGCGCGTGGAACAACAGAATGCTTTCATCGCACAGTTCGCGGATTTCGACGAGCCGGATGATACCTCCGCTCTTGCCGGCTTGCTCGTCTGCGAACACGAATTGAAAGCGCTCGCGCAGGAATATCGGACTCTCAAGGAGCAACGCGAGCGGTTGATTTTGCGGGCGCCAACCGACGGCATCGTCATGGGGCTGGTCCCCATGGAGGAAAAAGGCAAATGGCTTGCCAAGGGTGCGGAATTCTGCCGAATCGGCAACGCCGACGCGCTGCGAGCGCTCGTGCTGGTGGACCCCGCCGATCATCGGCAAGTTCGGCTCGGAAGCCAGACAAGCGTTTTGATTCACGGAGCGGCCGGCCGACACTGGCCGGGCGCCGTCACTTCGGTCGCCCAGATTGACGCCAAGAACATTCCGGTGGCGCTGTCCAACCGCGTCGGCGGCGATGTCGCTACCCAGCACGATCCGACGACCAAGGCGGAAAAACCGCACGGGCAGCATTACCTCGTGAGCATCCACCTCAAGGGGGGCGATCCAGCCATTCATCCGGGCGTTCTGGGCCGAGTCGCGATCCATGCGGAAGCGCAGACGACCTGGTGGCGCGTGCGCCGCTGGCTGGGCACGACCATGAACTGGGGCCTGTAAGGTTCAACGCCATGAGCAAGACCAAGAAACCAACCGGATTCCTCGACCGCCTGAAGGGCACGTGGGGATCGCTGCAACAACTCCTGGGCGGCGATGGGAAACCCGCATCCCGTCGCGATCGACGCCTCGCGCCGTTGCAAGAGCTAGAAGATCGCTGCTTGCTGAGCGCGGCGCCGATCGGGCCGGAGTTTCGCGTCAACACGACGACCGCCAACACGCAGCAAACCACGGCCAACACACCGAAGGCCATCGCCGTCGCCCCGAGCGGCGACTTCATTGCGGCTTGGGCGAGCAAGGATCAAGACGGCGCCGGCTGGGGCGTCTACGCCCAGCGTTACGATGCAGCGGGCGTGAAGCAGGGAGCGGAGTTTCGCGTCAATGCCACGACCACAAACGACCAGATGAACCCTGCGGTCGCCGCCGATTCGAGCGGCAACTTTGCCATTACCTGGTCCAGCAAGCAATCCGGAAACTGGGATGTCTACGCCCAACGCTATGCCGCCGACGGGACGGCGCTGGGCGGCGAATTCCGCGTCAATACCGCCACGGCAAACGATCAGCAGGACGCTTCGATCGCCATGGACGCCAGCGGCAAGTTCCTGATCACCTGGGCGAGCAACAATCAGGACGGCAGCGGCTGGGGCGTCTATGCCCAGCGCTTCAATGCCGCGGGCGTCGCACAGGGGTCTGAGTTTCGCGTGAATACTTTCACCGCGAGCAACCAAATCGATCCCCAGGCGGCGATGGACGCCACGGGCAACTTCGTCATTGCCTGGACCAGCAGCAACGGTCAGGACGGCAACGGCAACGGCGTGTTTGCCCAGCGCTTTAGCGCCGCCGGCGTCATGCAGGGGAGCGAATTCCGGGTCAACACCTACGTCCTCAATCACCAGGAAAACCCCGATGTCGCCATGGACGCCAGCGGAAACTTCGTCATCACCTGGTCCAGCAAGGACCAGGATGGCGACCGTTATGGCGTCTACGCTCAACGCTTCGACAGTAACGGAAATCGACTGGCAGAGGAATTCCAGGTCAATACCACCGTCGACAATGACCAGCGCTTCTCATCAGTAGCGATCGACGCCAGCGGCAACTTCGTGATTACCTGGTCGAGCGAGGATCAAGATGACGGAGTTTCCTGGAGCATTCAGGCCCAGCGGTTTCTCGTTTCAGGAGCCGTCGATGGGTCTGAATTTGCCGTCAACACCACGACAAGCAACGATCAGGTTTTCTCGTCGGTCGCCATGGCGACGACCGGCAATTTCGTGATCCTCTGGTCCGGCAACGGCCCAGGCGATGGCAGCGGCGTTTTCGCGCAGCGCTTTCAAACGGCTGGCATCATTGTTGCCCCGACTGCCGGCCTGGTTACCTCCGAGGACGGTGCCGTGGCCACGTTCTCCGTCGTGCTGGCCACGCAGCCGACCGCCGATGTCACCATCGGCATAAGCAGTTCCGACATTACCGAGGGAACCGTTTCGGTCTCCTCGCTTGCGTTCACAACCGCCAACTGGAACGTCGCCCAGACCGTCACCGTGACCGGTGCGGACGACGCCATCAGCGACGGCGCCATCGCCTACGCCGCGATCACCGCCCCGGCGGCAAGCGCCGATCCCGCTTACAACAACCTGAACGCGTCCGACTTTGCGTTGACCAACGTGGACAACGAAAACGCTGGCATTCTCATCAGTCCGGTGACCGGATTGGAAACGACCGAGGCCGGCGGCACGGCCGTCGTCAAGATCGCGCTCAACACCGCGCCGACCGCCAACGTGACCATCGGAATCAGTTCATCCAATCCGGCCGAGGGGACGGTGTCCGTCGCCTCGCTAACCTTCACGCCGGCGAACTGGAGCACCGGGCAGGGCGTTATTATCACCGGTGTCGATGATGCCGTGAACGACGGCGATATCGGCTTCACCGTCGTCACCGCGTCAGCCGTCAGCGCCGACCCGAGTTACAACGCCCTGAATGCCGACGACGTCTCGGTCACCAATTTGAATGATGATTTCGCCGGCGTCACCGTCACGCCCGCTTCCGGCCTGGTGACGACGGAAGGGGGAGGCCAGGCCAGCTTCAGCGTCGTCCTCAATAGCCAGCCGACCGCGAATGTTACCATTACGTTGAGCAGCTCCAACCCGGCGGAAGGGACGGTATCCACGCCGTCCTTGACCTTTACCTCCGCAAACTGGAACGTGGCCCAGACGGTGACGATCACCGGCGTGGATGACGGCGCCGATGACGGCAACGTCGCGTACACGATCGCCCTCGATCCCGCGGCGAGCGCCGATCCCGGTTACGCGGGGATCGATCCCCTCGACGTGAGCGCCACCAACGTGGACAATGACATTGCGCCGGGCATCACCATCTCGGCGGCAAGCCCGACTCCCCTCGGCAATGAATACCGCGTGAATACCACGACGGCCGGCGATCAGTGGGTCTACTACTGGTCGGTGCGCACCGTGGCCGTCGCTCCGGATGGAAGCGTTATCCATGTCTGGATCGACACCGCTGGCGCCGACGGCAGCCAGTACGGAATCTACGGACAACGCTTCGACGCGACTGGCAACCCGCTGGGCGGCGAGTTCCTTGTCAACACCAACACGGCTCTGAAACAGGACAACGGCTCGGTCGCCTTTGCTCCCGACGGCAGTTTCATCATCCTCTGGGACGGCCCCGGCGACGGCAACGGCACCGGCATCTTCGGTCAGCGATTCCTGGCCGACGGCACCAAGGTCGGCGGCGAGTTTCAGGTCAACACGTTTACGCTTGGTATTCAGCAGTATCCGGAGCTGGACTTCGCAGCGGACGGCAGCTTTGTGGCCGCGTGGGTCTCACCCCAGGGCGGGTCCGGCGCCAAGACGGTTTTTCAGCGCTTCGATGCCAACGCGAACAAGATCGGCGGCGAGATCGAACTTGCGACAGGCTCCAGCAACGCTCAGACGCTCGATTCGTTGGACGTGAAGTCCGATGGGTCATTCATCGTGACCTGGACAGAAGCCGACGATATCTATGCCAGACTCTACGACGCCAATACCAATCCCGTCGCAGCGGCCTTCCGGGTCAACCAATATCTGCCTGATACGCAACAATACTCGGTGGTCCGGGCGGACGCGGCCGGCAACTTTGTCGTCGTCTGGGAAAGCGCCGGCCAGGATGGATCGGGCAACGGCACATACGGCCGGCGCTTCGACGCCGACGGCACTCCACTGGACAATGAATTCGCCATCGCGACCTCGACCGCCGGCGACCAGTACGGCCAAGTGCTCGCGGTAGATGACGCCGGCAACTTCGTCGTTGCCTGGGCCGACGGCAATGCCCTGGACGGTAGCGCCGAGGCTGTCTTGATGCGGCGGTTTGACGCCAGCGGCAATCGTGTGGGCGGCGTCATTCAGGTCAACCAAACCACGGCCGGCTACCAGGCCTGGCCTGTGATGAATATGAATCAAGACGGTCAACTCGTTGTTGCCTGGGAGGGAAATGGCCCGGGCGATGACTATGGCGTTATTGCGCGGCGCTATCAGCTCAACCCGACCGTCACGGAAGGAAACTCGACGACGTTTTCGGTCGTCCTCGATACGGCGCCGACCGCGGCCGTGACACTGAATCTCTCCGTCAGTGACTCGACCGAAGCGTTCTTGAGCACCAGTACGCTGGTCTTTGACGCAGGCAACTGGAACATTCCGCAAATCGTCACGCTGACCGGAGTGCAGGACGGGATCACCGATGGTGATATTTATTCGATACTGATTGCCACGCCGGCGATCTCGAGCGATGTCAATTACAACGGCCTGGACGCCGGCGATATTCCCATTTTGACGCTGGATTCCGGTGTGGTCGTGCTGCCGGCCAGCGTCAGCGCCATCAGCGGCCCGACCACGGAGGCCGGCGGCACGGCGACTTTTACCGTTGTGCTCAACACCGCGCCCAGCGCGATTGTGACCATCGGCCTGTCCGGTTCCGACCCTACCGAAGGGATTCTGTCAAGCAGTTCGCTAACCTTCACCGCCGCCAACTGGAACGTGGCTCAGATCGTGACGGTGACCGGCATCGACGATTTTGTGGCTGACGGAAACGTCAATTACACCATCGTCACCGCGCCGGCGGTTAGCGCAGATCCGAACTTCAACAACCTGGACGCGACCGATGTCGCTGTTACGAACCTGGACAACGATGTCGTTGGCATCAGCGTGACGCCCACAGCCGGCCTGGTCACGACCGAGGCGGGCGGCACCGCCACCTTTGACGTCGTCCTCACCAGCCAGCCGACCGCCGACGTCGCCATCGGCCTGTCGAATTCCAACACCGCCGAGGGGACGGTGTCGACAGCATCGCTGACGTTCACCGCCGCCAACTGGAATGTCGCGCAAACCGTGACCGTCACCGGCGTCGATGACGTCGTGGTGGACGGGAATGTTTCGTACACAATCATCACGGCGCCGGCCGTCAGTGCCGATCCTGGCTACAACAATCTCGACGCCGACGACGTGTCCGTGACCAACACCGACAACGATGTGGCCGGCATCACGGTCACGCCGACAGCCGGGCTGGTGACTACCGAGGCAGGCGGCACGGCGACGTTTTCCGTCGTCCTGACCGCGGCCCCCCTCTTGCCGGTCACCATCGGCATTTCCTCGAACGACACGGCCGCGGGAACGACTTCCACATCTAGCTTGACATTCACGTTGCTGAACTGGAACGCCGCCCAAACGGTGACGGTTACGGGAGTGGATGATCTTGGCGCCGACGGGAACGTCAGCTACACGATTGTGACGGCGCCCGCCGTCAGTTTGAGTCCCTTCTTCAACGGTCTGGACGCACCGGACGTTTTGGTAACCAATCTCGACAACGATATCGCCGGCATCAGCGTGACGCCCACAGCCGGCCTGGTCACGACCGAGGCGGGCGGCACCGCCACCTTTGACGTCGTCCTCACCAGCCAGCCCACTGCCGATGTCACGATCGGCATCACTTCCTCCAACACGGCGGAAGCAACGGTGTCCACGTCGAGCTTGACCTTCACCGCCGTCAACTGGAACGTCGCCCAAACCGTGACCGTCACCGGCAGCGATGACTTCGTGATGGATGGCAATATCGCGTACACGATCGTCACCGCGCCGGCCGCCAGCGCCGACGCCAACTACAACGGGCTGGATGCGAGCGATGTCGCGGTCGTCAATCTCGACAACGATACGGCCGGTATCAGCATCAGCGCAATTACAGGTCCGACGTCCGAATCCGGCGGGACCGCGGTATTCAAGGTGACGCTTGACAGTCAACCCACCGCCGACGTGATCATCGGCATTTCTTCCTCCAACCCAACCGAGGGCACGCCATCGACGGCCAGCCTGACCTTCACCGCCGGCAACTGGAACGTCACCCAGGTCGTGACCGTGACCGGCGTCGTTGATTTTGTCATGGATGGCGATATCGCGTACACGATCGTCACCGCCCCGGCCATCAGTGCCGACGCCAACTACAACGGCATGGACGCGGCCGATGTCAGTGTGACGAACACGGACAACGATATCGCCGGCATCAGCATTACGCCCACGGCAGGTCTGACCACCACCGAAGCGGGTGGCAGCGTCAACTTCGACGTCGTCCTCACCAGCCAGCCGACCGCCGATGTCACGATCGGCATCAGTTCCTCCAACACGGCAGAAGGAACGGTGTCCACGTCGAGCTTGACCTTCACCGCCGTCAACTGGAACGTCGCCCAAACCGTGACCGTCACCGGCAGCGATGACTTCGTGATGGATGGCAATATCGCGTACACGATTGTCACCGCCCCGACCACCAGTGCCGACGCCAACTACAACGGCATGGACGCAGCTGATGTCAGCGTGACAAACACGGACAACGATGTCGCGGGGGTCAGCGTTACTCCGACGGCAGGCCTGGTCACGACGCCGGGGGGCAGCGCCAGCTTCGACGTGGTGCTCACCACCCAGCCAACCGCCAGTGTGACGATTTCGCTGACAAGTTCAAATCCATTGGCCGGCAACCCCACGCAGTCTTCCTTGACGTTCACCGCCGCGGACTGGAATACGCCGCAGTCCGTAACGGTCAGCAGCCCCGGCGCTCCCGGATTCCCGGGCGATGTGGCCTACACGATCCACGTTGGGCCGGCGGTGAGTGTCGATTTGACGTACCACGCACAATCGGGGAGCGATGTGGCGATGAAGCTCCACGTGGCGCCAGTCGCGTTGCCCATCCCGCCAGCGCCTCCCTCCCTGATTGGTCCAGTGATTTTGATGCCTGTGCCGGCGCTGTTCCCAAAGCCAGCGGCGCCCGCGCCTGGCGCCATCTTTGACAGTCCGGCGCCGGCGCCAGTCGTCCTTGCCGCGCCGCTTGGCGTGAACACGGTAGGTGCTCGGAATGGCAACGAACCTGCCGAAAACGGCGCCTCAGCGTTGCTGGCGCAAGCCGAAATAGTCGCGAATCGCACGATTCATGTTTTTGCACCGATTCCGCGGTCCTTCTGGCAGCCTGTTCAAAGCGTCGCCAGCGCGCTGCCGGAAGAAATGCCTTTCCATCTGCCGTTGCCCCGCGTCCAGTTGTTGGCCGCCTCGCCATCGCAAGAGCAAACAGGCCAGGCCGACGATTTCATGGACGTGTTGAGCGACACCGGGGAGCGGATACCCTGGACGGAGACTGGCCTCGATACGGCGGCCATCATGGGGGTGGGAATCCTTGCAGGCAGCGGATATGTGCTCTTGAACTCCAGGCTGGCCTTGTGGCTCCTGGGCCTGGTGACCGCGCAGCCGCTCTGGAAACAGTTTGATCCTCTGGATGTTCTCTATGCATGGGAAGAGGACGAGCAAAATCGCGGCCTCGACGAGGAAGACGAAGAAACCTTGATGTCGCTGGTGGATTGAGCGCTCGTGAAAACAGGGAGCTGTCATGCTTCGGATCAGTATTGGCTTTGTCGGTATCCTGTTGGTTGTCATGTGTTCGGCGTTGTCGCTTGGACTCGTTCCCGATCAGCATGGCGCGACGACTCTTGGGCGCAAGAACCTCTGCGAGGCGATGGCGATCCATTGCTCGGTTGCCATTCAGCAAGGGGATATGGCCGCGCTTGAGGCGGGCGTCAAAGCGATCTGCAAACGAAATCCCGATATTGTCTCTGCCGGCATCAGAAAATCGGATGGCCGCCTGGTGGTGGGCGCCGGAAACCATGCCGATACCTGGGCCGAGCCTGCGGGGGAACCCACCTCAGGATCCCAGATGAGAGTTCCGATCGCCATTCGAACTCAACCCTGGGGAGCACTTGAGGTTCAGTTCCGCCCGCAGAGCGCCGCCGGCGCATGGGGAATTGGCTCGTTCACCGGTCTGACCGTCTTTGTTGTGATCGGCGGCTTCGGCCTTTGTGCGCTTTTCCTCCAATCCGTCATTCGGCACATTGATCCGCGCCAGGCCAAGGTGGTACCAGACCGCGTTCGCGCGACCTTGAATACGATTGCGGAGGGAGTCCTCGTGCTGGACAAGGATCAGCGCATTGCGCTGGCCAATGATGCGTTCGCCAAGACCGTCGGCCTTGCTCCGGCAACCCTAATGGGGCAAAAGATCTCCGAGCTTGCGTGGGTTGCCGATGGGGAAATTCAACCGGACGATTATCCGTGGGCCCAGGCCATTCATGAGGGCAAGACGGAGATGGGCTTTATCCTTGGCCTGAACGGAAATGGCAAACGTACGCTTTCCGTGAACGCCGCTCCGATCAACGCCGATGATGGTACTTGCAAAGGCGTGCTGGCGACGTTCGACGACATGACGCCGATCGAGAACAAGAACGCCGAACTGGTGAGAACTTTGCGCCGCCTGCAGCAATCACGAACCAAGATTCGCAAGCAGAAAAAGGATCTCGAAGTCGCCAAGGACTCCGCCGAGGCGGCAAATCGCGCCAAGAGCGAATTCCTCGCCAATGTCAGCCACGAAATCCGCACACCGATGAACGCGATCATGGGTCTGACTGACATCACCCTCGAAACGCCGTTGCACTCCGAACAGCGCGAGTATCTCGAACTGGTCAAGGCGTCGGCCGATTCACTCATGTCGGTCATCAATGAGATCCTCGATTATTCCAAGATCGAATCGGGCAAGTTCAAGCTCGATCCCGTCGAGTTTGCATTCCGCGACTGCGTGATCGATTCGCTCAAGCTTCTCGCCGTTCGCGCCCACCGCAGTGGGCTGGAGCTTCTGTGCGACATCGCGCCGGACGTGCCTGATATCCTGATCGGCGATTCGGTGCGCCTGCGGCAAGTCCTCATCAACCTCGTGGGCAACGCAATCAAGTTCACGAAAACAGGGGAAATTGTTGTCCGCGTACGGGTCGAACGCCGCTCGGACGGGGCACTCCTTCTCTTGGTTGCCGTCAAGGATACCGGCATCGGAATTCCCGCTGACAAGCTCAAGGCGATCTTTGAACCATTCGTGCAGGCCGATGGGTCCACGACGCGCAACTATGGTGGCACCGGGCTCGGTCTTACCATCTGCGCACATCTGGCCGAGCTCATGCACGGCAAAATCTGGGCCGAGAGCGAACTGGGCCAGGGGAGCACGTTTCATTTCACGGCTCGCGTCGAAACACCGGCGAGCGCTCAGGGTTGGGCCGCACCGACAGACGCGATGCTGAAAGGCCAAAGCGTCCTCATCGTGGACGACAGCGCGACGAGCGCCGCCATTCTTGCCGGGGCCCTGCATGAGATGGGGCTTCATGCGCAGGCGGTCTCCGATCCGGCTCTTGCTCTGGAGATGATCGACCGGGCGGACCGAGACCAGGCGCCGTTCGCCATCGTCCTGATCGATGCAACCTTGCCCGGAATCGACGGCTTCGTTCTGGCACGCCACCTGCGCGAGCGACATCGCACGGACCCCGCCATCGTCATGATGCTTCCTCCAGTCGATCGCAAAACCGAGGTGGCCCAATGCCAGGAGCTTGGCATCAAAGGCTACATCGCCAAGCCATACAAACCGGCGGACCTGTTGAAAGCCCTGCTGAAATCCTGCGGCATCGTGCAATCGACCGGCACCGACATGGATATCAACCTGAGTGAAGCCGATACCAAAACGTCCGGGGCGCCGAAAGCCGGGGTGGCCCTGAAGCTGTTGCTCGTGGACGATAACCCGTTCAATCAAAAGGTCGGCGTGTTGAAGCTGCAACGCCAGGGACACCAGGTAACCGTTGCCGGGAGCGGCAAAGAAGCGCTGGCTTTCCTTGAAAAGCAGGCCTTCGACATCATCTTCATGGACATGCATATGCCGGAGATGGATGGTCTGGAGGCCACCGCGCGAATTCGCCAGCAAGAGGCAGGCGGGAAGCCCCGCACACCGATCATCGCCATGACTGCCAACGCCGGTGATGGCGCCCGCGAGCAATGCTTGCAAGGGGGCATGGACGCTTACGTTGCCAAGCCGATCCAGGACCAAGACCTGTTGGACGCAATCGCCGCGGTCGTTCCGACTACCCTACCATCCCGCGATCCAACCCCTCAAAGCATCCCGACCACGACGGCGCCCCCGACGTTGGTCGATCGTGCGAAAATCCTGTCCTCCGTCGGCGGCAGCCTTCCGATTCTCCGTCAACTGATTGCCGAGTTTCGCGAGGATTGCGGCAAATTCATCGACGAACTGGCCCGCGGCCTGGAAAAGAACGATTGCATGGCCGTGCATGGCGCCGCACACACTCTCAAAGGCATGGTCAGTTTCTTCGGCGTATCCGGTTTGACTCGGTTGATTTTGGACGTGGAAAAGATGGGGGCCAAAGGCGATTGCAGCCAGGCCCGCGATCCGTTCACCGCCTTTTGCCGCGAACTCGCATCCATGCAGGCGGAGCTGGATCAAATCTAGCAAGTACAACCAACGATAGTGAAGGGATACGCTTTCGCTACGATTTGGCAGCAAAGCATGTGATATCCTTAAGGGCAGAGACTTCTCGCCTCGGTTTTCACCCCGGGCAATATCCATGTCACAGGTCGGCGGAATCGTGTTGTGCGGCGGTCGCAGTACCCGGATGGGCCAGCCGAAGGCCTGGTTGCAAGTTGACCGGGAGTCGATGCTTGCGCGCGTGGTACGGACGCTTGCCGAGGTGGTGGAGCCAGTCGTCGTCGTGGCGGCGCCGGAGCAAGCGATTCCTGATCTACCGATTGGCATCCAGGTCGTGCGGGATGTTCAGGAAGGGCGAGGCCCAATGCAAGGCCTGGCGACCGGATTGGATGCCCTCGTCGGGCGGGTCGACGCGGCTTTCATTTCGGGCTGCGATGTTCCGGGTTTGAAGGCCTCGTTCATTCGGCGCATGATCGATTTGATCGGGCCGGCACTGGCCTGCGTGCCGTGGATTGAGGGTTTCCCGCATCCGCTGGCGGCCGTCTATCGCCTGTCAGTGATGAAGGTCGTTCAGGAAATGTTGCACGCCGAATCCCTGCGTCTGGCGGGCTTGCTGGATCGGGTTCCCACCCGCCTGGTAGGCGAAAACGAGCTACGCGACATCGACCCGACGTTGGCTAGCCTTCGCAACGTCAACACGCCGAACGAATTCGCGCAATTCCTGCGCGAGTTGCAAGCGTCGTCGCCCTGAGGGCATTCGCCCGGATTGCCGATTCTTCGCTGCTTGCCGTCGATCCAGCTCTTTCGGTCTTTTGCGCATATTCCTTACAGTCTGCCCATTGCCTGTTCCGATGATATGGCGAGCAGCCCACCAGACCGAAACGTAAACGAGGGGTTTTGCAATATCTCCTTTCTTTGCGTTGCGGGCTGGCCGCGCCGCAAGCGGCATAGCAGTTCCCCCGCGATGTGTGTTACACTTTGCGAATCTGTTGGAGGAAGGAACCGGCATGTTCTATCGCTTAGGACATTTCGCTGCCCACCAATCCTGGATGATCTGCGCCGGCTGGCTCGTATTGGGCGTGGCCTTGAGTCTGGTCGCGCCCGCCTGGGATGCGCAGGCGCACGACGACGACGTGTGCTTCGTTCCGGATCGCTTCACCAGCGTGCGTGCCCATCATCTGCTCGAAAAAGCCTTCAAGGAAGACGTCGAGGCCTGCCGAGCAGTCTTCGCCGTCGAACGTGAAGAGGGCCCGCTGACGGATGAGGATTTCAAACTGGTCGAGCTCCTGGCCGCCGACCTGGAACAACTTCGCAAGGCCGAGCCGCAATTGAAAATCGGCAAGGTCGAATCGTGCCAGAGCGGTTTGCTGGGCTGGCGCATGATCAGCAACGATCGGCAATGCACGCTAATCCAGGTGTCGCTGGGCATGCCCTATCTGGCGGTTGCCACCAAGGATGCCGTCGAGCGGATGGATGAGGTCCTCAAGAAGCGGCTGGCTACGATGCTGCCGGCGGGATTGCAAGTCCACACCACGGGGTCGGCGGGCATCGGGCGCGACCTGACCAAGGCGACGGCCGACAGTCTGGACACCACGACCTGGGCGACGATCATCCTGGTGGTGGTGGTCTTGCTGGCGGTGTATCGGGCGCCGCTGCTGGCGCTGGTGCCGCTGGCGACGATTGCCATTTCGGTCTGGGTCTCCCTCAAGATGCTGGCGCTGATGACGCTGTTGCCCGGTGTTCACCTGGTCAACATCAGCAAGATCTTCGCCATCGTGATCCTCTACGGAGCGGGTACGGACTATTGCTTATTCCTGATCAGTCGCTATCGCGAGGAGCTGGAAACGGGGTTTCAGGTCAGGGACGCGCTCGCGCGCAGCGTGAGCGGCGTCGGCGAGGCCCTGGCGGCGAGCGCGGGCACGGTGATGGTCGGCCTGGGCTTGATGGTGCTGGCGGAGTTTGCCAAGGTTCGCTACGCGGGCCCGGCCATTGCCCTGAGCCTGGGCGTCGCGCTTTTGGCGTCGCTGACGTTGACGCCGGCGCTATTGAGCCTGCTAGGGCGCGCCGTGTTCTGGCCTCGGCCGGCGCCGGCAGTCGCTTTTCGCGCTCGCCTGGCGACTCCAGAATCGCCGCGGAATCTGGGGCTTTGGGACGGGATCAGCCGATTCGTCGCCCGGCGTCCCGTGGTGACCTGGGTGGTCGCCACGGCGCTGTTGGCGCCGCTGGTTCTACTGGGCTTGCGCGTGCAACCCAACTATCGCGCGACCGGGGAACTCAATCCCGAGTGCCCCAGCCTGTGCGGGCTGGCGTCGATCCAACGCCATTTCACCGCAGGCGAGATTGGACCGGTGACGATCCTTTTGACATCCTCACAGGACTGGACTTCGCCGGTCGGACAGCGCGAACTGGAGCGGCTGAGTCGAGGTTTTGGCAACCTCGACAACGTGGCCGAGGTGCGTTCGCTCGTGCAGCCGGTCGGTTTCCCGTGGCTGGAGGTGACGCCGAGCCCGCGGGGCGAGGGGTTGCTGCATCGAGCGCTGACGTTTTTGCAGCCGATCCTGCGGGACTGGCACGATGGCGCAATTGACGAGGCGCGTGGTCGATACGTTTCCAAGATTGAGGTTCCCGATGATGCCGGCAACCCGCAGACGATCTACGTCACCAAGCTCGACGTGATCCTGAAGACCGATCCATTCGAGCCGGCCAGCGCCGAAACGCTCAAACTGTTGCAGGCCTGGCTGCGCGTCGATCTGCCTCACTACAACCTGCTCGGCGAAAACATCGGCGCGGAGTGTTACGGCATCACCGCGATCGGGCAGGACCTGGCCGAGGTGACGGAAAGCGATCGCTATCGCGTCAACGGCTTCGTCCTGGCGGCGATCCTGGCGATTCTGCTTTTGCTCGTGCGGAGCGTCTGGCTGGCGATCTATCTGCTGGTGACCGTGCTGGCGAGCTACTACGCCGCCCTCGGCGCGACCGCTCTGACGGGCCTGTACTTTCACGGGCACGTCCTGACGCACGTCGATTGGCGCGTGCCGTTCTTTCTCTTCATCATCCTGGTCGCCGTGGGCGAGGACTACAATATTTTGCTTATATCGCGCGCCATGGAGGAGCGCAGGCGACATGGGGCGATCGAAGGGATGCGTCTGGCCCTGGCCAAGACCGGCGGCGCGATCACCTCATGCGGGCTCATCATGGCCGGGACGTTCGCGACCCTGATGCTCGCCGGGCTTAACACGCTAACCCAGATCGGCTTCGCCCTCGCGTTCGGCGTGCTCGTGGACACCTTCGTGGTCCGGCCATTCCTCGTGCCGGCGTGCGCCATCCTGTTCTGGGGCAGCCCGCCGCGACCCAAATCGGCGGACCAATCAGCAGAAGAGGAACCAGCGCCCCTACGGCGTGTCGCCTGAAGCCGAGCCTGAAGCGTGAGCGAGGGCAGGCAATTCTTCGCTCGCGCTTCAGACTTGGAAGAATTCATCCAATCCGCTGCCCAATCACAATCGCTACCAATTCCCCCATGTACCCAATCACGGATAGTGGCGCGCGGGCCACGGACGGCGCAAAGCACAAGAAACGCACGACCTTTGCCGAAGATACCTGCCACGCGAAAAAACTCATCATTTCAGTTCGCGAAATTTGCTCAAGAAAGGAACCGGGCGCATGATGGTATTGCACGGCCTTGCGATGCGAGGCCCCGGAACCGTGCCTTGAAACTACCTGGAACAGTCAACAGAAGAGGATTCAGCGATGCTCCGCCTACGTTCGGCTTGCATGGCCCTGGCGTGCGGGTTTTTGATCACCCTGTCGGGTTGCTGCTCATTCTGCGAGGACGGCAAACTCTTTCCCCGCTTGTTCCGCAGCAACTACTCCGGGCCGGGGTTGTTCCAAGGCGGCGCCGAGTGCGAGTGCAACAGTACGCCCGTACCGCCGATCATGGATTCGGCAGCCTTCCCCAGTCCGTCCTGGTCGCCGCCGCGGCCGAATCCGTCGATGCCGATCCCGATCACGAACATCCCCGCCAATCAGCCACCGCATCTGTTCAAGATTCCGCAGGCCGCGCCGACGCCGTATGCGCCAACGAATTGACGCCGCTTGCGGCGTAGCGCTCGCGTGACCATGGGAAGCGACATGATCCGAGCCATCGTCTACGACGCCGTGGGCACGATCATGCACGTGGCGCCATCGGTGCAGGCAGTCTACGCGGACGTCGCCCGGCGTTTCGGCTGCGCGATGGATGAGGCCGAGATACGCCGGCGTTTCCTGTCCGCGTTCGCCGAGCAGGATCTACTCGACTGCCGGTCCGGCTGGCAAACCAGTGAGGCACGCGAGCACGATCGCTGGCGCGCGATCGTCGCAACGGTCTTTCCGGACATCGCCGACGCCGACGCTTGTTTCCACACGCTCTTTCAAGCCTTCGCTTCTCCCGATGTCTGGGCATTCGATCCGGACTGGCTCCCCGCAGCAAAAGCCATGCACCAGCGCGGCCTTCGGCAAGCGGTGGCATCCAACTTCGACGCCCGCCTGCACGCGCTGATCGCTGCCATGCCCGGCGCGAATTTTATGGAGCGCGTCGTGGTCAGTTCCGAGATCGGCTGGCGCAAACCCGCAGCGGAATTCTTCACACGCCTCTTGGACCTCTTGCAACTACCGCCCGAAGAAGTCGTTTTCGTGGGGGACGACCGCGTCAATGACTTCGACGCCGCCCGTCGGCTGGGCATCGCTGCCGTGCTGCTGGATCCCAGGAAGGAGCACCTGGAGCTAGGCCACAATCGAATCGAAGGATTTGCCGAGCTGCCGTCGCTATTCGTCATCTAGGCCCGCGTCAGGTCTCGCTTGGCAGTTTCGCGCACATCTCGCCAATCCGTTCCTTATGATAACCATCACGCCCAAAGGAGGTCACGCCATGCCACAGAATATCGACTGGATGTACCACCGCAAGAGCTGAACGTCATGCAAGCGAGCTCAGGGGTTCCTTGAGCAATATGACCTGGAAGCGAAAACCATCGTGGATGCCAGCAAGCAGAAGCAAGGCAAGGCCGAGGCCCTCGCGCTGGCGAAGTCGGTCCGAACGATTCACGTCGCCAAGGGCAAGAAGTGCGTTACCTTCGACATGAAGAACGACCCACCCGATGACGCGACGATCCTGGCCCACCTCCTCGGCCCGACCGGTAACCTGCGTGCGCCGACCATCAAGAAAGGCACAACGCTCTACGTCGGCTTCAATGAGGAAGCGTATCGCGGGCTCATGTAGTTCCGAGCCTGAAGCGTGAGCGAAGGGCGGGCATTCCCTCGCTTACGCCTCAGGCCGGAAAATCCAGCCTTGCCAAACCGCTAAATTGGATATATATATCCAATATTGCCCACAGCACCCTTTTATTGGAGGTCCCATGAAACGTCTCTCCCGTTGCAGCATGTTGGCCGTCCTTGCCGTCGGCCTTGGGGTGGGTCACCATGAAACCGCGCCGGCCGGCGATGCGAAGGCGCCGGACAAGGCCGCCCTCGCGCGGACGCGCGAGCAGGTGCAGATGCTGGACACCCTTTACAAGACGGCCGTCGTCAGCATCACCAACAGCTACGTCGAAGGTCAATCGAGCGTCCCGGCGGCCATGGTTGCCAAAGACGTTTTCGCCGCCATGCACAAGAAGGGCTACCATAATGCCCGCCTGCTCGACGCCACCGGCAAGCCGAAGAACAAGAAGAATGTCGCCAAAACCGAATTCGAGAAGAAGGCAGTGGCACAGATGAAATCGGGCAAGGCCTATTACGAAGAGGTCGCCCAGGTCAACGGCAAGCACGTCCTGCGCGCCGCGACGATTGTGCCCGTGGTCCTCAAGCAATGCGCCACCTGCCACGGCAAGAAAGAAGGAACCCTGCTCGGCGCGATTGTTTATGAGCTGCAGATCAAGTACGTCTTGCGGTCTAGCGCTCGCACGGCGCCGCGCGAGCGCTACGCGTAATTTGCCAGGACCAACCGCGCCGCGGCGACCAGGTCGTCCGCCACGTGAAATGGCTCTGCCAGTCCGAATTGCGTTTCGTCGATCGGATGGCCCGTGCGGACCAAAATGCATTCGTGGCAGCCGGCGTTCTGTCCTGCCAGGATGTCGCGCAGCGTGTCGCCGATCATCCACGAGCGGGCCAGGTCGAGCCCCAAATCCGCGGCCGCGCGCAGCAACATGCCCGGTCCGGGCTTGCGGTCCGGATACTCCAGCGCGATCTTGTCCTCGGTCCGCGGCGCAATCGTGCAGGCGTAGATGCCATCCAGCGTCACGCCCAGCGCGGCAAGCTGACGTTTCATCTCGGCGTGGACCTGGTCAAGGTCCACGTCGGTCATCATGCCCCGGCCCACGGCAGACTGGTTGGTGACGACAACACACGCGAACCCCGCCGCCTGCAACCGGCGCAGCGCCTCGCCGACCCCCGGCAGGAGTTGCATATCTTCGGGCCGGAGAATGTACGAACGATCGACATTGAGCGTGCCATCGCGATCGAGAAACACGGCGGGGCGTAGCCCGGGCATCGAATTGATCCCCTGGTGGGTCAAGCTTTCCAGCCTGACGCGTAGTCGAAATACGTCGGGCTGGAAAGCCCGACCTACATTAATCCGGCTTTGGTAAACGTACGGTGAAGGTGCTCCCCTGGCCAAGCGTGCTGCTGGCGCGAATGCCGCCTTGCATGGCCTGAACCAGGTGCTTGACGATCGACAGCCCGAGCCCGGTTCCGCCCATCTCGCGCGAGCGGGCTTTATCGACGCGGTAAAAGCGTTCAAAAATGCGGGGCAGATCGCTTTCGGGGATGCCGATGCCGGTGTCCTGGACTTCCAGGTTGACATGACCATCCTCCGGCCACCAGTTGAGACGGATCACGCCGCCTTCGGGTGTGTATTTGACGGCGTTGTCCACGAGGTTATCGAGGATCTCGGAAAGCGCTTCCTGATCGGCCATCACCTGGACGCTGGCTTTGGCGGATGAATCGAGGGTCAGCGTTTGTTTCTTGCCGCGGGCGCGGGCCTGATGGCGATCGATGCTGGCCTGAACCAGGTCGGCGACGAGGAGCGGCTTCAGAATCCAGTGCTGGTCGCCGGATTCGATGCGCGCCAGGCTGAGCAGGTCGAGGATCAGGGCGTGCAGGCGATGCGATTCTTCAAGCACGCGCTGCAGGAATCGCCCGCGGTTTTCGACGTCGTCCATGCCGCCGTCGATGAGTGTTTCGACGCACGCCGCAATGACGGAGAGCGGCGTCTTGAGTTCGTGCGAGACGTTGGCGACGAACTCCTGGCGCAGCCTTTCCAGCCGGCGCAGTTCGGTGGTATCGTGGAACACGAGGACGGCCCCGCGTGCCGACTCGCCCGGGAGCTGGGCGACGTGCAACATCAGGGATTTGCCAGCCGCCTCGATGAACTCGAGGTTGCGTGGCGATTCACTCGATTCGCGCAACGTCGCTTGCACCAGGTCGAGGACGGCGCGTTGACGCACGATCTCCCAGAGCTTGCGCCCGGCCGCGTTCGTGGTGGAAAAATCGAGCATCAGACCGGCCCGATCGTTGGCGAACAGGATGTCCTGCTCGCCGTCGATGGCGATGACCCCCTCGACCATGCTGCTCAGGACCGCCCGCAGTTGCTGGCGATCCTCGTCGAGTTGCGTGAACTGCCGAGCGAGCTGACTGCTCATGTGATTGAAGACGCCGGCGAGTCGGCCCGTTTCATCCTTGCGATCGATGTACACCTTGTGACCATAATCGCCCGCGGCGATCGCACGGGCGCCATCGCTGAGTTCCTGGAGCGGCTGCGTGAGGCGCCGGGTCAATATCCAGGTGACGAACAAGGCCAGGAGAGCCGTCCCCGCCGCAGTGATCCAGACGAGATTGCGCAAGCGAGCTGCGTCAGCAACGACCTCCGTCACCGGCAAAGCGACGCGCACATAGGCGACTTCCGAGGTGTCGGGTGAATGGGTGGCGACATACATCATGCTTTTCTGGACCGTCGTGCTGTACCGCGTGGCGACGCCATAGGGTGCGGTGCGCGACTGCTGAATCTCCGGACGCTTGAGGTGGTTGTCCAGTTCTTCGAGATCCTCACGATCGGTCTCGACCAGGACGGCGCCGTCCGCGCCGATCAGCGTGATGCGCGTATCGATCTTCCGGCGCAACGCTTCGACCTGTTCGCGCAAGTCGGTGACGGAACGGCCTCGCGCCAGCTCGCGCAACAGAATTGCCTTCGATTTGAGACGTTCCTCGATTTGCAAAAGCGCTTGCCGTTCCACCCACGAGCCAATTACCCCACCCAACACGCCGAGCGCCACGACGATGAGGATTCCAAACGCGAAGAACGTTTGCCAAAACATCGAGAGACGCGACATGAAGCCGACTCCGCGCGACCAGCGCGGCCAAACGGTCGCGCTCGGGCTCCTACCATTTCAAATAGATATACGATTCGTGGCGAAGACTGGCCTATGCCAAACCAACCCGAAGCGCAGGCAAGGCCATTCCCAAAATCATCTTCATCGCATCTTCATCAAACCAACATCGAATTTCCTTTTTGTCTTCTTATTTCACTCCAGGGGGAATGATGTTTTCACGAAACCTTCACCAGGCGCAGGGTGAAAACACACGCCCAGGGCCGAAAATGCGCCTGACGTTCCGATGATTGTTCCCTACCGCTTCGGAGGACACCGCCATGAAACGCTGGACCATTCTCGGCATCGCTATCGCATGGATTGGCTTCGGGGTGAGTTCGCCCGACTCCGCCGTCGCTCAAGGTAAAAAGCTCAGCGGCGAAGTCAAATGCGACGGATCGAGCACGGTGTACCTCATCACCGAGGCCGTTGCCGCCAATTTCAAAAAACTGCACGCGGGCGTCAACATCAGCATCGGTATCTCCGGAACTGGCGGCGGGATGCGCAAATTTGTGAACAACGAACTCGACATCTGCGACGCATCCCGAAAAATGAAGGACGTCGAGGCCAAGGCCTGCAAGGCCAACGGCATCGAGTTCGTTGAACTCCAGGTGGCCTGGGATGGGCTGGCCGTGGTCGTCAACAAGAAGAACGACTTTGCTCCCAAACTGACTCTGGCCCAGCTCAGGAAAATCTGGCATCCCGACACCGATTCGTTCAAGAACGCTCGAACCTGGAAGGATGTCGATCCGACATTCCCCAATGAACCCCTTGCTCTTTGGGGCGCCGGCAAGGACTCGGGTACGTTTGACTATTTCACCGAGGCGGTCAACGGCAAGGAGCGCTTGATCCGCCAGGACTACAAGGGAAGCGAAGACGACAACGTCGTCGTGACCGGCGTTTCCAAGAATCCCTATGCGATGGGTTTCTTCGGCGTCGCCTATTACACCGCCAACAAGAACTCCTTGAACGTGGTCGCCGTCGCCAAGAAGGCCGGCGAGAAATACTATGAGCCGACTGAAGCGAACGTGCTGTCCGGGAAATACCCGATCAGCCGGCCGCTGTATATCTACGTAAAGACGAAATCGCTGGCGCGCCCGGCGGTGCGTGAGTTCGTTGATTTTTATCTGCGCCGCGGCGATCTGGCCAAATCGGCCGGCTACGTGAAAATGAGCACGCTGCAAACGCTGCGCGTCCGCAAGATGTTCAATCAGGCCGTGAAGTAACCGCGTTCGTGGCATTCGTTTAGCCGCAATGCCGTTTGTAGAAGAACACTTGACCAGCCCCACGCGCAAGCGTGGGGATTTGGGAGGCTGCCCCCCCCCCACGCTTGCGCGTGGGGCTAGTATCGCCCTGCTTGACGAACGGTATCGCGGCTAAACGTGTCAAAACTTTCCCTTCACCCCGCGAGGTCCTTGTGGCAACGTCCACTCCGCCCGAACCGTCCACGTCGTTTCGCGATTGGCTGGCCCGGCGCGGCCCCCCCAAACGCGGCTGGGAAAAGCTCATCGAGTGGGCGCTGCTTTCCTGCGGGCTGTTCTCGATTGTGATCACCCTCGCCATCGCGTCGGTCATCCTGTTTGGTTCCTTTGAGTTCTTCACGCTCAAGACCTTGCGCGAGGATGGGCCGCAGGGCGCCAAGGGGCAAAACGTCGCCATGTCCGGCGCTGAAATGTGGGAACGCTTCAGCACGTTCTGCACGGGCACCGAATGGACAGAAGAATCCGGCGTCTACGGCATCTGGCCGCTCCTGTCGGCGACGCTGATCGTCACGGTCGTCGCCGCCGCGGTTGCGATCCCGATTGGCCTGCTGACGGCAACCTATCTCAGTGAATATGCCTCTCGCCGGGTGCGCTCCATTGCGAAGCCGACCCTGGAGTTGCTCGCGGGCATCCCGACCGTGGTTTATGGTTTCTTCGCGATCACGGTGGTCACGCCAACGCTGGCCCAATTCATCGAAGGGCTGGGCAATCCGAACAACCTCTTGAGCGGCGGCATTGTGGTGGGCATCATGATCATCCCCATGGTCGCATCGCTCAGCGAGGACGCGCTGCGGGCCGTTCCGCGCGCCCTTCGCGATGGGGCAATCGCCCTGGGAGCCAACAAATTCGAGACGTCGGTTCGCGTCGTGATACCCGCCGCTCTGTCCGGCGTGACTGCGTCGTTCTTGCTCGCCCTGTCCCGCGCCATCGGCGAGACGATGGCCGTCACTTTGGCCTGCGGCGAATCTCCCTGGATGACGCTCGACCCCCGCGAGGGCGCCGCCACCATGACCGGCTTCATCGTCCACCGGGCCATGGGAGATGTACCTCACTTTTCAACCGATTTCAACAGCCTCTTCGCGGTCGCGGCCGTGCTGTTCTTCATGACGCTTGCCATGAATATCATCGCCCAGAAGGTACTGCAGCGCTATCGGCAGGTGTACCAATGAGCCAACCGTTGACGAAAACGTGGATGATCCCACACCCGACTTTGGGCCAAATGCTCCTGGGCGCTTTGGCCCGTTCGTTCGGCTGGGCTCTGGGTCTTTCCGTGCTGACCTTTGTGATTCATTCCCTGTGGGCTGCTTATCGCCTGGCCTGGAATCCGGTCGACCTTTTTGGCTTTGCGGGTACGATCTTTCTGGTTTTTTGGGGCCTTCTTTTCGCTCTATTTCTCATTGGGTCGTCGCGTTCCTGGTCGGATCGGGTCTTCACGCTGGCGGGTTTTCTGGCGACGTTTTTTGGCCTGGCGATCCTCGCGGTCTTCTTTGCCCAACTCACGGCGGAGGTCGTCCAGTGGGCGCGCCATACGCCGGCGCTCATCGACCTCGAGAACAAAAGAAACCAGCAAATCATCGAGGATTTCAAGAAGATCAAGGCCACCAAGGCGACCGCCCTTGCCAGGCTCCTGACCGAACGCGACGAGGAATTGAAAAAGGCGGCCACGGATGAGGAAAAAAAAGAGATCCGCGAGCTCTTCAAGTTCGGCATCGAGGATGCGGAAAGGAACCTGGTGAAGATCGAAGGGCAGAAAGTCGACATCGCCGAAAGCAGCATGCGCCCGGACCGTTCCCTCGGCTCGATCTTGTTCTACTTCCTGAGCAACAACCCCAGCGACAAGCCGCAGGATGCGGGCATTCTGCCCGCCCTGGCGGGGAGTATCTGGCTCGGACTGATCACCATTGTCCTGGCGGTTCCCGTGGGCGTCGGCGCCGCGCTTTATCTTGAGGAGTATCGCCAGGAAGGCCGGCTGGCGCGGCTGATCCAGATCAACATCAACAACCTGGCGGGCGTGCCGTCGGTGGTGTACGGAATCCTGGGCGGTTTCGTGTTCGTGTATCTTTTCCAGCACCTGCATGATTCCTATCCGAGGATTGCCGCACGCAACCTGCTCGGCGGCGGTCTCACGCTTGGCCTGCTCACGATGCCGGTGGTGATCGTCTCAACGCAGGAAGCGATCCGGGCCGTGCCGTTGTCGCTACGGCAAGGGGCGTACGCGCTGGGGGCGACGAAATGGCAAGTGATCTGGAACATCGTCCTGCCGATGGCCCGGCCTGGCATCCTGACGGGGACGATCTTGTCGCTGTCGCGCGCCGTCGGCGAGGCGGCGCCGCTAGTTTTCATGGGGGCGAAGACGTTTGTCGATCAATTCCCGTACCCGCACACGCCCTTCACGGCTTTGCCTTTGCAGATATTCAACTGGTGCGACCGCCCGCCGGTGCTGGTCGCTGGGGATGACACCCCGCTCGACATGTGGAAATACAACGCCGCCGTTGCCAGTGCGGTGCTGTTGATCGTGTTGTTGAGCCTCAACGGCATCGCGATCGTGATGCGCAATCGGGCGCAGAAGAAAATGCGCTATTGAGAATCGCCTTCCAATGAAAACGCCAGCCCCCGGCGCAAGCCGGGGGACGCGGCGATCTCACCCCCCGGCTTGCGCCGGGGGCTGGTTTCCTACTCGTCAAAGGTTGACCGTGCCGAATAGCCTGGGTTCGCCGGGGTCTGCCGGAGTGGGAATCGGCGCGTCGTCGAAAAAATCCAACGGCTGGGCATCCACGGGACGCATCGGCTCCGGCTCCAAATCCGCTTCCGGCAGGTCGTCGTCGAAATCGAACCAGTCGTCGAAATCCGATTCATGAACCAGCGGCGGCACCGCATCGTGCGGCCTGCGGACGACGCCGACCGTGCCTTGGCCAACCAACAGAACGCCCGTCAGCATGACGATCACGCCGGCCATTCCTTGCACGGTTTCCTTGGTAATCTTGCCCGTCAACCAGCCGCCCAGCCAGCCGCCGAGAATGGTGGGTGGCACGACCACGGCCATGACCAACCACGGCATCTGCCCGTCGCCGGCAAACAGCCCCGTGGTGGAGCCGACCGCCGCCGTCACGCAGCCGACGACCATATTGGTGCCGATCGCTTCCTTCGGGTCCATGCGCAGATAGCGGATCATCATGGGCAGGCGCAGACTGCCCAGCATCAAGCCGGTGACGGCCGCCAGGGCGCCCAGGGCCAAACCGATGGCCGTTTCCAGCGCCATGCGCCGCATGGGTGAAATGTCCTCGCCCGGCTCGGCATCCGATTTTTTACGTATCAGGCTGAAACCCGAGACAACGAGCATCACGCCGATGACCAGGTACGACCAGAGCGGATTGAGGCGGACAAAAAACAACACGCCCAGGATCGCCCCCAGTGCCGACGGAATGCCCATCAGCGCGACCGCCTTCCACGACACGCGCCCCGCCCGCACATGACTCGCCGCACCGGCGATGGCGCCGGTGCCGGAGATGATGAGGTTCGTCATGGTTCCCGTCCCCGGCACACCAAAATAGGCAACCAGGAGAGGCAAGCGCAGGTGCCCCAGAACCAAACCGACCCCGGCGCCAATAAACGCCAGGACGAACGACAACGCGCCAATCGCGCCAAGCAGCAACGGACTGCCCGCTTCCATTGAAATCCCTTTCGTGACAAGGTTCCGCGAATGTTCGGTGACTTGACGCCGGGGCAACTTGTGAAAACGCCCTTCACTCAAACACCGCCGCGAACCATAGCGAGCAGATGAAAAAACACAATCGGAGTTGCATTAGTTATCAGAAAGCAGGCCAACGACGCGAGGCTGGGAACCTGCGGATTATTGTGCGGGTGCCTCAAGGGCATGGAATTGCAGCTCACCCGCTCGGCGCCGCCGCTGCAGGCGGCCATCAAATCCGCAATCGCCAAGGTGGTGCGGGCGCGCTTTCGCGGATTCGCGTCAAGATGAAACGCGCGGCGATTCCAGCGTAGGGCCGCAAATCCTTGGCCCGCCCTCAACCTCCGGTAACCGTGTTTGCTGGCGCCGCTTTCTCCATCTCGCCATTCACCTCCGCGATCTCCACGCCCGGTTCCTGGATATGCCGCACCAGATGTCGCGGCATCGACCCGAGCATCTTGATGCGATTGTCGTGAAATTCCTGGCGATAAATCTCGGCGTGAGCGGCGAGGTAGGCGAGGACGCGGCCGTTGCCGGCGTCCACATCGATACTGACGTGCGTGAAGTCGGCGCTGAGCATCTCGATGACGGCGTCGCACAGGCTATCGATACCCTGCCCGGTGAAGGCGCTGACGGCGACCGCCCGCGGATGGTGCGCCTGCAAGACCTGCAAAAACGACGGGTCCTGCACCCGATCAATCTGGTTCAACACGAGAAGCGTTGGCCGGGCGGCGCAGTCGATTTCCTTGAGCACCGCCTTGACCGAAAGAATGTGTTCTTCGGCATGAGGGTTGGCGGCATCGACGACGTGCAGCAGCAGCCTCGCCTGGCGTGCCTCCTCCAGCGTCGCCTTGAAAGACGCGACCAGATGATGCGGCAGATCGCGAATGAAGCCGACGGTGTCGCTGAGGAGCACGCGGCCCCAGTCGTTGAGCCGCCACTGCCGGGTGCGTGTTTCGAGCGTGGAGAAGAGTCGGTTTTCGACATACACGCCGGCGCCGGTGAGGCGGTTCATCAGCGTGCTCTTGCCGGCGTTGGTGTAGCCGACGAGGGAGACGGTGTGTTCCTCGTATCGGCTTCCAACCTCGCGCTGGCGGCGCGTTTGCACGTGACGCAGACGTTCCTTCAGATCGCGGATCTTCAGCCCAACGAGCCGGCGATCTTCTTCGAGCTGGGTTTCGCCCGGCCCGCGCAGGCCGATGCCGCCCTTGTAGCGCGACAGGTGGGTCCACATCCGTTTCAGGCGCGGCAAGGAGTATTCGAGCTGGGCGAGTTCGACTTGGAGCTTCGATTCGATGGTGCGAGCGCGGGTGGCGAAAATGTCGAGGATCAACTCGCTGCGGTCGATGACCTTGGCATTGGTCGCCTTTTCGAGATTGCGTACCTGGCCAGGCGACAGGTCGTTGTCGAAGATCACGACCTCGACGTCGTTGGCCTGACACAACTCGGTCAGTTCCGCGAGCTTGCCCTTCCCGATGTAGGTTCCGGGCACGATCTCCTGGCGTTTCTGCGTCAACTCGCCGACGATATTGGCGCCCGCGGTCTGTGCGAGGCCACGGAGTTCGTCAAGCGGATCATCGCCGTGCCAGGGGCGCTGAGGCAAGGCGACACTGACAAGGACGGCCCGTTCGAGGCGAACCGTCATGTTTTCGCGCGTTTGGTTCAAAAGTTCTCCCTTGTAAGCCCCGGGATGAGCGCAGCGAATCCCGGGGATAAGGGGTGGCGCGATCCCCGGGATTCGCTGCGCTCATCCCGGGGCTTCCCAAAACTATTCACGTAACGTTTGCGCCAACAATTGATGAAAGTAATACCCTCCCGCCTCGCGCTTCACACTGAAGCGTCCGGTGTCATACGATCGGCAGCGCAACCCGCGCTGCACTTCCTCGCACACGCCCCAGTCTTCGAGTTGCACCTGATGCGCCACGGCGATACTCTGGTCGTTGAATTGCTTTGCCTCTTCGCCTTCGATGTCCGTGAAATAGAAATCGAAAATCACTCGACACCGATCGGTTCCCAGCGGCATCACCCAGTTCGTGTCCATCACGCCCTGATACAGGTTAATCATCAGGTTCGGGAAAATCCACCAGTAATAAGCGTGCGTGCCGGCGCGCGTTTTGGCAACGGCGGGATCGTCCGACTGCTTGATTGGACTGATCTGCACCGTATTATGTTCATGCAATTCCGTGCGGTATTGCGAATAATCGAGCGCGCCTGCCAAACCGGGATGCACCGTGTTGACGTGATAGCCGCCATCCTGGTAGTTATCGACGAACACTTTCCAGTTGCATTCCAGCACGTATTCGCGACGGTCGAAATAGCGCAAATCCCCGACGCCAAGGCCCTCGGTCATCCGCGGAAAGGGCGCCAGATACTCAGCCAACTTTTTCGTCGGCGTGCCCTGATGCACGAAAACGAACGGGCCCCAGGTCTCGACGTTCATCGGCGGCAGCCCGTGCTCGGCGTGATCGAAGTCCTCCACGCCTGCGAACTCCGGCGTGCCACGCAGTTTGCCCGCGAGATCGTAGGTCCAGCCATGATAACGGCAACGCAACTTCGTGGCATGGCCGCACGGTTCGTTAATCACCTGAGCGGCCCGATGCCGGCAGGCGTTGTGGAAGGCGCGCAGCGTGCCCTGCTCGTCGCGCACGACAAGAATCGGTTGGCCCGCGAGTTCGACCGTCAAGTACGTGCCGGGCGCGCGCACCAGTTCGGCGCGGCCCACGTACTGCCAGGTGTTGCCGAAAACTTTTTCACACTCGAGCGCGTAGATTTCGGGATCGAAGTACCAGGCGCTTGGAATGGTGCGCGCCCTGGAAAGCGGCAGGCTGCCGTCGAAGGCCTTGAGGAGTTCCGGCAAGCGATCGGACATTGGCGAGGCTCCTTTCAAGGTTCATTCTGTCCGAAATTGGCGGCCGATGCAATGGCGCGTTTCGCCGCTTGCACTAATCATTGGCCGAAACACGCGTTGGTTCATACCTTTTTCGTTGCATGGACTCACCCTTTCCCCAAAGGAGACCACCCCATGGCCGAGAAAAAACCAACGCCGCGGCAGCAGCTCGTGCGGATGATCACCGGTTACTGGACATCTCAGGCGATCCATGTCGCCGCCAAGTTGAAACTTGCCGACCTTGTCAAGGACGGACCGAAGTCCGCCGAACAACTCGCGCAATCAACCAAGACCCAGCCGCAGGCCCTCTATCGGCTCCTGCGGGCGCTCGCCAGCGTCGAGATTTTCAGCGAGGACGAGCAAGGCCGATTCGCGATGACGCCGATGGCCGAGTGCCTGATCGATCAACACGGTTCGATGTGGGCGGTCGCGATGATGATGGGGGACGAACATTTCCGCTCCTGGGGCGAACTGCTCTACAGCGTGCAGACGGGCAAGCCCGCATTCGATCACGTCTTTGGCAAGCCGGTGTTCGACTGGTTGAGCGAACATCCTGCCGAGGCGAAAATCTTCGATGCCGCCATGACGGGCTTCCACGGACCCGAAACCCAGGCGATGATCGACGCTTATGACTACACCGGCATCAACACGCTCGTCGATGTCGGCGGGGGCAACGGGACCGTGCTCACCGCCGTGCTCAAGAAAAACACGGCGATGAAAGGAATCCTTTACGATCTCCCCGGCGTCGTTGAACGCGCCAAGAAAAACCTCGCCGACGCCGGGTTGGCGTCGCGCTGCCAGACCATCGCCGGCAGCTTCTTCGAGGCCGCTCCGCCCGGCGGCGATGCCTATCAAATGCGGCACATCATTCATGACTGGACCGATGAGCAGTGCCACACGATCCTCGGGCATATTCGCAAGGTCATCCCGCCGCACGGCAAGCTCCTGGTGATCGAGATGGTGATCAGGCCGCGCAACGAATTTCAGCCGGCGAAATGGCTTGATCTGAACATGCTGGTCCTGCCCGGCGGCCGTGAGCGCACCGAGGCGGAGTACGCCGCCATGTACGCGAAAGCGGGTTTCAAACTGGAGCGGATTGTTCCGACGCCGACCGAGGTGAGCGTGATCGAGGGACGGCCGGTGTAACTGCCGGCGGGGCGCGGGGTTTGCGTCGCACCCTACGACCCAAGAGGTCAAGGCCGGTGGGCGCGCCGGACCCAGTATCCCGGGCGCCGCTTCGTGTGAGCAACCGCGAGTATGCGGACCCGAGAGTCAGAATCGATCTTGTAGTATAGCACGTAAGGGAATTTCCGCACGCGCACCCAGCGGCTGCCAGGCTGAAACTCGGGCCACTGTGCGGGATCATCGGCAATTTCTTGCAGTGCCGTCTCCACCGCGTTGAAGAATCTCTGGCTCGTTAATGCGGATTTGGCACGGTAACGACCGAGTGCGTCGCGAAATTCGGCGGCAGCCAGGCGGTGGAGACGAATGTCCGAGGGGCTCATTGAGACTCAATCTGCTTTTTGAGATCCGCCCACGAAATCCAGGCTGACCGATCCTTATCCTCGCTGCGACGTTTGAGCTCTTCGGCGAACGCTTCTTCGTCGAGGTGTTGATAATCGTCCTCGGGCAACGTTGCCAACAGCGCATCTGCGATTGCCAGGCGATCATCCTCGGAGAGTGCCAGGGCCGATTTCAAAATTGCGGAAGCTGAAGAACTCATCGGATTTCCTCCGTTTGCATTTCCGAACATTCTAGCAGTCGCACGCGGTCTACGAAAGCCGAAAACGAGCGCGCCGTCATTCAATTCGACTGCCCTTTCCGCCCATCGCCGATCCCATAACTCGCGGGTTGTTCCTCGATCACGACCGTGACGCGCATCGGCTGATTGCCGCGCAAGAGATCGACGTCCACCGCCTGATTGACCGGGGCCGTCGCGATGATGCGCTGCAACACGTCGGCGTTCTTGGCGGCCTTGCCGGAGACGTGCGTCACGATATCGCCCGCCTTGAGCCCGGCCTTGGATGCGGGAGTCTGGTCGAACACCTCCACGATCACGACACCAGCGGTTTTGAGGCGTATGGCTGAATCCGTGTCCAGTTCGCGAACATGGGCGCCGAGGTAGCCGCGTTTCACGACGCCGGTGGTGCGCAGCGCCTGGACGATTCCCTTGGCCAGGTTACTGGAGGTGGCCAGGCCGACGCCCTGGAAGCCGCCGCTTTTGCTCTTGATGGCCGCGTTGATGCCGATGACCTTGCCTTCGAGGTTGACGAGCGGCCCACCGGAGTTGCCCGGGTTGATGGCGGCGTCGGTTTGCAGGAAGTCTTCGTACATGCTCAGGTGCAGCCCGCTGCGGGCCTTGCCGCTGATGATGCCGTGCGTGACGGAGCCTGCCAGGCCGAAGGGCGCGCCGACGGCCAGCACCCGGTCGCCGATCTCCATCGCGTCAGAATCGCCGAACGGCAGCACCGGGAATTTCGCGTCCTTCACGTCGAGCAGGATGACCGCCAGGTCGGTGCGGCGATCGCTGCGCATGTTTTTCGCCGTCAACTTTCGCCCATCGTGCAGATGGATCGTCGCACGCTCCGCGCCTTCGACGACATGGTGGTTGGTCACGATCACGCCGGACGAATCGATGAAAAAGCCCGAACCCAGGCCGAGGCGATCGGTGCGATTCCTGGCGTAAGTCTCGATGAAAACCACCGCGGGCAGAAGCGGCTTGACAACATCCCGATAGGACGTCAACTCACGCGGCAACGGAGGCTTGGCTTGAGGTTGGCCGTGCGACCAGGAGCCGGCAAAAAAACTCCCAGCCGAGAAACCGGTGACGAGCAAGGTGAGTGCGACGAAGTAGCGTTTCATCGGAACCTCCGTTTGAAGGTGATTGGCAACCTCCCATTATCATAGCGTCCATCGCAGATTATTTGCCACGAGTTGGTGGTGTCGCACTGTGCGTCTGCGGTCAAACTGAGACAATACCAAACAGATCGCGCCCTTGACAGTTGGGGCGAGGTCGGTGAATAATAGAGGCATGAAACGGTCCGGCATGATTCTTCTGGTTCATCTGGTCAGCCTGGTGATCGCAGTGCCGGTTGGCTGGTGTTGCCGGGCGCCATTGATTCAGGCGAACGAAGACTCGGGCACGGGCGAATGCTGTTGCTGCGCCGAGCGGAAGAACCCGCCGAGCGAGGCGCCGGCGCCGCCAACGTGCTGTTGCGAACCGACCCCGGCCGCTGTTCTTGGTTGTTCACAGGATGAGATCAAACAGGCCGCGTCCGAGCCGCTCGCTGCTGCTTCTTGGCCAACGGTTGACCATTCGTTCGCGTCCGCTGAAAATGAACAACCTGTCGTCATTTCGTTGGGACGTTCGCCGCCGATACACGTTCTCCACTGTGTTTGGTTGTGCTAACGGGTTTGGTTCAAAGTTCAAAGTCCGTGGCATGCGCTTACGGCAAACTAGCGGACTGACCATCAAACCGTACCACAACCAGAAACCATCATGGAGAAATCGACATGTTGACGAAAATGATCACCGCAGTTGTTCTGTCTGGCGCCCTCTGGGTGGCGGGCGATGCCAGTTATCGGCAGTTTGACTGCTGCTACCCCGGTTCGCCATGCTGCGAACCCGGAGCCCCCTGCTGCCTGACGTCGACGGCGAAAGGGACGAGCGACTGTTGCGCGGTGAACGCGCCGTGTTGCGAGGAAGTCCGCGATTGCTGCGGCACCGCCAAAACGAGCACCAGCGCCGCCCAACCGGGTAGCCCCCGTCAATAGTCAAAGAAGCGATTAAGGCCCGGGGACCATTGTCCTCGGGCCGTTTTTTTTTGCGGCGTTTCTCCATTTCCACGGAGCGTCGCTTCCCGGAATGGATTTTCACTTCTTGATTTTGGCCTGCCATTTGCGCAACGCTTCGCGCGGGCGCGGGTCGGTGGGGCGAGCGAATTGCACGGCATATTCAAGGTGCTGCAAGCCCTCTTTGAGTTGATCCGCCTCGGCCAGCGCTTCCCCCAGGCTCAACTGCATGTCGGGCGAATCAGGTTGAATGAGCACGGCCTGGCGCAGCGCCTTGAGCGCCTCGTCACGTCGACCCAGGTGCTTGAGCGCCAGCCCGCGGGTTTCATGGGCCAGGGCAAGCTGGTTTTTGAGCGCCAGCGCCTTGTCCTCCGCAACGATGGCCTGGCGGAACAACTCCAGCGCCGCCTCCTTGCCGTCGGCCTCCTTGAGTTTTTTCTCGCCGCGCAGCAACAAACTGGACCCCAAGAATACGTGAGCTGAAACGAGCGTCGGTTCGGCATCGATGGCCGCACGCAGGTACTTTTCGGCTTCGTCCAGTTGATTTCGTTTGTAGAGGGCAAAGCCGAGCGTGAAACAGGTCTCCGCGTCCGGCGATTCGCGCGCCAGCTGGCGCAGGAATTCGATGGCCTCCCGGTCGCGACCTTGACCCTCCAGCGCCAGGAACGGGGCGAGCCGACTCATGCGATCGACGTAGTGGCTCCGCATGCGTTGCTCGAATGGGTCAGGCCAGGCCAGGTCCGTGGGCAGTCGTGCGGCTCGGTCTAGCAGCTTCTGGGCCTTTTTGCCATCCACCAGGCCCGCGAGCAAAGTGCAGGCGCGCTTTTGAATGAAGGGAACCTCGACCAGACGGGCCAGGTGCTGCCGGGCCGCATCGCGATCGTCCCTGGCCAGCGCCATCAGAGAGATTACAAAATGGGCTCGCGCCCCCTCCGGCTCGATCTTGCGCAGCGCGACGGCATGGCGGTCTGCGTCCGCCAGTTGGCCCGCTTCGATCAGCAGGACCGCGAGACGGAAGTGAATGGCAGCCTGCTCCACCGGTTCACTGGTGAGCGCCAGGGCCTTCTCGAATAAGGGAAAAGACTGATTCGGATCGCTGTCCGCGATTTGCACTCCGCGCAGGTACGGCCAGGCCGGGTTGGCAGGATCGAGACGCTCGGCCTGGGCATAGCAGGGCGGCGCCTCGGCCTCGAACCCGTTGGCGGCGAGCACCATGCCAAGCTTGCCCCACGCCGAACCGGAGCGCGGCGCCGCGCGCACCTCGGCCAGCGCCTCACGGACCGCATCGCCGATGCCTTTGTCCACGCCCTCCAGTGAAATCACGGGCGGGGTGGGTGTGAGAAACCAGCGCAATCCGAACCCGCCGCCGGCAACCACCGCGACCAGGATCAGGACCGCGATCAACTTGCGAATGTTCATTTCGAGTCTCAAACCGCAAACGGCTATTTGCCATCGCCACGCCGCAGCGTGATGACGCGATCGGCCGCGCCGCCGGGAAACGTCTCCACCAGCCCATCGGGCCAGACGATACGAATCGAGTCGTACCGCGTCGCCTCTCCCAGGCCGAAATGCGCACGGGGATCGCTGCTGCTCTGATAACTGTCGGCCGGGTTGATGACGCGAGGCCAAACGCGCGGTCCAGCCTTGACGTGGACTGCCGCGCCGTAGGCATCGCGCTTGAGCCTTGGGTCGAAAGCGCGGACGATCAGCCAGTGGCCGCGATTTTTCGCGACGTTGCGAAAGATGCGGGCCCGATTGCCAACCGTTGTCAGAACGAGGTCCGGTGCGCCGTCGCCGTCCAGATCGCCACACGCCAGTCCGCGCCCCACATTGGCCAGCCCGCAAAACGGATCGTTGGCAAGCGAGATGTCCGCGAACTTCCCCTTGCCGTTGTTGCGAAACAGCTGATTGCGGTCCCCGTACTGTTGAAAGTGCGCACCCAGAGCGGGATTGATGGTGGTGCTGCCCTGGCTGATCCGGCCATTGACGACGGCAAGGTCGGGCCAGCCGTCGTGATTGAAGTCGGCCATCAGCGTGCCGAACCCGGTGCCGCGCCAGTGGGAGTTGAGCAAGCCGGTGTCGGCGGTGACATCGCGGAAGTAGCCGAGCTTGGGCCCCTGGCGCCAGAGCGTGTTGCGTTCGCTGGACAGGTGGGTCATGTAGATATCGAGAAGCCCATCGCCATCGACATCGCCGACGGCGACGCCCATGCCGGCCTGCGCCTGGCCCAGGGAATCGACGGCGATGCCGCGGCGGATCGCTTCCTCGGTGAAGGTGCCGTTTTTCTGGTTGATCCACAGGTGGTTGGGTTTGTTGTCATTGACGATCAGGATGTCCGGCCAGCCATCGCCCGTGAAATCGGCACAGTAGACTGCCAAACCGGGCCCTGGCGCCTTGGCAAAACCAGCTTTCAAGGTCACGTCCTCAAAGCGAACGCCCTTGCCGTTGGCGCCCAGGTTGCGAAACAGCTTGCTGACCGTGCCCGGGAAATGGGTTGGCCCGCAGTAGTCGCGTTTGGCCATCGGGTTGTAGCAGCGGCGGTGCGGCTCATCGTCGAGGTAATTGACGATGACCAGATCAAGCCAGCCGTCGCGATCGAAATCGACGAAACTGGCAGAGCAGCCCCAGAGCGGGTTTTTCAGGCCGGATTCCTCGGTTGCATCGCGGAAGGTCCCGTCGCCGCGGTTGAGGAATATCTTGACGTTGCAGTGCTGGACGACGAGGACGTCCGGCCAGCCGTCGTTGTTGACGTCGCCGATGGCGACGCCGGTGTTGTGGCCGTCGATGCCCAGCCCGGATCCGGCGGTGACATCTTTGAATTTGCCATCGGGCATATTTTTGTAGAGGCGGTTGGTGGACTTGGAGCCGGGCCCGCCGAAGTTGAGGAGGTAGAGGTCAAGGCGACCATCGCCGTCGAAGTCGAAGATCGCGACGCCGGAGCCGTGGATTTGCGGTTGCCACCAGGAGGCCAGATCGCCGGGATCGTGGACGAAATCGAGCCCCATTGCATCGGTGGCATCTTCGAACCAGGGATCCTGAACGACCGAGGGAATCTCGACGCCGGGTCGAAACCAAAAAAACGCGGCGCCCGCGGTCGCCAGCAAAAGCGCGGCCACAAGACCAGACGCGATCCAGGTTTTTTTGGCGGTGGATGGCATGGGTAAGGGTTTCGCCGTAGGCGGCAGGGCTCTCAGATATCATTCGATGGCCAGGTCGGCGCCTTGCGATCGAGGTACACGCGCTTGTGTTCGCCGGGCGTGCCTTTCTGGACGATTTCGATGAAAACCGCCTCGAATTTCGTGCCGTTTTGGTCGGGCACGTAGATCGAGTCGCCGTTGGTCGGAGAGCTGCTGCTGCCCGTGTACTTGTCGCGGATGTCCACCGCGAAATCGACGAGGAGAATGTGCGTCCACATCAGGCCGACGGCGGCGCGATCGCCCGCTTCCTGGCCGCGCACCCAGTCGGGCCGCAACACGCATGACAGGCCCGCGATGTCGGGTGCGCTGGGTGGCGAATTCAGGTTGTGGTAAAGGTCGCAGGTGGCGTTGGCGGCGACTGGCAGGCTCATCGCACTCTCCTTGACAGGGTGCATCGGGTTGGTGCATCCTATCATCGCCAGACCACAGGTTGCGATGTCAGTTGGCCAAGAACCAACCAGCCCCCCGCGCAAGCGGGGGGAGCAGGAGAATCCGCGAGTGGAAATTCCTACAGCGTTCCCGCCTTGGCCTTGGCGTAGCGATCGCCGACGGCTTTCCAGTTGACGACGCTCCACCAGGCGTCCAGATAATCCGGGCGCTTGTTCTGGTATTTCAGATAATAAGCATGTTCCCACACGTCGACGCCGAGGATCGGCGCCTGCCCGGACAGGTAGGGGCTGTCCTGATTGGCGCTCGAGAGGATTTTCAACTTGCCATCGGCGAGGACCAGCCAGGCCCAGCCGCTGCCGAAGCGCTTGACGCCGGCGTCCTTGAGTTGAGCCTTGAAATTGGCGAAATCGGTGAAGGTCGCCTTGATGTCATCTGCGAGCGGCCCGGTCGGGTCGCCGCCGGCGCCGCCGGCCATGATCTCCCAGAACATGGCGTGGTTGGCATGTCCGCCGCCGTTGTTGATGACCGCCTGGCGGATGCCTTCGGGCACCTGGCTGATCTCGCGCAAAAGTTGTTCGATCGGTTTCGATGCCAGGGCCGCCTGGCCTTCGAGCGCCTTGTTCACGTTGTCCACGTAAGCCTTGTGATGTCGGCCGTGATGAATCTCCATCGTCATCGTATCGATGAACGGTTCCAGGGCGTTGGTTGCGTAGGGAAGACTCGGTAAGGTATAAGCCATGATGGTTCTCCGTGGGTTGCCAGGCCGCTCGCGGCATAGCATTCGCAAGTGTGGCGCAAGCGGTCAACGAATAGAACTGCGATGGTGGTAGTGTATTTGCATTCCCTCCCAAGGCAAATGGCGATATACTGCACGCGGCCAACCGCCTCGCTGAAAACCCGCAACATCCATGCCGCGATTGGAGGAGGGAACCATGAGATTGATGCTTTCAGCATTCGCCCTGCTGGTGTTCGCCTGGGGGTTCGCCCAGGCCGGCGACGATGACACGGATTTGCGGTCGCTGCAAGGAACCTGGCTCGTTGTATCGCTGACGGAAAAGGACAAGAAGGTTCCAACCGCCGAGACCGAGGTCCTGGAGTTCCGCGTCGTCAAGGATACCTTCACCGTCACCGAAAAAGGCAAGGTCATTGCCAAGTACCAGTTCAAGCTCGATGCCACCAAGACGCCCAAGGCCATCGACGTCACGCATTTGATCGGCGAGGACAAGGGAAAGAAGAACCTGGGTGTCTACGGAATCGACAAGCTTTTCCTGCGCATCTGCCTGGACGAGACCGGCAAGCAGCGCCCGACCGCGTTCACCGGCGCGGAAGCCAGGCGGTGCAGCGTGATCGTCCTGAAGCGAAAGCGGTCGTGATCTTTGACGGCAATGCGTGGTTTCGCGTAGAATGAAGGTTAGCCGCGTGCCTGTGGCACGCGCGCCGAATACCGTTGTACCAGAGGAACCCATGACCGAGTATCATACCGTGTGCAAGCTGGCTGACCTGAAGCCTAACGAAGGCAAGACGGTTGCCATCGGGCATCGCATGGTTGCCCTGTTCCTGATCGATGGCGTCGTGCATGCGATCGACGACACCTGCCCGCACATGGGCGCTTCCTTGAGCGGCGGTTACTTCGAGAACAACATCGTCACCTGTCCCTGGCACGCCTGGCGCTTTCGCGTCACCGATGGCGTGTGGGCGGACAACCCGCGCATCAAAATAGGCTGCCATTCCGTGCGCGTCGTCGGCGACGACGTGCAGGTGCAGATCGCCAGTCCCATCGCGGAGAAAACGCCATGACGCCTCCGGTTCGCATGATCCTGGGCAGTGCCCTTCTTTTCGCGGCCGCGGTTGTACCGGGGCTGGGCCAGAACACCGGCGCGAAAGTCGTGCCGAAGCTTCAGCCAATTGCCGAGACGAAGCTGTTGATGGAAGGCCTGGCGAACCCCAACTTTCGCGGGCTGGAGCGCAATCTCAGCAAGAACCCGATCGACGATCAAACCTGGACCTACGCCCGCGGGCAGGCTCTGTTGATCGCGGAATGCGCTAATCTGTTGATGTTGCGGCCGCCGAAGGGAACACAGAGTCAGCCGACGTGGTTTCAGGAGACGATGGATCTGCGCACCCAGGCGACCCGGCTGGCGCAGAGTATTGCGAAGAAGGACCTGGCCAGCGCGAAGGCAGGGATGCAGAATCTGGCCCGCAGTTGCAACCGCTGCCATCAGAGTTTTCGCGTACCGGTTGACATCGTGCCGTTTCAGCCGGTCCCGCCGCCGGTGCGTAAAATCTGAAACGCTGCTGGCGGGGCGGCCCTTTTGCCGTCAATCATGCCGCAGCGCTTCGATCGGGTCCAGACGCGAGGCCCGGAACGCGGGATACAGACCGAAGAACACGCCGACGGAGAGCGACGCCCCCATCGACAGGAAGATCGACTCCACGTTGAGCTGGGCCGGCAGGGTGACGCGGAAGAGCGCCAGGAGCCACGGGAAAAGGAACACGAGGCTGACGCCAAAAAGGGTTCCGAGCGTGCCGCCCACGGTGGTTTGCACGATGGCTTCGATGAGGAATTGTTGCGTGATGTCCCAGCGTTTGGCGCCGAGGGCGCGGCGGATGCCGATCTCGCGGGTGCGTTCGGTGACGGTGGCGAGCATGATGTTCATGATGCCGATGCCGCCGACGACGAGCGAGATGCCGGCGATGACGGCGAGGAGCATCATGTAGCGCGCCTTGGCGCGTTTGGCTTCCTCGAGGCGATCGAGCGGGACGGTGACGGTCCAATCTTTTTTGAATCCATGCCGGCGTTTCAGTACGGCCCGCGCGAATTCCCCCGCGTCGCGCACCTTCTCCATGTCTGAAATCGTCAGCGTGATTTGATGCAGTTCCACCTGTTCGCCGGTGCGCGAGCCCGACTGCCGAATGAAGATACGCTCGCCATAGCGTCCGCGGCAAGTCCGCAGGGGGATGTACACATCGCTGTTGTAATCGTCGGCCACGCCGCCTGCGTTGGTCAAGGGGCTGCGTTCCTTGAGGACGCCGACGACGACGAAGTGGTGTTTGTTGAGCACGATCGTTTGCCCAACCGCCGATTGAAACGGAAACAGCGCCTCGGCAACGTCGGCGCCGAGCACGCAGACGTTGCGCATCTCGTTATCATCGCCGGGTTCGTCGGCCTCGTCGCTGTCGTTGAGGAATCGGCCATCGACGAGTTCGATGCGGTTGACGTTTTCATACGCCGCGGTGGTGCCAACGACCCGGCCATTGTGCATGCGATGCAGGTTGCGGATTTCCTGGCGGAACATGCGCATGGGCACGCTGCCGACGATGGTGTCCAGGAGCAGTAATTGTTCGTAGTCCTCGTAGGTCAGACCGTAGTTGAGGATCATGACACGCCGTCCGCTGGAGGCGTCGTCGGGCGGCTTGGTGCTGGTGACGATGACGTTGGTGGCGCCCTGGCGCTTGATGTCGTCGAGGGCGTCGCGCATGCTGCCTTCGCCGAACGACATCAGCATGATGACCGACACGGTGCCGATGATGATGCCCAGGACTGACAGAAACGAGCGGAGCTTGTGCAGCCACAGGCTGCGCAGGGCGAGGACGAAGCTGCGCCGAGAAGTGTCCCAAAGGAGCAGGTAACGTTGGAGAGAAGTCTTCATGGTGGTTACGAACAAGCCCAGGGGTGAGCGCAGCGAACTCCTGAGATAATCACGGCATCCCAAGGGGTTCGCTGCGCTCACCCCTGGGCTTGGGCGTTACTGGATCGCCTCCGACAGGAGCGAGTTCAGGGCGGACACAAAAGCCGAGGACACGTCCTGCACGATGCGCGGCTCCGTGTTGCGGTCATCCGTCTCGATCTGGCCATCGCGCATGCGGATGACGCGCTTGGCCCAGGCCGCGATGTCATTCTCGTGCGTGACCATGATGATGGTCTTGCCGGCCTCGTTGAGTCGGATCAACATCTGCATGATCTCTTCGGACGTCCTGGAGTCGAGGTTCCCCGTCGGCTCATCGGCGAGAATCACGTGCGGGTCGTTGACCAGCGCGCGGGCAATGGCCACGCGCTGCTGCTGCCCGCCCGAAAGCTGCATCGGCCGGTGGTCCAGGCGCTCGCCCAACCCAACCAACTCCGCCAGTTGAATGCAGCGCTGCCGAGTTTTCTCGGTGATTCGGCAACCCTGATACAGGAGCGGCACCTCGATGTTCTCGACCACGGTGTATTGAGGCAGCAAGTTGTACGACTGAAAGATAAAGCCGAGGTAGCGGCTGCGGACTTCCGAGAGGCGATCGTCGTCCATGTGCGAAATATCATCGTCGCCAAGGATGTAGGTTCCATCGGTGGGGCGATCGAGACAGCCGAGCAGGTTAAGCAAGGTTGACTTGCCCGAGCCCGAAGGGCCCATCAGCGCGACGAACTCGCCCTGCTCAACAGTCAACGACACGTCGCACAGCGCGCGCACCGTTACGGACTCGAGGAAATAGTGCTTGGTCAGATGTTCAATGCGGACAACGGGAGGCATGGTCAGTGACTTTCTCGTTCCCAGGCTCTGCCTGGGAACGCACGGCTGGCGAGGCTCCGCCTCGCTTCCATTGGCGTGGCAGGCAGAGCCTGCCGAACGGTGCGTACCCAGGCGGAGCCTGGGTACGAGATAAAAAGCCTTGGCACGGGAAAAAACCTAGTTTTTGGGCATGCCCTTTCCTTTGCCCTTGCCCTTTTTCATTTCGCCATCTCCGAACTCGGCGCCGCGGCGGGTGCCGGGGGTGCCGGGCTTGAGGTCGCTTTTTTCGGGAATGAGGGTGCGTGGGTTGAGGGCGATCCGGTCACCTTCTTCCAGCCCGGAGCGGATCTCGACGAGCTTGTCGTTGCTCAGGCCAATGTCGATATCGCGCTCCTGGGCGAAGCCACGGGCATCGAGGACGTAGCACTTGCGTTTGGCGCCCATGGACACGTTGCCGACAATCGCCTGAATCGGCACGACCAGGACCGGCTCGTGGGTGGCGTCCGCGAGGATCGTGACCTCGGCGCTCATGCCGGGCTTGAGGGCTTTTTCGTCGAGATCGTCGATGGAAACCATCGTCTGGTAGACCTTGATGTCCGAGGAGAAGAAGTCGGCCTGGGACGCCACGGTGGCGACGGTTTTGACGCGGCCCTTGTATTGCTTGCCGGGGAACGCGTCAATGCGGATGGCGGCCTGATGGCCCGGGAAGAGGACGCGTTGATCCTTGTCGCGGAATTTTTCGCGCAGTTCCTCGAAGCCCACCACATAGGCCGCCAGGGAGAGCGGATTGGTGTTGCCCATGCTGAACGCGCGGCGCATGCGTCGGGTGTAGCCCGTCGGCTCGGTTTTTTCGCCGCGGATTTTGGAGACCATGGCCTCGTGGACCTTGGCGTTGACCATCATGCGTTGCAGATTGGGAATGCGGATGAGCTTCTGTCCTTCTCGCACCGGCTCGCCCTGCGCCACGGTGGACTGCTGGCTGCCGCTGCCGAATCGGCTTTGCTCGGGAATGTAGTAAACGATCATACCGTCCTGGGGCGCGACGATCTTGTAGTATTTCTCTTCCCTTTCCATTTCGCGGATGCGATCGAGCTCCTGTTCGTAGATGGCGCGTTTCGCTTTCTCGTCGGCGCGGCCTTGTTGGGTTTTCAACACGGCCTGGGTCCTGACGCGATTCAAGGCGCGCTCGGCTTCCTTGAAATCGCCCCACAGTTTCGTAACGTTGCGTTCTAGCTCGAACTTGCGGTAGATGTCCAATTCTCCCTGCACCTTGCGCAGCGAGATTTCCGCACTGGCCAGGCGCGACTGGTCGGCGTCGGCCTGGCTCAGGCTGTAGTAACCCTTCTTCACCATGCGCAACGACCAGGAGGCGCGGTCCAGCCAGCTTTCGCGATCGGAGAGGGCGATTTCTATTCGGCCCTTGATGTCATTCACGTCCTGGAGGTATTTGCTCGTTAGTCGCTCCGGGTCCAGGGCCAACTCCTTGCGCACATCTTCCTCATATCCCGCATTCATATATTTTCGCAGCTGTTCGCGGGTCTCAAACTTCGCAATCTTGGCCACGGGCAACACGCCGACGAATTTTTCCAGATCCAGGGTAGCCAGGTTCAAAACCACCTCGGCCGTTTTGATGTCGCTGACGTTCTGGCTCTCCTGGATTTCGAGCTTGGTCTTGGCATCGATCCATTCAAAGTCAACCTTGTTCACCGTGTTGCGCTGGGTCTTGAGTTGCTCCTGAAAGCCGGAGTCGTCCAGCTCGACGATCAGCTCGCCGGCCTTGACCTGCGTGCCGTCATCGATCACCCACTTGATGGTGGACGCGATGGTGCTTCCCTTGGTCCCGGCCTTGACGCGACAGACGATGTCGCTGTTCTCCGCCGATTCGAGCGTGCCGCGCTCGACGATCGTCACGCGCAAAAGCTCGCGTTTGACGGTCCAGGTCGGTCCCGTGTAGGGGGTGGGAAAGCGCATCCACATCACGCCGTAGACGCTCGCGGCGGCGCCGACGACGACGACGACCGCGAGAATCCAGACTAGCATTTTGTTGCGGCCAAGCACGCCGAGCTTCGCGGCGCTACGGGTTGGTTTTTCCGGCAGGGAGTTGCCGTTGGCGCTGGGGGAACTGTCGGTCGGACGTGCGGTTGGCGAATTCATCGATCCATACTCCTCGTGCATCCAGCGGCATCACTTCGATGTCGACAAAGAGTTGCTGCCGGGCTATCTGGTAGTCAATCCACGTTTTCAAAACCTGTTCCTGAGCTTGCGGGAGCTGGGCGTAGGCCTGCAAAAGTTGGTTGGTCAAGGCGGCGGCATTGGCGGCGGCGTTCGGGCTGTTGTCGGGAACCGTCGGCGCGGTGAAGATCTCATACGAACTTTCCACGCGGCGGTAGGCCAGTTCCAGCGCTTGCTGTTGAATCTTAAGATTCTGCCGCAATACTTGCAACTGCCTGATGTCCGCGCGGACCTGGGCAACAATCTGATCCTCCTTCTGTTGCAGATCGCGCCGTGAACGCTGATACGCGATCAGGCTCGCGCGGTAGGCATTCCTCTCTGTTAGACGCACCAGAGGCATCTCAAAATTCATGACCAGCTGGTGGCGCGTGCGCGAACTGTTGAAGGCAAACGGCGCACTGGCCCCCGGCGGCGTGCTGCTATCCATATGATACGCTAAATTGAACACGCCCATCAGCCCATTTGCGAAAACGCGCAGCTGGCGCCAGCCGTCCACGACCTGGGCCCGGGCGTTCATCAGGTCAAAACGCTTCTCCAGCGCCGCCTGGGTCGCGAGTTCATAGGCCGCCTCGAGGTCAGCATCCACCACGTTGACCCCGTCGATTACCGCCGGGCTCGGCCCGGCCCAGCGCGGGCGCAACGTCTCATAGCGCTCGTTGTTCGCATCCAGCAGCACATCGAGGAACGCATTGTACAACTTGTGCCAGAGCGTCGCCTGCACCTGTTTCTTTTGATGTTCCTCTTTCAACTTGAGCCACGGGGCGTCCTTGTATTTGCGCAAGCTCTCCTCCAGTCGGCCGGCCGCCATCTTCGATTCGACGGCGTTGAGCTTTTCCTGGACGTCGTTCAACTCTTTCTGCTGTTCCGGCGTGCGCGGCCTGGCGCCGACGTCGGTGCGGCGATTGAGCAGGTCCCGTTTCCGAAAGCCCTCTTCCCGCAACTTTTTCACAATGGTCTCGTCGTCATAGGATCGCCACAGCTTCCATTCCGCGGGGAAGCGCTTTTGGAAAAGGGGTGTCGTCTTGGTCAACGGCGACGCGAAGGCGATTTTCTCCAGGGCCGCACGCATCTGTGCCGGCGCGACTTTGACGTAGAGACCATTGATCTCCTTGACCGTGACCTTGTAGTCCTCAAGGGCATCGGAATACTCGGCGATCTGCTCGGTCAATGGCGCGACCGTGAAATCATCCAGCTCCAGAGGAACGTTGATGGGGATGCCAAGTTGCGCGCGAAATAAATCCAGAGAGGTTTGCTTGTCTTGCTCGCGGGCGAGCAACGAGCTTCGGCCTTGCAGGAGCTGCTGGTTGACCTGGTCAACCTGAAGGGACGAGACCTGGCCGCCTTCCTTGTAGGAATCGAAGAGGGCGAGGATATCGCTCAGGGCCTTGACGTTGGCCTCCTCGTATTTGACGATGGAAGATTTGTACAGCGCCGGCAGGAACCCCTCGGAGACGCCGACGGGATTGATCTGCAAGAAAAGCGTGCCCGGCACCGCCGACCCGCCGACGGAGCCAAGACCAGCGGGCACGACCTGCTGTCGACCGGGGTTGGCGCCCTGAAGCGTGCCCGTCAGCGGATGCGAGGCCGCGAGGCTGCCGGCGGCCGTCACGCTGCCCGGGGCGATGGAGAAATCACCGCCGCCAATCAGGTATTGAAAATACTCCTTGCGAAAGCGGGCGTAGTTGCGGATGTCATAGAGCAAATTGCGCTCCGCCAGGGTCAAAGGCTCGAGGGTGACCGCCTTGCCGCCGCCGCGCAGGAGCGGCTGAATGAAATCGAGATTGATGCCGGAGGTATTGGTGACCCGTTTGTTGACCGCGCCGCCGCCAAGTTCCAGAACGGTCTGGTTGGCGAACCCGACAAGCAAAAGGGCCCCGGTAGAAAAGAGCTTGCTCATGCCCGCTGTTGAGGCATATTGCCAGCGATCGCCCGCGCCAACTCCAAACGCCTGGCCAGTTCGTTCGCGCACGTTTTGCTCCAGGGCCAAAAACTGCGCCGCGAAACCAAAACGTTCGCGCGTCACGGGCAGGGCGCTCAGGTAGAGGTCCTCGCGGCGGGATTGAAACTCCCGGCTATTGATCAGGCCCAACTCCATGGCTTGCTCGATGCGAAGCAGGTAGGGCTTCGATCGCGCGACGCCGGCGTCGGGATCATACGGCGTCCAGTCGCCGCGGTGTCCGCGCGGGACGTCGCGCGAAGCGACCGCCAGTTTTACATCGCCGCCTTCCTTGGCGGCACGCTCCAGGCGATTTTGCTGGTCCCACGTTGCCAATAGCTCAAAGTAGCCGGTCTCCTCGATGCGCTGGGGCCCCTTGTGTCCGGGTTTTTGCGGATTCGGACCCAGCAGGAGAGCGGCGGCGTCATCGGGCGGCATCGGCGGACGATCCGGATTCGTCGGGTCCGCGTGCCGGGCCATCGGGTGGGGATAAACGTACATGCCCTCGATCTTCCAGCGGTCGAAAATATCCTTTTCCCGCAGGACCGCGTTGACCTCCTTGTCCGCCTGCTTGCGGTAAAACTTGCGCGTGCAACCCGCCTGGGAGCCAGCCATCCAGACTACCGCCGCCATCACCAGGATGCCACGGCACATCTTGCATGTCTTCACCATTTTCGCAGTCTCGCGCCGACAGGGTCCAACGGACTCCTAGAACCAGGAAATCCAGCACAATCGTTATCGGCGGAAAAGTTCCCGTGCTTGAACAAGCCGTGCCAACGTGGCAACCAACCGCCAAGCGCCGCTCGTTGAAGGGACGGACCTCCAGCACAATCCGACGATGGGGGCGGTTGAAATTGGTTCTAACCCGCATTATTCACCGCGGAAACCGCGGAGAGCGCGGAGAGAATACAAGGCAGTGTGACAGCAGGGCTTGTGGTGAAACCGATATTCCGCAGCCGAAAACACCCTGTTTCACACGCCGTTAACCCAAGTCCAATCTCCTGCCGTCTCCGCGTTCTCGGCGCTCTCGGCGGTGAATAATCCGGCCTGGTTCAAATGAGGGTCAAAGCGAGCCGCCGGGCTTGTCCCGGCGGTGCATTCCGATTCGCCTTGATTCACCGCCGGGACAAGCCCGGCGGCTCGCTGATGGTTTGTTACCCAAAAATCGATGGATTTGAATCAGGCCAATAATCCGGGTTGGCAATAACCCGACGGTCGCGAGGTCCCGGCCCACCGGAAAAGGACGCCTCCGCTGGAAGGGGTTTTCCGCCAAGAAATCCGAGACTCGATATCGGCCATCGGATGAGGCAAAAGCTGTCATGCAGTTCGTTCTATGCCGTCTTCTTGGCTGGGGGCGACGTCCGTGGCTGGTTCACGCCAGGATCTCCTCGACGACATGTCCCGCGACATCGGTGAGACGGAAATCGCGGCCATCGTGGCGATAGGTCAACCGAAGGTGGTCCAGACCCAGGAGGTGCAGAATGGTGGCATGCAGATCGTGCATGTGGACGACACCGGTGACGGAGTGGAATCCGTAATCGTCGGTCGCGCCGTGGACGATGCCGGGCTTGACCCCGGCGCCGCACAGGAACTGCGTGAACCCGCCCGGATTGTGATCGCGGCCCGTCCCATTGCGTTCGGCGTAAGGCGTGCGTCCGAATTCCCCGCCCCACCAGACGAGCGTGTCTTCCAGAAGTCCACGACGTTTCAGGTCCGCCAAGAGGCCGGCGACCGGCTGGTCGGTGTTGCGCGCGTGCGTGGCGTGCATCGGCAGGTTGGAGTGCTGGTCCCACGCGGGGTTGTCGGTGTTGTCGCCGTAGTTGATCTGCACATAGCGCACGCCGGCCTCCGCCAAACGACGGGCCATTAAACATTGCCGGCCAAAGTTATCGGTCCCCGCCTGACCGATGCCGTAAAGGCGAAGGGTTTCCGGCGTTTCGCGCGCCAGGTCAAGAATCTGCGGTGCGTTCATCTGCATGCGGAACGCAAGGTCGTAGGAGTTGATGACCGCATCCAGTTCAGAATCCCCGGGACGCCCAGGGCCGAAAGGCCCTGGGATCGAGCGCGCCATCTGCTCGCGGTTGAGCGCCTGCAACAAATCAAGCTGCCGTCGTTGTTCGTCGGCCGTGCGGCGCGGATTGGTGATATTTCGTATGCGCGCCTCACTCGCCGGAATGCCGGCTCGGCCAATCGCGGTGCCCTGGAACGTGGAAGGAAGGAACGCATTGGACCAGTTGCGAGGCCCGCCGTTGCCCATCGACGGGCAGATGGTGATGAAGCCAGGCAGGTTCCGGTTCTCGGTGCCGAGGCCGTAGAGCGTCCACGCGCCGACCGACGGGCGCACGAGGTTGATCGACCCGGTGTGCATGAACAGCGTCGCGGGGCCATGGGCGATGCCGTCGGTGGTCATGCCTTGCAGGAAGCATATGTCGTCCACGTGCTGGGCGATGTGCGGAAACAGGGCGGAGACCCACTTGCCCGATTGGCCATGCTGGCGAAAGTTCCACAGGTTCTTCATGACGCGATGCTCGACGATGCTGCGATCGCGCGCGAAGGTGCGCGCGTCCTGAAACGAGCGCATCTGCCCGTCCTCGCGCGCGAGCCGCGGCTTGTAGTCAAACGTATCGACCTGGCTCGGCCCGCCTTGCATGAAGATGAAGATGACGCGCTTTGCCTTTGGCACGTGGTGCGGCGAGCCGAGCCCCGTCAGAGGCCGGTTGCCGGCGTCGAGCATATCCGCCAGCGCCAGCGAGCCGAAGCCACAGGCGAGCGATTGGAGAGCGGAGCGGCGGGAGATGTTGGGGTTCATGGCAAGCTATCCTCTTAAACTGTCCAATCCTCGATGATCAAACCTGACACCTTGGTGAAATCACGTGCGTTGCGTGTTAGTAACGTCAGGCGCTGGCTCAAGGCGATCGATGCAATTCGCAAATCCATCGTGGCCACCCGCAACCGTTGCCCTATCAGGCCATCGAATACCAGCGACGCATTGGCGTCGAACGGCAGTACCGCCGCAGCGGCAAACGCGGACAGAACCCGATCAAACATCCGATATCCTCGAACGACGTCCGCCGGTGTTTTGGCCTGAGCGACATAGGTATTGCAACCCAATACCTGCTCGTGAAAGCTGACTATGCAAAACGCGAGATCATCGCGGCGAACCTGGGTCAGGCGGCCAATCAACGCAGCGTATTCCAGGCCGCTTTGCTTTTGGAGGATACTAATGTGATCAGTATCCAGGAGGAATTTCATTTCGCTTGACCCTCGACCGGTCGGTCGGCTTCCCGTGCGGCTCGACCATGGGCCAACACCTCGTCAAATGCCGGCTCGTCCTTCATCGAACCAATGACGCAGTCGAGCCAATCCGGTGCCGCCGGGCGCGAAATCATGGCATCTTGCAATTCGCGCACCCTTTCTTCGAGAACCGTCATTCGCTGTTCGAGTGTGGCTTCGGCCATGGAAGGGTCTCCTTTTTCTACATGGTAGGCCATTTCGACTCACGAATCAACGCCGAGGACGCCAATCAAGCAAACTGCCGGACGCGTTGCGCCTTGTCAGTGAGCGAGAGCCGAGGCCGCAGGCAAGGGCTTGGAGAACGGAGCGGCGGGAGAGGAGGGTCATTGGGTTCGTTGGTGATTTTCCCTTGTAGCGGTGCCCGGGTTGGCCTACGCGTCAGGATCAGCGCCGGGGTGTTTGTTTTGCCGGTTGATCGATCCCAAGCACTTGATTATGATACACACATTCACAGTTCCTGCCGAGGCCTCGTGAGACACTCCCATGGAATTCCTCCACGAAGGCGCCCCGCACGCCATCATCGACGAAGCGCGGGCGAAAGCGCACGTGCAAGCGCTGCTCGGTCAGCTTCGCCGGCGCGGGCCGCTGCGCCGTGTGCTGCTGTTGCCGCCGGACATCACGCGCTTGCACTCGTGGGCCGGCTTCTTGACTTGCGAACTATACGAGCAACTTCACCGCGACGCGGCCGTCGCCGTGCTTCCGACGGTCGGCACGCATCTGCCGATGTCCGGCGATGAAATCGCGCACATGTTCCCCGGCGTGCCGCATTCGGTATTCCACGCACACGACTGGCGCAACGGCGTGGTTCAGGTCGGCGAGATTCCCGCCACCTTCGTGCGTGAAATCTCCGCGGGTCGGCTCGACTTTCCGATCCGCGTTGAACTCGACCGCCTGATCGTCGAACAAGCGTGGGACGCGATCGTCTCCATCGGTCAGCTTGTCCCGCACGAGGTCATCGGCATCGCCAATCACGCCAAGAACGTCTTCATCGGCGCCGGCGGCAGCGACCTGATCAACAAGTCGCACTGGCTCGGCGCCGTCCACGGGATCGAGCGCATCCTGGGGCGAGCGAATACGCCGGTCCGTGCCGTACTCGATTACGCCAGCGAGCATTTCGCCCGGCACTTGCCGATCGTCTATCTGTTGACGGTCCGGGCGAAGGCGCCGCCATCGCTCCCCTCTCCCCTTGCGGGAGAGGGGTTGGGGGTGAGGGGTGGATTGGTCACCCGCGGGCTCTACGCTGGCGACGACCGCGCCTGCTTCGAGCGCGGCGCCGAACTTTGTCGGCAAGTCAACCTCGATCGGCTCGAGCGGGCGCCGAAGAAGGTCGTCGTCTATCTCGATCCGCTGGAATACAAATCGACCTGGCTGGGCAACAAGGCGATTTACAGAACGCGCATGGCCATCGCTGACGAGGGCGAACTGATCGTCCTCGCACCGGGCGTGCGCACCTTCGGCGAGGACGCCGCCATCGACCGCCTGATCCGCCGCTTCGGCTATCGCGGCACGCTGAACACTCTGGAGAAGGTCCGCACGGAACCCGACCTGGCCGCGAATCTCTCCGCCGCCGCTCATCTGATCCACGGCTCCTCGGAAGGCCGATTCACGATTACCTACTGTCCCGGCCAACTGACGCGCGCCGAAATCGAAGGCGTCGGTTTTGGTTACGGCGTCCTCGAGGAAATGACGCGCCGCTACGATCCCGCCAAATTGCAGGACGGCTGGAATCGCCTCGCGGATGGCGAGGACCTCTATTACATCTCGAATCCCGCCCTGGGCCTGTGGGGCACGGCGGAGCGGTTTGATGCCCAATAACCATATTCATTTAGCCGCGGGGCTTGCCCCGCGCGCCAATCCGGACGCGACAACGTGGGACGTGATCGTCGTCGGCGCCGGCGCCGCGGGCCTGATGGCGGCGATTCACGCAGCCGAGCGCGGGCGGCGCGTGCTCATTCTGGAAAAAAATCGCAAGCCCGGCGTCAAAATCCTCATGTCCGGCGGCACACGCTGCAACATCACCCACGCCACCGACAACCGCGGCATCGTTGCCGCCTACGGGCAGCCTGGGAAGTTCCTTCACTCCGCCCTGGCGGCCTTCACCGTGCAAGACACGATCGACTTCTTTGAATCCGAGGGGGTCGCGACCAAGGTCGAGGAGACGGGCAAGGTTTTTCCCGTGAGCAACAAGGCGCTCGATGTGCTCGACGCTCTCCTGGCGAGGCTCAATCGCAGCGGTGCGGTGTTGGCGGTTGGGGAAGGCGTGCTTGAGTTGGGCTTCGCAGATGAACGCCATGTGATTCGGACCACTTTGCGGGCGCTAAACGCGGGCCGGATTATTCTCACTACCGGCGGGCAATCCTATCCCGGGTCGGGCACGACTGGCGATGGTTACCGCTTCGCGCAACAGCTCGGCCATCGCATCGTCCCGCCACGCCCCGCGCTCGTGCCCTTGACGACCAGCCTGCCCTGGGTCGCCGAGCTACGCGGCATCACCCTGCCCGATGTTGCCGTGCGTATTCTCGACGGAGAGCGCGCCCTGATCCAGCGCCGCGGTTCACTGCTGTTCGCCCACTTCGGGCTGTCCGGCCCCGTCATCCTCGACGTGAGCCGGGTTGTCAGCGAGCATTTTCAACCCGACGTAGGTCAGGCTTTCCAGCCTGACACGGACGTGAGTCGGGGCCTCAGTGAGCATTTTCACCCCGACGTAGGTCAGGCTTTCCAGCCTGACAGGCCGGTCCCCCCCGTCAGGCTGGAAAGCCTGACCTACCCGAGCCGTGAGGGGCATGCAACGCTTGCCCTTGACCTCGACCTCGCGCCGCAAATGTCGGACGTGGATATGAATGAATGGTTGCGCCACGAATCCCAGGCATCCGGCAAAAAGCAGCTGGCCATCGTCCTGACCCAGCACGCGCCGCGCCGGCTGGCGGACATCGTACTGGGCGAGGCCGGCTTGCCGATCGACCGCAAGGCCGCCGCGTTGACGAAGGAGGATCGGCAGCGCATCGTTCATGCCATGAAGCATCTGCGAATCCCCATCACGGGCACGCTTGGCTTCAAGAAAGCCGAGGTCACCGCCGGCGGTGTCGCGCTTGACGAAGTCGATTCACGAACGATGGAGAGTAAGCTCGTGCCAGGCCTCTTTCTAGCGGGCGAGATTCTCGACCTCGATGGCCCGATCGGCGGCTACAACTTTCAGGCCGCGTGGAGCACCGGCTGGCTCGCGGGGGGAGCGGTGTGAAACGCCGAACCAGTCAAATCACCGCCAGCGCTTCCGTGGCTGCCGCGAGGGTTTGCCGAATGTGGTCCTCGGTGTGGACGCTCATCAAGAACGCGGCCTCGAACTGGCTGCATGGTAAATAAATGCCGCGCTCCAGCATGGCCCAGAAGAAGCGGCCGAACTTGGCGGCGTCGCTTTTCTTGGCGCCATCGTAATCGACGACGGGATCGGGATTGAAGAACAGTGTCCACATGCTGCCGACGCGCTGGACTCTCGCGGTTTTGGCGACGGCGCCCAGCCCGGCTTCAAGCATCGCGCCAAGCTTTTCCAGGCGTTCATAGGGCGGCCGATCACGCAATTCTTCGAGCGTCGCCAGGCCGGCGGCCATCGCGAGCGGGTTGCCCGACAGCGTGCCAGCTTGAAATACGGGCCCCGCCGGCATGATCTTTTTCATGACGTCCGCCCGCCCGCCATACGCGCCGACCGGTAAGCCGCCGCCGACGATCTTCCCCAGCACCGTCAGATCCGGTTTCATTTGGTGCAGCTGCTGTGCGCCTCCCGGCGCCAGGCGAAAGCCGGTCATCACCTCGTCGTAGATCAACAGCGCGCCGTGGTGCTGCGTGAGACGGCGCAGCTCGGATAAGAACTCATTCGTAGGCGTGACCAGCCCCATGTTTCCGACGACCGGCTCCAGAATCACGCCCGCGATCTGGTCGCCCTTGCCCTTGAACGCCTCCTGCAGGGCGGCGACATCGTTGTAGCGCAAGACGAGCGTGTCCTGCGTGCAGCCCTTGGGAACGCCTGGGCTCGTCGGCACGCCAAGGGTCGTGGCGCTGGAACCGGCGGAAACGAGCAGGCTATCGACGTGGCCGTGATAGCAGCCGGCGAACTTGACGATGACATCGCGCCCGGTGTAGCCACGCGCCAGGCGGATGGCGCTCATCGCTGCCTCGGTGCCGCTGGAGACCATGCGGACCATTTCGATCGATGGCATCAGCCTGGTGATGAGTTCCGCGAGCTGCGTCTCCAGTTCGGTCGGTGCGCCGAAACTGGCGCCATTGGCCATTGCCTCGTTGACCGCTTTGACCACACGTGGATGGGCATGCCCGAGGATCAGCGGCCCCCACGAGCCACAGTAGTCGAGGTAGCGGTTGCCGTCAACGTCGATCAGATGGGCGCCGTCTCCTTTGGCAATGAAGATCGGCTGCCCGCCGACGCCGCCGAAGGCGCGCGCCGGACTGTTGACGCCGCCAGGAATCAGTTGACAGGCCCTGGCGAAGGCCTGAATGCTCTTGGTGTGGTTCATGGCGGCATTATATCGATGGCAAATCGACTGACGCTGGCGTGCTGGAGTTCGCGAGAATCCCGCTTGGGAAGCCCGGAATTCCCGCGAATTCCGCTACCTGGAACTGCTCAGTGATTTTCTAGCGCGCCGCCCGTCGGTGATGCGTCACCTCTCGGCCGGCTTTCGCTGGCTGTTCGCCTTGAGACGGCGCGCCCCAGAAACCTGTCCGCGACCTGTTGCGCTCAGCGTTGGAAAACCCTCTCAGGTGACCGCGTTTGGCGATACGGCGGCACTCGCGTCAAGCAAGAATGCCGCGCACGACTTCGCCGCGCACATCGGTCAGGCGGAAGTCGCGGCCGGCGTAGCGGAATGTCAAGCGTTCGTGATCCAATCCCAGCAGATGCAGGATCGTGGCGTGCAGGTCGTGGAAGTGAACCTTGTCGCCCTCGGCGTAGTAGCCGTAGTCGTCCGTCGAGCCATGGGCGAGCCCAGGGCGCACACCGGCGCCGGCGAGCCACATCGTGAACCCTTGAGGATTATGATCGCGGCCATCGCGCCCCTGCGCCGTTGGAGTGCGGCCGAACTCGCCGCCCCAGACCAGAAGCGTGTCGTCAAGCAGGCCGCGGCTTTTCAGATCGGCGAGCAGGCCGGCGATCGGCTTATCGACTTCGAGCGCGTTCCTGGCGACGTCGCGGCGCAGGTTGCCGTGCTGATCCCATTTGTAACTGTGCGTGACCTGAATGAAGCGAACGCCGCGCTCCGCGAACCGGCGTGCCATCAGGCATTGCCGGCCAAAGTTGCGCGTGGCTGCCTCGTCGAGACCGTAGAGCCTTTGGGTCGCGGGCGTTTCGCGCGAGATGTCCTGTAACTCCGGGGCGGCGGCCTGCATGCGGAAGGCGAGTTCAAACGACGCGATGCGGCTCTCCAGCGCCGAGTCGGGGCCGGTGCGCGCCATGCGGGCGCGGTTTAGTTGGTTGAGGAAATCCAGTTCCATGCGCTGGATGCCGCGCGGCGTCGGACCGGCGATGAACGGGATGGTCGCGCGTTCAGCCGGCGTGGCGGCGTTGCCGATCGGCGTGCCATGATAGACGGCGGGCAGAAACGCCGAGGCGTAGTTGTTGACACCGCCGTGCGTGAGGGTCGGGCAGATGGTGATGAAACCGGGCAGATTCTGGTTCTCGGTGCCAAGCCCATAAGTGATCCACGAGCCCATGCTGGGGCGCACAAACGTGTCGCTGCCAGTGTGCAATTCCAAAAGGGCGCCGCCGTGCCGGGAGTTGGAGCCGTGCATCGAACGGATGATGCACAGGTCATCGACCCGGCTGGCGACGTGCGGAAAGACCTCGCTGACCCATTGACCACTCTGTCCATACTGGGCGAAACGAAACGGCGATTTGAGAAGGTTGCCGGTCGGGCTCGAGACGACGCGCGGCCTGGCGAACGGGAGCGGCCGACCGTCATCGCGCTGGAGGAGCGGTTTGTAGTCGAAGGTGTCAACCTGGGATGGCCCGCCGTGCATGAACAGGAAGATCACCCGTTTCGCCCTGGGCATAAAATGGGGCGCCCGGGGTTCCAGAGGATTGGCGCGGACCTCGTTGGCCCGCGCTTCCGCCAGCAAGCCGGCGAGCGCGAGGTTTCCGAAGCCCAGGGCGCTGGATTGCAGCATCTGGCGGCGGGTTAGCATGTGGAAACTCGCATGGAGATTATTTGCTTGTCGCATGTTTTTTCGTTGGGCTCGCTCTTCCCGCGACGATCGATCGGAGACGCTTTTTCCAATAGGCCGGATCAACTCGAATTTCATCCAGGAACCGACAGGCCATTTCATTGGGCGAATTCCGCCCGCTTTCCCAGGCCTGAACCGTCTTGGTGGAAACGCCGAGGAACCTTGCGAAGATCGCCTGGCTGGCGCCCAAAATTGCCCTCGTCTCCCTTACAGCTTTCGGCTTGAAATCGGTGTGGTCGAGGTTCAGGACAACGCGCCTACGGGTAAATCGCTCATCAAAGCCACCCTTCTTATCAAGTGCGTCGGCCAGTTCGCTTAAACCTTCGATAATGCTCTCACCAAATGTTTGTTTTTGCATTGTAAACTCCGGTCGTGCGCCACACACCACGGCTTTTCATTTTCCATTGTCAAGGCATGGTTTTTTTCGCCAAGTCCCCATTAATCTTCAGGATGAGTTTTCTGATGGCATCCTTTTCGGATTCATCCAGGTCATCTCTTTCATTCTTGGCATACGCCCGCAGCAAATAGATCACCGAGAATTCCTCGAAATAGACGTAACAGATTCTGGCGCCGCCGCTTTTGCCGGTCTTCCAGGACGCTGGTGCGAAACGTAGCTTACGAAGCCCTCCGGTGCCCTCGACGACCCGGCCGGCCTGGGGGTCGGAAATCATGGCGAGTTGCAGGGTCACCAGGGCTTCGTCGTCAAGGCGAAGGGTCTGCCAATCGCTTGGTGAATCGATTCCATTCGATGAAATCCAAGAGACGAACTCCACACTGGCCAGACGTACTTCCGTGGCCTCCATTTCGACTCTGCCTTTGTCGTTCTCGTTTTTTCTTTGCCACGGATCGAATTCCGAACCAGCATCGCTGGTCGCCGTTTTTTATTGTACCTTCCCCTGGGGCATCGCAAACCACATTTCACTCCACGTATACAAACTCATTCCCCGCCACGATCACCCGGCAAAAACTGCGCCAGGCCTGGGCACGCGAGTCGGCCACCTTCGAACGCGCCAGTTCGCTCTCGATGCGCTGGATAAATTCGAGCGAACGCGCAATCTCTTTTCCATCTGGCGGCCGACCGAATGCCTGGGCGTAGATTCGCCGCACCCGGCCGGCGTCGTCGAACGCCTTATCATCGAGCAACTTCAGGGTCCAGAGCCGGGTTTGTTCATGGACGATGTTGCCATTCATCAGGAAAAGCGCCTGCGGCGCGACGGTGGTCGTGGCACGTTCGCCGCTGGCGAAGCTCGGGTCGGCGAAGTCGAACGCTTGCAGCATGTCATAAAGCGCACTGCGGATTACCGGCAGATAAATCGACCGCCGCGGGAGGGCGTACTTGTCGTACTTCCCGTTCGGGTAGCCGGGCACATAGGCGCGATTCTTGGCGGCAAACAACGTGCCCCCGACCGTGTAGTCGAGGTTGCCGCCCAGGACGTAGAGCGCATCCCGCAACGCCTCCGCTTCGAGCCGGCGGCGCGTATGGCGCCAGTGAAAGCGATTGTCGGGATCCTTTTGAAACGCGGCTTCGTCATATTGGCCACTCATCTGGTAGGTGTTTGACAGCACGATGGCGCGGTGCATGGCCTTGAGCGACCAGCCCGAGTCGACGAATTGTGCCGCCAGCCAATCGAGCAAATCCGGGTGCGACGGCGTCGCGCCCAGAAGGCCGAAGTTGTCCACGCTGCGCACCAACCCTGAGCCGAAATGTCCATGCCAGAGGCGATTGACCATGACGCGACTCGTGAGCGGATGCTGGGCCTGCGTCAACCACTCGGCAAGTTGGAGCCGGCCGCTTTGGCCAGGCGCGATCTTCGGCTGCTTGAGGCTCGCAAAGACGCTCGGGAACCGGCGCGGCGCCTCGCGGCCCAGAGTCAAATGATTGCCTCGCAGATGAATCCGCAACTCGGTCGCCTTGCCGTCGCTGGCCGCCATCGCCTCGGGTCGGCCCTTGGCCTTCTTGTCCTTCGAGACCGGACCGATCGGCCGTTCCTGCCAGCGGGCGACGACGCGGAAGTTGTCCATCGTCTTCGTGCTCTTGAAGATTCCCGCCAGCGCGTAATAATCGCTGGCCCGGATCGGGTCGAACTTGTGATCGTGGCAGCGCGCACAGCCCAGCGTCAGCCCCAGAAACGCCCGGCCCAGCGTATCGAGCTGTTCGTCGATGATGTCCATCTCCATCTTGACCGGATCGTCCTCGGCCAACATTTTCGGACCGATACACAGGAAACCGGTCGCGACGATTTGCTCGTCCTTCAAGAGATCGCCCGCGATTTGCTCGCGCACGAACTGGTCGTACGGCTTGTCGGAATTGAAAGCGCTCACCACGTAATCGCGATAGCGCCAGGCATTGCCGAAGACGAGGTTCTCGTCCATGCCGTTGGAGTCGGCGTAGCGCACCACGTCAAGCCAGTGCCGAGCCCAGCGCTCGCCATAGCGCGGCGACGCGAGCAGACGATCGACGACTTTCGCAAACGCCGCTTGCGGCTTGGCGCCCGCACAATCCTTCACGAACGCCTCCACGTCCTCCGGGGTGGGCGGCAACCCAATCAGGTCGAAATAAACCCGGCGAATCAGCGTACGCGCATCAGCAGGCGGAGCCGGCTTCAGCCCGTTCCCTTCCAGCCTCGCCAGGATGAACGCATCGATCGGCGTCCGCGCCCAGACCGCGTTCTTCACGCGCGGCAGCGCCGGCTTGCGCATCGGTTGAAACGCCCAGTGGCTCGTTTGCTCTTTGGTGAATGGCCTTTCCTTGTCAGATGGGTTTTGTTTCACCGTGATGACTTTCGAATCGGGCCAAGGTGCGCCCATCGTCACCCACGTGGTCAGATCCGCAATCTCCTTCGCGGGCAGTTTCATCTTCGGCGGCATCTGCAACGATTCGCCGTGGCGGATCGCCTGGATCAGCAAACTGTCGTTTGGCTTGCCGGATTTGAATGCGGGTCCCGACCGTCCCCCTTGCAACAGCGCTGCCAGTGAATCGACGCGGAGCTTGCCCTTCTGTTCGCCCGGCCCGTGGCACTTGAAGCAACGGTTCACGAGGACGGGGCGCACGTTCTTCTCAAAAAAAATGCGTGCGGCATTATTGGCCGTCTGGTCCTGCCCACGCACGGCACAGGTGGTTGCCAACAGCAAACAAAAAGTGAGGCCCAGGCGTGTCATGCAAAAGTGTCTCAAGGGGTAGGACAGCGTGCAGTGAATCTTAGACGATTCTCGCGGGTGAAGCAATGAAAGAATGCGAGGCGCCGGCTTTTTCGATCGCGGGGTCGATTTCGACATTTCTCGCCGGCGAACTTCATCGTCTTGTGTACAACATGTCGGTGGCTCATCGGCGAAAAAGTTTTTCTTGAATTTTGTTGCATTTATGAAATTGATTGCTTATTATTTCTTCAAATTCATGCGCAACTCCCCCAGGCCGGAACAGACGATGACCAAGAACTCGAATGGCCACCCTTCAGGCACTTCGTCGAACTTGAGGCACAGCGAGCGAGGTTTGTTGGGATACCGTAACGACGAATTGAAACTGGTCGATCCGCAGGGCCTACGCATTAAAACTTGCCAGGGTTCCGAAAAAATTCGGAATCGGCTGGCGCTGTTCAGTTGAAAACCAAGACGCCGGGCGCGTAAAATGCGGGCCCTCGAAAAGTGGCCGAAAAATGCCAGTCCTCCGTTGCTCTGCTCTGCTTACTCTATAAGAAAATTCTCGCACAGGAGCCAGGACATCCCGTCTTGCCTCGCTTGAACCTCGGACGTTGCTTTCTTGGGGTGCCGCATTTTACGCTTGGCTCGTTCTGTCGAACAAGTGAACGGCGAGGCGTTTACCGATAATTCTCGTCAAGGCCGGGAAACCTTAATGCGTAGGCCCTGGCTGGCGACTGAAGTGGCCTGTTTCGTTGGCTTGCGTCGGCCCGCATTTTATTTGCCGATTTGACGACGGAAGAGTTACTCATAATATCGAGGCCACTAGAACCGGCGAGCACGGATTCCATTCCCATCCGGATGAATATTATTTACGTCAATATCGTTTACCGACCAAAGCTGTCACGTGTGGGTCCGATCTGCGAGCATTGTCTCCAAGGGAAATGCTCGGAACGTTCTTCGGCCTTCGCGCACGCCATTTCGAGGATACTGGCCAACCGGAATGTTCTGAGCCGGATTATCTCTTGGCCCGGTTTCTCTTTCCTCGAAACCGGCATCTGCAGTTCGCGCAACTAATGGTAAGTATTCAAGGAGGCATGGATCTGTTTGAGCCGGATGAGGCTGGCCACCCAATCGAGATGGCAACATGGTTGAACCAAGTCGTTCGAATGGAACCGTGGAAACGGCAACCGAAGCGAAACCATACGCTGGAGTCCGCAAATGCTGACGAGAAAAATGGGGCGTACACATACAACGAATCCGGACGCGAGGGATAGAAAAGCGAATCCTCGTCACGGCGGTATGCCGCTCGGATTTGAGGCGGGTGACGCCAATTTGTATCGATACGTTACCAACAACCCTGCGAATGACGCCGACCCTTCGGGTTTAGTGGGCGGCACGCGGCATCACGCGTATCCACTTTTCGTGGGTGGTTCTAATAATCAGCCGGCGTTCGTCCTTGAGTCGGTGGATGCGCACAACCGGGCTCACAATTTTCTTGCGCGAAATGGGATCGCTGTGCAAAACCCACAGCGTGCCAGGGCAGTCTGGCTGGCACTTAGTGAAGCGCGAAGGCGTGAGTTAATTATTGGGTCGCTTCGGGCCGCGGGTGTTCCGGACAACCTGATCAGGTCTCATATTGACGCGGTCATGGCAGGCGCGAGGCCAGGGTTTGCGGTCAGAAGAATCGCAGGTTACCCTGGCGGTTTGATTCGGGTGGTTGCTGCTACCGCGCGGCCAGGTTTGCGAATTGGGGGAATGGCGCTCCGAGCAGCCAGCGGCGTGTTACGCAACCCGTGGTTTATTGCAATATCAGAAATGGCGATATTTCCGCCCGCGCTCGCAGGAGGGGTACGCCTGTCCTATGAATAACTCGAATTTCCACCTGGCGGCTCTGTGTATTATTTCTTGCCTCGCGGCACATTTATTACGCCACGTGGACAAATCTATATCCCACTTCCGGAATCTGAATTCGGGCAGTCCGACTTCCAGCCACCGCCCGGTTCACTCGTAGTAGTTCGAAGTGATTCCGTGAGGGGGAGTTTAGTAAGGCCTGGCGCCACTTACCCTCCCGACTCTGTTCGCCCTGTTTCGCCGCTGGCGCTGTTAATTCCTATCGGGATGACTGAGGAGACAGCCAGGCTCGAATACAGCCGATATTTGCAGGGGGCAACCGGCAACTCAGCCGGCCAAACACCGAATTTCATGGATTGGTTGAGGCGAACATATCCAAATCCGGAACGACCGCGCTAGGAAGGAACGAAGGGCACGAGGATCGTGGAAATTCGTTCGGATATTTGGAGATTGGAGGTCGTATGAACACATCCATAGGAATGCTTGCGCACCTGCCGGCTGAACTTCATTACCTCATCGATCCCGCAATGAAATATGGGATCTACCAAACCGATGACGACCAACTTGATTTTCTTGAGAACGCGAGCGATGAAGAAAGGGATGAGCTAGCCCGATTGGCTGAACGTTACCGTCTCAACGGGCACGCAGATTTTGTTTCAGATTTCTTTGACGATTGTCCGATTACTGACTATCCCGAATCCGCAAGGCTCTACTGGCTTTTCGGACTTATTGATCACTTGGGACTTCCGCTGTCTCCCGAGAATTGGGACACCGTTGAAAACCATATTGGCACACTGCGTAGATTTGGTTCATTTCGTCGAGCGTCGGAGCGAGCGGTGGCTGCGAAGTTTCTGGCAAACTTCGGCGAAAAGGCGCGATCAGCAATTCCAACTCTTCATCAGGCACTGCAAGACGAAGATTTGCGCGTCCGGGTCTGGACGCATTATGCCTTGGCACTTATCGAGGGTGATTCGGCGGGCCACGAAGACGCAGTGCGCCTAATCTATGCTGAACACAATGCTAAGGACGACTTAGGTTGCCATATAGACGACGTGGGTGCGGAGGCAAGTGAAGCACTCGAAAAATTCCGCGAATCGGCTCCGAAATTGGGTAGCCATTGAACAGCTTTCAAAGTTCTCAATTGGTCAACCTCCGCGGCGACACCAGTATTGTAGGTTGCCTCGGTGTAGAAACTCACGGCCGTGCGTTGTACGGCACCGCCGCTGACGCGATCCGCAGCGCGTTTATCCCGGCGATCCGTGCCGGCGACGGCCGACCAGGCCTCTTACTTGCGTTTGAGATGCACATCAAACCAGTCGGCAACCAGATTCAGGTCGCTGAAAATCGTGAACCAGCCGTGCCCGGCCCCTTTGCGGATTACCAGCTTCGAGGGGACGTTTGCTTCTTGCAACCTGGCGAAGAACGTTTTGGCTTGCTGCACCGGAACCAGTTCATCCTTGTCGCCATGAAACAACAAGGTTGGCGCCGTCTTGGCTGTCACGTGGTAGATGGGCGAAATGTCCCGGTAGATTGCCCGCAACTTGACCTTGTCGCTGATGGCCTTGAACCGGCCCTCCTTGGCATCGAATTCGCGAAAATCGTGGGCCGCCCGAAAACGGACTTGATGGCTCTTGATGTCCATGAAGTCCTTGCCCTTGCCACCATAGTTCAGATAATCCGTCGGCGGAAAGAAAGCGGCCACCGCCTGGACGTTGCTGTCAACGCGGTCCACTGGATCGCCGGCGTTGTCCTTAACTGACCGCGGCGACGTGCCCACAAGCAGCGACAGTAGACCGCCCGACGACAAACCGCCCATGCCGATTCGGTTTGGTTCGACGCCATATTTCTTGGCATGGTACCGGACGAAGCGCACCGCGCGATTCACGTCGTCACGGATTTCCGGCACGGTGTAACGCGGCTGGCTACCATGAACCACCACGAAGCAGGTGTACCCGCGCTTGACGAACTCATGAGTGAAAAATGGTTGAATGTCCTTCGCCGCCGAATTGAAACCTCCGCTGGCGACCAGCACGACGGCTGCACCATTTGGCTTACCCGGTGGATGAAAGACATCAAGCGTTAGAGCAAGTCCGTCCTTTCGCCCATAGATCACATCTCGCATTCTTGCCGGCTTCTTCCCGGTGTCGCCGGCCTCCACAGCCGCGAACCCGGCGAACAACAGGGCAACGATGGCGAGAGACCGAGCGACGCACTTTGATGGGATTCTGATTGTCTTTGCCATGAGCCGACCCACCTTGGAAATGGTTCGTTATGCGAGCCGCAAGGGTCAATCGAGTTCGTGAAAATCGGGCGTCCTGGGGAGCATCTGAAAAACCGCGATGATCCGCTCCGGTGGTGCCGTCACCTTCCGGGCGGCCAGATCGATCCAGACGCCCTCACTCGTTATGGTAGCCCGTGGCGGTTCGGAAACCTCCAAGAAAAGGTCGTTGCGAAGGAGAAAACTCGCCCCGTCCTTCCCCAGGCCAGCGAGTTGGAGGTTCACTCGGATGAACGGAGCGATGCGAACCTCGCGACGGTACTCGAGAACATCCTTTCGGGTCACCGGCCCGATATTCAGCCGACGTAGCTCATCGACGGAAAAGCCCTGCTCGTCAAGGAAGGCCAGGCGAGTGTCGATGGCAAGCGTAAGGTAGGTCGCACTTTTCAGGTGCCCGTTGAAGTCGTAATCGCTGGACCGAATGTTCCAGGTTTTTTCGTAAGGCACTTGCATGGCCGTCCTCACCGTGCTTTTCGCGGTCTGGTTGGAGACCTTTCCGAGCCTGAAACGTGAACGAAGGTGCGCATTCCCTCGCGTACCGCTCACCTACCATGTAGATTGATGTGCGCCCAACTTACGGCCGCGCGTTGTACAGCACCGCCGCTGTCGCGATCCGCATCGCGCTGGCGCGGTCGTAGCCAACGCAGTCGGGCGACGTGTTGCCCTCCAGGGCGCAGCCCAGGTCGTACTTGCTATAGAGCACTACCCAGCGGCCGTCCACCTTGATGCCCTCCAGATGAGGCTCCATTGCGAGCAGGTTGCCGTTCGTCTTGATTCGGCATTTGATATTCTCGGCCGTCAACGTCTTGCCGTTCAAGTCAACACCGAAAAGCGAATCACGGTCCTTCGGCCCGGTGGCGACGCGCACCAATTTTTGTTTAGGAAAAAGTCGCTCGACGAACTGGCGGAACGACTTGTCAAACGTGGCGTTGCCGCAGCAGGCGTCGGCGAAGAGCAAGCCGCCGTTTTCGAGGTTGAAGCGCAGGTTGTCGATTTGCTTCTTGTCATCGACACGAAAAGGGTCGCGGCCATGCATGTAGAGGAACTTGAACTGCCGCACCGTTCCAAGATCGAAGAGACCAAGCTTTTCGGTTTTGAGCGAGACATCCAACCCGTGGAGCTTGTGAACGTGTTCGAGCAGATTGCGCATCGCCTTCGGCGCGGGCTGCCAGTCACCTGAATGCCGAATCTGCGCGGCCTGGAAGACGCCGCGCTTGCGCGTCGTGGTAATTTCCGTTTCCGTGCCGGCGATGTCGATCGGCGTCAATCGCGGCAGCGGCGGAGTGCGGCCGGTCCCGTAGGCGATGATGTTGGCGCCAAGCTCGAATGCGCGTTGCGAGATGTCCCCCTTGTCGTGCCGATTCGATTCCCAGTGGCACGATAAATCTTGCGGGCTGTAGATCATCACCGTTCGACAACCGACTTGCAGCCCCATCAACTTGAATGGATCGCCGGCCTTGATTTTGTTGTAGCAGGTCCAGACCGCATGCGTGCTTTCGAGATGGGTCAACTCCTGGTCCCAGATGTTCTTCACCCATTGCTTGAAGCCCCTGTCGAAGGCGGGTTTGCTGCAACAGGCCTCCGCGAACAGAAACCCGCCGCTCTCGACGAAGCGCTTGATGAGCTTGATCTCAACCTCCTGAAACCGGTTTGGCAACAACAGCGACTCGTGCCCGGTGATGTACAAAATGGGCGATTGCTTCATGTCCGCGACAATCGCGGCTTCGTCCGCTTCCGTGAGGACGTTGCGCTTGTCCAGTCGCGCCTCGATCGCCCGGCGAATGTCGTACGTCTGCCAGGCGAGCGGTTTCTTGCCAAAGAGGTCGCTGCGAGTGACATAGTCGGTCAGGTGGCGCAGGTCGCTGCGATCGTTGTTCCAGTCGGTGTCGTCCTCGCGGCGCGGCCAGTTGCCATGCACGACCTTGCTGATGACGACAGGCGTACGGCCCTTGGAGAGGAAGAGGAGCGCGAAGGCGGTGTTGACGTGGGCCCACCGGTCCCAGCCGCCTTGCGTTTTCCAGTCGCCGGCGGGTTCCTGGCGTTTGACGAGGTAGGCGGCGCCTTCGCGATACCAGTCGTGCTCGCCGAAGAAGCGCATGCCGGACAGCCGGCCGGCGCGCTCCAGGCCATAGAGGTGGTAGTAGGTGCGCTGATCGAGCTCGATGTTGAACTTCTTGTTCAGCCAGGCGAAACCTTTGGCAAGCGGCGCGTTCTCGCGGTATTCGCCGCACTTTTGTTCCTGGCCGTCGTTGAGCTCGGAACCGGCGATCATCAATCCGCAGATGCCGGCGACGGTCATGGTGACCGATGGTTTGTCCGTGCCGAAATAGTCGGTTGAATAAATCCAGTAGCCCTCCGGGGTTTGGTTGCGGGCGTAGTAGTCGCGAATCTCGGTCCAGACTTCGCGCTTGACCTGAACGCCGGCCTGCCGCGCGTACCAGAGGGCGAGCATGGCAAACTGAGAGTTCGAGGCGTCGCTGGCCTGGCCCGCGACGCTTGGCGTGTAATCCCAGCCAATGAATTTGCCCTTGCGATAGGCGCGCGCGGCAAGGAGCCACTGGACGTTGCGTTCAATGAGCAATCGATTTTCCTTGGAGCGTCCGGCCTCGGCGAAGACCATCGTCTGCAAGGCGCGGTCGTAGACCTTGTTCGATTCGATCTTTCGCAAACGCGCCAGGCCGCGCGCGATCGCCTGCTTGCGTGTGCTTTCCAGTTTGGGATCGTCGATGACGCCATCGCAGTTGAGGAGGGCTAGCAGCGTCAGGCCCGTGACGCCGCCGTTGTAGAAGCCGATTTCCTTTTCGCCGGTGATGTCGTCCCAGCCGCCGCTGGGTCGCTGGTGCTTGACGAGGTAGGCGACGCCGCGCGTGATGCTGTTTTTGACCTGCTGGACAAGAGGTTCGGCGGGCGCTTGCGCGTTCGCGGCGCCGGGGAGGCACAAGACAAGTACCAGCGAAGAAAACCGCAACAAGAGGGCGCCCTCCGGGAGACTCTTCCAGGGGTCATTGTGCCATGATCTGGACGGAAACGCAACGTGGTTGTGGGAATTGGGAGGGCTTGGCCGATCCCGGGGGTTCGCTTCGCTCACCCTCGGGCCTCAAGAATCACATGAAACCACTCACCATTTGCCGCTCATTCCACTACACTACCACCAATCGCTAGGGGTGCCCGCGCGCTGCCGCGGGCTGAGAGCAGACCCTGGGACCTGATCCGGATCATGCCGGCGTGGGAAAGCGATGCCACTCTTGAGACCGCGCATCGTTTCCTCCCTCTCTCATGTTGACCTCAACGCCCGCAGCCGAAAGGCTGCGGGATAGGCCGCGCCATGGAAATCTACCTCTTCACCCGCAACATCTTCGCGTGGAGCGTCACGGTGGCCGTGTTGTTCCCGCTGACGATCCCGTGGGCGATGCTCGCTTACAAGATCTGGCATGGCAATAAGGAGATCGAGGAGGAGATGGGCGAGGAACTCCTGTCGCGCAGCTGGCGCGCCACGCTCGTCCTTGGTGTCGCCTCGCCGGCGTTTGTCTTTCTCGATTACCTGATCGTCGAACAGATTGGCATGCCCTCAGGGCCGACCCATGTGGTGTTCTTGCTCAGTTTTCTCGCCTTCGCCGCCTGGATGATGTTTTTTTTCTTTGGCATGGAGGACTTCTTTCAAGGCTTGATGCTGTCGGTGATTTTCCTGTATTTGCCGACCGCGGTCCTGTTTGTCCTGTGGCTGATAATCCGCTGGAATCCGTTGTTTACCTTCGTCCTCGGCTGGCTGTCCGAACCCAAGGTTTGACTGGTTTTGTGCGTTTAGCGCCTGCGTCACGTCAGCGGGCGCTAAACGAAAACACTCAAGTTCAAAAAGGATGCTTCCATGACCCAACTCGAATCCGCTCGTAAGGGCGTCATCACCGATGAAATGCACTTCGTCGCCAAGCGCGAGGACCTCGAACCTGACCTGGTGCGCTCCGAAGTCGCTAGGGGCCGCATGGTCATTCCCGCCAACATCAATCACCTCAAGGGCCGGCTGGAGCCGATGTGCATCGGCGTCGCTTCCCTGTGCAAGATCAATGCCAACATCGGCAACTCGGCGGTCACCGGCACAGTCGCGGACGAACTCGAGAAGCTGCACACGGCGGTGCATCTGGGCAGCGATACCGTCATGGACCTGTCGACCGGCGGCGAGATCGACAGTATCCGCCAGGCCCTCATCGACGCTTCCCCCGTGCCGATCGGGACCGTGCCGATCTACCAGATCATCCAGAACGTCAAGGACCCCGCCGACATCACGCCGCGGCAAATGCTGGACATGGTCGAGCATCAAGCGAAGCAGGGCGTCGATTACATGACGATCCATGCCGGCGTGCTGCAAGAGTATTTGCCGATGACCTCGAAACGCATCACCGGCATCGTCAGCCGCGGCGGATCGCTGATGGGCGGATGGATGCTCGCGCACCACAAGCAGAATCCGTGGTATACCCACTTCGACGAGTTGTGCGAGATCATGCGCGCTTACGATGTGACCTTCAGCCTCGGTGATGGCCTGCGCCCCGGCTGCCTGGCCGACGCCAACGATGATGCGCAGTTCGCGGAGCTGAAGACGCTCGGCGAGTTGACGCTCAAGGCCTGGGAGCACGGTTGCCAGGTGATGATCGAAGGCCCCGGGCACATCCCGATGCACCTGGTCAAGATGAACGTCGAGAAAGAACGGGAGTTGTGCCACGACGCGCCGTTCTATGTGCTCGGCCCCCTTGTGACCGACATCGCGCCGGGGTACGATCATATTACCAGTGCGATCGGCGCCGCCCTCGCCGCCGAGGCCGGCGCGGCCATGCTCTGCTATGTCACGCCGAAGGAGCATCTCGGCTTGCCGAACAAGGACGACGTACGCCAAGGCGTGATCGCCTACAAGATCGCCGCCCATGCCGGCGACATCGCGCGTGGCCGAAAGAACGTGCGCGTGCGCGATGACGAGCTGTCCAAGGCGCGTTTCGCATTCGACTGGGAAAAGCAGTTCGCCCTGTCGCTCGACCCGGAAACGGCGAAGGCCATGCACGACGAGACGTTGCCCCAGGACGTATTCAAGTCGGCAAAATTCTGTTCGATGTGCGGCCCCAAGTTCTGCTCGATGCGCATTACGCAGGATATCCGCAAACTGGCGGGCGAACCGGCGATTGCGGAATGACCCAAGCCGCTTGCGGCTTAGCGTTCGCAAGATGCCCCGCGAACGCAAAGCCGCAGGCGGTGAACGTGAGAACTAACGATGATGTTCGTCAACGTGGGCGACGCCGGCAACGCGATCCTCTTCGTGTGCGCCTTCGTCGGCTGGAGCATCGCCACCGCGCTGTTCCTCTTGTTCGCATCGCACTACTACCTGGTCACACTGATCGACTCCAGCGCGGGGCACGAGGAAGTTCAGTTCCCCAGCGAGTCGGTCCTCGACTGGTGGTGGAAGCCGATCCTGTGCCTGTGGGTCCTGGCGTTCTGGGCGCTGGGCGGAGGGGTGCTGCTGTCTCCGCTCGTTTTGATCCAGCCGGAGATTTTCCTCGTCGCGTGGGTGCTGCTGCTGGTGCTCGCCTATCCTCTGAGCCTGGTGTCTGTTCTGCATACCCAGAACTGGCTATTCGTCGTGCATCCCCTCCTTCTGTGGCGAATGCTTCGGCACGCCAGGGCGTTTGCCTATGTCCAGCTTGTGACCCTTTTGACCATGGCGGCGTGCGCGGGGCTTTTATTTGTCACGCTTCGGTATGGCCTGTATTGGGTGATTCCCAGCGTGATCGTGATTCCGGCTGGTCTGTTGTTTTGCGCTCGCACCTGGGGCCGCTTCACCTGGTTGGCAGTCAACTTCGCGCCGCGCAAAGCAAAGCCCGCGCGATCCGAATACATGAATCCGATCGAGGCTGATCCGCGCTCGGAGCGTGTGCCGACGGTGGACGTGGAGGAACTGGACGAACCGGCCGACGGCGTGCGCGAGGGTCTGCCGCCGGGCTACAGCCACGCGATCCAGGCAGGAATCCCGGCGTCCCCCGATGGCGTGGTCGCGGGACTACCGCCAAGCGCTCTGGTGGCGCAAGAAGAGGATGAGTGGGCTCAGGCCAAGGCGCCCTATCAGATCGTGGGGGAGCCTGGCCAACCAGGCCTTCAGGAGGCGAACTGCAAATCGCCGCATGTTTCCCCCAACGCAACACCCAACCCCTCCACGCCGACGGTCGAAGAGGAAGAAGACGAATGGTCGCTCGACAAAAAACCGTACGGCCTGGCCGATGAACCAGCGCCGTCGGCAACGCATACCACGGCCACCGCCGCCATCGACAAGCCGACCGCGGTTTCCGATTATTACGACAAGCGTGCCAAACGGGAGGCGGCGGCGAAACGAAAAGCGCAAGCCCAGGCCGAGTCGCGGCACGTGCCAACCTGGAGCAAAAAAACGCCCACCTTCTCCAGGGTGTTCCTTGTCGGCGTCGCCAAGTTCATGATTGGCGATTCCACACTGCGTGTCGCGGTGAACCTGGCCCTGTTGACGCTGGTGGAACTGGTTTTCCTTTTCATGCTCGTGAAGTTTTTTCCCGGAATCTAAAATTCCAGGATGAATCGTCTGCCAAGGCCTCGCGGCAACGTTTCCCTCGACGGTTCCATTAAGGTTGGCACACCGGCGGAGCGCCGCGCGAGCGCCCGGCGGCGATGAAAAATGAGCGACCAGCTGTCCGGCACCATTGATCGCGTCACCTTCCACAATCCGGAGAATGGCTTCGTCGTGCTGCGCGTCGTGGCGCGCGGCGTGCGCGGGCCGGTCACCGTCGTGGGGCAGACGCCACGCGCCGTCGCCGGCGAGTTCGTCGAGGCCACCGGGAAATGGGCGGACGATCCCGATTTCGGCCGACAGTTCAAGGCCGACGGTCTGCGCATCCTTCCCCCGAGCACGCTCGAAGGCATCGAGAAGTATCTCGGCTCGGGCCTCGTCAAGGGCATCGGCCCGACCTACGCGCGCAAGATCGTCGAGGTCTTCGGCGAACGCACCCTCGACGTCATCGACGAAAGCCCCACCTTCCTCAAAGAGATCAAGGGCATCGGCGCCAAACGCATCCAGTGCATTCGCGAAAGCTGGCGTCAGCAAAAGGCCGTGCGCGACATCATGGTGTTCCTCCAATCCAATGGCCTGGGCACCGGGCACGCCTCGCGCATCTACAAGACCTACGGTGAGCGGGCCATGGAGATCGTCAAGAGCAATCCCTATCGCCTCGCGGACGATGTCTGGGGCATCGGTTTTCAAACCGCCGACGAACTCGCGCTGAAACTTGGCTTTGATCGCCAGGCCGTGCCGCGCGCCCAGGCGGCCGTCCGCTACATCCTGCAAGAGGCAAGCGGCGACGGGCATTGCGCGCTGCCCGAGGAAACCGTCTGGCAGGAGGCGGCGCAACGCACCGGCATCGACCTGCCGATCCTGCAAGACGCGACCACCCGCCTCGTCGATTGCCACGACCTGGTGCGCGAAACTGATTTGACGCCCACGCCCTGGCTTTATCTCCATCGACTTCACCAGGCGGAAACCGGCGTCGCCCGGGCGCTGCGCGACCTGATGCGCGGAACGCATCCGCTGCCCACGGTTCACCTCGACGCCGCCATCGAATGGATCGAAAAAAAAATGAACCTCACCCTGGCGCCGTCCCAAAAAGATGCGATCGGCCAGGCCGTCGCGCATAAGGTTCTCGTGCTCACCGGCGGGCCGGGGGTTGGCAAGACGACGCTCGTGCGCGGCATTCTGGACATCTTTCTCGCCAAGAAGCTCCGCGCGGCCTTGTGTGCGCCGACCGGGCGAGCCGCCAAACGTCTGAGCGAAACCACCGGGCAGTCGGCCAGGACGATTCATCGGCTGCTCGAATTCGATCAGCGTGGCCCGCAGCGCAACGCCGACCATCCGCTGGAGGTCGATTTCTTGATTGTCGATGAAACGTCGATGGTCGATATCGTGCTGATGAATCAACTGTTGCGCGCGCTGCCTTGGACCGCCGCGTTGCTGCTGGTCGGCGACGCCGATCAACTGCCATCCGTCGGGCCGGGTTGCGTGCTGGCGGACATCATCGCGTCGAAGGCGGTGCCCGTGGTGCGTTTGACCGAGATTTTTCGGCAAGCCCGGGAGAGTGGCATCGTGCGCGCCGCCTATCGCATCCACGACGGGGAGATGCCGGAGTCGGACGCCCCTCACCCCCAGGGGGAGAGCGAGGAACGCCGGCTTGGCGATTTCTATTTTGTTGAGGCCGAGGCGCCTGCCGCCATCCTCGAGCGCGTCGTCACGCTGATTCGCGAGCGCATTCCGAGGCGATTTCATCTCGATCCATTCCGGGACGTACAGGTCCTCACGCCGATGAATCGTGGCGAGCTGGGGGTCAAGAATCTGAACGTCCGCCTCCAGTCGGTGCTAAACCCGCCCGAGGCCCAGGAAGGACCGGAGGTCGCGCGTTTCGGCTGGTCGTTTCGCGTCGGCGACAAAGTGCTGCAAATGCGCAACAACTACACCAAGGAAATCTTCAACGGCGACGTTGGCCGAATCAGGTCGATTGACGTCGATGATCAGGAATTGACGGTCGATTTCGATGGCCGGGCGGTTGGTTATGACTTCGACGAGTTGGACGAGCTGACTCTGGCCTACGCGTTGACAATCCACAAGTCGCAGGGGAGCGAGTATCCCGCGGTGATCGTACCGCTGCACACGCAGCATTATCTCCTTTTACAACGCAACTTGTTATACACTGCGGTGACCCGCGGTCGGAAGCTCGTGGTCCTCGTCGGCACGCGCAAGGCGCTGGCCCTGGCGGTACAAAGACACAACCCGGGCGAGCGGCATTCCGCGCTTCGGCAACGGTTGCAAGCTTGACCCCGCCGGTGGCCGGCGTGATTACCGACGCAGCGTATCCCAACGCGGCCGAGCCGCAACCGGGAAACCGAGGGCACAGAACCTGAGTTCTCGCAAAGACGCCAAGGACGCAAAGGAATCCAAAGAGAGGGAATCACCCGTAATTGCCCCCTCTCCGTTTGTGCTCCTCGTCGTCCGTTCTCTTGTCTTTCCTTGCGTCCTTTGCGTCTTTGCAAGACGCAAAGGCCCGATGTCGGCTGTTCCAAGAGTTCTTCGCGTGGTGCGCAGAGTTTGAGAGAAGAGAATCTACCTGCGGGATTTTCCGCGTATGCGGATCGCGCGGGCGCGATTCAATGCCGCGACCTCAATTTGGATGAAAAAGCGCTCAAGTCGGTGGGTCAACCTTGCCAGCTGGATCGACCTGGGGTTTTACGCGCACCATGCGTTTTTGCCTCACGGCGCGACTTTGAGCAATAGTCCGAGAAATGCCTGTCGCGCCGTTCCCGTTACAGGAACTTTCGCTCAAGAATTCGAGTTTGGACTGGATTCTCTCCGTGCATGGGCAATGTTTAGGTGTCCGAAGGAAACGCAATCTCAAGTCGAGACTGAATTCGGACAAGCATGTCTTCCCCATATTTCTGAAGCGAGAACGCCATGAAGAAACTCCTTTCGTTAGGGCTGCTCACGGTCTGCGCCCTGGCCGTCAGCGAACGCCAGGCTGATGCGTGGGTCAACGCCAAGTTCAGCGTGGGCTTGAACTGGCAGATCCAAAGCGGCAACAACAACGTCCTGTGGGGGCTGTGGAAGAATGGCCAGGTCCCCGGTCCCGAAGCATTCGGACAGCAGGGTCCTTTCCAGTACGGACCGCAAATGACTCCGCCGGGCGTGTTCCCCTATTTCGGCAGCGCCCCGCAGCAACAGATGCCGCCCACCGAAACTCAACCGCCGCCGCAAGCGGTGCTGCAAAAGCAACAGCAAGCCTATTACGGCAACATGCAGTACGGGGCCTACAATCCGTATCAAACCGTAAGCTATCAACCTAGCTCGTATTACTATCCGAATTATTACTATCCGAGCTATTACCCAGCCTATTCGTACCAGGCGCCCTACTACTGGTACCAGGGCCGATAACGCGACCCCAAAGATCGCCCGCCTCTCATGGGAAAGTTCGGGAACGAGAAGAGACAGCCCGCGATGCGATTCGCGGGCTGTTTTGTTTGTTTTGGCGTTTCGGACCAAGGGAAGAACTCGAAAGCGAAAGTGACGGCAATTTTTCCTGGCCATCGCTGACACCTCCGCCTGTTACCATAACCGCGGTCGGGTGCGCGTTCATGCGCTTGGCGGCATAGAAGCCACCTTGGACAAGATGTCCTCAAGGATTTTCCCAGAAATCAGCCCCGCGATATTCTGAATGTCGGTCGTTTCAATTCGAGCAATCCAACCACAAACGGCAGCACATTTGCGATTGAGTCCGGTCCGTGGATGACCCTGGGCATGCCAGGGCAAAAGTACGTGATCATCAGGAAGCGGATCGGAAACCCGACTGGTGATGGCGACCAATTCAAGCGAACCGCCTTCCGTGATCCGCTCGTCTGGGGTGACCACGATGGCGGGGCGCGCTTTCTTGATACCGTTCGCGTCCGCAACCGCGGCCCAAACGATTTGTCCAGTTCGCAACGGGCTTGCCAACTTATCTTCCTCAAAATGGCTTCACTTCATCCCCGTCAAACCACGCCTGAGGTGGCGGATTGTGCGTGACCAGGCGGTCCCAGTCAACCTTACGTGCGATCTCCACGGCGCGTTCGCGCGCCATGGCTTCCTCCAGGAGTTCCAGATACTCAAAAGGAATTATGGCCGCCACATCCGTGCCGTTTCGCTTCAGGACAACCGCCCTGCGCTCGGCAACGACACGAGTGACCGCGTCGGCATATTCTTTGGCCTTCAGTGGCTCATCCAAATGGGCTGATTCCTGCAATTGCGTGGACATGGGCCATCTCCTTCTGCGCGATAAGGACATTGTACTCCGGGAGTAGGTGTCACGAAAAGCCTATTCGGATTTCTTCGCCCGCCAGACCTCCCGGCACGCCAGCGGAAAGTCCGTCAACAGCGCATCGACGCCGACTTCGCGAGCCCGGCGCCAGTTCGCTGGCTCATTGCCGGCCACCAGCTTACCGACGAGGAAGACGCGCTTGCCCATGTCGTGGATCGTCTTCACTTGCTCGGCGGTCGGGATGAAACGCACGTAAATCCAGTCGGCGTTCTTTTCCGCCAGCGCCTTCGGCAGGTCTTCGCTTTTGTTCGCCAGCACCGCGATCGGCGTTTTCGCATCGGCCGCCTTCAATTTCGCGCGCAACTTCGGATCCTCGATGGCCAGGCCAATGCACATCACCTGAGGCAAGACGCCATGCTTCTTGGCAAGCGCGACGACCTCGCCCGCGAGCGTTTCGTCTTCAACTTTGATGTCGAGGCAGACGAGCCCCGTCGCTTGCGCTCCGGGCTGGTGATTTGCTTTCATGAGCGCGAACACAGCCTCCAGCGTTGGTACGCGTTCCGCTTTGAACTCGGGTGCGAACCAACCACCCGCGTCGAGCCGCTGCAACTCTGCCAGCGTGAAGTCGGCGACCTTGCCTTTGCCGTTGGTGGTGCGCTTCACGTCGTCATCGTGAACGCAGACGAGCACGCCATCCTTGGTGCGGCGAATGTCCAGCTCGAAGCCAAGACGCAGGTTGATGCACGCTGAAAACCCCGCGCGCGTGTTCTCAGGCGCGTGCCGCATCAGGCCGCGGTGTCCGACAAGACGCGGCGCTTGGGCGCGGGCGGGCGAAATCGAGATGGCGATTCCTAACGCGGCCAAGCCGCAAAGTAGACCGCTCACTCCGCGAGCGGTTCCGTCTCGCGGAGCGAGACGACTACTTTCCAGCTTCTCCGCGGCTTGCGGAGAAATTCCGAGGCAAGAGTCTATGAATGCAAGAAACAGTAAATGGTTTCGCGAGGTCATGATTTCTCCAATCCGAAAAAGGGACACGTGGACTGCGCGACTCGCAATGGTTTTCTATTGGCGTTTGGGGTAGAATGCGGGAGAAGGAGGCGACCCATGAAACCAAACGACAGCGTCCATCCCATCCCGGAGACTCCCGCCGCTCTCAAAGCCGAAATCGCCGAGGCGCTCGACAACCTGGCCAAGGGGATTCGCGATCCCGAGGCGGCGAAAATATCAAGGGAACGAATGGATCGCATGCGCGAAGCGAATCGCAAGCAGTTCGGTGAGCAGAACTGCATTGTCGAGATCATCCGCAAAATGCGTGACGGCCAATGAAGTACGTTCTCGATTCCTCGGTGGCTCTCAAATGGGTTCTTCAGGAGGCCGCGTCCGGGCGCGCCATTCGTCTTCTCGACGAATACGCCAAATCAATTCACGACCTCGTGGCGCCTGACATTTTCATGTGCGAGGTCGCCAACGTCCTTGCCGTCACGGAACGGCAAGGTCGGATCAACCAAGGTGAGGCCGCCATTTTCTTTCTCGATATCACGCGGCAGTCACCCCTCATCCACGCGACGTATCCGTTACTTCCTCGCGCGATGGAGATTTCGATAGTAACGCGCCAGGCCGTCTATGACTGCGTATACGTCGCGCTCGCCGAACTGGAACAATGCGAACTGGTCACCGCGGATGATCTGCTCGTGCGCAACCTTCGGGCGACATTCCCGTTTCTGATTCGGCTTGCTGACCTTCCCTGACCGGGAAATGCCGGCCGGCTCATTTTCCCAATAACTCCGTTCATTTCCCGCGCGGTTTATGGCACAACAGCCTCGCTGCCCGCCCCACCGAACCAGGACCGATCCATGCGCACCACTCTCCGTATTGCCGTAGCATTCGTGATTTTCCTCGTCCTCGTATCGTCACGAAAACGCCGACGCCGATTCACGGCCCCCGCACGGCGCGGTAATCCTCCGCGGCACGGAATACCGATCTCGGCACCCGTTTGCCGTTATAAAGAACCGAACTCAGCCCACTGTCATCGGTCCAGTGAATCTCAAAGGTCACGTTCTTGTCGCCAGCGTTTCTTGTGGCTTTTCGTATGACACTTGTTTTATAAAAGACGGTCCCGATTCCGGATTTGGGATCTCGCCGAACGGTTCCGATGATGAGTTGTTCCTCAATCTTACCCAGGTCGGTGTTGTAGATGGTAACATGGATGCCCGACGGAGCAGTAAATGGGTCGTCACGAACAGGATCCACGGTGTAGTAGGTGCGCGGACCAAGACCCGGCACGGCGAAGTAGGCCGTCAAGGCGACCCCCGCCACGATGACGATCGCCAGGAGAATACAGCCAGGCTTGATCCCCAGAATCGTCATATCGCCGAACAAGGCCGATGGTGACAGCCACCCGAACCAGACGCCAATACCGCCCGACTTGCGGCGTTTCTTTTTCTTGCCCTGTTTTTCCTTCGACCGGCGTCTGTCTTTTTCTGTTTGCTCAGGTTTCTCGTCCTCCTCTGCTTCGTCCCGGTCGGCATCGACCACTTCCTCCGTGGCGCCCGACGCGGTGGGAACCATGACCGGTTCATGGCAATAGGGACATTTCGCGCGTTTGCCGGCGAATTCATCCTTGAACCGCAGGCGTTTTCCGCAGGAACAAAGCACCGTGATCGCCATCGTAATTTTTCCCCGCGCAGCCATCTTGGGTTATCAGGTTGCCCCTTGGCCAAGGCCCACCCTACGAAAGTGGTTCCAGTTCACAAATTCGGTCTCGATCATCATCAGGTTTTTTTTTGGGAATATTCAATTCAAATCCCAGGTCGATTGTGTCACAATAGGTTTGCCCCGATGGCATCTTTTCAGGAGTAACCCATGCGCGCCGCTCTCCGCACTGCCCTGTCGTTCTTTATCCTGGCCTTGCTCGCGCCCTTCGCTGGCGCTCAGGCTCGGACCGGTGACCTCAAGCAAATCGTCAGCACCGGCAAGGGCATCATCCTGCTGGCCGGCGACGTCGGCATGACCGCGCCCGATCTGGCGAGAACGAGCCAGTGGACGTTTTTCGTCCAGCTACCCAAGGCAAAGGCGGACCAACTGCGGCGGCAACTTGATGACGCGGGCCTTTTGGGCCATCGCGTCCACGTGCAAGACGGGCTCAAGTCCCTGTACCTCGCCGACGATTTGGCCGACGCGGTCGTGATCTCCGACGACGCCAAAATCGCCCAGGCCGAGGTGTTGCGCGTCCTGCGGCCCGAAGGCAAGGGATTCAACGGCAACAAGATGGTGACCAAGGGATTCCGCAAGGGCACCGACGAATGGTCGCACCCCTATCGCGCGCCGGACAACAACCCGCAATCGCAGGACACCGTCATGAAACGCCCCTACATGACGCACTACATGGCCGAGCCCTGGTACTGCCCGCTGCCGATGCAGTCGGTGATCTCCGCCGGCCGAATCTTCAAGGTGTTTGGCGACCGCTCCAGCGCCAGGCCGCAGGAACCGCTCGTCAACAAACTGCTGTGCATGAGCGCATTCAACGGCACGATTCTTTGGGAGCGCAAGCTGTCGCCGGGATTCATGATCCACCGCAACACGCTGATCGCCACGCCCGATACGCTTTTTCTTGGTGACGACAAATCGTGCCAGCTGATCGACCCCATCACCGGCAAAGTCCGTGACGAGATCGTCGTTCCCGCCAACAAATCCGACGGCCCGGTGTGGAAGTGGATGGCCCTCGACAACGGAATCCTCTACGCTCTGGTCGGCGAAAAGGAACTGCCCGATCAACCGCTCAAGAGCGATCGCATTCGCGGCGCCGGCTGGCCCTGGTGGAAGATCAACAACTACAAGTTTGGCTTCGGTAAAAATCTCTTGGCGTTCGATCCCAAATCGAAAAAGATCCTATGGCATCACAGCGAAAAAGATCCGATCGATAGCCGCGGCATGGCAATGCTCAAGGGTAAGCTCTACTACTACAGCGAAGGTAAATTCCTCGCTTGCCTGAATGCGAAGACGGGCAAAGTGATCTGGAAGAACTCGTCCAAGGACCTGCTCGACGCCATCGGCGGCACGAAAGGCGCGCAGCACTGGCTGCTCGGTTTCGCGTCCACGGCTTACCTCAAATGCACGGACGACGCCGTCTACTTCGCCGGTCCGAACCGACCGCTCCTCGTCGCCGCGTCGGCCAAGGACGGCAGGTTGCTCTGGAAGAAAGACTGTAGCGTCAAGACCAATGGCAAGTTTCCGACCGAGGGAGGCAACGTCCAACTCGTCATCCGCCCCGAGGGCGTCTACGCGCTGGGCCAGGCGGTTTACAACAATGTCAACACCAGCTTCAAACTCCATCCGCTCACGGGCGAAGTGCTCGCAACCTTTCCGGGTCGCGATCGCTGCACGCGCGCGACCGGTTGCTTCGACACGATCTTCACGCGCGGCGGCAAGGGCGGAAGCACCGCGGCGTTTGATGTCACGAGCACGGAGCCACGCATGGGCGTCATCACGCCGATGCGTCCCGCCTGCCAGGATGGCGTCGTCACAGCTCACGGCTACATGTTCTGGGGCCCGTGGATGTGTCGATGCGACATGACCCAGCTTGGCGTCATCAGCCTCGGCACGGGCGGGAAGTTTGACTACCTGGCCAAGGCGACGAATGCGGAGCGTTTGCAATCGTACCGGGCGATCAGCGCCGCGGCAATTCACAAGGCGAAAGACGAATGGGCGTCCTATCGCCGCGATAACGGTCGCTCGGTTCGCATTGACGATTCGGTCCCCGAGCAAATCAAAAAGGCCTGGACCTGGACCCCCAAGGCGCCCACGCTGCCGACGGCGCCGATCATTGTGGGTGACAACGTCTTCCTCGGCGGACAAGACGGCGTCGTCCGCGCGCTCTATCTCCACAATGGGAAACCCCACTGGTCTGCATACACGGGTGGTCCCATCCGCTATTCGCCGGCGTTCGCTCGAGTCGATGATCCAATCCTGAGGGACCGCCTCTTTGTCGGCTCGGGCGATGGCTACATTTACTGCTTCCACGCGCCGAGCGGTCAACTTCGATGGCGCTTCCGCGCCGCACCCATCGAACGCACCATTCCCGTGTACGGCACGTTGACCTCCACCTGGCCGGTGCCCAGCGTGCTGGTCGAAGACGGCGTCGTCTATGGCGCCGCGGGCATCTCCAACCACGATGGCACGCACGTTTACGCCCTGGATGCCGATACCGGCAAAATCCGATGGCAAAACCATAGCTCCGCCTACAAGGACGGCGATGAACTCCCCACCGGCGGCGTCAGCGTCCAGGGGCCGATGCTGCTGCACAAGAACGCCGTCCACTTCGCCTCCGGCAACACGCCGCCCATCGCGTCTTATGCACTCAAGGATGGCAAGTTCACCGGCTCGCAGGCGAGCCGCGGCAAGGACCTTTACATCCGCGACGGCCAGGTCCTCGGCGCTGGCTATCCACTCTACTGGCGACCCGAAGACGATCAGTTCATCAGCACCATGAATCTCGAAACGCCCAATGGTGTCCTGCGTCTCGGCATGCCGCAGAACAACCCGGCCGGCGTCTCCGAGTTGCGCATGACGACCCGCGACCGTAAGGGAGCGAGGACCGATTGGTCGAACCCGATCTTCCACGAGATCGCCGCGGTCGCCATCGCCAAAAACGCGATCGTCGTGACGGGGCTCAATCGCGACAAGAAGGATTACCAAAAGATCAGCGCCGGCCTGGTCGCACTCGACATCAACACTGGCAAGGTCCTCTGGCGACAACCCCTGCCCGCCGTCCCGACCGCATGGGGCCTGGCCATCGCCGGCGGCGGCAACAATATCGTTGTCACTTTGATGGATGGACGGGTGATGGCATTCGCAAAGTAATCGTCGCTCAGTTTGCAGGCTCTCCGAAAGCCAAGCCACCGGGCTTCCCCTCGTTCTCGAACCAGAGCGCGGGAACGAGGAAATCGTCATGTCCGATGACGTGCAACTGGACTACCTTCCGCGCTTGCCGACCCGGCGCGACTGGCGCATCGGCTGCATCGGCGCGGGCTTCATCATGCGCGATTGCCATCTCGTCGCCTATCGGCAAGCGGGTTTCAATCCCGTCGCGATCACCTCGCGCAACCTCGAAAACGCCCGCGCGGTCGCCAGGCAGCATGCAATCCCGGCGGTCCATGCGTCGATTGACGAGTTGCTCACGGACCAGTCGATCGAGATCCTCGATGTCGCCGTGCCGCCCGATTTGCAGCCGGACGTTTTGCGCAAGGCCGCCGAGCATGGCGATCATTTGCGTGGCATCCTGGCGCAGAAGCCGCTGGCGATGTCGGTTCGCGATGCCAGGGACGTGGTCGAGCGCTGCCAGGCGGCAGGCATCGCCCTGGCCGTCAATCAGAACATGCGCTATGACCAATCGGTCCGCGCCATGAAGGACCTTCTCAAGCGTGGCTGGCTCGGCGACCCGGTGCTGGCCACGATCGACATGCGCGCCATCCCGCACTGGATGCCCTGGAGCGAACATCTGCATTCGCTGTCCACCTTCGTGATGAGCATCCACCATCTCGACACATTCCGCTACTGGCTCGGCACGCCCGAGCGCGTGCTCGCCAGCACGCGCCCCGATCCGCGCACGAAGTTCCCTCACACCGATGGCATCAACCTCTACATCCTCGAATACGATTCCGGCACTCGCGCCATGAGCTGCGACGACGTCTGGACCGGCCCGGCCCGCGAAGGCGCCGGCAGCGACATCGCCATTCGTTGGCGCGTCGAGGGCACCGACGGCCTGGCCCGCGGCACGATCGGCTGGCCCAGCTACCCCGCCCGGACGCCAAGCACGCTCGATTTCAGCACCACGCAACAGGCCGGATCTTGGTTGTCGCCCCGCTGGTCGGAAGTCTGGTTTCCCGACGCCTTCGTCGGCACGATGGCGCAGCTACTTTGCGCGGTGGAGGACGGCGCGGAGCCGGAAATCGGCGGCCGCGACAACCTCGAAACAATCGCGCTTTGCGAGGCGGTTTACGCGGCGGCGCAGGAACATCGGGTGACGACGGTGGCCGAGTTTCTCGTTTAGCGCTCGCCTGGCGCCAGGCGGACTGGGCCAAGTTTCGGTGGTGGTACCGTTTGCCGTAGGTCAGGCTTTCCAGCCTGACATTTCGCGGCTGCTGTCAGGCAAGAATGCCTGACCTACCTCAGACGGTACCACTACCCAAGTTTCCCACTGCTCGCCGGATGCCGGGTTTGCATAATATCGCTATCCGCCACGGGGCGCCGCCGCGCGGGCGCTAGACGAATACATCAAACCACCACTTGGACCCATCCCATGAAAATCGAAGGCATTATCCCTCCCGTCGCCACGCCGATGAAAGACAATGAGGATCTCGACCTGCCCCGCCTCAAGTGGTTTCTCGACCACCTCATCACCAGCGGCGTGCATGGCATATTCGTCCTTGGCACCAACAGCGAATTCTATGCGCTCGACGAACGCGAAAAGCAAGAAGTCATCGCCACGGCCGTGGAACATGTGCGGGGCCGCGTTCCCGTGTATGCCGGCACCGGCGCCGAGACGACCCGCGAAGCCGTGCGCTTGACCAAAATGGCCGAGAAGGAAGGCGCTGACGGCGTCTCCGTGATCACGCCCTACTTCGTCCTGCCCAATCAGCAGGAGATTTTCGATCACTATCGCCGCATCGCCGAGGCGACGAAATTGCCCGTCGTGCTGTACAACAACCCGGCCACGTGCGGCGGCGTCAAGATTGACGTGGACACCGTTGCCCGTCTGGCCGCGATTCCGAACATCCTTGGGGTGAAGGATTCCTCGGGCGATTTGCAAAACACCATCGAGTACCTGCGCGTGGTTCCGGATCGCTTCAGCGTGATGATGGGACGCGACACGCTGATCTTTTCCGCGCTGGTCTACGGCGCGCGCGGCGCTGTACCGGCGACGGGCAACATCGCGCCCAAACTGCTCGTCGAAATCTACGAGAAATTCGTCCGCGGCGATCAGGCAGGTTCGCAGGCCGCCCAGCGCAAACTGCACCCCGTGCGCATGGCGCTGACCCTGGGCACCGCGCCCGGGGGGGTCAAGGCGGCGTTGCAGGTGCTGGGCCTGTCCATCGGCCCCAGCCGGGCGCCCGTCGCGCAGCTGCCACCGGACAAGTTGGTCAAGATGAAGGCCGCCCTGCAAGCAGCCGGGCTGCTCTGATCGTGGGGATTAATCCGTGCGACCTGCGAAAGGCTGTGAACGCAAATTGGTGGTTTGAAAAACGGCGAAACGCACGATCGGAATCGCACGCCACGTTGTCGCGCGGCGTAGGATTCCAATCGTGCGTTTTCGCAGACCGCCAGGCCGAGGCGTGGGATCGGAATCGCACGCCACGAAAGGCCCGGCCTTCCGGTCAGGACGAAGCGCTGCCGACCGCGGTGCCCACGGTGCCGAACGTGCTGTTGGCGTTCTGCCCGAGGGTCGTGATCGCGGCGAGGCAAACCACGATGATCAACGCCAGCATCACGGCGTACTCGACCGCGGTGGGGCCATCTTCCTTCTGGAGGAAATTCACGGCGGCTTTCTGAAGACGTGCGAACATGGGAAACCCTTTCTGGTCCAGAAAAAGTAAGTGCGACCGGGACCCTCTGGAAGGTGACCCGCGAAGGCTCCGCGACACCAGCGCGGAGCAAACTTCGGACCTCCACGCATCGTCGGGCAAGAAGACGCTCACTCACGTGAACGCTGACCGTGGGACCACTCCGTTCGGTAGCCTGGCAGTCCGCCTTTGATGAAGCGGATCCATGGCTTTGCGTCCCACCCTCACGGATGGTTTGCCGTTGTCGTGGATTCACGGTCACGGACGTTGCGCGGACACCCTTGAAAAAAGACCCAAGAAAAACGCGGGCGAACGATTCCTTTCGATGGAAGGCCCGGGCCCGAACACCCGTTCGCCGTGGCCTTCACTTCACGACAAACCTAGGTCGGATTTTAACGTCTGTCAAATTGAAAGGGATTATTCCTGATATTCCGGCCGCACGACGAGGCGGTGCTCGCCTTGAGTCATAAAAATGAGTCTCAGTAGTTCCAAGAATTAGCCACGGAAGAAACCCAGCGCGGCCAAGCCGCAACCAAATGTGACCGCCAAATCTTGGCCACGGATCGAACACAGATGAAACGCGGATAAAATCCAGCCACGGAATCACACGGAAAAGCACAGAAGAATTCAAAAGTCTTACCTTTTTCCGTGTTTTTCCGTGTGATTCCGTGGCTAAAAATCTTCGCAGGGTGCGCAGTTTTGGATCATTAGTAGAACGGAAAACTGGAGGTCACAATGACTTTTCCGCGTTCTTTCCGTGTGATTCCGTGGCTGATTTTTTCCGTGTTCGATCGCTGGCCAAGGCTTTACAGTTTCATCTGGCTGCGGCTTGGCCGCGCTGGGTTTCTTCCTTGGTTGATTGAATTTTGGGGCCTGGTTCAAATGAAAGTCACAGCGAGCCGCCGGGCTTGTCCCGGCGGTGTGTCCCGATCCGCCTTGGTTCACCGCCGGGACAAGCCCGGCGGCTCGCGGATTGTTTGTTACCCTAAATTCAATCGATTTGAACCAGGCCAATTTTGGAACTACTGAGTCTGCTTTTCCGCCAGGATTTCGCGAGGATTCCCGGCGTCACTTTTTTTTCATTCGCCTCGGGAGACCACATGTTCAATTGCAAACTCATCGCCCTGGCCGTTTTGATCTTCGCCGCGTCGATGGCGCGCGCCGACAAGCTGGTTGTCATCGTCGGCGGCGGCACGGGAACGGACAACGTGCCCGCCATCAGGGCCAGGCTCATTCAGCCATTCGGCATCGATTTCGACAGGGCGGGCAACTTCTACCTTGCCGAGCTTCAGGGGCAGCGTATCCTCAAGGTCAACACGAACGGCACACTCCACATCGTTGCCGGCGCCGCGCTCAAGAAAGGCAACGCCGGCGACAGCGGCCCGGCGCGCCTGGCGACCTTCAACGGCATGCACAGCCTCGCGGTCACGCCCGACGGCACGATCTACGCCGCCGACACCTGGAACAACCGCGTACGCAAGATCGATTCGAAATCAGGCCTCATCACCGCCTTCGCCGGCACTGGCGCCAAGGGTGATTCCGGCACGAACGGCCCCGCCTCCCAAGCCAGACTCGGTGGCATCTACTGCGTTGCCTTCAATCACAACTTCTCGCGCCTTTATCTGACCGATCTCGACAATCGCAAGATTCATTTTGTCGACATGAAAACCGGCATCCTGCACCATGTCGCCGGCAACGGCAAGCGGGGCGTTCCCGAAAACGGCGCCGACGCCAGGAACGCCCCGCTCGTCGATCCACGGGCCGCCTGCGTCGATCGAAAAGGCAATGTCTACATCCTCGAGCGCGGCGGCCATGCCCTGCGCGTCGTCACGCCGGGCGGGAAGATTCGCACCGTCGCAGGCACCGGAAAAAAGGGCAACACCGGCGATGGCGGCAACGCCCTCACGGCAACCCTCAACGGCCCCAAACACCTCTGCGTCGATCTCGACGACAACGTCATCATCGCCGACACGGCCAATCACGTCATTCGAAAATTCAACCCCAAGGACGGCACGATCGTGCGCCTGGCGGGAACCGGGAAAAAGGGGGATTCCGGCGCCGGCGGTCCGCCGCTTGAGGTCTCCCTGTACGAACCCCATGGAGTGTTCGTGCATCCGTCCGGGACGATGTATATCGTTGACAGTTACAACCACCGGGTTTTTCGCTGGCAGAAATGAGGTCCCGGTCGAGGAGCCGGAGCGCACCGTTTTACAGATCAAAAGTAACAGGCCGGCTCCGCTGACGGAGTCGGCCTTTGTTGTTTGTTGGGTCGCAGCTGGCGAGACTACCCTCGCATGCCCATTCCCATCATGCCCATGCCTTGCATGCCCATCATACCGCCCATGCCCATGCCTTGCATACCCATCATGCCTCCACCCATGCCCATCATGCCCATGCCTTGCATGCCCATCATGCCGCCCATGCCCATGCCTCCCATGCCTTGCATGCCCATCATGCCGCCCATGCCCATACCGCCCATGCCTTGCATGCCCATCATGCCGCCCATGCCTTGCATGCCCATCATGCCGCCCATGCCTTGCATGCCCATCATGCCGCCACCCATGCCCATCATTTGCCCGCCCATCATGCCGCCACCCATGCCCATCATTTGCCCGCCCATCATGCCGCCCATGCCTTGCATGCCCATCATGCCGCCACCCATGCCCATCATTTGCCCGCCCATCATGCCGCCACCCATGCCCATCATACCCATGCCGCCCATGCCCATCCCCATCATACCGCGGCGTACCGACATGCCAGTCGGCGTGGGTCGGCGGAGGTTTAGGGTGCGATAGAGATTGGGGTTAATGCCTGGCAGGACCCCACCGCCATTTCCAACATTTCCGCCATTTCCAACATTTCCGCCATTTCCAACATTTCCGCCATTTCCAACATTTCCGCCATTTCCAACGTTCCCGCCATTTCCAACATTTCCACCATTTCCAACGTTTCCGCCGTTCATCATGCCGCCGCCATTCATCATGCCGCCGCCATTCATCATGCCGCCGCCATTCATCATGCCGCCGCCATTCATCATGCCGCCCATGCCCTGCATGCCCATCATTTGCCCGCCCATCATGCCGCCACCCATGCCCATCATTTGCCCGCCCATCATGCCGCCACCCATGCCCATCATGCTCATTCCGCCCATGCCTTGCATGCCCATCATGCCGCCACCCATACCCATCATGCCACCGCCCATACCCATCATGCCGCCGCCCATACCCATCATGCCGCCGCCCATACCCATCATGCCCCCGCCCCGCCCCCACCAGCCGCCGTACCCATCATGCCACCGCCCATACCCATCATGCCACCGCCCATGCCACCGAAGCCTCCCATGCCACCGAAGCCTCCCATGCCATTAAATCCACCTCCAAAGCCACCCATGCCGAACTGGGCCTGGGACGCCGCAGGGGTCAGCAGGAAGAAGGCAACCGTCAGCACACTGGCCAGGATCCCGTGTTTGCGAGTGATCTTCATAACATTTCCCTCATGGACCCGGAGTCCGGCTCCGGCCAAATGAATGAGAACAAGAACGGCGCGTGAAATCTTTTTCCCTGGGCCAGCTGGCGGAACCCTTCGTGGAGGTTTCCCTGGAAATTGGTCCATCCTCTCATTCTCTGATGGGAGGGGGCGGCTGTCAAGGATAACTTTGCAATATCGCCACGGAAATTATCCGATTCGGTCCTTCCAGTCCGTTGCTCGCCTGGCTGAACCAAGACCTCACCGAAACGCAGACGAGGAACGCAGGAGTTTTCCTCCCTTGCGCATTTTTTTTCGAACGGCGTTTTTTTTTTGGCCTGGTTCAAACCGAGGTGACAATCCAAATCTACCTGACTTGCCCAAACTTCCCGGCCGGGATACCCCCCGCGCCCCGTGAGAAGTCCTCAAAAAAAACCGCTGTAACGTTTTGCCAATTTATAGGTTATGGAGCAAAGGGGACTTCTCACATCAGTCGATGTCAGCAACGGCGTGTTCGCCTTCTTTCGGCAATCCTTGGGTTACTCGAACCCGACGCCTTTTGAACCACGCCTTTTTTTTGGGATCACGTGGCGATCCCGAATCCGAAGGGTTGGAGGAGGGAGTCGAACGTTTGCCCACGCCACAGGCTCGGACGTGCCTGGCGGGCGGATTTTCCTTCGTTTCCTCTTGACGGCATTTCAAAAGTCATTATCTTCCCCCACCCTTGCCATAGATCGAACGAGCGTGCCGGCGCATCCGGGAGCGGGTTTCTCGGGGGAGAGGCCTCCCGGCGCGAGTCAGGCTCGAAGGTGGAAACGCCTTCGGCTCCGAAGGAGATGCCAGTTATGCGCATGCGTATCCGTTGGATATTGCTCTTCCTGGGACTCATGCTGATTCCGGGCGGCGCCAGCGCCCAGACCGACGTGGCCCCCGTGATCTTCACAGGGCCCCTGAGCCACATCCCCTATGACGGACCAGGCGTTTACGTCGCGTTCCAGATGCTCTACATGAAAACCAACCGCCCCCTGGGGGCGCAACAAATCGCCACGCGCGGCTGGTACGACCTCGACGGCAGCGTAACCGGGACCGTGGGCGGATACGTCGGCAGCAAGGAGGAAGCCCTCACCACCAACATGGTCCGCGGTCCGGGCAATTATCAACCCGGCTGGGACTTCCGCCTCGGATACAAGTTCCAAAACAACATCACCGTCGAGATCGGCTGGCGCCATCTGGTGCAGGCGGAATATAGCGCCGTGGCCTCGCTCATTCCGCCGACTTTCAACTCCGGAATCCAATTCGAGAACACGTTTCTCAGCGCCCCGGTGTCGAATTTCACGAACGACTGGGCCGGTGCGCCGCAGAATATCCCAGGCATCTCGGGCGCTTCGACGTATGGCATCTTCAACGCCGCCTCGATCATGAAGATCGATTTCACCCAGCGCTACGACATTTATGAGATTAACGCCCGGTTGCCGATCTGGCAGACCGCGAATCATCGCAGTTATGGTTTGCTCGGTCCGCGCATCACCTGGATCTGGGATCGGTTCCGCTGGAAAAGCGTCGATACCGATGCGGCCGGCGATTCCGGTCCGTTCAATCAAGCAACCTACTCCAACACGATTTCCAATCGCATGTACGGCATTCATGCCGGCTTTGGCAACGACTGGTTCCTCGGCTCGACGCCGATCGGCGGATTCGCCTTCAATCTCGATGTCGAAGGCGGGCTCTACCTCAACCTGGTCAAGGCTCGAGCCGCGTGGGAACGCGGCGACCGCGGTGTCGGCGCCTCGCGCGGCCGGCGCTTTAGTTCGCTGGTTCCCGGAGCGGAGCTCCGCGCGGGATTCAAGTGGTATCCCTGGGAGGCCATTTCCATCGAGGTCGCCTACGACATTCAGACCTACTTCAACACCATCGCCTCGCATGAGCCGGTTGACTTCAACATGGGCTCGGTCGATCCGCAGTACGACGCGCAGTTCTTCCGCTGGTTCTACGGCCTGCGCATCGGCATCGGGTTCGTGTTCTGAGCAGCGCGCCCGCCCAATCAGGCGCAAGTCGGATTCCAGCCAATGCCGACTTTGCGCTTTTTGGTGAGCCGACGAGTGCGAGCGTGGAGGTGGTTCCAAGCCGCATCGGCGGTCATCTGTTTGGGTTGCGTGGTGGAGTTTCTCTTGCCCGAGGCCAGCGTGTGTTGACTCCAACCACCGCGTTCCAAATCTGAAACGCGCGGATTCCTCCCGCCGGTTTGCCATCTTCGGCAAGCGTCCGCGCGCGACGGCGGGCATCAAGAACGGCACCCGCGCCGCTTGCAAATAACGAATCACCTCGACACAGTAATACCCGCGATCCGCTCCGCTGCTTTCTGTTTCGCTCGGCTGATCGGCTCTGCCAGAAAGTCGATGCCTGTGACCCTGTGGCCTCGGCTGGCCAAGAATAGGGCGTTGTCCCCCGTGCCGCAACCTGCGTCGAGAATCGAGCCGGTGATCTGGTCGGCTACGTCGATGAACGGCTTCTGCATTCTGCCAATGTCCCAAGGGGGTTGGCCGGAATAAAGTGATGCAAAGGTGTTCTTGTTCGGTACGTCGCTCATGATGGTCCTCCTTGGTTCATTCTAGGGTATGACAATGACGGAACAGGCCATGCAAGTTCGTTTGGACGCGCCTGCTGATGCAGCAGCAATCGCCGAGATTTACAACCAGGGCATCGAAGATCGTGTGGCGACATTTGAGACGAGGTTGCGAAACGCTGAGGACGTTGCTGCCTGGTTCGATGGTGTTCACCCTGTTGTCGTTGCCGAGGATGAGGGGCGGGTAATCGCATTCGCCGCCACGTCGTCCTACCGGCCTCGTGCTTGTTACAAAGGAATCGGCGAGGTATCGGTGTACGTCGCAAGGAAAGCACGACGCCGTGGGGCTGGTCGCTTGGTACTCCAGACTCTCATCACTGCCTGCGAAGAGGCCGGATACTGGAAGCTCGTGTCTCGTGTCTTTCTCGACAACACGGCAAGCCGCCATCTGATTCGCTCACTTGGTTTCCGTGAAGTCGGCGTCTATGAAAAGCATGGGCAGCTTGACGGCGTGTGGCGGGACGTGCTGATCGTTGAGCGGCTGATCCAGGGTAACATCGAGCCATGACCAAAAATCTCTGCGAGTCATGCCGGTGGATGCGTGAAGGGAGCCCAGGTCACGCTTCTTGCTTTGCGAGTTGACGACCAAGAAGAATTGAACGATGGTGAAACGGAAGACAATCCTGTTCCTTTGCACCGGCAATTACTATCGCAGCCGGTTCGCCGAGGTTCTCTTCGTCTCCGTGGTGAAGAAGGTAGGCTTGCCGTGGGATGCGTCGTCCAGAGCTTTGGCGATTGAGCGTGGCATCAACAATGTCGGCCCTATGGCGATGACGGCGATCAAAGCACTCGAAGCAATGGGCATTCGTGAGGTCGAGCGATGCGGTCGGCTTCCTGCCCAGGTGACAATGGGCGAGCTTGAACAAGCCGATGTGATCGTTGCCCTCAAACACGCCGAGCATCTGCCGCTGTTGCAAGAGAGGTTTCCTGCCTTCGCTGAGAAGGTCGAGTTTTGGCATGTTGACGATGCACCCGACGCCTTGCCGATCATCGAGAGCAAGATCAATGACCTTTTGGCTCGTCTCCTCGGAGGCGGTGGTGAATCTCCACCACAACCAGAGCCGGAAAAGAAGCCTGCTACGGTAACTCCCAAGAAAGCGATGACGGCCAAGGTCGGCAGAGAAACAGCAGGACGGCGTGGCAAAGGCGTAACCACGGTATTCGACTTGCCGCTGGATGAAGAATCCCTGCGGGAACTTGCGGCCAAGCTCAAGCAACGGTGCGGCACTGGAGGCACAGTCAAGGATAGGCGCATCGAAATCCAGGGCGATCAGCGAGAACGCATTGTGGCCGAGCTTGAGAAGCTCGGGTTCAAGGTCAAGCGGGTCGGTGGGTGAGCCATGACAATCGACTCTCTCCTCGATGCCTGCGAGCTTGTCTTGCAAGAGCAAGGTGAACCGCAGAGCAGCTACTGGCTGGCATCGCAGGTCATGGAAATGGAACTGTGGCGAGCGAGTGAGGCGGACGTGCGAGACGCCCTCGGCAAAGACATTGCGAAGCTGGGCCAGTCGTCCCGCTTTGTCGCCTTGCCGGACGACGAATTCGCCCTGCGTTCATGGAGTGAGGAAAAATGAAGCGACCGTTGCCCAAATCGCCTGCCCAATTCCTTGCGCCTTTTTGCCTCGGTCTGCGTCTGTATGGTCGGGACGGCTGATGGTCAACGTCGGCCAGGCATCGAGAACGCGTTGCTGCTCGGCGTTGAAAGATTCGGTTTCCGGCGTTTTGCGCAAACCGGCGTCAAACGGAATTGCATCGTTGCCGAACGTTGTTTTGGCGCGCAGGTTGTGTCGAGGCGTGATCCCGTTTTGGCTCTCATGGTCCTGGTTCGAATCCAGGCGGGGTAGTTGAAAGTAAAAGCCGCAAACATTAGGGTTCGCGGCTTTTTTCATTTTCGGGGCCGAGGTGTAAAATCCGGCATAGGAGCCTCCACGAAAAGGGCTATCGACCGTCATACACAAATTTACCTACGCCCCAGCGGGCAGGCGGCTCAACGCCCGGTGGCCAGCCATTTCACGCCGTCGGCGACCCATCCAGCATGCCAGGTGTGCGGGGTCTTTTTCTCGTCGCGGTATTCGTGCGGGATGCCCAGGCTTTTCATCAACGTGTGCGCTTGCTGGTGCTGCGTGCGAAAATTCTCGTAGCCGACAATTGCCAGCCGCGGTTCTTTGCCGAGCGTCTTCGCCCGCATTTCCAATAGTTTGGTGAGTTGGTACTTCTCGAAGTTCGCCTGGGTTCCGAAGATCTCGCCCATGCCGAAGCGATTCGGCATCGCCATCATGAGCGGCGCATCCCACGCGACTGCTTTCGCAAACAGGTCAGGATGCCGCAAAAGCAGCGAAAACGCCCCCCAGCCCGATTTGCTGAACCCCAGGAGCCAGCGCACCACCGAGACGGGGTAGTGCTTTTCGATGAATGGCAAAACGACCTTGAGGAAAAACGCTTCTTGCCGAATCTTGGCGTCGGTCGGATGATCCGCATACCAGGGCATGTGGCTGAACCGCATTTCGACGCAGATGACGTGGTATTTGTTGTGCAGGTTGTGCTTCTTGATTTCGGCCAGGCCATCGCCCCAGCGTCGCGAGTTCTTCGCATCGACCGGCAAGACATAGAGAACGGGGTAGCGCTTGCCCTTTTCCATGCGATCGGGCAAGAGGACACGAATCTCGCTGGCGCCGGCCTGGTATTCGGATTCGATACGGTGGGTGCGGATGCCAGCGACCTGGGCAGATGCGTTGCCGAATGTAAGCAACAGGGCCGAGATCAGGAGGACGGGATTTTTAATGCACATGGCACACCCCTGCAGTTGACGTTGATGGTTGATTTTGTCGGACCAGCATGTCACAATGAAAGGAAATATAATAAAAATCGGCGTGCGGCGGAGCCGACGAGGTTTTGGCTCACCTGCCCAACCGCTGCCGAAGGGTCATTCTAATCGAGTTGGTTTACCTCGCTACCTTTGGAGCAAGGAGATGGTCGGATGAATATCGATTCGATTGTGCCCCATTCGATTCCTGTAACGGCGCCTGGCGGCCAGATCAAGGAATCCACCGTTGAGCCGGAAGCGGAGCGGGACGCCGACTATGAGCCAATCCCAGGGCAAGGCTCGGTCACCGTGACCGTCCGCTATCGCTTCCGGGGTCGTGGACAGCCCCTGCCTTATGACCTGGACGAGGAGGATGGCGAATGACGTTGGAGCCATTCTGGATTCATGTTGACGAGCGGACCTTGCGTCAGGGCGACCTGCTTCCTGGCTGCATGGTGCCAATCTTCAGCAATATGTCGCCAGCTACCGTTGTTCAGGAAATCGTAACTGATGAATTTGACCTCATCACCCTGACACAAAGTTGCGATCTGGAACAGCGCAAGGTTCGCTTGATTGCAACCTGTCCCGTCTTCTCGGTGTCGCAGTTTGAAAGCGTAAACCCTGGATTCGCCAAGAAAGGACGCTGGAACGAAGTTCTCAAAGGCAGGATCGAAGGACTGCACCTTCTTGCCTCTCCAACGAATCCGCCAAACAACCGGGAAGCGTTGGTTGTCGATTTCCGCGAAATATACAGCCTGCCTTTTGAATACCTTGAAACGCACCGGGGAACAATCAATCCGCGTTGGCGCCTGCGGTCACCATTCCTCGAACATTTTTCCCAGGCCTTCGCACGCTTCTTCATGCGGGTTGGGCTACCCTCGACGATTCCGGCATTTCCATGATTGGCCTCGGCTCAATCAAGGTCGGACTCGCGAAGCTTGTTTTCGTCCCGCCACCAGATACCCATAACTTCTTAGCCGCCCGAACCACCAGGGGCAAGCCACCCTGCCGTCGGCGCGAAGGCTCACGGGCCGTACTTCCGTGATCTCGAAGCCCGCCGCGTGCATCAGACTCGCGAGTTCGCGGCGTGTGAACAGGTGCATGGTCAGCCGGCCGATGCCGTCGTGCGCGGGCATTTCATAGTCGCCGGTCGCGCCGCGGCCGAGCCACGCATTCCACATCTCCCGGAACAGCAAGCGCCGCCCATGCCGGGTCCAGATGTTAAACCAGCGGTTGTGCACATGAACCACGAACACGCCGCCGGGCCGCAGAACCCGAAAGACGTGCGCAAGACATCGGCGCCGCGCATCGGCGCCGACGATCAGGCCGAGCGTGCTGAACAGACACGCGGCGTGATCGAACGACGCGTCCGGGAACCCATCCAACTCCACGAGGTTGGCGCAGACGGATGGGATGTCAAGCCGCAGCGAGGCTGATTTCTCACCCAGCACCTTCAGCATCTCCGGTGAAAGGTCGACGGCAACCGGTCGATATCCATGCTGGGCGAGCGTGATAGCCAGGCGCCCCGTGCCGCAGCCGAGGTCGAGGATGCGTCCCACGGGTTGGCATTTTTCGAGGACAAATGCCTGATCGATTTGAAGGAGCGGCGTGTCGGCGAGGGATTGATCGTAGGCGCGCGCGACGGCGGGATCGTGGAAATAATCCCACAGGGCGCGCGAAACACCGGGCGGAAGTTGCCAGTCGGCAGGCATGGGCTATTGTTTGCGAATGCGAAAGCTGCCGCCGACGCCGGCGGCCTTGCCCTGGAAGTACGGCAAGCCGCTGGCGTCCCAGTCGAGTTGCTTGAGGAACGACTTGTGCGGCTCACCGAGCCGGGCGTCGCGCAAGGCTTTTGCGCCGTGCTGGTCCCACAGGTCCAGCTCGTTGCAGGCCACGAAACCGCCCAGATATTCCGTGTCAAAGCCCGCGTGCTGGCAGATCTCGGCAAACTCGGCGCCCCGGTAACTTCGCGAGATCGGACAGCTCGCCCCATCCGTGGAGCGCGTGAATATCTCCTCGACCGAAAGCCCCGCGCAGTCGCTGTCCACAAAGCGTTTCACGTAGGCGATGTAGAGATGCACGAACAGACTATCCGTGTTGTAGATCATCAACATGCCCTTGCCGCCCGGCTTCAGGATGCGGTGAAATTCCTTCAGGATCACTTCCGGCGCGGTGGTGTGATGCAAGACGCCGCAGCAATGAACGTAATCGACGCACCCGTCCGAAAGCGGGATGCGATCGGACAGATCGCCGGTCTGAATCAACTCGATGCGCTCGGCCGGGATGTTGTGCAACGCGGAATTGTGACCCGCCAGCGACAGCGCCTTGTGGCTGATGTCGATGCCATAAACCTTCGCAGGCCGGCTGAACACCTGAAAGCCCATCAAATCGTGGCCTGGGCCGCACCCGTAATCGACGAGGACTTTGCCCTGATGGTCGTCCCAGAGGCCCTTGAACTGGAACGAGAGGGGATAAATCTTGGAGCGGTATTTGAGCCAATCGAGCCCATCCTGGGCGGTCGCGAACGGCTCGCTCTTGATGGTGTGCTCCCCCCAGTATTCATCCACGTGCGAACGCGAGGATTGACTGGAGGTCCGGATCGGATACGGGTTCCGCAGCGGCACCGCCTTCGCAGCCGGCGGGGGAACCAGGATCGTATGTAACTTGCGAGCTAAACGTTTGGCCAACACCTTCATCGCGGAACTCCTGGGAAAGAGCGGGGCAGCGGGCTTCGCGCCAGCCGGCTGCTGGTTCTTCCAGCAACGGGTTTTTTACGCGGTACCGTTCGTCAAGCGGAGGAATACCAGCCCCACGCGCAAGCGTGGGGGTTGGGCCGCCTCCCAAAACCCCCAGCTTGCGCTGGGGGCTGGTCAAGTGCTCTTCGACGAACGTTATTGGGCTTAGACGATCCACTTGATTTTTGCAATACGGAATGGGTTTGGCAGTCAGGCGCGGCGCAAGCGCTGAAAGACCAGCGAATATCACGGAATCCGGAACGTCAGCGTTGTCCAGAACGATTCCCACTCGTAAGCGGCCAGCTTGGGGCGCGTCATGTGCGTCAGGCGGATCGTCATCAGGCCGGTCTGCGCGATCGGAATCAGGGCTTCGCCCTTGGCGTCGGTGCGGACGTAGCCGATGGGTGTGTCGCCGTCGCCGGGCCGCTGCCAGCCCAGGTTGGCGCGGGCGAGGGGTTTCTTCTGAAAGAGAACCCGAACCCGCAGCGTCGCGCCGATCTTCGCGTCGAACGGATTCTGCATCGGCACGATTTGCAACGGCAGGTCCAGCACTTTGCCCCAATCTCCCGTCTTGCTCGCTCCCACGGCGATCACAGCGGTCGGCGACTTGCTATAGCGCTCCTTCGCGGGCTGGTTTAACGTTTTCTCTTTGGCGCGGAGCCGATAGATGTGCGGCAACCCGTCCGTGACGAGGTAGTCGTTGAAGCGATCGGCATCGAGTTCGAGCACCTTGGGCGTGGTTTGCACGGCGAGGAGGTGAATGCCGGGGACACTTGGTTCGAATTCCAGAAACGAGACCAGGCCTTTCTTACCCGCTGAACTGAGCGGCAAAGTCGCGCCGTCGGGTCCGAGGACGAATTTGCGCGGATACCGGTCCGTCGCCGACGCGAACACGCTGACGGGAAAGTCCATGCCGACACTTGCGGCGATTTGTATCTTTTGCTTGGGTTCGGCCTTGCCGGGGGGAACGAGCCAAAGGTCATGGCCTGCCGATTTGAGCGCAAAAAGAAAAGCACACAGAACCACGGCGGTAAAGTTGCGGCATCCCATATATAAACTCCGGCGCTGGTCCGATGTTGTTTCGGTGGTGTCTCACTTTGCTTTGGCGCTTGGTAGACCTCACGCTCCGCGTGAGGAATTCCTCACGCGGAGCGTGAGGTCTACCATCAAACTGAGACACTACCGTTGTTTCAAAACCCTTGGGCCTTGCCCAAAGTGGATGCGAAGAACGTCTCTCGTTGGCACTTCGGGCTAGGATTGAACCATTCCGTCGCTTGCGCGTCTGGCTAACTTGTCGGCATTGTAAGAAAAAAAACCGGCCAGGCGAATCCGCTCGCGCGGAGGCCTGGCCGATCAGCAGGGTTGACGTGCAAGTTTCAAGAGCCCCTTTACATGTTGGCCCGTTTTTCCTCGACGAGGGTTTGAATTCGTTCACCCAGAAGGGCGACGTCGAACGGTTTCTTGAAGGCCTCATTGAAGCCGAAGTTCGAAAGCGATTCGAGGGCGGCCTCGTCCTCGCTGGCGAGGGCGACGATCAGCGTTTGTTCGTAGTCGGGCTTTTTGCGAAGATTGGAGGCGATTTGCAGCGCGTCCGAGCGGCCCATGGCCATGTCGATGACGATCGTGTCCGGATGGAAGCTCTCGGCCTGGATGCCGGCCTCGAATCCGCTGTTGGCCAGTTCGTACTTGAAATCCTCTCGTTCGGGCAGGATTTCCTTGATCCGGTCAATGAAGAGCTTGTCGGCCCCGATGACGAGAATCTTGTGCAGGCCCTCTTCCTCGAGCTCTCCCAGCGGCATCCCATGTTCCTTGAGGAACTTGATGAGATGCTCACGCGGGATGCGGCGATCCTGGCTGCCGGGGATGCGGTAGCCGCGCAATCGCCCCGAGTCGAACCATTTACTCACCGTCCGCGGCGCGACTTTACAGATTTTCGCGACCTGTCCGGTGGTAAAGACTTTTTTCATGGCAGGCACTCCGTAAATTTGTTTGTGCATCATCCCCAGCTTGGGAGGGGGACAACGGGGGGAACCACGCCCCACCCTGAGAAACGCGCGAAGTCTGGACGGACCGGGGGTTCCGCACAGGGCATCCTGCCGGGGGACAGTGCCATTGCATGGTTTCAGGGGGGACCAACTACTCGTGTCGGCAGGGGAGGTCCTTTCCTTCACCGCCAACTTCTTCCAATACCACGGTTGCTGGTAATATCGGCACGGAACGCAGCCAAGATGAGAAAAAGCCCACAATCTAAGAAACCTCTACACTTCGTCCTTTCCGCGCCATCCCACTGTCTTGCCGAGGTGGTGCGCGGCGCTGGTTTTCGTGCCAACTTACCGGCCTTGCGTGGGGTGCATGGAGTGCCAGTCCTGCGAAGGCGGATGATAGGTGACATGCAGCCCTTCTCGTCCGCTCCATTCTAAGGGCGCTGACAAGGGGACACGCGGTTTCTTTTTTTCTGGGAAGGGTTTTGAAAAACAGACTTGAATCACTGGCCCGCGCCAGCCACGCCATTCGAGCGTTTGGCCTTGCGGACACCGCAGTGCGTTGCAACGTTGAAATACGTCGCGGTTACGATTTCTTTTCCTTGAGCGGGGCCAGTTTCTTGATTTCGGGCGGCCTCACGGGGTTGACATTGACGAAGTCAAGGCCGATGAGGTTCCATTCCGGTCGAGGCGAGGCGTCCGTGAACCGTTCCAGGTCGATGGCTTGCCGGGTTTCAACGATGGCGTAGGCATCAACGGTGTGGCTGGGCTTTTCGTGGCCGAGCACTTCGGGAATATGGAACCGGAACATCAGGTTGAGGCGGACCTTGCCTTCCACCTGCTCCCAGGCGCCGAGGTCCTCGGCTCGGGTGACAACCTGCGGCGAGGAAAAGCGTTTTTTTTCGTGGCCCAGGAAGGTCCGGTATACCGCGGCCTGCCCCGCGGTCCTGTCTGCGTCGGTCAGACCAAGTTGATTCCAGTTGGTCCGGTCGGCCTCCTTGACGTTGGGGAACGCGGCGCCGTCATTCCACGTCCGAATCTTCTCGTCGAGCCAATCGCGCGCGCTGCCGCGGAGGCGGCGTACCCCTTCCCCCACGGGCGTCAAGATGGGCTTGCCCACCGGACCGGAGGCGTCCAGTTTGACGAACCATTTGCGCACCTGACCCGCGCTTTCCGGTTCGTTGCTGAACACAGCCATGACCAGGTCAAGCTCCGCGATTTCCTTGGTCTTGATGCGGTAGGCGCGAAATATCTTGTAACTGCGCAGCTCGTACGTCCAGTTTCGGACCGACAACGGAATGACCTCGGCGCTGTCGTTGAGGTGTTTGAAAAAAACCCGGCCAAAGAAGCCTTCCCGAAAACGGGTCAACTGTCCGGGATTGCCATCCCCGGAGAGCGAATCGTGGCGTTTGCGCATACCGAATTCATCGTCGGGGCGACCGCTGCGGGTGGGGGCGGGGATCGTGAGCAAAAAGGCGGCGTTGAACCCGGAGGGATTCTGGGATCCTTCACGCAAGAGCGGAAAAAATCCGGCGTCCTCGCCCTTTTCCATCATGAACGCATTCGCCTGGCTTTGCACGGTGAAGGCGGAGACAAAATAATAGGCGAAATAGGTCAAGCCACTGATGAGGCTGAGCCGAAAGCCCCAGCGGGCAAGGGGGATACCGGCGCGGGTTCCCTCGGAGGTCTGAATTTGCCACTGTCCGAACCAGGACAGGGCCAGGCCGAGGATTGGTATGATGACGATCCAGACCGGAAAGAAAACCGGCGCGCCCTGGATCATGGCCAACACCGTCGAAGCGGCGACCGCAAGGGCGAACAATCCGCCCGTCGCCAGACCGGCGACCGCCCAACCCGAGATGGGCCGATAGACAACCGGCGCGTCCGTTGCCGGCGGCGCCGACAACACTCCGGGTTGAATGCCGGTGGGTTCAGGTTTCGGTGATTGCTCATTCATGGCAAGCATTCTTCGTGAGTTCTGAGCCTGAAGCGCGAGTAAACCTGGCACGGGCAGGTTTGACACAATGGGATTCATACCGTAGGTGCCACGAAATGACACATTCTCATTAACGAGCCGCGACCGTAAGGAGGCGTTGGGCTCGGTCCCGCTCCCTTACGGTCGCGGCTCGTAACGAAAGTGCCAATCTCGAGCGCATGCGGTATACCAGCCCGCAGCGTAAGCAAGGGCAATGTGAGCAGACCCTTGCTTACGCTGCGGGCTGGTATATGTGTCAATCCCGGTAACTCAATCGTCCCCGCCACCGACATCGGAGATATCAGTCAGCATGGCTCGGCGAACAGCATCACCGGCACTGCCGCCGCGCATCACCAGGTTGCCGGACTGGTCGAGAAAAATCTTATCTTGCAAGATTTCCTGGACCACGATGGTCAGCTTATCGTTGGTCTTCAGGTCAACCAAAGGCCGCGCGCCGGTGTTGAGGGCGACCATGCGTTTTTGAATCAAAGTGGAGAGCTTGAAACGCCCACCGACTTTGTTGACGATGCCTTCTTCTTTCAATTCATCCAACATGCTTTTGCCTTTCAGAGGAATGGACACGAGGCACCCACATCCGCACCTAGCCGAACAAATGATTCAGGATCGCACGCATCGATGCCAGGGCGGTATCCAGATCGTCGTTGATTACCTGGTAATCATATTCGTCGGCCCGCGAAATTTCCGCCCGGGCGGCGGCGAGCCTGCGCTGAATGACCTCCTCGCGTTCGGTGCCGCGCGATCGCAAGCGTTTTTCCAGCGTCTCGATGGTCGTGGTTCGAACAAAGATCGACACGGCGTCAGGGCAGCGTTTGCGCACTTGCTCGGCGCCTTGCACGTCGATGTCGAGCAATACGCCGACCCCTTTTTCGCGAAACGGGGTCACCTCGTCCACGAGTGTGCCGTAGTGATTGCCGTGAACTTCAGCCCACTCCAGGAAGGCGTCAAGTTCTTTGCTCCGGGCAAACTCGGCCGGGGTCCAAAAGTGGTAATGGACGCCATCGACCTCGCCGGTCCGGGGTTGACGTGTGGTCGCCGACACGGACAACCGCAGAGGCCAGACGCCCTCGTCAAGCAAGCGGCGAATGAGGGTCGATTTACCGCACCCGCTTGGGCCCGAAACCAGGATGAGTGGGGCCATGAACCACCCTTCCTTCCAATTTCAGAATTCGGATTGAGGATTTCAGATTGAATTCCCGCTCTGCAATCCGAGATCGCCAATCGGAACGCCAAGATCTTGGAATTACTCCACGTTCTGAATCAGTTCGCGAATTTTCTCCAGCGTGCCCTTGATTTCGACAACCTGTCGGGAGATTTCGACGTCGCTCGCCTTGGAGCCGATGGTATTGGTTTCGCGGGACATCTCCTGCGTGAGAAACTCGAGTTTTCGTCCCGGGCTTTCATCTTCGTTCATGATTCCTTGAAAGTGGTCCAGATGGGTCGCCAGTCGGACGACTTCCTCGGCGATATCGCTGCGTTCGGAGAAGATCGACACCTCGCGAATAAGGTCATTACGGTCGATCTTGACATCCAGTTCGCTGAGCAGGGCCCGGACCTTTTCGTAAAGCCGATCGCGGAACGTTGTCACGACCTGGGGGATCATCTTGCGAATGACGTCGAGATGCCGGGCAATGGTGTCGCGATGGCTCAGGAGTTCCTGCGCCATGGCCGCGCCTTCGTCTTTGCGCATTGCCTGGAGGCGGTCGATCGCGTCGTGCAAAACCTTTTCGATGATAGCCCAGTCTTCGTGGAGTTGATAGGTGCGGCTGCCGCCCTCCGGGACCACGCCGGGCAACATGACGACCTGGCTCAGGATTGCTTGCTCCTGATCGCCCAGGCCGAGTTTGGCACAGGCCTCATGGATTTGCTGGACGTAGCTGGCCAGGGCGACCTGATTGATGCGGAAGTCCTCGGTGGCCGCCTGGTGTTCACAGCGCAGATGAACCTGGATCGTACCGCGCTTGACCGACTTGCGGATGACTTTTTCGAATTCGGCTTCGAGCAAGTGGTAAGGATCGGGTGCGCGCAGAGTCACCTTGAGATACCGGTTGTTCAGGGCCCGCAGTTCGACGGATAGGGTAAGCTGCTCACTCTGGCAGCGTGCTTCCCCGTACCCGGTCATACTTAAAAGCACGCAAACCTCACGGCTGGAAGAGGAAAGTCGCCCGCGGCAGGCACTCGCGCGGGCCGAAATAAATCACTCACCTTGATTGCCCATATTCATGGCGCCGCGATTGCCGCCCTCAAGCCGATAGGCGTATTGAATTGTTTTGACCTGAATCATGGTGAGCAGAAGCCAGACGATGGCGACGTAGATGGTCAGGCGGGTAAACTGGTCGCCGGCGCGCGAGCCGAACGGACTCGACCCGCCCGCGCCGCCCAGAGCGCCGATCAAGCCACCGCCTTTGCCACGCTGGATCAAGATCAGCAAAATCATGAAAGCCGCCAGCGGTAGCAGGATGAAATTCAGAACCCAGGAGATTGTCGTCCAAACCAGCATGACCAGAACCTCAAGTGGAGGATTCGCCGCACATGTGCAAATCCTATTATAGGATGGGCAAATTTCTTTGGAAAGGTGTGTTTGCTTTCAACTCTGGTCCCTGGTCCCTGGGTGTTTGCCATTTCATGGGACGAATTAACCCCGGGATCTCGCCATGCTGATGGTTGGGCGAGCGGTCGGTCTTACCTTACCAGCCCGGAGCGCAAGCGACGGGGCAGATGTCCGCTGGCCCCGTCGCTTGCGCTCCGGGCTGGTGGGGATATTTTTTCCTGCCTCTCGCCTTGGGAAATGGTTTTCCGCGAGTCGTCCCGCGGCAGGCGCGGCCCAGGGGGCATCAGAAATCGCGAAATCGTAACAATCCATAGATCTTTCCAAATCTGTTCAATTTCACAGACCGCCGATGCCGATTTATCCTGGGTAGTCCATCGTCCATGAGGTGCCATGATGGTGGTTCGCTGGTTGCCCTGGATTGCCGCCGTCTGTTGCATGGTATTTTCGGGCTGTACGATTGGCCCGCGCGCGTTGGAGAACAGTCGGCCTCGCTACAACGAGGCAATCAAGAAGACCACGGAGGAACAACTGCTGCTCAACATTGTGCGCCTGCGCTATACGGATACACCAAGCAGCCTCGCCGTCACGTCGATCGCGGCGCAACACGAGCTGGTCAAGAATCTGAAGTTGGTGCCCTTCTTCTCGGCTTCCCAGAACTCCATGCCTGGCCCATTTTCCGCACTTCTGCCCCAGGCAGAGTTGAACGCAGCCGATCGGCCGACCTATAGCCTGACGCCGCAGGACGATCAGGACTTCACGAAACGGCTCTTCACGCCGATTCCCCTTGAAGGCATCCTTTACTTGAGCAAGACGACCTGGCCAACGGCCACCGTGTTTCGCCTGTGGCTGGAAAACCTCAACTGGGTATCCAACGCGGAGACCGCGAGCGGGCCGACGCCGAGAATGCCCCCTGATTACGCCGATTTTCTCACCGGCATGGATGCGTTCCAGCGGCTTCAGGACCGCAAGGTCGTTGCTTTCGTCTCCGAGGAGCGCGATGAAAAGGCTGGCGAAGGGCTTCCGACGGCGCAGATGTCGGGCAGCTCCCTCGTCGAGGCCGCCAAGGCCGGATTTGAATTTCGCAAGCACGACAAGAAGGACGCCTGGACGCTTTTCAAGAAAAAGCACGTGGCGCAGCTACGGATTCGCCCGGATGCGCTCAAGGATCCTGATCTTTTAACATTCTGTGGGATCTTTCGCCTCAAACCTGGGGAAACTTCCTACGAGTTGACTTCCGACAAGGAAGATCCGTTCCTGACCGGTGCCCCAAAGGGGGGCCTGGTAAAACTGGATTTGGAGCCACGCTCGCTGTTGCAGGTCCTCTTTTACCTTTCCCATGCCGTGCAGGTTCCGCCGGAGCACGCGCGTAGCGGCCTGGCGCCCTTGACTCTGGAACCGGACGGTCGGGTGTTCGCCTGGGATCAGGTGCTGCGAGGCCTGTTCAAGGTCTGCTCGGCGCGGGGTCATCGTCCGCCAGCGCACGCTTACGTTGCCGTGCGGTATCACGACCACTGGTACTACATCGACCAGCGCGATCGCGATTCGAAGGCGACCTTCTCTCTCGTGCTGGCCATGACGCGAATAGAACTCTCAGGCAAGATGGGGGCATCGACGCCCGTGCTGACCTTGCCGCTAGGTGGACGGTAGCGGTTCGCATCAACGCTCACGGCGCCACCGCCACGACCTCAATTTCGACGAGCCAATCCGGCCCGACCAGCTTCTCGACGCCGACCAGCGTGCTGGCGGGCGGTTGTTGCATGTTGAAATATTGGCTGCGCACCTCGCGGATGACCGGAACCTGTTCCGGTTTGAGGCCGACAATATAGAGGTTTGACTTGACGACATCGTTGAGTGTCGCGCCGGCGGCGGCGAGGGCGTGCTTGAGGTTCTCGAAAGTCTGCACGAGCTGGGCGCGGAGGTCGCCCTTGCCGACGACCTCCCCTTTTTCGTTGACGCTGACCTGCCCGGAAACGTAGATCGTCTTGCCGCCCGACGCGGTGACGACGTGCGACCAGCCGGAGGTCGGGCACAGGGTGGATGGGTTGAGGAACCGGACTTGCATCGTGATTTCCTCTTCTGGGCCTGGCATTCCGGCTTTCAATTCTTGGCCGGGATTTCGTCCACGTAGTTGCGTGGCTTGCGCCAGAAGTTGGTGACACGCCAGGCCATGAAGCCGAGCTTTTCCTTGAAGCTCAGGTGCGGCCAGCGCTGGCTGATGAAGTTGGCCATGTCGGGAGTGAGTTCGGGGTTGAGGAGCCGCCAGCGGAATTCGGGATTGCGGAAATCCAGGAGCAGGACCACGCGCTCGGTGTCGCCGCGATTCCAGACTTCGTGTTCGGTGGCATCGCAGAAGACGGTCACTTTTCCCTCTTCCCAGCTGCGGGTCTCATTACCGACGCGCATCTCGCAACCCTTGGGCACGATCAGGCCGAGGTGGCAGCGCAGGACGTAGTGCGCCCAGCCGCCATAGCCAACGTGCGGCTTGATGTGCGTGCCTGGCGCCAGACGCGAAAAGCCGGCCATCACCATGCCGGGAATCTGCTCGACCACCTTGGTCGTGATCGGGCAACGCGCGCAGTTTTCGTGCTGCTTCATGCCGAATCCGTACAGGCCGAACGTGTCCCAGCGGCCATCGTAGAGCTTCCCTTCGGGCCAGGCGTGCATCTCGGGCTCGGCGGCGACGGCCTTGTATTCGGCCAGAATCGCTTGCCAGTTGTCTTCAAGGACTTTGATGCAGGGGTGCTTCGCGGGGTCTTGATACATGAGGGATACTCCGAAAAACTGATGGGGCGCTGTCCTGGGCTGATTTATCAAGCCGGCTGTTGGAGGGCCAATGATTTTTTTCCCAGACCGCGGCGCCAGGATCTGACGTTGTTTTTTTTCTCGATTTCCCCATTTTCGCCGTTATGATGATGCTTCGTCCGACCGCGCCACCACGGAGATCCTCATGGGCACCGAACGCACCTTCCTCACCGACCCCGCGCGCTTTCGCGATGTCAGCCGGGGCAACCCCAGACCGCACACGCTCAAAGGCGACGCTCTCGTCCGCGCCAGGCTCACGCCGCAGACCTGGCGGCTGGAGATCATGGCGGAAGGAGGCTGCACCATCCAGACGCCCCTGACGTTGGAGAAGCGCAACGCCCTCGATCTGCCCACGCTGGAAAAGCTGGGTCGGCAACACAATCGCAAGTTCCTCAAGGCGATGCAATGCCTCAACATCCCTCAACCGCTCGGCCAGGGGCTGTGGGAAGGCGTCCCGCTGCGCAACGTGCTTCAGCAGGTCGGCCGCATCAACAACATTCGCCGCATTTATTATTGGGGCTTTCACAACAACGATCCGAAGCAAATCTTCCAGTCGTCGTTGAGCTACACGCAGGCAATGGACACCGCGCCGGGCGATCTGTGTCCCCTGGTGTGTTATCGGCTTAACGGCCATCCGATCCCGCTCGAGCGCGGCGGGCCGGTGCGGATGGTCATTCCGTGGTCCTACGGGTTCAAGTCAATCAAGTGGCTCCAGCGCATCGTCCTCACCAACGAGTACCGGGCGATGGACACCTATGCCCAGGGCAACAACGATCCCGACTCGTTCCTGAAGACGGCCGCGTATATCGACGGCAACGACGTGAACGCGCGCGTCGGCCAGCCGATCACGATGACCGGCACGGTGATGGTCGGCCTGCCGGGCTTGCGGCGCGTCGAATACTGGATTCGCCCGGACGCTGGCGCGCATGGCCGCATCGCGGACGACGACGCCGCCTGGCGCACGGCGCGCTGGCAGCCCTGCACGATTCAGCCGGCGCCCAAGGACTGGGGCGGCACGCTGCCGCAGGGCGTCTTGCCGCGCGATGTGTGGGGCTTCGATCCCAAAACCGGCCGCCCGCGCGAATGGCCCATGCGCTACAGCTGGGGCCTGTGGTCCGCCAACCTCGGCAAACTGGCGGCGGGCAACTACGAATTCCGCGTCCGCTCCGTCGATGCCAATGACATGCCTCAGCCCGAACCCCGGCCCTATCCGAAGGCGGGGCGGAATGACATTCAGGTCAAGCTGATTGCGGTGACGTGAGCATGAACCGCGCCGCGGCTCATGTTGGCAATGGCGACAAATCTGGCCTGACTGCGGACACGTCAGGCCCCTTCCAACGCCTGCGCCAGCACTTCCAGCGGATGCAGGGCCCGGCGTCCAGTCAAGTCGTGAATCTGATGTCGGCAGGATGTTCCCGGCGCGACGACCAGAGCATCGGGCAGTCGCGCCAGCGCGGGAAGCAGATCGAGCTCGGCGATGGCGACGCTCAAATCGTAATGATCCGTCTCGTAACCGAACGAGCCTGCCATCCCGCAGCAGCCGGTGTCGAGTAAGCGCACGTCCAGCCCGGGAATGAGTTGCAGGAGAGAAGTCGTGCCAGCAGCGCCGACCAGCGCTTTCTGGTGACAGTGTCCATGCACGAGGGCCGGCTTGCCCGAATGGGAAGGAACGGAGCGCAGATCGAGCTTGCTTATACCGCCGCGAATCTGCTGGGCCAACCAGGCGTCCACCAGGTAGGCCGACTTCGCGATCTGTGCCGTCGCTGGCCCGGGGACCAGCTCGGGCCATTCATCGACGAGCGTGAGCAAGCAACTCGGCTCCATGCCCAGGATTGGCGCGCCCTGCGCAAGCCGGGCCGCCAGGCGCGGCGCCTGCTCCTGGATGAGTTTTTTCGCCTCGGTCAGGTAGCCCTTGCTAATCAGGGTTCGGCCGCAGCAGGTGAGGCCCGCCAGTTCAACACCGTACCCGGCGGCTTCGACCACGCGGACCGTCGCCTGGCCGATGGCGGGTTCGTTGAATGTCGTGAAGCAATCGTCCAGCAATAGAACGCTCCCAAGCCGGGAGAGCCTCGCTGCCTCGCCGCGTTTCTGCCGCCGCGCGAACCAGCGGCGGAAGTGATTGAACCAGAGCGCAGGCAGGCCGCGGCGGCGATCGATGCCGCACAGGTGATGCATCGCCCAGCGCAGCAATCCGTTTTGCTGCGTCCAGTTCACGAGCGGGGCCGCCAGCGCTCCCCAGCGGTTCATCTGATGCAGGCGACTCATCATACGATGGACCAGCGGTCGTGGTCGATCCTGGTAACGCAGATGCAAGGCCTCGGCCTTGAGCTTGGCGAGATCGACGTTGCTTGGGCATTCCGACTTGCACGCCTTGCACATCAAACAAAGATCCAGGACGGAATGCACATCATCGCTGGCCAGCGCCTCCAGCGGTTTCTCGGCCACGAGGGCCAAGCGAAGGACGTTGGCGCGGCCGCGCGTGCTGTCCTTCTCGTCGCGGGTCGCGCGAAACGACGGGCACATCGTGCCGCCTTGCAGTTTGCGGCACACGCCGGAGCCGTTGCACATCTCGATGGAGCGGCCGAAGCCTTCCTGCCTGGCATAATCGAAAATGGTCGTGGGTTGCGCTGGTTGATAGGTCGGCCCGTAGCGCAGGTTCTCGGTCATGCGCGGCGCATGGACGATCTTGCCGGGGTTGAATAAGTGGTGCGGATCGAACGCGTCCTTGATCTGGCAGAAGGCGTTGTAGACGGTGTCGCCGAACATTTTGCGATTCCATTCGCTGCGCGCCAGTCCGTCGCCATGCTCGCCTGACAGGCTGCCGCCGAATTCCAGCACCACGTCCGTGATGTCCTCGGAGATGCGGCGCATGGTCGCCACGTCGCTTTGATCCTTGAGGTTGAGCAGCGGCCGAATGTGCAGGCAGCCGACGCTGGCGTGGCCGTAAAAGGCGCCCTCGGTGCCATGCTTTTTGAGCGTCTCGCGAAACCGGGCCACGAAGCGAGGCAGGTGCTCGGGCGAAACGGCGGCGTCCTCGATGAACGTCACCGGCTTGCGGTCCCCCTTCAAGCCGAGCAAGAGCGGCATGGCGGCGTTGCGCAGGTTCCAGAGGGCCTGGCGCTGCGTCGCTTCGATCGCGGGCAGCGTCGCGATCAGTCCCGGGTGTCCCTGCAGTTGGTCTTGCAGTTTTTTGATGCGATCGGTGACGTAGCCGAAATCGTTGCCACTGAACTCGACCATGAACAGCGCTTCGGGGATGCCGGTCAGCGCGTCGGTGGTTTGATGTAGTGAAAGATTGGTCTTGGCCAGCTGAATGAGGAGATGGTCCATCAACTCAATGGCACTGGGCTGCATGTCAAGGCAGATGGCCAAGGCGTCCATCGCGGCCGACAGGCTGGAAAACTGCGGGATCAGCAGGCCAACGACCTTGGGCTTCGGGACCAGGTTGAGCTCCGCTTCCAAAACCACGCCCAGCGTGCCCTCGCTGCCGACGAGAAGCTGATGCAAGCCCGCCAGTGTGGCACACCTTTCCAATCGTGCCGGCGGCGCGGCCTGTTTGGAATCGTGCCCCAGCAGGGCGTCCAGGTTGTACCCGCTGACGCGACGGAGGATGCGCGGGAAGCGCCGGCGTATCTCGTCCGCGTTCTGAACAACGATTTGCTCGACGCGCCGGTGCAGCGCGCCGGCAAACGTGCGCTCGTCCTGGCGTTGCCAATCAGCGGGCGCGAGCGGTCCAAGGTCGTGTACCCTGGCGTCGCTGAGGATGGCTTGCAGCCGGCGCACGTGGTCGATGGTCTTGCCATGCACGATGGAATGCGAGCCCGCCGAATTGTTGCCAATCATCCCGCCCAGGTTCGCCCGGCTGGCGGTGGCGACATCCGGGCCAAATTGCAGGTTGTGCGGGGCCAGCGCGCAATTAAACTGATCGAGCACGACGCCGGGTTGCACCCGTGCGATTTGCAGGGTCGGGTCAATATCGATGATGTGGTTGAGGTACTTGCTGCAATCGAGGACGATGCCGGCGCCGATCGACTGCCCGGACAGGCTGGTGCCACCGCCGCGCGCGATGATCGGGATGTGCATCTCCAGCGCGATCCGCACGGCCGTTTCCAGCGCCGCCGTGGTTTTCGGCAGGACGACGCCGACGGGCTCGATCTGGTAAATGCTGGCGTCGGTCGAATAAAGCTGGCGCGTGACGCGGTCGAAACGCACTTCGCCATCGACGTGCCGGCGCAGGTAGTCCAGAAGGGCAGCGTGTTTTTGCGCGGTGAAATCCATCGATTCGTTTTTCCCTTGCTTGGCGACCTGCTCGCGCCGCGGCGAAACCGTGAGAATAGTTTATTCATCCCTCCCCACGGACTGATAAAATATCCAAGGTGCGGGAAAATCCACCCTTGCGTTTAGCCGCGACCCTCAGGGGAGCGCGAGCTCAACCCCGCGCTCCCTGAGGGTCGCGGCTAAACATCGCAAACCCGGTTCGGAGCAAAGCCATGACCAAGGACACGCTACCCCTTCGCCGGATCGATCACGTTCGCTTTTTCGTTGGCAACGCCCGGCAGTCGGCGTACTTTTATCGCAATGCCTTCGGATTCGACGTCGTCGCTTACGCCGGGCTGGAAACCAGACAGAAGAACGAGGCCGGCTATGTCCTGCGCCAGGGGCATATCACCTTCGTTCTCATGTCCGCGCTCTCGTGGCGGCATCCCGATTCGCAGCGCCTGATCCAGCACGGCGACGGCGTGCAGGACATCGCCCTCGATGTTGAAGACGTCGCCTATAGCTACAACGAGGCCGTGCGCCGCGGCGCCGAGGGGGTCTTGCCCCCGCGCGCTCTGGAGGACGAGTTCGGCGTTTACGAATGCGCCACCATCCGCACCTACGGCGACACCACCCACACCTTCATCAACCGCGATCGCTACAAGGGCGTGTTCGCCCCCGGCTTCAAGCCCCTTGACCCGGAACGCTACAGCCCCGCGACCTTTCGCGCCGTCGGCCTCAAGGCGATCGACCACATCGTGGGCAACGTCGAGGAAGGAAAGATGAACGAGTGGGTTAAATTCTACCAGGACGTGCTCGGCTTCCATCAGCTCGTCCATTTCGATGACAAGGATATCTCGACCGAATATTCCGCGCTGATGTCCAAGGTCGTCGAGAACGGCACGGGCCGAATCAAGTTTCCGATCAACGAACCCGCCAAGGCCAAGCGCCGCTCGCAGATCGATGAGTTCTTGCAGTTTTACGGCGGCCCCGGCGTGCAGCACATCGCGATGGCGACGGACAACATCGTGGGCACGGTCCGCGCCATGCGCCACAACGACGTGTCGTTCCTGCGCGTACCCCAGAGTTACTACGACATGTTGCCGGGCCGGGTCGGCGCGATCAAGGAAGACCTCGCTGAACTCGCGGAGCTTGGCATCCTGGTCGATCGCGACGACGAGGGCTACATGCTGCAAATCTTCACCAAGCCCGTCGCCGATCGGCCCACGCTGTTCTTCGAGGTCATCCAGCGGCGCGGCTCGCGCAGCTTCGGCAAGGGCAACTTCAAGGCCCTCTTCGAGGCCATCGAACGCGAACAGGCGACGCGCGGGACGCTCTGACTGTTCGCTGCCAGGCTCGCGAAAAAAAAACATCGCGCGTCCCAAAGTTGGCGAAGGAGCTTGGCAAATGCTCACGCGCTCGCAGTTTGAGAACCAGGGCAGACGGCAAGCGGACGATTCATTGCATACCGCACGGCGGCAGGGGGCTTCCATGATTCTGGATCTGAACAGCGATTTGGGGGAGGGGTGCAGCCTCGATGCCGAGCTGATGCCGCTGGTCACGTCGGCGAACATCTGCTGTGGATTCCACGCCGGCGATAGTTCCACCAGTCATGCCGTATTGAAACTCGCGGCGACTCACGGCGTGCACGTCGGGGCGCATCCGGGCTATGCCGATCGCGAAAACTTCGGCCGGCGCGAACAGACCCTGAGCGAGGACGCCGTGGTGGAGTTGTGCTTGTATCAGGTTGGCGCCCTGGCGAGTCTGGCGAAAGCGGTCGGTGTGCCGGTGCGGTACATCAAGCCGCACGGCGCGCTCTACAATCAGGCCTATCAGGAAGAATGCGTAGCCCGGCCAATCGCCAGGGCGGCGGAAATTCTGGGCTTGCCCGTGCTGGGCTTGCCGGGCTCGCGGCTGTCGGCGTTTTGCCAGGCGGGAGCGGGCTTCATTGCCGAGGGGTTCGCCGACCGCCGTTATCGCCCCGACGGGACCCTCGTTCCGCGCGGCGAGCCCGATGCGTTTGTGCATGACGTGGCTGATGCGGTTGACCAGGCCGACTGGTTGCTGCGCGAGCGCGGCATTCGCAGCCTGTGCGTGCATGGCGACAATCCGCGGGCGCTCGACTTCGTGCGAGGGCTGCACGCCGCCTTTGCGCAGCGAGGCATCACGGTGAAACCTTTTGCATGAGCCTTTTCGTTCTCGAATCCGGTCTGGAAACGCGCATCGTCGACCGGGGACGACCCGGCACGCGCAGCCTCGGCGTTCCCGTCGGCGGCGCCGCGGATCGGCGCTCGCTCATGCTGGGCAATGCTCTCGTGGGCAACTCTCCCGATGCGGCCGCGTTGGAAATTGCGTTGAAAGGCCCGCGCCTGCGCGCGGACGTCAACGTTGGCTGCATCCTGTTCGGGGCGCCGTTTGAAGCGACACGCGATGGCTACCCAATTGAGCCGGGCCATTCGTTCACGTTACGCGCTGGTGAAGAACTCCGCATCGCCGGAACCAGGCGAGGCGCTCGCGCCTACCTGTGTGTGCGCGGCGGGCTGGATGTTCCGGTCGTGCTCGCCAGTCGGTCCGGTCTGGAGCCGATTCGCACGGGCGATCGCCTGGCCTGCGCGGCGAGCGAATTGATCACGAGGTTTTGCCCGGAGTTGGAATGGTCCGAGCCGGAAAGGGTGGTGGTGTCCGCCCTGCCGGGTTTACAGGCTGACTGGTTTTCGGCGGCCGAGTTTTTCGAGCAGACTTTTACGGTCGCGCCCGAGAGCAATCGGATGGGCTTGCGTTTGCGAGGCCAGCCGATTTCGTTGCCCGGGCGCGAGATGATTTCCGAGCCGGTCTGCCCGGGGTCGGTGCAGGTTGCCAACGATGGGCAGTGCATCGTGCTGGGCGTGGATGGCCAGACCATCGGCGGGTATCCGAAGATCGCGCAGGTCATTCAGGCGGACCTCGACGCACTCGGCCAGCTCCGCCCGGGGCAAACGCTGCGTTTTGCGAAAGTCACGCTGGAAGAAGCGACTCGGCGTGAGCGCGAACGCCTGGCGTTCCTACGCGAATGGACCCTGCGCCTGCGGTTGTCCCTGGACGCTTTTTCCGGGGAACGTAGATTTGCTTCATCATGAACGCACGAGCGGGGATGACCCGCCCACGGATTTGAGGATTCCATGAACAAAGTATTGATCGCGCCTGCGACCCTCGCCGGCATTGACGGAGAGTTTTTGACAGCCCTGAAGAACGCCGGCTTTGAAATTGTCTTCCCGAAATCGAAAGTGCAACTCCTGGAACATGAACTGCTGGCCGAGCTCGTCGGCGTCAAGGCGACCGTTGCCGGGTCGGAGCCCTATACGATAAAAGTCTTACAGTCCAATCCGCAGTTGCGGGTCATCGCCCGGGCCGGCGTTGGCTTCGACGCGGTCGATACGGTTGCCGCCAGCGAACTCGGCATGGCCGTCACGATCACGCCGGGCACGAATCAGGATGCCGTCGCCGAGCATACCTTCGCCCTGATCCTGGCGCTGGCCAAGAACCTCGTGCGCCAACACCTGGGAACCTGCGCCTTGCAATGGCCGCGCCAGGCCAATCTTCCCTTGCGTGGTCGCACGCTTGGTATCGCGGGGTTGGGGCGCATCGGCAAGGCGGTCGCGATCCGCGGCGAGTGCTTTGGTATGAAGCTGCTCGCCTACGAGCCATTTCCGGATCACGCGTTTGCCAGGCAGCATGGCGTCACGTTGGTGAGTTTCGACGATCTGCTGGCGCAGTCCGATTTCCTCAGCCTGCACCTGCCTTCGACGAAAGAATCGCGTCACACCATCAACCGCAACACCCTGGCAAAGATGAAGCCGGGCGCCTACCTCATCAACACGGCCCGCGGCGGTCTCGTCAACGAGGCCGATCTGATCGAGGCACTGCAAGCCAAGAAGATCGCCGGCGCCGGTCTGGATGTGTTCGAGGAGGAACCGCCGCTGGACAGTCCGCTCTTTCGGATGGAGAACGTGACGGTGACGCCGCACGCCGCCGGTGTCGATCTGCAATCGCGCGACGACATGGCGCTCTCGGCGGCCCAGGCGATCGTGTCGCTATCCCGCGGCGAATGGCCCACGGAGAAGGTCGTCAATCCGGAGGTGAAAGCGAAATTCCGCTGGTGAGCCGGCTGGCGAACGTGGAGCTGAAAAATTGCGGGCCAACTTTTTCGTTCTTGACACGGTTCCGTAGCCAGGTACGCTTAAGATTAGCTCCCCGCCTTGATCCCGCCGTTTGCTTCTTTTCAGGAGTCCAGGGATGTCCCACCTTCGTCCCATGTGGTTCGCTTGGCTTGCCTGTTTGGTTTGGTCTGCCCTAACCAACCTGGCTCACGGGCAGGCGCCACTTTATCAGCGCATCGATCAGCACATTCAGAAAGCCCAAAAGGAATCCCCCGCGCCGCGTTCCGGTGACGCGGAATTCGTGCGCCGCATTTACCTTAACCTGACTGGCATCGTGCCGTCCGCGGACGAGGCTCGCGCTTTCCTTGCCGACAAGACCGCCGACAAGCGCGTGAAGCTGATCGACCGCCTGCTGGCAAGCGACGGCTACGCAAGGCACATGACCGATCTGTTCGACGTGCTGCTGATGGACCGCCGACACGACAAGCATGTGAACCGCCCGCAGTGGCGCACTTTCCTGCAAACCTCGTTTGCCAAGGACAAGCCGTATGATTTGCTGGTCCGCGAAATTCTTTCCGCGGATGGCAGCGATCCAAAGTCCCGCGCCGCCGCCAAGTTTTACCTCGACCGCAATGCCGAGCCAAATGTCGTGACCAAGGACATCAGTCGGTTGTTCCTGGGCATGAATCTGAACTGCGCCCAGTGCCACGATCATCCGCTCGTCGAGGCGTACAAGCAGGACTTTTACTACGGCGTGATGGCGTTCGTCAACCGCGGCTACCTGTTCGCGGACAAGGGAACGAAAATGTCCGTCTACGCGGAGAAGGCGGAAGGCGACGTGACCTTCCAGTCGGTCTTCGTCCCCAAGGTGACCAAGAACACCGGGCCGCGACTGCCCGACGGCAAGGAGGTCAAGGATCCGAAATTCGACAAGGGACAGGCGTATGTCGCGCCGGTCGCCAAGGGCCAGCGCGGCATTCCGAAATACAGCCGACGCGCCATTCTGGCGCAGCAGATCACCAGCAAGGACAATCCCCGTTTTGCTCGCGCCGCGGTCAATCGGCTCTGGTTTTTCATGATGGGGCGCGGCATCGTCGATCCGGTCGAGTACGATCATCCGGCCAACCCGCCGTCCCATCCCGAACTTTTGCAGATGCTGAGCGAGGAGTTCGTGGCCAGCAAGTACAACGTCAAGGCGATGATCCGCGGCATCGTGATGAGCGAGACCTACCAGCGCACGAGTGAAACTCCCAAGGGCAAAGAGGTGGATCCGAAGGCATTCGCGGTCGCGTCGTTGAAAGCGATGACGCCGGAGCAGTTCGCGCGCAGCATGATGCAGGCGACCGGTCTCATTGACGCGGACCTGAAGGCGCAGGGCAAGAAGCGAAACGAACCCGCGGTCTACGCGAAACTGTCCGCGCAGGTGGCGCCTTTCGTGAAGCTCTTCGGCGCCCAACCGGGCGACGCGGCGTTTGCTCAAGACTTCGAGGCGACACTCGATCAAACGCTTTTCCTAACCAACGGTGCTACCCTGCGAACCTGGCTCGCCCCGCGCCCGGGGAACCTGACCGCCCGCGCCGGCGCGCTCAAGGACGACTCCCAGGTTGCTGACGAATTGTACCTGACCATTCTGACGCGCACGCCGACGGCCGAGGAACGCAAGGAAGTCGCCGATTACCTGACCCGGCAGCAGGCCAACCGCGCCGCCGCGCTGCAGGACCTGGCCTGGGCACTCCTGACCTCGGCGGAATTCCGGTTCAATCATTGAGCCGTGCGCGGCGTCGGCGTTTGCAAGGCGGCTGGGGAACGCTGCGCCGCAAGCGGCGAACGACTGAAGACACCTCCATGCGATTCAGCATCCGCTATCAACTTCTCGTGCCGTTGCTTGCGCTCATGCTGGGTCTGGTCGGGGCAAGCACCTGGAGCGCCTACTCGAGCGGACAGCGCGCCCGCCGACAGATCGAGACGCAGATCGACGACATCGCGACGACCGTCAACGAGGTGTCCTTTCCCCTGACGGCGCAGACGCTTCATCTGATGAAGGGGCTTTCCGGCGCCGATTTCCTGCTGTGCGATGAGAAACGCGTGCCGATCCGCGACGACGACGGCAAGATCATCACCACGCTGACCGAGTCGCCCGATGCGCTGCCCTCTCCGAGCAGATCCCCGGCGCAGCACTTCGACACGCCGGTGCGCGTGGGCGAGCAGTCCTTCCTGTGTGGCGGCATGCCGCTTCAGCACAGCCCCAGGCCCGGCGTCATTCTCTACATTTTCTATCCCGAATCGCTCTGGCAGGAGGCCGCGTGGCAGGCGTTGCGCCCGGCTCTGATGCTGGGCATCGGCGGCGGGGTTGTCGCCGTCGTTCTGAGCGTTCTGCTGGCGCAGATGCTCAGCCGCCGCATTCAGGACCTGGAACGCCGCACGCGCCTGATCGCCGAGGGGGACTTCAGTCCCATGCCGATGCCGCCGCTTGACGACGAGCTGCGCGACCTGGCACGTTCGGTCAACGACATGGCCCAGCGGCTGGCGCAGTTTCAGGACACGATTCGCCAGACCGAGCGCTTGCGCCTCCTGGGTCAGGTCTCCGGCGGCCTGGCGCATCAGCTTCGCAACGGCGTCGCCGGCGCTCGCCTGGCCGTGCAATTGCACGCGCGCGAATGTCCTTCGGCTCTCCAGGCGAAAGAAAAAGGCGCCGACGACGGCGAGGAGTTGGCCGTCGCACTGAGGCAGTTATCCCTGGTCGAGATGCACCTCAAGCGCTTCCTCGATCTGGGCAAGGCGGTCGAGTTGCAGCGCCGGCCCTGTTTGCTCGATGAACTGGTCCGCGACACCGTTCAACTGCTGGGTCCGCAGTGTCGCCATGCCAAGATCGACCTGCGTCTGACGCCGCCGCCGGAACAAGGGATTTCTCTTACAGCCGATCCCGAACAGCTTGGCCATGTCTTCCTGAATATTTTCACCAACGCGATTGAGGCGGCCGGCCCGCACGGCTGGGTGGAGGCGCGCTGGGGCGCGGATGCGGTGGGAGCCTTCGTGGAAATTTGCGACTCGGGCCCGGGACCGTCGCCCGAGGTCGCGGCGCGGTTATTCGAACCTTTCGTCACCGGCAAACGCGAGGGGGTTGGCCTGGGACTTGCCGTCGCGCGCCAGGTCGCGCTGGCCCACGGCGGCGCCGTGACCTGGAAACGAGAGGGCAATTGCACCTGCTTCCGAATCAATCTGCCGCTCGCGGCCTAGTGCGTCGTCCAGACTAAGTTTTCGGGTTGCTCCCGTAGTGTGGACTTTAGTCCACACGCCGCTCGCGTGGACTGAAGTCCACGCTACGACGGACCCAACCCCAAAATTTAGTCTGGACGACGCGCGAGGTTCCTTGATCGGAGAATCTCATAGCGCATGAGTCAAGTTTCGATACAAGCCCGAAACGTTAGTGAGGGAGGATGCGGAAGATTTCCCTCGCGAACGCTTCGGGCTTGTGTGGCGGCCGTTTTGGTCTGAGGTGAAACCTCGCCAGCGATCGCGAGGCGCCGCGCTGACAACGTTTCTCGCCAGGCCTGCCTGCGGTTGGTAGAATGGGCCAATGCAATCGTCCCCGCCTTCCATCCTGATTCGCAGCGGCGCGGAAGCCCTGGGAACTTTTATTCTGGTTTTGTTCGGCTGCGGTTCGGTCCACGTTGCCGTGTTGACGGGCGATCTCGCCCTGGGCAACGTGGCGCTGGTATGGGCCATCGCGATCATGCTGGCAATTTTTTGTGTCGGCGGCATCTCCGGTGGGCACATCAACCCGGCGATGACACTGGCGTTTGCCGCCTGGGGCCGCTTTCCCTTGCGCTATGTGCCGGGGTATTTGCTCGGGCAACTTTTCGGCGCCATCGTGGCGGCCGGGGTTCTCTTCACGCTCTTCAACCCGGCGCTCGAAGAAAAAGAACTCGCCAAAGGTGTGGAACGCGGGCAACGTGGCAGCGAAATCACGGCGATGTGTTATGGCGAATATTTCCCGAGCCCGGGCAAGCTCGGCCGGGGACCGGGCCCTTATGATGCCGAGGCCCATGACCGGCATGACGCCCTCGTCCCGCATGGCAGCGCGTTCCTGGCGGAGTTTCTCGGCACCGCGATTCTGGCGCTGATGGTGTTCGCGGTCATCGACGAGCGCAACCCCGCCGCCCCGCCGGCGCGGCTGGCGCCGGTGTTCATCGGCCTGACGGTCGCGATTTTGATCTGCATCTTCGCGCCGTTGACGCAGGCCTGCTTCAACCCCGCGCGCGATTTCGGCCCGCGCCTCTTTGCCGCGGGGGTCGGTTGGGGCAGCGTCGCCATCCCGGGACCGAATGGCCTCGGGTTTTTTACCGTCTATATTCTCGCCCCCATCGCCGGCGCGATTGTCGGCGGCGGCGTTTACTCGCTTGGCTTGCGACCTTCCTTCCCCACGCTCCCGGATCCATTATGAGACGTTTCCTCGTTTGCCTCGGTTTTTTTGGTCTGACTGGAACGCTTCCGGTCTTCGCTGGTGAGCCCGCGCCGGCACTTGATCCCCGGATGCCATTGCAGGGTAAAAAATCCAATCCGGTCACCTACGACATCGACTTCTCGGTTGTCGTGACCGCGCCTTACCAAACCAAGACGCTCAAGGTCTGGCTGGCCATGCCCCAATCGGATGTCGGGCAAACCATCGAGGCCAGCCAGCTTTGCACGTTTCCGATGAAGGTGGCGCCGAAAGTCGCCCAGGAAAAGGTGCATGGCAACCAGTTCGCTTATTTCGAGTTCGACCGTCCGAAGGGCGCGCAGATCATTCGCCACAAGTTCAAGGCCACCATTCACGAGATGCGCTGGCATATCGACCCGGCCAAGGTCGCGAAGATCGAGCGCTGGCCTGTTGCGTTCGATCTCTACCGGAAATCCGATCGCAGCGTCACCGTGGACGCGCGCCTGCAAAAGCTTGTGCTCGATGTGGTGCGACGATCGACCAACGAGTCCGACGACCTTGCCAGCATCATGCGCTGGGTCAGCGGCTACATGAAATACGATCACGCCGGGGCCTCGCTCAAGGCCAGCGCCGACCATGCGTTGACGAAGAAGGCCGGCCATTGCAGCGACTATCACGGCCTGTGTGCCGCGCTGGGGCGAGCGCTCGGCTATCCGACGCGCGTGACCTACGGGATCAATCCATTCCCCAAGAATTCGCCGTCGCATTGCAAGCTGGAGGCATTTCTACCGCCCTACGGCTGGGTTTGTTTCGACGTGTCCGAGACGCAAAAACTCATGGCAGCGATCCAGAAGGATAAGACGTTAAGCGCCAAAAAGAAGGCCGAGTTGATTCGGCTTGCCGAGGTTCGTTTACAGAGCGGATTTCGCGACAACACCTGGCTGCAACAGACGCGCGGCACCGACTACGAGCTGGTCCCGCCGGCGCAGCGGCGCGTGCCGGTCGTGCGCACGATCTACGCCGAGGCCGATGGCGTTGCCTTGATCGATCCCGATCCGGCCAATGCGCAGGCGCGTGAATTCGGCTGGATGACCGTGCATCATTACGTGCCAAATAGGCCGGTGGAGTATTCGTTCAAGAGCTGGAAAAGTTTGATGAAGTGAATCCGATCAATACCCTACGGCCAAAAATACGAGAACGCCAATGTATTCGCGCGCGAGCATTTCATTCGCCGTCCTCTTGATTGTTTGCCCGGGCATTCACGCCCAGCCAGCGCCCAAGCTGAAGACCGTTCCGCACCAGGTCGTGCGCGTCACGGGTCCGAAGGTGCGCGCCGCGGTCGAGGTTTCCGTCGCGATCAATCCCACGAATCCGGATCACCTCGTCGCCGTCTCGCAGCAGGGGCCGAGCAACGCCGCCTATGCCTCGACCGATGGCGGAAAATCGTGGAAGACCGTCGCCCTGAAGAATGCCGGCAAGCGCGTGCAGGGCGACGATGTCGTCGTCTTCAACGCCGACGGCCTCGCGGTGCGCGCGTACATCGCGTTCGACGGCATTCGCATTGCCCGCCCCGCGCGGGCGGTCAACGGGATCTTCGTCAGCACCTCCAGAGACGGCCTGGCCTGGTCCGAGCCGGTTCCCATCATCGATCACATCAACAGCGTCACGCCGTTCGAGGATAAGCCGTGGCTCAGCGTGGACAAATCCAAGGATTCGCCCCATAGGGGAAATATCTATGTCGCCTGGACGAAGTTCGCGGAGTACGGCAGCAAAAAGGCGGAGGACAAGACGCACGTCTTCGTGTCGCGCTCAAGAAACGCTGGCAAGTCATTCTCGGTGCCGCACCGCGTATCGCAAACGCCCGGCGATTGCCTCGACAAGAGCAACACCCTCATGGGCGCCATTCCCGCGGTCGGTCCCAAGGGCGAAGTCTATGTCGTCTGGGCCGGACCGAAGGGCCTGGCGCTCGTGAAGTCAAAAGACGGCGGTTTCACCTTCGGCGCGGAGAAGGTGCTCACGGCGACCCCCGGCGCGTGGGATTTCGCGGTCAAGGGTCTGAAGCGCTGCAACGGCTTGCCGATGATGGCGGTCGATCTAAGCGCCGGACCCAACCGCGGCACGATCTATGTCAACTGGGCCGACAAGCGCAACGGTGATCCCGATGTCTTCGTCATAAAATCCACCGATGGCGGCGATACCTGGTCCAGGCCGGTCCGCGTCAATGACGATCCCAAGGGCAATGGCAAGGAGCAATTCTTCACCTGGATGGCGGTCGATCCGATTGACGGCTCGGTCAACGTCGTCTTCTTCGATCGGCGCGACACCGAAGGGGCCAACACCGGCGTCACGCTCGCGCGCAGCACCGATGGCGGCAAGACGTTCGTCAACTACAAGATCAACCAGGAACCCTTCAGCACCGGCATGGCGCCCTTCTTCGGCGATTACATCGGCATCGACGCCCACGGCGGACGCGTGGTCGCTCTCTGGCAGCATGTCACGGGCCCGGGCCGCACGGCAATCTCGGCGGCGGTGTTTGAATTCAAATGACGACACGAACCGCAAGCGTCTACCTCTTGACCTTCTCCTCCCGGTCGGTTAGTTTGCTCACGTTAGCCTCGACTATCTTTCTTTGCGATGGAGCCGCTTCGTGGGCAATCTTTTTGCGTCTGTCTGGGACACCCTGCTTGAAAACTGGTGGGCCGGGTGTTTCGTTCTCGCGCTGTTGATCGTGTTGGCCGGGATATTTCGCCATGCGTTCTTTGTGCGCATCCCGCTGTGGGTCCTCATGCACACGGTCTACCGGGTGCGCTCTCACGGCATGGAGAACATTCCGGAGACCGGCGCCGCCCTCCTGGTTTGCAATCACGTCAGCTACCTCGACCCACTCATCATCCTCGCGGGGCAGAAACGAAGAGTCCGCTTTTTGATGTGGGCGCCTTACACCAAACTTCCGCTCCTGCGCTGGATCGTGTGGCTCGCGCGGGTGATCCCGATCCAGGGGAATACCGGACCACGCGCGATCATTCAGGCGTTGCGCATGGCCAGCGAGGCGCTTGCTGAAGGTGAGGTCGTGTGCATCTTCGCGGAAGGCGGCGTCACGCGCACGGGGTTCCTGCTCCCGTTTCAGCGCGGGTTTGAACAGATTGTGAAAAAAAGCCCCGTGCCGATCATTCCGGTTTGCCTCGATCATGTCTGGGGCAGCATCTTCAGCTTCCAGGGCGGGAAGTTTTTCTGGAAGCTGCCTCAGGGCGTGCCGTATGTCATTCACGTCAACTTCGGCCAGCCGATGCCGCCAACCTCGGACGCGTTCACGGTTCGGCAAGCGATCCAGCGGCTCAGCGCGGAATCGGCGGTACGGCGTTCGTCCGAGCGCAGGCCGGTGCATCGGCAATTCGTGCGCATGGCCGTGTCGCACCCGTTTCGGTCTTGTATCATCGATCAAAACGCCGCCAAGCCGATGCTCACCTATGGCGAAACGCTCGTCGGCGTCAAGATCTTGCTGAAACGCTTGAAGCCGCTGCTGGGCGACGACGCGATGGTCGGCGTCTGGCTTCCACCCGGCGCCGGCGCGGCGATGGCCAACATCTGTCTGGCGTGCCTGGGCAAAACCTCCGTCAATCTCAACTACACCTCGGCGCCCAACCTTGTGCAGTCGGCGATTCAGCAATGCAAGATCACGAAGGTCCTCAGCTCGAAGCTCTTCACGCACAAGGTCCCGCTCGATCCGGGACCGGGCGTCGAGTTCATCTACCTTGAGGACTTTCGCAAGGGGATCACCAGGTCCGAAAGGGTCCTCGCGTTGCTGGGCGTCATCTTGATTCCTGGATTCATCCACGAATATTTTCTGATGGGCCTGGGCGGGCATAAGGTCGAAGACCTCTGCACGATCATCTTCTCCAGCGGTTCCACCGGCGACCCCAAGGGCGTCATGCTCACGCATGGCAATATTGCCGCGAACTGCGAGTCCGTGATCCAGGCCATCGACCCGGTCCCGGAAGACCGCCTGCTCGGCATGTTGCCCTTCTTTCACAGCTTCGGCTTCACGGTGACGCTCTGGCTGCCGCTACAGATTGGCGCGTCGATCGTGTATCACGCCAACCCGTTGCAGGCGCGCGAGATTGGTGAGTTGTGCAAGAAACATGCCTGTACGATCTTCCTGTCCACGCCGACGTTCTTGCGTTCTTACCTCAGGCGCTGCGAGGCGGACGATTTCAAGACGCTGCGCATCATTGTGTGCGGCGCCGAGAAGATGCCTCCGACGCTGGCGCAAGAATTCAAGCAGAAGTTCGGCGTCGAGCCGCATGAAGGATATGGCTGCACCGAATTGTCCCCGGTCGCCGCGGTCAACGTCGCGGATTTCCAGGATGGCAACAGCCGGCAGCCAGGCAACAAGCCGGGCACGATCGGCCTGCCCATCCCCGGCGTCGCGGCACGCATCGTCCATCGCGACACGCTTCAAGATGTGCCTCAAGGGGAGGAAGGCTTCCTCATCATGTACGGCGCCAACGTCATGAAGGGCTACCTCGGCCGCGACGACCTGACCCAAAAGAAAATCATCGACGGCGGCTGGTACATCACCGGCGACTTGGCCTTCCTCGACTCCGAAGGGTTCATCACGATCACGGGCCGCGAGGAGCGATTCGCCAAGGTCGGCGGCGAGATGGTTCCGCTTGAAAAGGTCGAGGACGAGCTGCACCTGATCCTGAAAACGAACGAAAAAGTCTGTGCCGTCACCGCCATCCCCGATGCGAAAAAAGGCGAACGCATCATCGTCCTGCATCTGCCGTTTCAGGAGACGACGCCGCAGGAGGTGTGGAAGAACCTTAACGAACGCGGCTTGCCGAACCTCTACATCCCGGGCCAGCGCGATTTCCACCAGGTCGCGGAGTTGCCGATCCTCGGCAGCGGCAAGCTCGATTTGAAGAAATGCAAGCAGATGGCCCAGGACGCGGCGGGCGGCGCGGAGTGATCGTTTAGCCGCTCGCCTTTGGCGAGCGGGGGCACACGCTCGCCAAAGGCGAGCGGCTAAACAGACACAACATGTCGTTATCACACGGTCGAATCGTTCTGATCGAAACCCACGCCCCCGGCAACCTCGGCGCGGCGGCGCGCGTCATGCGCAACTTCGGGCTTTCCGATCTCGTGCTCGTCGCGCCGATTGCCGATCGCTGCGATCAAAACGCCCGGCAAATGGCGACGCACGGCGCGGCGATCCTCGACAACGCGCGCATCGTCGCCGACCTCAATGACGCGATAGGCGATTGCGTCCTCGTCATCGGCACATCGGCGAAGTGCGGCGGGCTGTTTCGCGGGCAAAACGTCGGCACGCCGCGCGAGGTGATGCCGCGCGTTGTCGAGGTGCTTCAGCAAGATCGCCCGGCCGCCTTGGTATTCGGCCCCGAGCCAACCGGGTTGTCCAACGCCGTCATCACACGCTGTCATCATCTGATTCAGATTCCGACCGCCGACGAATACCCGGCGCTCAATCTGGCGCAAGCAGTCGCGATTTGTTTGTATGAGCTGCACGTCGCCACCAGCGGTTTAGCTGCGACGCGCAGCGGAGCGCGAACTCCCGCGGCCGACCACGCCAGCCTTGAATCCCAGGAATTGATGTTCGCCCAGCTGCAAACCGCTCTCGAAGAGATTCACTTCCTTTACGGCGACAAGGCCGGGCCGCTCATGCACGCCGTCAGGCATCTCCTCGGCAAGGCGAGGTTGACCGACATGGAGGTCAAGGTGCTTTTGGGAATGGCCCGGCAAATTCGCTGGCATGTTGCGAATCATCCGGATAGGATCGGTGAGAACTGATGTCATGCCGCCTGCGGTTTAGCGCCCGCAAAACGCCTCGCGAGGGCTACGCCACCAGCGGCGAAGAAGAGGGGGGAACTTATCATGCGATTCGTCGTTGCGACGGTTGTTTCGTTTGTCGTGTGCGTGGCCGCGGTTGCCCAGGAAAAGCTCGCCGCCGATTTGCAAGGCCTGGACGCGCGCGTATTCAAGCCCGATTCGCCCGAGGTGAAACTGCGGTGGGATAGCTTGCGAACGTTGCGCGAGAACGTCAACAAGAGCGATGTCGCGGCCTGGCGCACCATCAAGACCAAGGCCGACTGGGAGAAATATCGTATCGCGCATCTGGCCAAGCTTCGTGCCTCCCTGGGCAAGTTTCCGGAAACGCCAAAACAGGTCAAGGTCGTCACGACGAAGAAGTTGCAAGGCGAAGGCTTCACCGTCGAGTGCATCCTCTATGAAAGCAGGCCGAACTTTTTCGTGACGGCCAATCTCTACGTGCCCGAGAAAACCGATAAGCCGATGCCGGGCTTCATCGTGATCCACAGCCATCACAATCCGAAAACGCAGGGCGAGCTGCAAGACATGGGCATGAACTGGGCGCGCCAGGGTTGCCTGGTGCTGGTCCCCGACATGATCGATCACGGTGAGCGCCGGCAGCATCCGTTCAAGGACGCCAAGTCGTACCCGGGCCCATTCAAGACCGGCAGGCAGGATTATTTTTTCCGCTACAACGTCAATCTTCAGCTCAGCCTCGTCGGCGAAAGTCTCATGGGTTGGATGGTCTGGGACCTGATGCGCGGCGTCGATGTGTTGCTTCAAAGGCCCAACATCGACAGGCAAAAGATCATGGTGTTCGGGAGCGTGGCGGGCGGCGGCGATCCGTGCGCCGTGTTTGCTGCGCTGGACGAGCGCGTCGCGGCGGCCGCGCCGTTCAACTTCGGCGGGCCGCAACCCGAAACCAAGTTCCCGCTGCCCAAGGACGCCGAGCTGGCCTTCAACTACATGGGCGGCGGCTCGTGGGAATCGACGCGCAATCTGAAACTTTCCGCACGCGACGGATTTCTGCCCTGGCTGATCGTCGGCTCGATCGCTCCGCGCGGGCTCATCTATGGCCATGAGTTCGCCTGGGATGAAAAACGCGATCCGGTCTGGACGCGCTTCAACACCATCTGGGGCGATTTCTACGGCGCCAAGGGCAAGCTCGCCTCCGCCAAGGGGAGCGGCTCCGTGCGCGGCCAGGCGCCGGAATCCACGCATTGCAACAACATCGGCGCCGTGCATCGCAAGCCGATCTACCCGACCTTGAAGCAATGGTTCGGCCTGCCAATCATCGAGATGGAATACAAGAAGCGTTTCGATTCCAGCGAGTTGCAATGCTGGACGGACGATTGGAAGCAGAAGCTCAAGCCCAAGATGGTCCATGAACTCGCGCGCGAATTGGCCAACCAGAACTCCGTGCCGACGTCGGTCAAGGATGCGCTAATCGCACGTCTGGGCGTCACGCTGCCGGTGGGCGTAAAAGCAGTTCTCGAACGGGTTCCCGCCGAGAAGCCGCTGCCGAACAAGACAGGATTTCGTGCCGAGCGAATGATCGTGCGTCCGCCCGACGAACCGGGTCATGCGGTTCCGCTGGTAATTCTGCGGCCAGCCAACAAGGTCAAGCATACCAGCATCGTCATTGGTATTGCCCAATCGGGGAAGGCGGGATTCCTGAAGCATCGCGCGGAGACCATCGCCGAATTGCTCAAGCGCAACATCGCGGTCTGTCTGCCGGACCTGCGCGGCACCGGCGAAACCGCCAACGATGGCCGTGGCCGAACCAGCGGCGCGACGTCGTACTCGGCGTCGCTGTTGATGCACGGGCAAACCGTGCCGGGCGTGCAGCTTCAAGAACTCGTACTGGTGATGAACGCGTTGCCGAGGCTTGGCTTCAAGTCGATTGCGTTGTGGGGCGACTCGTTCGCGCCGACGAACGATCCCAAGATCAACTTCGCGGTTCCATACGATGTCGCCAAGTTTCCCGCGCAGGCCGAGCCAATGGGCGGCACGCTCGCGCTTCTGGGCGGCGCATTCGGCGGCGGCAACGTCAAGGCTATCTATATCCGCGGCGGCATGGTAAGCTTCCGCTCGATGCTCGATAGCCCATTCTGCTACTTCCCGCACGATGCGGTCATTCCCGGCGTGCTGCCTGGCGGCGACATTGACTCCCTGGCCAAGGTCCAAGCAAACCGCGGCCTGCGCATGGAAGGGCTGGTAGATGGGCTCAACCGCCGCGTGGAGCAGAAGTCGCTTGACGCGGCGTTTCGCGGCGTGGTTTTCACGCGGCCAGCCCACAAGATGCTCGTGTTGCGCGCGGAGCCGGGTTCGCCCGCTGACGTCGCAACGTGGCTGGCGAACCAGGTGAAAAAATGATCGATTCGGCCGCTCGTCGTTGGCTAGCGGGATCGGTTTTGGTCTGCGCCAATAAACCCGCGTGACAACCCAATCGGGAATTGATATTTTGAAAAAGACGAGTGAGAAGAAAAAACTTGACAGAGCCTGGGGAAAAGATTGAACATAAGGTAAGATGAACCGGCGTCGCGACCCGTCGCTGGTTGATGTTTTTCAATTCCGTGGATCCGCGCCGCCACGTTTGCCGGGCGGACGCCCTTTTTTTTGGCAGGAATGACCGCCATGGCCTTTTTCGCATCCCGTAAACTTCGCTCAACGCTTCTTTCCGTTGCGCTGGGCATCTTCGTGATGGGCATCCTTGGCAGCGCAAGTGTGATGCTCACGCCCGGCGTCGCCTTGGCCCAGGAGGGAGGCGAGGATGAGAACGCCCAGCCGCAGGAAAAGCAGAAAATCAACCCGGTCATGCATTTTTTCCAGTCGATCGGTATCGGCTTCGGCATTCTGTTCGCGGCCATTTCGATCGGCATGGTGGCGTTGATCATCATCCTGCTACTTGACCTTCGGCTCGGCGAAGCTGTGCCGCCGTCGTTTGTCGAGGAATTCACCGAGATGGTCAACAAGCGCCAGTTCAAGCAAGCATTTGAGTTGTGCCGCAATGAGACCTCGTTCATCGGCCGGGTCCTCACCGCGGGGATGGGGCGTTTGCAATACGGGATCGAGGATGCTCGCGAAGCGATGGCGCAGATGACCGAATCGGTCAAGTCGGGCAAGGATTCATGGATCAGCTACCTGGGCGTCGTCGGCACGTTGGGACCGCTGCTGGGATTGGTCGGCACGGTGTCAGGCATGGTCGGCGCGTTTCGCAAACTGGGTGAAGCCGCCGGCGCGCCGGACGCGGGCTTGCTGGCCGGCGAGATCTCGCACGCGCTCGTCGTCACGCTGGTCGGCGTCGCCGTCGCTGTGCCCGCCATCTTTTTTTTCACCATGTTCAAGAACCGATTGACCAGCATTTCCGTCAACGCCGCCAATCTGGCCGATGACCTGCTGACCCAGATGTATCATAACTCCAAGAAGGCCGCGCCCACCAGCACGGGCGTCACGGAACGCCCGGCGTCGGCCGCGAAGTCCTGACCGTTTAGCCCCGCGCCTCTGGCGCGGGCTTTTGAATTGAGCGAGGTGTCATCATGTCCGCTTCCGTTGACAGTGAAGGCCTGGATGTCAACTTGACTCCGCTACTCGATCTGGTTTTACAGCTGATCATGTTCTTCATGATCACCATCAATTTCGTGCGCGTCGATCAGTTTGACAATTCGATCAATCTCCCGCTGGCCAGCACGGCGGTCGCCCTGGACAAGAGCGCGGATGATTGGATTTTCCTCAACCTCGACGGCCAGGGCCGGCTCGTCGGCACGCTCAGCACTTTCGTGCTCGATACGCCGCAGAAACTGAAAGTACATCTGATGCGTGAAAAGGAAAGCCTCGAACGCGCCGCCAGGGCGCAAGGCAAGACGGGGGAACAGAAGATTGTCATCATCCTCCGGGCCGACAAGCAGTGCAAGTACGCGGAGGTCTTCACCGTTCTACACTCCTGCCAGCTGGCAGGGTTCAAACATTGGCAATTGCGGGTGATGACCAAGTCCAAGGGAGCCGGATAACACGCCGTCTTCGTTTGGCGCTCGCGCCGCGCCTTGAGATTGTAAAACGCCCAAACAGGAAAATCACCATGAGCCGACACAGTCACAAAAACCCCGGATCGCCTGGCGTGCAGCTCGGTCTTATCATCACGCCGATGCTCGATATGTCATTCCAGATCCTGGCGTTTTTCATCATGACGTACAACCCGTCCGCGCTGGAGGGGCACATCCCCGGCAGCCTGGTGCCGCCCGCGGATGTGGCGAAAAAAAGCAAGGACAACAACAATTCACCCGCCCCGGTTGACCCATTGTCCATCCCGGAAGATCAATTGAACCCGGAACTGGACTCGGCCGTCACCGTCAAGGTCCGCGCCGTGGTGAAGGGGCAGGAAAGTGAAGGCCACCCGGTTGGCTCGGTGAGGCAGATGCTCGTTCAGACCAGTCTCGACACCAGCGCGGAGATCGTCTCCGAGGCGCATCACGACTTCAAGGACGCGCTCAAACTGCTCGACGAACGGCTCAAGAAAATGACCACCAGCAAGACGAATCTGAAAATCGCGCCTGATGGCGACCTGCGCCAGGAATACGTCATGGTCCTCTACGATGCGTGCAAGAATGCCGGCTATAGCAAGGTCCATTTCGTCCCGCCGCCGGTGCTCAATACGAAGCTCAACAAGAAATAGGCAATACGTTCGCCGGAAGCGCAAGCGACGGATTGGCCAAACCCGCACGCGAATGTGCGTCCGTCGCTTGCGCTTCCGGCTAACCAAAATACTCGGGAACTTTTTTTCTCTCCGCACGTCTAATCGCAAATGGGGGCCTCCATGCGCCATGTTTGGCTTGGTTTCGCCCTTGCAGTCTGGCTGACGAACCTGTCCGCAACCAACGCGCAGGCGTTGAAGAAGCCGGCGGCGGAACCGAATTACTCGATCTGGAAAACCGACGAGGGCATCCACGTCAAGGGAATGTCGCTCTTGCTGGGGCAAGGCAGTGCCTTTGGCGTGTCGGCAAACCCGTATGGCGCCCTGATGGCACGCAGGCTGTTCGGCGAAAACGAGTTCAACGCCGAGGCCGGCTGGAGCATCGTGTTCGACCGCGTGATTCCCATGACGCCGCGCCACCTGCGCGCTATCCAGGACGACCGCCCGTTGCCCGTGATATACGAAAAAGACCCTGCCAAGACGGCGCCCCTGGTGGATCAACACTGGTACGTTGCGTTCATCGAAGCCTTGAGCAACACGCTGCGGACGCCGGAAGCGAATTTCAAGAAGAGTGCTCAGTTGTTCGCCACGGTCGCCTTTCCGCAATTGAGAGCCAGGCCCTGGGTCTATCGAGGCAAGATCATCACCGTCACCGGGAAGCTGGCGGTATTGCGGCGAGAAGATGCGCCCCGGTTATCCGACCGCAACCTTGAATATATTTACACAGGCTATGTCATCGGCCCAACGCCGGGAGCGCCGCCGTTTACGATTATTTTGACGGAACTTCCCCAGGGAGTGGAAAAGCCCGCCGAGAAACTCGACCTGAACGTGACTTTTCAGGGCTACTTTCTCTCGTTCGTCCGTTTCCCGGCCGACAAACGTTCAGGCAAGAAGGACGCCATACTTTCCCCCTACCTCGTGGGAAAGATCGTCGCGGTGAATGCAAACAAGAAGGGTACGGGTGACGGCGCGGACCAGCCGTATTCCGCCACCCTCATCGCTACCGTGCTGGGTGCATTTATCACCATCGCGCTGGCCGTCGTGGCCATGAACCTTTGGCACCGCCGGGGTGATCGCCGGATTCAGTCGAAACTTGCCGAGGTTCGCGATCGACACAACCCTTTCAACGTCGAACCGGCCGACGAAAACCCGCCGGCGGACGAGAAACCCAAGGGGGATGGTTAGAAGTCGCGCGGAAATAAACGCTCGAATTGAGATTCGATACGAGCCGCGACCGTCAGGGGAGCGGTCTGGACAAACGCGTGAGCGGTAATGGACGCATGCTGATTTCGAGAAAAAAAACAGCGTATGAGCTTGCATCCGTACGCCGTTAATGTGAAAATGACCTATACCTGATCATTCCGGTGGTGTTGTTCTTCCAACCGAAGGGACCCAGGATCATGTCTGCCAACAACTCCAAGCCCAAGACCAATGCCGCTCCGGTTATCGTCATCCGGGAGGATCCCAGTAGCGTGGGCCGATACTTGCTGCTGATGGTTCCCGCCCTGCTGGGCAGCCTGATCTTCCACGCGGTTCTTGTGGCCGCTTTCGTCCTGTATGTGATTTTCAACCAGGAAACGCGCACGGGGCCGGAGACCGATGAAATCAAGAAGGACACCATCACGACCGAGCAGGTGGAGGAAAAGAAAGAGACGTTCACCGTCACCGACATCGACGAGTCGGCGCAGGAATTCGATACCAACATTCAGTACATGGCCGAACGCATCGCCGACGTGAGCGTGCCGGGTTCGGTAAACCCGAACGAGGCGGTGGGCATCAAGGACGGCGACAAGAGCGCGCCGCCGGTAAACCTGCCGGCGCCGGGCGGCTTCACGACCAAAGGGCAAGGCGGCCCGTTTGAAACCACTGGACCGGGCAACAGCATGGCGGTCGGCGAAGTCGGCGGCTACAGCCCGCGCGGCATGCCGTTGCAAGGCACCTTCTATGGCCGATCGGGCGCCACGCGCGAATACGCCCTGCGTGAGGGCGGCGGCACCAAGGCGTCCGAGGCCTGCGTCACCCGCGGTCTGCAATGGCTGATCCGCCAGCAACAACCTTCCGGCGCCTGGTCGATGTCCGGCAATGAGGCCAACGAAATCGCCGCCACCGCCCTCGGCCTGCTCCCCTTCCTGGCCGCGGGCAAAACCCACAAGCCGGCTGACAAGAACCCCTACGACAAAAACATTCTCCGCGCCCTCAATTTCCTCAAACGAAAACAGGATCGCAAGACGGGCTACTTCACCGGCGGCATGTACGCTCACGGCCTGGCGACCATCGCCATGTGCGAGGCCTATGGCCTGTCGCAGGACCCGCTGTTGCGACCCCATGCTCAGGCTGCGATCTACCTCATCGCCTCCGCCCAGCACGACACGGACGGCGGCTGGCGCTACGGGCCCACCAAGACCGCCCAGGGCGATATGTCGATCTCCGGCTGGCAGATCATGGCCCTCAAAAGCGGCATGATGGCCGGCCTCAACGTGCCCGCCAAGACCGTCGCCAACGCCAAGAAATTCCTCGCGCTCAGCATGAACACCGATAGCGGTTACGGCTACGTCCCACGCGGCGGCAGCACCTACCGCATGACCGCGGTTGGCCTTCTGTGCCGACAGTACCTCGAAAACTGGGGCCCATCCAACCCCAAGATGATCGATGCCGTCCAGAAGCACATCGTCACGCATTCGCCCGACATTCAGGACTCCTATTACTACTACTACGCCACCCAGGTGCTCCACCATTTCGGCGGCGAGACGTGGCGAAAGTGGAACGACAAGATGCGCGAGAATTTGATCCGCAAGCAAGAATCCAACGAGAAAAGCCCCAACTTCGGCAGCTGGGCGCCGCAGGGCGATCCGTGGGGCCGGGTCGGCGGACGCCTGATGATGACCTCGCTCAACCTCTTGACTCTCGAAGTCTACTACCGCTACCTGCCCCTCTACTACCGCGACGCCGGTTACGGCAAAGACGCGGCAGTGCAGAAGGCGTTCTAACCTGTTTAGCCGCGTGCCTCTGGCACGTGAGCCAAAGGCACGCGGCTAAACGTAATCCAACCATGAATGGCACCTGGTCCGACATTCAAGCCGCGGGCAAGACCGTCGAGGTCTACGACCCGCCTGGCGGCAAGCCGCGCTTTGGCGCTCTCTTCCTGCATCCGCTTGGCCTGGAGACGTTGCGAGGTCGGCCGGCGTATACGAATTTGCTCGATAAGTATAACATCGGATGTCTGTGTCCGCACGCGCAGCGCTCCTGGTGGGTCGATCGCGTCTGCCCGGAGTTCGATCCCGTGCTAACGCCAGAGCAACACCTCTTGCAAAACGTCGTGCCGATCTTTGCGGACCGGTGGAATTTGCGCACGCGCTCGCTGGGCGTTTTCGGCATCAGCATGGGTGGGCAGGGGGCTATCCGGCTGGCGCTGCGGCACCCGCAAACCTTCCCGGCGTGCGCGGGCATCGCCTCGGCGCTCGATTTTTATGAGCTTTACGGGGAAGACTCCCCGCTCGACGACATGTACGATTCGCGCGAGCAATGCCGGCAGGACACCGCCATCCTGCACATTCACCCCGCCAACTGGCCGCCGCACCTGTTCTTTTGCATCGACCCGGGCGATCAGGCGTGGGTCCGCGGCAACGATCGGCTGCATGAAAAGCTCACCGCGCTCGGCGTGCCACACACGATTGATTTTGAAACGCAGGCCGGCGGACACTGTTGGCCATACTTTGACAGGATGGCCGACCCGGCGCTGCGCTTCGTTTACGAGGGTCTGGAGAAGGAAAGCCGGCGGCTCTTGTGAACCGCGTGCGTTTGGCGCTCGCGTGGCGCCGCGCGGGCGCTAAACGCAAACCAACGGGGACTCAAGATTGCACGTCTCCCTGATGATCACCTGCCTGGCGGACGGTTTCTTCCCCGATGTCGGCGTCGCGACCGTGAAACTGCTGCGCCGGCTCGGCGTTACGGTCGAATTCCCCCAAAGCCAGACCTGCTGCGGCCAGCCGCATTTCAACAGCGGTTATCATGACGACGCCCGCGCTCTGGCCCGCAATACCATTACCACGTTTGCGAAGGCGCCGCTCGTCGTCACGCCGTCGGGCTCCTGCGCAGCCATGGTCAGGCTCGAATACCCGGAACTTTTTCACGCCGATCCGGTCTGGCATCCCAGGGCCGTTGATCTGGCTCGCCGTACGCACGAACTGTCCGACTTCCTCGTCAACGTGCTGAAGGTCGAAGACGTCGGCGCCCGCTTCGAGGGCAAGGCGACCTACCACATGGCCTGCCATCTGCGCGGCCTGGGCCTTTTGACCGAACCGATTCGCCTGATGCGAAAAGTTCGCGGGTTGCATTTCGTTCCCCTGGAACGCTACGATGAATGCTGCGGCTTCGGCGGCTCGTTCGCGGTGCGCTATCCGGGCATCTCCGGCGCGATGGTGCGCGACAAGGCCGCGTTTATCGAGAAGACCGCGGTGGACGCCGTCGTCGCGACCGACGCCGGCTGCTTGATGAACATCGGCGGGTGTCTCAATCGCCAGGCGAGCAAGGTGCGTATTCTGCACCTGGCCGAACTGCTGGCGCAGACCTGATTTCCCGGGACGCTCGTAGCCGACCGGCTGCGGGATCAAGGCGCGTTGGCTCCATCCCGCACCCTTTCGGGTGCGGGCGTGGTGTTGAAACATGAGCAACTACGCACAACACGAACACCACGACTTCCTTGGGGCCAGCGCGCAGGCGCTCGCCGACCCGACGCTCCAGCAGGCGCTTGTGCGGCTGACCGACACGTTGCTGGCGGGCAATCGCAAGGGTTATGCCGCCCTCGCCGACTCAAGTGAATTGCGCGATCACGCCAAGCGCATCAAGGAGCACACGCTCGCTCATCTGGACCAATATCTGGTGCAACTGGAAGCGTCGGTCCAAAGACTCGGCGGCAAGGTCCACTGGGCGGCGACCGCGGATGAGGCGCGCAAGATTGTCGTCGAAATCGCCCAAAAGGCGAATTGCAAGCACGCGGTGAAATCCAAGTCGATGACCTCCGAGGAAATCCATCTCAACCCCGCTCTCGAGGCTGCGGGCGTCGAGGTGACCGAGACCGACTTCGGCGAGTTCATCATCCAGGTCGCGGGTGAACGGCCATCGCATCTGGTCGCGCCGGCCGTGCATCATACGCGTGAAAGCGTCGCCCGCGTATTGTCCAAGCATCTGGGCCAGCAGCTGGCTGACGACCCGAAGTCGCTCGCCATGACCGGACGCCGCGTCCTGCGCGAGAAGTTTCGGCAAGCGGACCTGGGCATCACCGGCGCCAACTTCGCGATTGCCGAGACCGGAACCGTGGTCCTGGTCACCAACGAGGGGAACGGCCGATTGACCACGACCTGCCCGCGCGTGCATGTTGCCATCATGGGCATCGAAAAGGTGATCCCGCGTTTCACCGATTTGCCCGTGTTTTTGAAGTTGCTGGCGCGCGGCGCCACGGGGCAGACGCTGTCGGTTTATACCACCATCATCACGGGCCCGCGGCAAGCGGGTGAGTACGACGGCGCGGAGGAGTTTCATCTGGTGCTGCTCGACAACGGCCGCTCGAAGGTGCTGGCGACGCCGTTTCGCGAGAGCTTGCAGTGCATCCGCTGCGGAGCGTGTCTCAACGCGTGCCCGGTCTATCGGCGCATCGGCGGGCATGCCTATGGCGGGGTGTATTCCGGGCCGATCGGCAGCATCCTGACGCCGCTTTATGATAGCGTGGAAGAGAACCCGCATCTGCCTCATGCGTCTTCTTTATGCGGCGCGTGCCAGTCGGCCTGCCCGGTCAAGATCAACATCCCGCATATGCTGATTGGGCTGCGCGAGTTGCAACATGAGCGCGAGCCGAACCGCTGGGAGCGCTGGGCGTATGGCCTGTGGAGCGCGGTGCTGCAGCGTCCCTGGGCGTACCGCTGGGCGCTCTGGGCGGCGCGAGTTTTTCTTAAGCGCCGAGCCACGAACGGCTGGATCGCGCAAATGCCCGGTCCAGGCGCCGAATGGACGAAGATACGCGATTTCCCCGCCCCGGCCGCCCAGAGCTTTCGCGACCGCTGGAAGGAGCTGGAGTGATGACCGCCCGTGAGGCATTCCTGGAACGCGTGAAATCGGCCGTGGCCGAGGGCAACCGCGCCGGTGGCGCGCCGCCCCTGCCCGAGCGAGGCCGCGTCGGCTATCAAGGCGCCGGCGCTGACCCGGTCGAGCGTTTCTGCCAGGAGCTGATCGCGGCCGGTGGCAAGGCGTATCTCGCGTCCGACGCCGACGCCCCGTTGCGCCTGGTTCAGGAAATCCTCCAGTCGCTGAACGCTCGACGAATTCTGCTTACCCGCGGCGGCCTGATCGATCAGCTGGGCCTGGCCGGAATGCTTCGGCGCCTTGGCCTTGAAGTGAAAACGCTTGACGACCTTGGCGCTGATTCGCGTGAGGAATTTTTTCAGGCGGACGTGGGCATCACCAATGTCCATCGCCTGATCGCGGAAACGGGGACGGTGGTGCTGACAAGCAGGCCCAACGAGCCGCGCTCCGCCAGCCTGCTGCCGCCCGTGCACATCTGCCTGGCCGAGCGCTCGCAGATCCTGCCTGATCTTTTCGATCTCTTCGACCTCTTCGCGCCGACGGCCTCCGCGAGCAAAACCCTTCCACCTTCCTGCCTGACGCTCATTACCGGCCCGAGCAAAACGGGCGACATCGAATTGAAACTGGTGACGGGCGTCCACGGGCCCGGGGAGGTGCATGTGATCTTGTTAGCCGGAAGCGCAGGCGAGGGATGAAGCAAACGCCCGCGACCCGCAAACGCAAGCGCCGGATGGAAAAACGGCCTGGTTCAAGTGAGGGTCACAGCGAGCCGCCGGGCTTGTGCCGGCGGTGCATTCCGATTCGCCTTGGTTCACCGCCGGGACAAGCCCCGCGGCTCGCTGATTGTTTGTTACCCTAAAATCGATGAATTTGAACCAGGCCGTAAAAACGGGGGATAATCGGTATGCCGGATGCGGGAAGCACCCGTCGCTGGCGCTTCCGGCTAACTTCCGAGAACTCTGGTCGAAAAGCCTCCTGGCCCATAATCTCACTTCGTTCCCCGAACGCCTTCCTCCCGCCATGCCAAGGAGCACCATGAGTCAGATCGAGTTGCGTCCCGGTCTTGCGGACGTTCCTGTCGCCGAGTCGGCTGTCAGCTTCATCGACGGCAAGAACGCCCGCCTGGAATACCGCGGTATCGCCGTTGAGACGCTGGCGCAGGAGAGTTGCTTCGAGGAAACTTGCTTCCTCTTGCTCAAGGGCGATCTGCCGACGCAGAAGCAACTGGCGGATTTTGACCATCAGCTCCGGCATCATCGCCGCATCAAGTTTCGGCTCAGCGATCTGATCAAGTGCTTGCCGGAGACCGGGCATCCAATGTATGCCATGCAGGCGGCGGTGGCGGCCATGGGCATGTTTTATCCGGCGCGCGACGTGACGAACGCGCAGAGCAACTGGGAATCATCGATCCGGCTGGTGGCCAAGCTGCCGACGGTGACGGCGGCGTTTCATCGCATTCGCCACGGCGATGAGCCGATTCAGCCGCGCGACGATCTGGACCATGCCGCCAACTTCTACTGGATGCTTTTCGAGAAGGAGCCGTCCCCCGCGGTCCGCAAGGTGATCGACGCCTGCCTCGTGCTGCACGCCGAGCATACCATGAATGCGTCCACGTTTTCGGGCCGCGTGACCGGCTCGACGCTGGCAAACCCGTATACCGTGATCAGCGCCGCCATCGGCACGCTCACCGGCCCGTTGCACGGCGGCGCCAACGAAGAAGTCCTCACCATGCTCGCCGAGATTGGCGATATCAAAAACGTCCGCGCCTGGTGCGATGACGCCATCGCCAACAAGAAAAAGATCATGGGCTTCGGGCATCGCGTCTACAAGGTCAAGGACCCGCGCGCCACCGTGTTGCAAAACCTCGCCGAGCGCGTCTTCGTCGATACCGGCCGGCCCGCGCAATATGATCTAGCCGTCGAGATGGAAAAAGTGATGGCCGAAAAGCTCGGACCCAAGGGAATCTATCCCAACGTCGATTTCTATTCCGGCATCGTTTACGACGCGCTGGGCATCCCGGCTGACCTGTTCACCCCGATTTTCGCCATCGCCCGCGTCGCCGGCTGGCTGGCGCACTGGCTCGAGCAAATGCAAAACAACCGCATCTATCGGCCCGAGCAGGTCTACGTCGGCAAACGTGAAGCGGATTACGTGCCGCTGGCGAAGCGGCCGTGATTCGTTCTCCCCTCTCCCTCTGGGAGAGGGGTCGGGGGTGAAGGCGAGACGTCAGTTGTGCCCGAACCCCACCCTCACCCCTAACCCCTCTCCCAGTGGGAGTGGGGATAAGCGGGCCGAACGCATGGAATACCAGGTCGAACTGCCAACCTTTCGCGGCCCGCTCGATTTGTTGCTTTTTCTCGTCAAGCAGCATGAGGTCGATCTCCAGGATATTCCCATCGCCCTCATCGCCGAGCAATTCCTCGCCTATCTCAATCTTCTTCAGGTTATCGATGTCGAGGCGGCAGGCGAGTTCCTGGTCATGGCTGCCACGTTGATGGAGATCAAAAGCAAGATGTTGCTTCCGCGCGCGGAAACGGAAACCCACGAGGAAGAAGACCCGCGGCTGGAGTTGGTCAAGCAACTCATCGAGTACAAGAAGTACAAGGAAGCCGCCGAGTTGCTGGAAGAACACGCGGAGCGGCAATTGGCCAGGCTGCCGCGCATGCCTCTGGAGCTGCCGGCGCCCCCCGATCTGGCTCACCAGCCGCTGCGGAAGGTGGAGTTGTGGGACCTGGTCAGCGCGTTCGGGCGGTTGATGCGCGAGACGGCTGCGCTACAGCCGAGCCACATCGCCATCGACGAGACGCCGATCCAGACGCACATGGATCGGATCGTTGAAATATTGAAGAAACACGAGCGCGTGAGTTTGAGCGAGTTATTCGCCCCACCGCGCACGCGCGGCCGGTTGCTGGGCTTGTTCCTGGCAACGCTGGAGTTGATCAAGGGTTGCACCGTATGGGCGGACCAGCCCGAGGCGTTCGGCGAACTGTGGTTGCGCCTGGCCCAGCCCGTGACGGAAGAAACCGCGGCGCCAGAAACCGCAAACGGCCCGCAGGCTTAGCCGCCACGCCCGAATCGCGCGCGTTGCCGCCCTTTCATCGCCAATGTACAATGCCCCTTGTTCTACACGCACCCACGGACGGCGGCATCATCAAAAGGACCTGACCATGGCGGCTCCGGAGCCTGCGCGGGAGGATATCTTCCACCCCGGCGGAAAGATTTGCCGGGAGTGCGTCTCGGAGTCAGCCCTGAAGGTGTTGGACGAAGCGCTGAAACTCGCAAGGGAAACGCGCTGGGACACCGTCCGTAGCCCGCACATTTTCATGGGCCTTTTGTCCGTCCCCGATCCCGCCATTCGCATGTGGGGGGAACGCATCAGCGATGATCTCCAGCACCTCCTCGATCAGTTTCAAGAACTGTTCCATCAGGAAGAAGGCCAAAGCGACGCGATGTTGCGGCTCAATCGCGAGTTCCTGTCCAACAACGTAATCCGCCTTTTGCGCGACGCCTATGGCCGGGCCCTCGATCATCAACGCCGGGTCGTCACACCGATGGACCTCCTCATCAGCATGTTGACGGCGACCGATAGCATTGTTGCCGAATGCTTCGAGCGAATCGGCGTAACGGCGGCAAAATTGACGGAATTGGCGGTCCTGGCGGAACAGCAGAGCGGGGCGAAGTAATCGACTCAGCACAATCGCTTTAATCGGCAAATCTTGACTTCCACGTCTGACAATCGGGCCGAAAGCGCCCGACAATCCTGGCGAAGCGCCTTTCCCACGGACTACAATCGAAAGGAGTCTGACGAAAGGTGGAGGTGCGCCATGAGACGAGCTTTGTGGGTCGTGGTTTGTGCCAGCGTCGTGTTATTCCAGCTTGGGTGTCGGCAAACGTGTGGGCGCCGGCCGTGGTGCGGGTCCTGCGGTGCGCCCGCGCAACAGCCGGCGATCTATGCGCCGGCGCCTCAGCCGATCGTTCAGCCGGCGCCAATCCAGCAGTCCGGCGCGATTCAAGGTCTCCCGCCTGGCGCCTTGCTGCAACCGCCGCCGGGCGCGCAGATTCGGCAACCGGGTTCGGCGCCGTCGATTTCCAACGCGCCGCCGATGCCGCCAGCCGAAAGCCGCGAGCCGCCCAGGCCCGAATCCAAGCGCGATGTCCCGCCGCGGATTCAACTCTACGCGCCCGAGTCGCTGGAAAAAGAAACCCCCGCGCCAGCCAAGAAACCGAGCGTGCAGGCCACGCTGCCGCCGATCCCGCAGTTCGGCGTTGCGAGGGATAACCTCTTCACCGGCCTTCGCCCCGGTCTCGACGGCCTCGACTGGTTGCGCGACAACCGCATCGCCACCGTCGTGCAGCTTCGCCTCCCGGGTGAGGACGATTCGTCCGACAAGAAGCAGGTGGAAGACCGCGGCATGCGTTACGTGTCGCTGGAGATTTCGCCCGAGTCGTTGACCAAGGACAAGGCCGACGAGTTCATCAAACTCATCCGAGATGGCGCCCGGAAAGGCATCTTCGTCTACGATCAGGATGGCTCGCTCGCCGGGGCGATGTGGTACCTGTATTTCCGCGCGGGCGAGTTTCTCGACGACGATGTCGCGCAGCTCCGCGCCCGCCAGCTCGGCCTGCAAGGCAACCGCGCCGGCCAACATCGCGAGATGTGGCTTGCCGTGCGCAAGCTCTTGAACGAAAATAGCCCGTGAAGACAATTGCAGATTTCAAATTGCGGATTGCAGATTTTGGCCCGTTGCCAGTTTGAAATCGGCAATCTGCAATTCGAAATCTGCAATCGTCCCCCGGAGCGAATTTCATGTCCCGACCCTATCCGACGTCCCTCGGTGAAACGCAACCGCTCGTGCCGCCGATCTATCAATCGTCCGTCTACACGATTCCCGACCTCGACGCGCTCGACGCCATCATGAACGACGGCGAGCCAGGCTTCATCTATGCGCGCGACGCCCACCCCAACGCCCGCCGGCTCGCGCAACTCCTCGCCGAGGCGGAGAACGCCGAGTGGGGCGTCATCACCGGTTCCGGCATGGCCGCGATCAGCGCCATCATCCTCGCTACCCTGCAAAAGGGGCAACGCATTCTGGCGAGCAATCGACTCTATGGCCGAACCGTGCAGCTCTTCACCCAGGAACTCGACCGCTTCGGTGTGGCGACCGAATACGTTGACTGCAACGACCTGGCCGCGGTCGAAGCCACTCTGAAAAAATCCCCGCGGCTTCTGTTCGTCGAAACGATGTCAAACCCGCTCCTGCGCGTCGTCGATATCGCCGCGCTGGCGGAGCTGGCGCACGATCATGGCGCCTTGCTGGTTGTCGACAACACCTTTGCGACGCCGGTGTTGACCAGGCCCATGGACCTCGGCGCCGATTTTGTCATGGAAAGTCTGACCAAGATAATCGCGGGACATTCCGATGTGACGCTCGGTTTCCTGGCGGCCAACGACCCCGACATGCTACCCGCGATCAACGCCGCCGTCAGCATCTGGGGCCTGGCATCGAACCCGTTCGACTGCTGGCTTGCCGAGCGCGGCCTGGCCACTCTGGAGCTGCGCCTGCGCGCCGCCTGTGAGAATGCGCTGGAGCTGGCCAACTGGCTGGGCGAGCAAACCGGCGTCAAACGCATCTGGTACCCGGGCCGGGACGATCATCCTGATCACCAACTGGCAACCAAGGTGCTCGACCGCGGTTTTGGCCACATGCTCTGCTTTGAGTTGGAGGGCGGCCGCGACGCGGTCAACCGCTTCATGCGCGCCGCGCCTGGGATTCCGTTCAGCCCCTCGCTCGGGCATAGCGCGACGACCTTGAGCCATCCGGCCACGACATCGCACCGCTACACCAGCCCCGCGGAGCGTAAACGGCAAGGCATCACCGATGGCTTGATTCGCCTGTCCGTAGGCGTGGAGCCTCTGGAGCAGATTCAGGCGGAGATGGCAGCGGGGCTGAAGTGACTTTTCGATTGGCCGCGACCCGGTTGCTGACCTGGTTCAAGTGGGCGTGACAATCCAAGCCGATCCATCTTGCCCAGTCTTCCCGGTTTTGATACCCCCTGCGCCCCGTGAGAAGACCTCAAAAAAAACGCTGCAACCTATTGCCAATGTGTAGCTTGTGGTTCGACGGGGACTTCTCACATCTGCCGGCGCCAGCGTTGCGATTTCGTCCCCTTCAATCCCTGGGGTCTGGCCGGCCAGTAGTTTGCAGCGAAGTTGCCTTGGTATTTTCATGCCGATTTGCTATTCTTCGCAGCCGATTAGTTCAAGTAGAAAGCCGCCGTGTCGATCATGGAGGATTCGTCATGCCTCGTGCCTTTATTACCGGAATTACCGGCCAGGATGGATCCTACCTTGCCGAACTTTTGCTCGACAAGGGTTACGAGGTGCATGGCCTGATTCGCCGCGATTCCCCGTCGCGTTCGGAGCGCATTCACCATCTTTGCGATGATCCGGACATCTACAACAAGCGGCTGTTTCTGCATTTTGCCGACCTGGGCGATTCGCTTTCACTGCTTCGCCTGATGACGCTCGTTCAACCCGACGAGGTCTACAACCTCGGCGCCCAGAGCCACGTGCGCATCAGTTTCGACGCGCCAGAGCAGACCTGCAACGCCGCGGGCATGGGCGTCCTGCGTTTGCTAGAAGCGATCATGAAGGCCAACATTCGCCCGCGATTTTACCAGGCTTCCAGCAGCGAGATGTTTGGCAAAGTCGTCGAGGTCCCGCAATCGGAAACCACCCCGTTTTATCCGCGCAGCCCCTACGGCGTGGCCAAGGTCTTCGGCTACTGGATGACGATCAACTATCGAGAAAGCTACGGGTTGCATGCCTCAAACGGCATCTTGTTCAACCACGAATCGCCTCGACGTGGTGATACCTTCGTCACGCGCAAGATCACCATGGCCGTCGCTCGCATCAAGGCTGGCTTGCAAGACAAGCTGATGCTCGGAAACCTCGACGCCCGCCGTGATTGGGGTTACGCGGCCGAGTTCGTCGAAGCAATGTGGCTCATGCTCCAGCAGGACAAGCCGGACGATTACGTGATCGCGACTGGCGAAACGCATAGCGTCCGCGAACTCGTGGAGATCGCGTTCGATCGGGCCGGGCTTGACTGGGAGAAGTACGTCGAGATCGACCCGAAGTTTTACCGTCCCGCGGAGGTGGATCTGTTGATCGGCGATCCCCGCAAGGCAAACGCGGTGCTCGGATGGAAACCGCGAACCACGTTCCGTCAGCTGGTGAGCATGATGGTGGACGCCGACCTTGCAGCGTTAGGTTTGCAGCGTCGCCTCCGCGCCGCAGGCTGAAGGGGAGGCCCCAAGGTGAGCGCCGCGAGCCGTGGGGATCGGGCCCACGAAGTTTTTTTTTACCAGGACGTTGACACGTCCGCCCGCGCGTCTATAATTCCTGAGACGTAGTTAATTCGACGGAACCACACCCCCTGAAGTATTGTCAAAACCCATGCTGAGCCAAAACGCGATTATTTTGACCGGTTGACGCTCTATCCCATCCAAGTGTTGGATAGAGCCAAACCCACGCCGGTTTGGCTTTTTTGTTTGCCCTGCTCCCCTCGCCCGCCGGGAGAAGGGTTGGGGGTGAGGGGGTGCATAGCTCAGTTGGCTAGAGCGCAGCCCTGATAAGGCTGAGGTCCATGGTTCGAGTCCATGTGCACCCAGTTCACGGCGAGCCGGGTGGCGTTAGCCCTCGGAGATCGTATTCCGGGGACGTAGCTCAACTGGGAGAGCGCCGGCTTTGCAAGCCGGAGGTTGAGGGTTCGATCCCCTTCGTCTCCACAATACAGGCGAAAGATCGAGAAGATTTGTTCCGATGAATAGAAGCCCAGGGGTATGCAACGCGAATCCCTGGGAAATGAATCGAACCTGATCGCGAGCCGGCGCATCCGAAAATGTGCGTCCGCTCCTGGTCAGTCCGATTCGTGGCAATCTCCTGAAAAAGATTGTTGCCAGCGGTTGCACGGGATTCCTCTGGAATCCTGCCAGGGTGTTCTTTGACAATTAGGCAGCGGAAAGAGTTGCATCTTCAAGCCCCAGGATTATTCCTGGGGGTGAAGTATTAAGTGATTCTCTGTATGCGTCGTGAGAAACGAAAGATCAATTCGTTACTTATTTCTGTTCGGTTTTTA
>JACPPF010000134.1 GCA_016191165.1 Planctomycetota bacterium
GTGCGCAACGCGCTGATCCACATCTTGGCGGGCGTCAACGCGTCGAGCAACGCCGCCGCCATCCGCCGGCTCAACGCTCGCCCCGAGGATGCGCTCGCCCTTCTCGATCTGCCGCAGCTTCAATAAGCGAATAGCCCTGGTCGAGCCCTATGAGGGGCGCTCGAATCTGACGCTCGCGTCGCCAACCGGCCCCTTTCGGGACTCAGCTCGGCGCAAGTTCGTAGGTGCTAACTCGTTGCCGAGATGTTTTTAATAAACGTTTGTTCACGTACTTCAACGCTACGGATGGTGCTTCGACCCGTCAATACATAAAAACCAGCAACATCGGAAATTTGCATAGAATGGATAATTTGTTCTCGCCTTTATCGTTCACGCCTGATAACTATACCCGTCAGTGCAGTGCCCTCCATGGTGGAGGGCTTTTCTTTTGGTGTTCTTGCTTTTGGAGGAACCTGAATGAACACCTCGATGTTGATCGCCCTCGCCGGCGCCCTGATGGCCGGAAGCAGCCTGGAACCCAGTTGGCAGACCGACTATTTTCAGGCTCAAAAAGATGCTGCGGCATTGAAAAGGCCCATGGCGGTCCTGTTTGGGACCGGGCCGGATGGGTGGACGAAGGTGATCCGGACGGAAACGCCCAGTGCGGAGGTTCGCAAGCTCCTGTCCGAAAACTTTGTCTGCGTCTACGTGGATACGAAGACGGTGGCCGGGAAGCGGCTGGCCCGGGATTTTGACCTGAGCGGGTCAATCGGGCTCGTCATCAGCAGCCGAGGCGGCGCAACGCAAGCCTTTTGGCACCAAGGTGATGTGTCCAATCTTGTCATGGCGAACTATTTGAGGAAATACGCCGATCCCACCGTCGCGGTGGTGCGGACCGAAACCACCTCGACCCCGCGGACGAGCTTCTATCCGCCCACTACTTATGGTTCAACGAGCCCATCTCGAACCGTTACCACGGCCAATTGCTGACGGTAGCCAACTTCTTCCTGCCCCGGTTCGGGGCAGGCCGGCATTTTGACCGGGTTCGTTTTGACGTCAAGTTCGACGTGGGAGCCTTCCTTGTGAAGGCTCCCTTTTGTTGGGTGGATCAAATTGGGAGGACAATCCAAGTTTTCCCGCCCTTCCCATTTTCCTGGCCGGTATATACCCCACGTCCCGAGAACAGTCGGCCCGGTTCAAATCAATCGGTTTTTGGGTAACAAACAATCTGCGCGTCGCCGGGATTGTCCCGGCGGTGAACCACGGCTAATCGGAATGCACCGCCGGGACAAGCCCGGCGGCTCGCTGTGACCCTCACTTGAACCACACCGAACAGTCTTCGAAAAAAATCTGTAACGTATTGTAAATTAGTTGCTTATGACATCAGGCGGACCATTCACATCCTCTGGTGCCCACATCCCCGCCACCTATCGAACAGAAACCCGCAGGCCAAACTCGTCGAGCGGCTGAAAAATGGGAAGAGGGTCAGTTTGGACCGTAGACCTCACGCGGAATGTGAGGTCTACGGCAAAGGGGCGAACCGACCTACTACCGAAAATGGGGTCATTTCTCCGCCCTGGGCACGAAACGTTTGATACGATAGGTTTCGCCGTGAGCGCGAATCCAGGCTTGAACGGCGTCGCGCAGATCATCCCGGTTGCGAATCTTTTGCGGGTACTTCCAGCCGTCTTTCGCCCCGAGCTGGTTGAAGAGCGTCCAGGGATCGGGATCGCCGAAGCGCCGTTGCTGCCATTTCGCGGTGGCCAGCGCATTGAGAATCAGCTTGGTCTGCGCGGCACTGATCGGCTCCTCGACCGACGCTCCCTTGGGTGTACGATACTGGCTGATCAAGAGGGAGGCGGCCAGCAGGCGCTCGTCGGCGTCCTTGGACTTCAAATAGGCTTCGGCGTTGCCCATCATGGCGACCACTTTGCGGGCGGTCTTGATCTCGTCGTCGAAGTTCTTTTGCTCCGCCGAGACGAAATAGCCATAGTCGGGCGCCATGTAGAATTTCCCGCTCGAGTGTTTGCTGATCATGAATAGCCCTTCCTGGCCAACCGTTACCTGGGGTCCGCCCCGTCGTCCACCAATAATGGGCCGGCCCGGCTTGGGCTGAACGAATGGGATGAACCCGACGCGGACCATCTTTTCGGTCTTCAAGCCGCGAATGATCGTATTCACCTTGACGACGGCGACCCGATATTTGACCGTCGTCTTCGACGCGGGGTACGGTTTAGCGTCGACGTCGATCGGCTCGATCTGCAAGACCCGGCCGACAAAAACGGCGTCCGACTGCACAATGCGAGTCGGGCCAGGCGGCGGCGCGACCCGGAGGGCATGAACCGATGCCGGCGGAAGCGCAAGAGCAGCCACAAGCAAGGCGGCGGCAAAGAGTTTCGTCTGCATGATGTATCGCTCCTGGAGTGGATAGAAAGAAAGGGTAGGCCAACCTTTTCGAGCGGACGCACTGGCGGCCTCGGTCAGGCTGGAAAACCTGACCTACCTATTTTCCACGTTTCAGCGTGAAAAGGTAGATGCCGGATTTCTCGGGCGAGGTGAACATCGTGGGCCGGGCGCTGGCCTTGGTCGCGTCGGATTGACACCACCGCAAGGTGTCCCCGTTGAGCTCGTAGATGCCCAGGCTGGTGACCTTGGTTTTTCCGGTCAAGCCGACCAGATCGATCTCCGCGGGCTTTTTCGCGGAGTTGATCTTGAAGTTGTACGTCCGCTTGACAAACTCGTCGATCTTGTCGTTGGGCGGAACGATGGCCACCTTGTCCTTGGTAATGACGAACTTGGTGCCCTTGTAGTTTTTGGGATCGACCTTTTTCCCGTAAGCGATCAAATCGACGACCACCCAGGTCCCTTGAAGTTTCTTGGCGTCGTCCGCGCCGGCGAACACCTGGCACACGGCGATCGTAAACACCGCGGATGTAAAAATAAAAGGCCGGATCATGAGAGAATTTCCTTGTGCAAGGGCGCAAATGGCCCGGCGTTCGCGAGGTGCTTCGCGGACGCCAGGCTTCGACCCGCGAGTAGGCGCGATATAGAAATTACCTGGTCCACCCTCATCCGTTCAAGACGGCTTAACCAAATACCAATCACGAAAGCACGAAATCACGAAAGAAGGCTGGGAGGAAACTAATTGGTTTGAATTCCTTTCGTGTTTTCCTTCTTTCGTGCTTTCGTGATTGGCAAAGTGGGCGTGATCCAAAGTGGACCAGTTATTTTTTTTGGAAAGCGCTTAGCGTGGTTTCTTGGCGGCCGGGGTGATCGGCATTTTCGCTTCCAGTCCGGTGGCGCACGCCTGCCGGAGGGGGCAACGCGCGCACGCCGGGGCCTCCTCGTGACAATGAGCGTCGGCCAGGTGACTCATCAAATCAACGAACAAGGATGCCTTGGCCTTGGGGACCTGGTTCTCGACCAGGGTGCGCAGGGCTTCCAGGCCGCTGGCGTCCTCGGTCAGTCCCAGGCGTTTCAGGGTGCGAACCGCAGTGGCATCGAGCGGAATCGTGTGCCCGCCCAGACTCTGCTGAATGACCCAGCCTACCGCGTAGTCATTGGCTGCCTGATAGCGTCCCAGTTGCTTGGATGCCTGCTTGAGTCCCTTTTTTTGCAAGACTTCAAGGAGCGGCTCGAGATCGAAAGAATAGGTGGTCTCGAAGATTTCCTGCAAGAAATCGACGATCCGCTGCGCCCGCGTCTCGGCGTCGGGCAGGGCGCCGTCGAGCGCCTCCACGATTTCCAGCGTTGAGCTGACGCGGACCTCATTCCAGTCGAAAAAACGGTCGAGCAGGCCCTTGAAAGCCTGGTCGGCCGACTCCCGCGTCGCATTTTCGCGCAGGATCGCGTAGATGAACTGCTCCAGAACCGGGCGAGATTCGGGCGGCTTGGCTTTCACGTGCTTGGACAGCGCCGTAAAGACCTGGTGAACAATCTTTTGCTTGTTGATAGCGGTAGCCATGACCATAGTGCTCACTCTCATAAGGAAGATGGGTTCCAACCAGATAATCGCAGCCCCAAGGATTCCCTCCCTCCTCGGGCCCTGGCCGCCTGCGGATTGGCATGCGACCAGGCTGGCAGCGATCATCCTTCCACGGGCGCCTCTTCTGCCGTTCCGTCGGCGGTCGGGGGCTGAGCGTCAGGGCGGGACTGAGCCAGCGCCTCATTGATGAGTCGAGTGATTTCGATGCTTTTCTTCACGCCGTCGTCACGGATGAACGTGATGGTCGGCGTATAGCGGGTCTGCAAGCGCGCCGCGACTTTCGATTGCACAAAGCCCGCGGAGTGCTTCAGGCCATGCATGCACAGGTCCTGTTCTTTTTGCGTCCCCATCACCGACACGTAGACCTTGGCCTTTTGCAGGTCGGCGGACACTTCGGCGCGGGTGACCGTGACGTTCTGAATGCGCGGGTCCTGCAACTCGAAAAGGATCGTCTGCGCGGCGACCTCGCGAATGGCTTCGGACACGCGGGCTATGCGGTGTTGTTTCATGGTTGTCGTCATTTCATCGCCATGGCCGGGCCGATGGCGGATTAGCCGATTTCGATTTCGCTATCCACGAATTCCGTGACCGGATGCGCCTTGAGTGCGTTGGCGATTTCGCCCAGCCCGGTTTTTAACGGATGCGTCTCGTTGGACACCATGGCAATGCCGAGCACGATCGAACGCGGGTTGTCCAAATCCTCGATTTCCGCGACCGACACGTTGAACGCTTGCCGAAGCCGATCCTTGATGCTTCGCAGCACCTGGCGTTTGTCTTTCAAAGTCCGCGCCTCGCGAAGAAGCAGGCGGACGCGTAGGGTTCCGACGATCATGGTTGTAAGTGGTAAGTGAGTTGGAGCTAATATTTACTAACCACTAGCCACTATTCCAGGGTTCGCTGTACATGTTCGATGCGGAACGCCTCGATGACGTCGCCGACCTTGATGTCATCGTAGCCGGCGACCTTGATGCCGCACTCGAAGCCTTCGCGGACTTCACCGACGTCCTCTTTGAACCGCTTGAGTGATTCCAAACCGGCGGAGCGATCGGGGGGCGGGTAGATGACGACCCCCTCGCGGATGACGCGGATTTTGGCGTTTCGCTTGATGGTGCCCTGCGTGATGTAACAGCCGGCGATGGTGCCGACGCGACTGATCTTGAACGTATCGCGGACAATAGCGCGGCCCAGGTGGACCACTTCCTCGCGCGGTTTCAGCTTGCCCTCCAGGGCGGCGCGGATGTCGTTGGTGAGGTTGTAGATGATATTGTATTCGCGAATTTGCACCTTGCGTTCTTCGGACAGGGCCAGGGCGCGGTCATCGGGGACGGCGTTGAAGCCGACGATCATGGTGTCCTCGGGCGACGCCAGGGCGAGCCAAACGTCGTTTTCGGTGATGGCGCCGATGCCGGCTTCGAGGATGCGGACGCGGACCTCAGCGTGTTGGAGCTTGTCAAGTTCCTTGCGGATGGCCTCGATCGACCCGCGGAAGTCGGCTTTGAGGATGACTTTCAACTCATCGATCTTGGTTTCGGTGAGTCGTTCCAGCGTGAGCGGAGCACGCTTGGTGACGGTGGTTTCACGCTGTTTCTGTCGGCGTTTCTCGGCAATATCGGCGGCGAGGTTGAGATCAGGCAAGACCTGGAAAGGATCGCCTGCGTCGGGGACGTAGTCGAGCCCGGTGATGCGCACCGGCACGCTCGGGCCGGCCTCGTCGATCGGCTGGCCGAGGTCATTGTACATCTGCCGAACGCGCCCGGAGGTGCCGCCGCACAGGATGATGTCTCCCCGGCGCAACGTCCCGTCGCGGATGAGCAACGTCGCGCGGACGCCTTCCCCTTCGCTGAGCATCGCTTCCAGGCAGGTTCCCTTGGCGGCCTTCTTCGGGTTGGCCTTGAGTTCTTTCAGTTCGGCGACCACTGCCAGCTGATCGAGCAGCTCGTCGATGCCCTTGCCGGTCGCGGCGCTGGTTTCGACGAAGGGCGTATCGCCGCCCATGTTGTCGGGCAGGACGTTGAGCCCGTAAAGCTGTTGCCTGGTGCGATTGATGTTGGCGCTGGGCATGTCGATCTTGTTGATGGCGATAACCAGCGAAACGCCCGCGGCCTTGGCGTGGCTGATCGCTTCTTCGGTCTGCGGCATGACGCCGTCGTCGGCGGCCACGACGATGACGGCCACGTCGGTGACTTGGGCCCCGCGGGCGCGCATCTTGGTGAAGGCTTCGTGGCCCGGCGTGTCCAGGAACGTGACCGGCTTGCCGCCGTGTTCGACGCGCCAGGCGCGGATAACTTGCGTGATGCCCCCGGCCTCGGTCGCGACGACATCGCTCTGGCGAATCTTGTCCAGGAGCGATGTTTTCCCATGATCGACGTGCCCCATGACCGTGACAATCGGGGCGCGGAGAAGCAAATCGTCCGGATTGTCCGGCGTTTCGTAGCCGGCGAGCAGGAGGTCTTCGTCGGTCTTGCCCTTCTTGATCGTCAACTCGCAGCCGTATTCCAGAGCGATGATCTGGGCCAGGTCGTTCTCGACGACCGAGTTGATGGTCAGGTGGGACTGGACACCGTGGTCCTTCAACTTGAACATCAGCTCGACGGACCGGATGCCGAGTTGTTCGGAGAGAATTCGGATGGTGAGCGGCGGTTCGAGTTCGAGGCTCGTCGCGCGTTGTTTGATGACTTGTTTGTGTTTTTGTTTGAAGCGCGGGTGGTTGCGGGGCGCGCGCACTTCTTCCTCGTAGACGACTTCGACCTTGCCATCCACAATTTTTACCTGCGAGCTGGCGCTCTTGCGTTCCTCGGCGCGGATGTTGCGCTTTTTCTGGCGTTCTTCGCGGCCAGGGATGGCTCGCTTCTTGTCCTTTTTGCCGGCCTCATCTTCTTCGGTGGTTTCATCTGGCGCCACCGGGACGGGCGGCGGACGGAGCAGGTCATCGATCTTGATCGGCTTGTTCTTGCTTTCCTCGATGTGCTCCTTGGTGATGGCGATGATCGGTTTGACGATCTTCGGACCGGTGTCCTGGAGCTTGGGCTGTTGTTTGAGCTGCGGCGGCGGGACTGGCTTCAAATGTTGCAAATGCCGGGGGATATTGGAGGAGCGGCGCGTCGTCTGCTGCTCGGACCTACGGGCTGGCGTGTCGCCTGGTTTGGTCGCGTCCCGGGCTGCCGGCGATCGGCCTAGCTCCTGCGGCGCGCGTGGCGCCGACGAGGCTGGTGCGCGGGTGGGCGGCGCGGGTTTGACAGGCTCCGCCTTGGGCGGCTCGATTTTCATGGGTGCCGGCCCGGGTTCCGGCGCCGCTGGCGACTTCGCCGCGGGGGAACTGCTGCGCGTTGTCAGGACCGGGACCTTTCCACCGGTTGGCGAACTGATGGCCCGGGGTCGCGCAACCTCTTCCGCCACGGTGGGCGTTTCTACCGCGGGCGCCTCGACCGGGGGAGGCGCTGGCGCCTCGGCAGGTATCTCGGCGACGGTCGGTTGCCGCGGTTCCGGTTCGACCTCGCGTTTGGGCGCCCGGGCGGCAAGGTTGGGCACGGCGCGTTCATCGGGAAGAACGACCTTGGTCACCGGCTTGGCGGGGGTGGCCGGCGCCGGCGCTTTGGACGCCTTTTTGACGATTTCCTCGAGGGCCTGCTGCTGGTCAGGTTCCAGATTGCTCAGCTGGTTCTTGACATCGTAGCCTGCCTGTTTACACAGGCGCAGCAGGTCCGCTGTGTCTATGTCCAGTTCGCGCGCCAGGATGTAAACGCGTACCTTTTCTCGTTGCTGCAAGCGTAACTCCCTATCTGACCCGACATCTTCAGGAGGCACTAAAAATGTCGTAGGACAGGCTTTCAAGCCGGACCTACCTTCATGTCTTTTAGACTCGAAAGAAAATCACATTTCTTCACAAATCATGGAGAAACAACGGTTGTTGATTATTTTACCCGATCTGCGCATTCGGAGAAAGAGCGATCATCGGGAAACCTGGAAAAATGCCCGGTGTTGATCCGTTCACCTGGGTTGGTGGACCGAATCCGCAAGCCGGGAGCGTTAAATTGGGGGGGGAGGCTCCTCGTTTTTGGCGGGGCTGGTCTCGGGGTCAACATTCTCAAGGGCAGTAGGTTCGGCGGGCGTTTCCACGCTCGAAGCGATTTCATCGACCGGCTGATCTGGCGTTTCGTTGCTTGTAGCCAAATCCGCTTCGGTCGAAGATTCTTCGAGTGGCGACTCGACGGCGGCTTCCTCGGGTGACGGCATCGGCGCGCCATCGGCAGCCGGGACAAGGGCGGGTTCGTCCAGATGCCCAGCGACCGTTCGGCCGGCGTTGGCCTCTTCGTTGGCGGCGGCCTCCTCGGGTTTTTGGTTTTCGATCCTTTCCGCGGCTTCCTCGGCGTAGGCGATGATTTCTTCCGCTTGCTCCACGGTGACGCTGCCCATTTCCGCGAGGTCCACCGGTTCAATGAAGGTGATGTCCACGTAGGACATGAAACCTTCCGTGATGAAGATCTCAACCAGGTCATCGGAAACGTGCGGGATTTGCTGGAACCAGCCAACGGCGCGCTCGATACTCTCGTTCATCTCGTCGAGAGTCATGATTTCGATGTCCCAGCCAACCAGTTTGCTCGCCAGCCGAACGTTTTGCCCGCGCCGGCCGATCGCCAGCGAAAGTTGATCTTCCTTGACCAGGACGATCGCTCGGCCCATACGTGGATACAGGAACACGTCGTCGATCTGTGCCGGCTGGAGGGCGTTGGGGATCATGACCTGCAGTGATTCGTTCCAGCGCACGATGTCGATGCGCTCGCCGCCCAGTTCATCCACGATGTTTTTGATGCGGCTGCCGCGTACGCCGACGCAAGCGCCGACGCAATCGACCTTCATATCGACGCTGGAGACAGCGATCTTGGCGCGGTAACCCGCCTCGCGGGCGATGGCCTTGATTTCGATCGTGCGTTCCTTGATTTCGGGGATTTCACCCTCGAAAAGCCGACGTACGAAGTCGGGGTGGGTTCGCGACAGCACGATTTTGACGCGATGACCCTGTTTTTTCACTTCCAGAACGACGCCCTTGATCCGTTCGTTCATGTGGTGAGATTCGCCGGGAATCTGCTCGCCGCGAGGCAAGATCGCCTCGGTTTTGCCGAGATTGATGATGCAGGCGCCGCCATCGTTGCGGGTCACGGCGCCGTGGACGAGATCGCCTTTCATGGCCGCGTATTCGTTGAAGACCGAGCTGCATTCGGCTTCACGAATCTTTTGGATCATCACATTCTTCGCGCTTTGGGCGGCGATGCGGCCGAACTCGGCGGGATCGAGGCTTTCCTCGCCGCGCAGGGCGACGATGTTGCCGGTATCGCGATCGATGTTGACGACGACGCCGGACCCTTCGCCATACTTCTTCTCCGCGGCAAGCTGAAGTGCCGCCTCGATGCCGGAGAAGATGATCTCGCGTTCAATATTTTTTTGATGCTGCATCTCATCCAGGATGCGCAACAGGTCGGAACCCTTCATGCATGTCTTCCAGGCCCAGGGGTCTGCGCAGGAAACACCTGGTTTTCGGGCGCTCATATTCCCAGGGGTTCGCTGCGCACACCCCTGGGCTTCATTGCATCAACAAAAAAAGTGGGCACCTGGCCCACTTGAATCTCGGCGCACGTGGACTTGCGCCCCTGAATCGTCAGGTCCTCGGCGCATGGTAGGTCCGGCCCGTCGAAATGTCGAACCAGAATGCATCCGCCATGGTGAAAATCATGGTCACCTGTTCCCCACGGCCGTAATGAAGGTGGCTGGCCAACCGACCTACCCATCGGCCGCGATTGTCTCCGGCGACAATCCAATCACCGGCCGTTGTCGCCTCCTGCGCCAGCACGGGCAGGGCGAGACGAATCGCATCGTCCGGAGCGGGCCGATCCGAATCGCAGGCCACGTCCTGAGCCGCTATACCCATCAGTATATGAACTTTTCCACTGTCCGCGTTAAAATTCTGGCATTCAAAGAGCGATTCACGAAGATCGCCCAGAACCTCGACCGAGACCGGCCAGCGGCCGAACGCACATTCAAAGTAGGTGTCCATCTCCGCGCGGACGAATTCCCCGGCGACAAACGTCATGCCGCCGACGGCTTGATGCATCCATTCCGCCACGACACGTGAGCCGGGCGATTGCCGCAGCGCCATCGGTTCGTCGATCTGAATGAGTCGCCCCTGATCCATGACGGCGATGCGGTCTCCCAGCGCCAGGGCTTCCTCCGGGTCGTGGGTAACGTGGACCGCGGTGAGGCCTCGCTCCTTGAGAAGCGTCTTGATTTGTCTTCGCATTTCGATGCGCAGCGGCGCGTCCAGCTGACTGAGAGGCTCATCCAGCAGGAGCAACCGGGCGTTGCGCAGCAGGCACCGCCCCAGGGCGACGCGTTGCTGTTGTCCGCCTGACAACTCGCCCACGCGCCGGTCGAGGAACGAATCCAGGGCGAGAAGACTTGCTACCTGTGCCAGCTCTTCCGCGCGGCTGTCGTCACGGCGGAACCACCCGGTCAACAGGCGCGACGGGTTTTGCAGCGTCCACCCCCAGCACAAGTTCTGCCGTACGGTTTGATGAGGTAGCAGGGCAGGGCGTTGAAACGTCATGGCCACGCCGCGCTGATGGGCCGGCTGGTGCGTGGCATCGCGCCCGTCCAGTTCGATTGTGCCCGCGGACGGCGTCTCCAACCCGGCAATCATTCGCAGCAAGGTTGTCTTACCGCACCCGGACGGGCCGACCAGCGCCAGGCATTCACCCGGAGGGACCGTTAGTGTGACGCCTTCGACCGCGGGAATCGAGGGTGAATAGATCTTGCTTAGGTTGTCGATCAAAAGCGCGTTCATCGAGCCATTGTAGGCGTTTCATTTGGCGCGTCGGAATTTGGCGAGCGTGCGCACCAGGCGCCCGGGATCATCGCTCGCCAGGGAATCCGGTCCGTGCATCAGCAACAGCCGGGTTTCGTCCTCTGCGCCAACTTTCCCGTTAAGATGCAGGAGTAGTCCATGTTTTCTAACGCGTGGGATCAAGGTTTTGTCGTTGAGCCATTTTGGCCACAGGCGAATCATGTCCACCCCGGCGGCCGCGAAGGCATCGATCGAATCGGGCGTCGGAATCAGGCCGATTTGTTTTCCCTCGGGGAGGAGCTTGCGAAAAACCTTCGCCTGGTCAACGCTGCGCACCCCGATCCAGGTACGCTTGGGTTCGCCGAACTCTCGGACCTCGGCCACGACCCTTCGGGCATAGGTGTCCCCCTGTTCCTGCAAATCGAGCAGCACGTCGATTTTGCCCTTGCCGAGTTCAAGCACTTCGCGCAGCGTGGGGATGCGTTCGTTCTTGTATTTCGGATCGAACCAGGAACCGGCATCGAGTTTCCGAATCTCTGGCATCGTCAGCGCGCGTGCCAGGCCCGTGCCATTGGTGGTGCGTTTGACATTGGCATCGTGCAGGCTGATGAGTACGCCGTCCCTGGTGGTGCGCACGTCCATTTCCATCATGGTGGCGCCTGCCTCGATGGCGCGGCGATAACTGGCGAGCGTGTTCTCCGGGCGATCGGCGCATGACCCGCGATGGGCGATAAGGTGTTTGACCCTGGCGGCGGCGGGCGCAACCTTGTTTTCCTGGGGAACTGCGGTATTGAAATTGGCCAGGCAACCCGCGGCCAACCCCACAACGCCGAGTACGAAAAGAATGGTTTCCAACATGGTCTTACTCCGCCTCGGGTTGCGCGCAGCCGCAGCGCCGGCGCATTTCCTTGAGCATTTTTTGTCATTTGTTGTGAATATTTTCGTCGATGGCTGCCAGCAAGCGATCCGGGGCGATTCGGGTCATCACGCTGTCCGGTCGAAAAACCCAGCGGACGTAGCCGGCGTTGTTCAGGAGGATGGTGGTCGGCGCATTGGTGTCACCGCCGTCCTGCGCCGCCCCGGGATGAATTACCTCGACCGCCCTGGCGAGGTTTTGCTCGGCATCGGAGACGATCAGCAGGTTGGGGAAGTCCGCCTGCGTCTTGCCTGCCGTCTCACGGTCGTCGTTGGAAATCGCGACGATTCGCACGTTGCGTTTGCTGAATTCCTCGTGGCGCTTTTCGAGCTGACCCAGCTCGATCATGCAGTAGAGTCACCATCGTCCCCGGAAAAAAATCAGTAGGGTTGCCTGGCTGCCTTTGACGTCCGCGTTGCTGAAGGGCCGCCCGTCGGCCAACGTGGCGGTGAATGCGGGAAGTTTGCTTCCAGGAACGGCAGGCCCCTGGTAGGCCGGCGTTTTGAAAAGCACGCCGACGAATAGCCATTCCGTCGCACAGAGCAAGACGAAAAAGCCGAGCCCGACAAAGCGCAGGACACCAGGGCGTTGCCATGCCGATGCGGCCATCAACAGAACGCCGACCGTGGCGAGGCCAGGCAGATACCAGGGCATATGGTCCAGGCGTGCCAGGCTGACCGCGACAACGTATCCGGCCACGCCTGAAAGGACGAAGAGCACGCCCAGCAGAAAGAGCGGCCACCTTCGCGGTGGTGTTGATGGATGTTCCATGCTAACCCCAATGGTTTCTTTGCCTCTTGATCTCGCTGGGCCACGACGAGACGTTAATCGCCACTATTTGACATGCCATGCGCCACAACACCGGGTAACCGGGTAACGGAGAACCGAAGACAGAGCATGATCGCGCCGGTTTTTTCATACCCAGGTCTCGGCGCCTCATCACTCGGTTGCGGGCGCGGCATCCGCTCCAAATGAAAATGCTCGGAGGTCCTTGGCCCTCTTCCGCAGGTTTGGTGTTACAATATCATAACGCATGGCGACGTGTCGGCCCAGGTTTTCTCCAATCCGGGCAAGGCAATCGCGCAAGGCTGCAACGCGACGGCGTTTTCTTGGCAAATACCATTTCACCCCCATTGCTTCCCTGGAGGCCCGGCCATGAAGCTCTTGAGCCAAATGAAACGTCTGCCATTGAGCGTTGCGCTGTTTCTGCTGGTTGTGCAGACTGGGCTGGCGCAAGGGCAAGCCAGCCGGCCCGATTGCTGGGTCCTCTCCGCAGGCGTGGACAACTATCCCAATGCGAATCGCTTGCAAGGTTGTCTGGCCGACGCGCGCAATACCTCGGCGGCCTTTCTGGCCCAGCGCGGCAAGAAGTTCGGCGCGGTGCACGTGCAAACCTTGCTCGACGGCAATGCCACCCGCAGCCAGATCGTGCGGCGGCTGGACGATTTTTCCCGCGTCGGCAAGGCCGGTGATTTCGTCGTGCTGTTCCTGAGCGGACACGGGGCACGCAACGGGCAAGGCTGGCATTTCCTGACCCATGACTTCGATCCGCGCGATCAGGCGAACACCACGCTGACCGATCGGCAAATCCTCGACGCCTGCGACGTACTCGTCCGAAAGGGCAAGAAAGTCGTAATCATCGTCGATGCCTGCTTCGCAGGTCAGCTCAACATCACGGCGCGAAATTACCTGGCGCGCTATCGTGACGCCAAGGGAGGCGGCCTGATCCTCATGGTTTCCAGCGGCGCCGACCAAACCAGCATGGCCCTGGGCGCCTACAGCGCCTTCGCCAAGGCGTTTGCCGACTCGATGGCCGGGCACGCCGACCTCAACCGCGATGGCAAACTCACGCTGGCCGAAATCCACAGCTATTCCCGCGGACGCACCAACGATTTGATCCGCCAGCGCGGCATGTCCGGGCGCCAGGACAGTGAGATGGCCTGGTCCCCATCGATCTCCCATCACATGTCTCTGGCACTTCTCGATGGGGCGAGCATCCAGCTCGCCAAGAACCGTCCCTACCGACCGGCGCCCACTCCCAAACGCCCCGCGCCCGTGGCCCCAACTCGCCCCGTGACACAGGCCAAAATCCCGGCGGGCGAATACCGCGAATGGATTGGAACGGAAGACCTCGCCGGCTTCGGCTTGCTCACCTTCCGCCTCTACGCCGGCGGCAAGGCCGCCATGATCGACCGGGCAGGCACGACGCTCGGAACCTGGCAGCAAGACGCCTCCCAGATGACGCTCCACTTTTCCAATGGACGCATCGTCTACTCTGGCACAATCAGTGGCGCCCGCCTGGCAGGTAACGCCCGCAATGAACGGACGACCTGGAGCTGGAGCGTCTCGCGCGCCGGCATCGGCCCGATTGACAACGCAGCCCGGCCGCGCTGAACCCCCACGCATCCTGACGCACCCAGGACGCAATCGGGAAATCGAGGCCACAGAACTTGAGTTCTCGCAAAGGCGCCAAGGACGCAAAGGAATTCAAGGAGAGGGGATCGCGTGTGATTGTCCTCCCTCCGTTTGTGCTTCTCGCTCGTCTCTTGTCTTTCTTTGCGTCCTTGGCGCCTTTGCGAGAAACAAAGACTCGATGTCGGCTGCCCCAAAAGTTCTTCGCATCGTGCGCAGATGCTGAGAGGTGAGAATCTAAATAATCACGTTGGGTGAAAAACGGCTCCGTTGGCTTTCGACCCCAGAATCGTCTTCCCAACATCTCTTTTCCATTGCCGGAGTCCGGTCATGAAGCACGGCGTCGTGTCAATGATTGCCATTGCCACATTGGCATCAATCGCCTGGCCAGGCTGCTGGAACGCGATCGATCCGGGGGCATTTGCCCAGGATTGTCCGATCATCCTTGCCGGGACCATCGAATCGGTCGCTCAGGCAAAGCCAGGCGGTTTTCGCTCCGACGACGTGGCTCGCATTCGGGTCACGGCGATCCATCGCAACGAGTTGACCGATGTCGCCCTCAAGCCGGGGGATCTGTTCCTGGTGAAGATGATTTCACGAAACAACAACCAGCGAACATCGACCGACATCAACTACCCGGTGAAGACGAAGGCGGTCTGGCTGGTCATGCTCACCAGCAAGGGCGAGTTCCGCATCGATGTGCATCCTGTGCAAAAACAGCCGTTCCAGGAAAGGCTAAAGCTCCGACTCCAGCAACAGGACCAGCAAAAAAGGGCGGGCGCCGAGCCGTCCAAACTCGCCAACCCACGGGGCACGAAGACCACGGCCCAGTGGGTCGCGTGGAAGAAAGATCAGGAAGCGCGGCACGCCAGAGCGCTGGCGGCATATTTTGCCCGGCAGAAGGCGATTCGCGATCTCGCCAAAGCATTCGCCGATGCCTCGACCCTGGACGCGGCCCTCTGGAAACGCTTTGACGAATCCGACCTGGAAGTGCGCCGCGGTATGCTGCAGTTGACGCTGTACGAGCAACCGATGAGCGGACCACGCTTCGCCGAGGTGGCCCAGGGCGTGCTGCTGCGTGAAAAGGACGACAACGTCCGCACGCACGCCGTCAGCCAACTCGCCTATTGCCGCGATCCCGGCGTCAAAGGCATGGAGGTTCTCGCCGCGGCCCTGCGCGACAAGTCCGCCGGCGTTCGCCTGTTCGCCTGCCAATCGGTGAAGATGCGCCGTTACGAAAAGTTGGCCGAGCAGGTGAGAGCTTTGCAAAACGACCCGGACAAGCAAGTCCGCGCGATGGCCACGCACACGCTTGAGACCTGGCGGAAAAAATGACGCTCGCCACACACGGCGAGTCATTTTCGCGGCAGATCACGGCAGAATCTCCTCCACCACGTTTCCGCTCACGGCCGTCAAGCGGAAATCGCAGGTCTGGAGGCGCCACCAGGTTACGACCAATTCTCGACTGTCAGGCCGGGGACTCCAGCCAAACCGCCGTCGTAGCTGACCACTGTGCAATCGCCGAGCGTGAGCGCGATGGCGGCGATTTGCGTATCGATTTGCTGAATGATCCGGCCTCGTTTCTTTAGCTCCGCAAAAATCCGGCCATATTCCTGCGCGGCGGCACGGTCATAGGGCCAACAGACGAGCTTGCCGAGATACCGCCGAGCCAGGGCGAGTGAGGCGACACGGCTGGCACTCGCTTCCAGGCCGCCGAGGATTTCGCCGAGGACCGGGATACAGATGCCGATCTTCGCGCCGGCCCGTTTGATTCGTTCGACGCGTTGATCGACGCCCTTGCGCTTGAAAAGAAAATCGGAGGCCGGGCCCGAATCGAGGAGGTATCGGCGCGTCATGCCCTGCCCTCCTCCATTTGTTTGCGAACGGCCTCCAAATTGAACTCTCTGACCTTATTTCGCCAAGCAACCAAATCGGCTTCTTCCTCCGGCGTCATCGTCAATGGCGGAAGCGCATTGAGCTCGGCAATCCACGCCTCAATGGCTTCGGGGTCATCGGACTGCTCCTGCTCCGTCATGAATTGGATCTCGTCCGCGCGGCTCTGGGCGGGCAATGGCATCACGTCCACCAGTACCCGCGTGCCGTCGGACAAATCCGCCGGCGCGGGAACGTCGATGCGGCCGTTCTGAATCGTCGTTTGAATCACGCTCATGGGCATCCTCCTTCTTCAGCGATTGTTTCACGCCAGAATCTCCTCCACCACGTTCCCGCTCACGTCCGTCAGGCGAAAATCGCGGCTCTGGAAGCGATAGGTCAATTGCAGATGATCGATGCCCAAAAGATGCAGCATCGTCGCGTGCAAATCGTGAACGGTGACGACGTTCTCCGCGGCGTTGTAGCCGAGTTCATCCGTGGCGCCGTAGCTCATGCCGCCTTTGATACCGCCGCCGGCGAGCCACATGCTGAAGCCTTTCATGTGATGATCGCGGCCATTGCCCTGGGCCATCGGTGTGCGGCCAAACTCGCTGCCGAAGACGATGAGGGTGTCGTCCAACATACCGCGCTGTTTCAGGTCATTGACAAGAGCGGCGGCTGCCTTGTCCACTTCCGAGGCGCTGCCGCGCATGTGGTCGCGGACCGAGCCGTGATGGTCCCAGTCGCGATGATAGAGTTGGATGAAACGGACGCCGCGCTCGGCCAGTCGGCGGGCCATCAAGCAGTTGGCGCCGAAGGACCCGTCGGGCCCGTTGATGCCATACATGCGGAGCGTGTCGCGCGATTCCTGCGCAAAATCGCGCAGGGCCGGCACTGACGTCTGCATGCGGAAGGCCATCTCGTACTGGCTGATGCGCGTGGCGATTTCCGGATCATCGACGAGATTGTTTTGCAGGCGATTGAGTTGCTGCACGGCATCGACCACGTCGCGTTGTCGTTGCTGATCGACGCCTTGCGGACTGGTGAGGTACAACACCGGATCGCCGGTCCCGCGCAGGTGGATGCCTTGATGGCGCGAAGGCAAGAACCCCGAGTGCCATTGCCGCTGCGCGATAGGTTGCGATTGGCCATAGCGCCCGGAGGAGGTGAGCACGCAAAACGCGGGCAGATCCTCCGCTTCACAGCCCAGGCCATAGGAAAGCCACGAGCCCATGGACGGCCGGCCGGAGATGGTCGTGCCGGTGTTCATGAAGGTGTGAGCCGGGTCGTGGTTGATGGCATCGGTCTTGAGCGAGCGGACGATGCAAATGTCGTCGGCGATCGAGCCGATGTGTGGGAAGATCTCGGCGATCTCCTGCCCCGAGGCGCCATAACGTCGAAACGGATGCTGCGGCCCGAAGCAGCGTAGCGCGTTGTTTCCCTGAAGCTGCGCGATCGGCTGCCCCGTGGTGAACGACGTTGGCATCGGCTGCCCGTCCATGGCTCGCAAGCGCGGCTTTGGATCGAAGCTCTCCAGGTGCGACATCCCGCCGGCCATGTACAGCCAGATGACGCGCTTCGCCTTGACGGCATGGTGCGGTCGAATAACGCCGGGCTGCCCGTTAGCCGGACGCGCCAGCGACGGTCGTTGTTGTCCGGCGCTGGCGCGTCCGGCCAACGTTGCAAGCGCGGCGAGGCCCATGCCGGCGGCGGTGTCGCGGAGGAAGGTGCGGCGGGTGAGGGATCGGTAGGAGTTCATAGTGTTCTCGTAATGGATCGACACGCTAGGCTTGCCAAGACTCAAGCAGTTTGGCCAAAACACCAAGCGCTGGTCGCGCCTTGGGAATTGCCACCTTGCTAATTACTCTGATACCGTATCGTTGTTTGAAGAAATTCGGCGGACTCCAGTGCTCGGGGTCAGCTTTTCGCCCCACGCGGTATCCGTGCCAAACCGCCTTGGCCACGATATGCACGGCTTTACGAGCACGCTTTCCAATTGCGGCGTATCCCTCGAAAGTATCAAATGCAGTTCGCAATTGCTCAACTGACAATTTGTTCTTTGCGATAGAAGCAAATAGCGACCGATGTAGCACCCACAGCACGTGCCACAAAGCATGTCGAAATACCCGGTCCTCGCGCCTTGTGACAGATGCTAGGAGGCGAAATAGACGGTATGCGAAGTAGATCCGCTTGAAACGAAACGCGACCTTTGATCGCGACGGGAATAATTGCTTATATATTCTTTCTTCAAAGAGAGTCTGTGTTCCGCGCTTGACCAAAATGAGCCCCTGCCCGTCTTCGTCCTTGATAGCAGTCAAGATCTGCCCAAGCAGCGGCATTGAAACTCTTGAGAGTCCCTTGTATCGTGGATCGGTTCGGACTTCTTTCCACTCACCCTTTTTTCTTTCATAAAAAACGCGCTGTTCCTTGAACTTGCGTTGCAACTCAACCTGCTCGGGATCGTTTGAACGGAAGTCCGAATTGCTCACCCGGTTCTGAGTATTCACGCCTCTAATAACACGCTGAAGCCACTGATCGTCATCCGGGTGGTCGTAATTGTCTTGTCCTCGGACGATAACGCGCGCAGTGACCAGCGCGGCCGAATCTTTCAGTGGCGAACTGGCAATAGAGTATAAGGTTTGTGCACCATTAATGACGCTAGGGCCAATAAGAGTTGCCGTTTGATTTTTCTCAATGTATTCGTCGCAAATAATTGTCAATCCGTTGTGAAGGTACCAAAACTCCTTGGGCTTCTTTTCGTACGTCTCTCTTATTCCTCTACCAACTCGCCCACCGAGGTTGTACCTGATGTTTCGAGGGGTGCGATCAGTCCACACCGGCAATTTTCAGGGAAAAGGAAGCACCAACAAGGAGATTTGGGTGATTAGTCCCGCTCGTTGACATTCTGGTATTGCAAACAAAAGGCATCCTGCCCGACACTGGGGTTTCCAAACAA
>JACPPF010000180.1 GCA_016191165.1 Planctomycetota bacterium
CGATCCCCTGGCTCGGCAAAAAACGCCTGCGCCTGGTCTTCGGCTGAGGCTCCGTGGGGTTAAGTCTTGTGCTAACATTTGACCCGCCAACCGGGTCGAAATGTTAACACGACGAACACGCGTGGGAATCCAGGCTAGCGGGCGTGTATGGACCGCACATGCGCGATGATGTCCGCGATGTCTTGCGGCCTCAAGTCTTTCTCCAAACCTTCGGGCATCTGCGATTTACCAGTGCTGGACAGTTCGTCGAGCTCGTTGCGCAAAAGTTGATGTTCTTTGCCATCGGCGCCAGTGAGCGTGATCGTGGTGCTGGTCTCGGCGGAGAGGATGCCGGTGTAGGTCAGGCCCTTCTTGGTGGTGGCCTGGTAGTTGATGTAGCGCGTCTCGACCGCGCGGTTGGGATCGAGGATTGCGATGAGCATCCCCTGCGGCGACTTGTCCTTGACCGACGCCAGGTCCGGCCCGACGTTGTTGCCGACGTTGCCAACCTTATGGCAAACGGCGCACGATTTGGCAAAGAGCTTGGCGCCGCGCGTTGCGTCGCCCTTGTCGGGCAGTTGCAGCCAGTAGAGGTCGGCAAGCGTCGCACGTTTGGTATTGGAAGCATCGGCGAAGATTTGCTTTGCGTCATTGCGAATGCCTGCGTCCGTGTGCAGCAAAAATCGTTGTCGGTGAATGGCGCCGATCTCGCCCGGATCGATGCGTTTGTTTCGGAGGTCGATTACCGCCATTCGCGTCCAAAAGACTTTACTCAAGATGAGATCCAGAACCTGGGCACGCCGGCCAGGAGTGTAACTTTTCCAGTGTTTCAACAAAATATTGACAACGGCCGGATGGTCGGTGAGGCCGATCTGCTGGACTGCCGCCGCCTGCAATTGATCGGTTGTGTGTATCGTCAACAAACCGCCAAGGATTTTTCGGTCCGCCTTGTTGTCAGCGATGCCACGATTGAGAATTCGAATCGCGGCGATGCGATCCATGACGTTTGCCTGGTTGTTCGCCGCGATCTTTTGCGCGTCGCGGTAAGCGCCGTACAAGCGAGCAACCATCACTTTTTGTTCGGGATCGTTGATGAGGTAACCGGGAGTTGCACCTGTCGCATCCATACTTTTCAGCCAGACCCCCACGGCAGGAATATCGACCGCCACGACCCCCTGTAGGGCCAGGGCCGGAAAACGAACTAACTGCTTCGGCAAAACCGGTCGTTCCTCCGCCGGAAACGCTTTCGCCAGACGAACGAGTTGCGTCGTGATTTTTTCCGGTACATTTTTGCGACGCGTCACTTCCGCCAATACTTCTCGGTAGTTGGCTGCGGACACGGAACTCATCGCGGCGGCGTAAATGTGTCGTTCTTGGTTCTGGTCACACAAGATTTCTGCGAGCAGCGCGCCGGTTTGAGGCCATCCTCCAAGCGTATACACCGCCTGCAATCGAATCTGTGCGTCTGGGTCATTCAAAACCCGCTGCAATTGTAGCGTGGATCGCTTGAGCGGATACCACCATGCGAAGCGAATGGCGTGTCTTCGTACTCCCGCGTGCTTATCATTGAGCATCGCTTCCAGAAGGGAAAACCGCGGCAGGTCAAGGTATTCGGAAACGTTGAAGGCATGGAGCCTCGCTTGGGCAAACTTGCTGTTCAAAGCAATGCTCTTAAGTTCTGTCTTTGCTTCTGCGATGTCCTTTTCGAAATAGCGCTCATACAGAAATTGGTGCGCCGTGTCACGAACCCAGCCGGCTGGACTTTCCAGTTGTTTCGCGACTTCCTTGGATTTCATCCCATCCATCCGCACAATCTCCCGCGGCGTCTTCCCCACCGGCACGACGCGATAGATGCGCCCCTTGTCGTGGCCCGCGCGCAGGTCGAGCTTCTTTTGCCAGTCCTTGGGAATCCACTCCGGGTGCTCGATGACGTAGCGGTACATGTCGGCGATCCACAGTGCGCCGTCGGGGCCGACCTGGATCATCGTCGGGCGGAACCAGTTGTCGGTCGAGGCGAGGAACTCCGATTTCTGCTCGTCCTTGGCGCGCTGGGCCGTGAACGTCACCCCCTTGGGTTTCAGGATTTGGCGATGAATCAAGTTGTGCACCGGCTCGCTGATGAAGACGTTGCCCTCGAACTCCTTGCCAAAGAAGTTGTCGCGATAGATGATCGCCGAGCACGCGCTCGTGAAATGATTCAGTCCTTGCGGAGTGTTGAAGCGAGGCAATGGCTTGGAAATCGGATAAACACGTATGGCCCCGGGAATGACTTGCACCTTGGGGTTGGGGTAAAGCACGTGCGGGTTGCGTTTGAGGTAGCGGTCTTCGAGCACGAAATGGAACAGCGGGTTGGAGTTGTTGCAGCCGAACCAGTTGCCCCAGTCGTCCCGGCAGCGGCCGAACTGCGATTGCCCGGTGACGGTCTCGAACTCGCCGGTCTCGGGTTTGAAGCGAAAATCGCGGCCGGAGATGTTGACGCTCTTGCCCGTCTTGATCGACTTGACGATGCCGCCGGAATCGCCGTTGGCGCCGTAGATCCAGTTATCGATGCCCCAGGTCAGGCCGTTGACGCGGTGTTGTTGATTGCCTTCCTTGAAGCCGGTGAAGAGAACTTCTTTCTTGACTTTGCCGTCCTTGCCGCGCTCGGCGTAAAAGATGTCGGGAGCGCAGGTGACGAGGACGCCCCGGGCATAGGGAAAAACACCGGTGGGGTAGCCGAGGTTGTCCATGAAGAGGGTCATCTTGTCGTAGGGGCCGCCGGGTTTGGATTTTTCGAGATACTTGATTCGGCCGCCGGGCTTACCCCCGGGAATCGCTGCGCTCTTCCCGGGGCTTGGAACGCCGAGGGGGTAGTCGCCCATTTCGACGACCCAGAACTTGCCGTCCGGGCCCCAGGCGAAGGCGATCGGGTCCTGAACGAGCGGTTCGGATACCATCAGCTCGACCTTGAAGCCGGGGCGAACCTTGATGCACTTGAGCGACTCCGCCGGCGACTTGGGGCCGGGCTCCATCTTGAAGGCTTGAGCGTGGGCGAGCGAAGGAATCGCGAAGACGGCGAGCAAGAAGATGCGGTTCATGTGACACCTCCAATTTGCCTCGTTCCCAAGTTCCGCTTGGAAATGCACAACACCCTTTCCTCGTTCCCAAACTCTGTTTGGGAACGCACGATCGCGAAGCTCTGCTTCGCGGCCTGGACATGGTACAAACGCGGGCTCCCCGAAACAGAGTTTCGGGGGCGTGGGTTCCCAAACAGAGTTTGGGAACCAGGATCGACCAGGATCGACCAGGATCGGCCGGGATCATGCCTGCGCAAACACGCGCTGCACCGCGGCGACGCCGGCGCCGGGTTCGACGGGATGACCCATCTGGATCAGGACCAGCTCGACACCAGCGATGGCGGCGAGGATGTCGAATTGATCGACGTAACCCATGTGAGCCAGGCGGATGATTTTGCCCTTGAGACTGTCCTGCCCGTTGGCGAGCTTGAGGCCATATTGCTTTTCGAGTCTGGTCAAAACGGCAGTGGAATCGATGTTCGCCGGCATCCGCGCGACGCTCAACGCGCTGTTGGGCCGCGCTGGGAAGATGTCAAGGCCCAGCGCCTGAAACCCGGCCCGGGCGGCGGCGGCGTAGCGTTGCTGGCGAGCCCAGACGTTCTCGATCCCCTCGGCCAGGATTTTTTTCAGGCTGACGCGCATGGCGCGAATCATGGTGTGCGCCGGCGTGTAGGGAGTGTCGTTGGCCTCGAGACTTTTGCGCGCGCGTTTCAGATCGAAGTAAAAAGTGCGGGCCTGGGGATTGCGGTCAATCGCCTGCCAGGCCCGATCGCTGACCGAGACAAACGCCAGGCCGGGCGGCATCATGAGCGCCTTTTGCGAGCCGGTGCAGCAGAGGTCGATCTGCCAATCGTCCGTGCGGCACTCCATCGCGCCCAGGCCGCTGACGGCATCGACGATCAACAGCGTCGGCGTCTTCGCGACGATCTTGCCAAAGGCCTCGATGTCATGCCCGATGCCGGTGGAGGTTTCGCTCAACGTCGAGCAAACGGCAACCGCGTCGGGATGGTCGGCCAGCGCCTTCTCAAGCTGCGCGGGCTGCACCGCTTCGCCGTAGGGAACGGTCAGGTTCACCGATTCGAGGCCAAACGCGGCGGCGATGTTTTTCCAGCGTTCGCCGAACTTGCCCGCGATCAGGCAGATGACCTTGCCCCCCGCCGGCACGCTGTTCGCGAGCGCCGCCTCCAGGGCTCCGGTCCCGGACGAGGTTAGCGGGAGTATGATATTCTTCGTACAGAATATCTTCTGCAAGTCGGCCAGCACTTCCGCCAGCATCGCGCGAAATTCAGCCGTGCGATGAAAGATCATCGGCCTGGCGAGTTCGAGCAAAGTTTCCTCCGGAACCGGCGTCGGCCCGGGCGTCAAAAGGCGCTGCTTCATTCCAATGTCCTCAAGGTGCGGATGATGGTGCTATTGTAAGAAAGCGCGTCACGAGTTGGAGCGGCGATGGGCCAGGCTGGGACGGGCCAAGCCGGCGAATCCACCGGAGGCAGTTGCGTTGCTGAGCCTTCCCGGCGGCCGCGCGCGGACGCCGGCGGGTTCGGATCGCCGTCGGTGACAGACGGCGGTGGCGGTGGGCCGTGGACGCGGGGGAGCGCGCGGAATCGGCGCGGTGAGGATTTGGATTCGAACGGCGTTGCCTGGGCAGTGAATCAAACCGATGCGGC
>JACPPF010000019.1 GCA_016191165.1 Planctomycetota bacterium
GAACGTATTCTGACGGTCGTGCAAACGTGTCGCTTGCATGGCAAGAATGCCCTTGAATACCTACACACCGCTGTCCACAATCATCGCAACGGCCTACGCTGTCCGAGTTTGTTATCCTGACGGTGAACGGTTACGCCTTTTGTTTGCAATACCAGAATGTCAACGAGCGGGACTAATCACCCAAATCTCCTTGTTGGTGCTTCCTTTTCCCTGAAAATTGCCGGTGTGGACTGATCGCACCCGATCGCACCCGTCTCATGTGCCCGTTGGCTGGTGGATTTGGACCTTTGGGACATCAGCAAACATCGGCTCCAAGCGGTCACGAACCTTTCTTAGTGCATCGAACACCTTGCCGAACGGCCTGTTCGTATAGATGTCCGCAAGGCTGTCGCTGCGAACAGGTTGCCCATGACATTCATATACGGCAGCGATCTCTCCATCCGAAGCTGCCCGCACCATATCACTTCCCGTTTTGCGGAGTTGAGAGAATGGCAGGCGACGAAAAGCCTCATGGTTGGGTTCAGCTTGGATCGTGTCGAGCAGGCTTTCCCAATAATTGCGAACCATCGAAGGTTTGTTTCCTGCACTGGTTTTGTCGGCGTACCCACGTCCCTTGCTGGATACCAAGAGGTACGGCGTATTCGTCTTGACTTGGCTGCGACGATCCAAGGCCCAATGAATCGCCTGAACTGTCTCAGGCCAAAGCAACCATTCACCGTAAACTCCGCTCTTGATCCGAACCCGCTTGATGAAACTGTCATTCGGATTAACGGGAATACCAAGCATCTTAGCGTAGGGATGGGCTTGATTCAGGAAGGTTTCGGATACTCGCAGGGTGCCGAGTTCTGCCTGCTTGAATCCGCAGTTGAGAGCAAGCAAGATCATCGCACGCATCAAAGGAGAAGCGTAGCCGTAGAGGATGGCAAGTTCTTCTGGGCTATACGTTGGAACTTGTAGTGTCTGGTGCCGGTCGGCTTTGTCTGCCGTCGTCAACTTGATGGCCTTGTCGATGTCGATCCAGCAATCGGCTGGTCGTCGCCACTCATACTTGGGTTCCTTGTGAAGCCAGTTGAAGAAATCCGTTAGCTGCCAGATGTGATTACCCGCCGTGTTCGGGCTGATGGGCCTGTTCGTGGTTTCGGCCTTCGGACGGAAACGCCAATAATCGAACATGCGTTGCATCTCGGTGAGGCCGATGTTCGATAGGCATTCATCCTTGTGGGCCTTTTTCAGACGCTCCGCTTGGTTCGCTTGGGTGCGTGCCCAGCCGCTATCACCTGGGCGTTCTTGACCACGCAGCATTTCGATATAGTCGGCAAGGGCCTGATGCAACATCTGCCCCGTACCTGTGGCACGCCCGACCATGCTTGCAGCCCGCCGCATCAATTCGGCGTTACGTTGTGCCGTTGCCTGACCTTGAATGAATGCCTCGTGATCTTCGGCAACGAGTTGGGTGACGGTAAACTTGCTCCGCAGGTGGGCCAGATATACGACGTAATCGAGGTTCCGTTGCGATGCGTACCTGCGAGGGACGCTGAACGTAACAGCCCCTTTTGCAACGGCCATTCCCATTGCAAGCGTCAATGGCTCCCAGAGCGGGCGAGGCGGCTTGTCGGTTTGCTTGGCGTTGCCGTAGTCGAGCGTGAGAGCCGATCTGCTGGCCCATTCTTCCTCGACCTGTCGCCAGAGTTGTGCCAAGCGGAGGGCGGCAACCTCGGCAGCATTGAGATCGTAGCCGAGATAGAACCGATGCTGAACTGTCTTCACCGGTCGATCCACGACCCACAACCCGTTGTCAGGATACTCGCTTGCTTTCCAACCTTTGTTGAGTTCGTACCCCTTCGCACCGAAACGTAAGTCCTTTTTCTTCGCCATTGCCGTACTCTCAAAGAGGCCAAATAGGTCCGATTGCCTGTATCCGATTCTACAAAAAATCGGATACTTTCACAATACAATCGGATACATTTTCGGCTACTTCTTGAGCTTACGGCTTGCAGTGTGTTACTAAAATCCTTTAGTTACAATAACTTGCGTCAACTGAAAGCGGGAGTGTATGGGAATCGAACCCACTGAGAGCATTGTTCATACCCCCCACTGGTTTTGAAGACCAGGGCCAACACCAGTTGTGCAAACACTCCCAGAGGCCTTATCACTTGCTATCAAAGGGTTTATGGAAAATGTTGAAACTCGTCAAGAAAACTTTACCCCTTTCGTTTACGCCTTTGGTTTCGGGTGCATGGTGGCTCGGCAGGCGAAACTCCGACAAAAGACGGTTGGAGCGTCGATCGACTGGTTCACGAAGTCCGGTGGGGACACCTACTTCGGAAGCGTCGATGCCGTGCCTTAATCGGAGGCCAAAAAAACTCTTCAATGACCATGTGACGATTCTAGGCGGAAACGATGTGGCCCGCCACTCGAAGGGCCTGACGGCGGGGGTATTTGGTGCCAGGTATGGTAAGTTTTGGCAATTCGGTAGGCAACGCGCGAAGTCGAACAGCTCGTTTTTTTTCTCAAAATCTCTTGACAGAACTGGCCCAATTTCTGTAAGATTTGCCTCTCTTCTGGGAAGGATTCCCTCCGAAAATGCGACATGGACGTCTCCACAGGAGATCTGCGCACGGAGGTGTGGATTCTTTTTCCATTTCTCCGTCGCAACATTCGTTACATCGATTGGCAATTTCAAGGTTGAGGCCGCACCCAGTCCGCGCGCGGAACTGGTTCGGCTTGGAAAGGAGACCCGCCATGCTTGTCTTGTCGCGCCGCCCAAAAGAAAAAGTCGTTTTTCCCACCCTTGGCGTCACCGTGGAGGTGTGCAGCGTCAAGGGAAATGTCGTGCGTGTCGGCATCGAAGCCCCGCCTTCGGTCCCGGTCCTCCGCAAGGAGCTTACCGAACAGTCAAACAAAATCGCGACTGCCGAGCACAAGTCGGAACGCCATCGGCTGCGAAATCGGTTGCACACGGCCACGTTGGCAGTCCACCTCGCGCAGAAGCAATTGAAAGCAGGTTTGGACGAGGAGGCCGACGAGACACTCACCGAGGCGATGCGCGAGTTCTCGGCTCTCGATCATGAACTGGCGGCGGCGAAAAGCAAGCCCAGCCGCGAAATTCGGGCGCTGCTCGTCGAAGACAACACCAACGAGAGCGCTCTTTTGGCTGAATTCCTGCGCTTGCACGGTGTCAAGGTCGAGACGGCCTGCGACGGCCAGGATGCGCTGGACTACCTGCAATCGCACGATCGCCCCGATGTGATCCTGCTCGACATGCGCATGCCGCGCTGCGATGGGCCGACGACGGTCGCCGCGATTCGGCGGAACATCGCCTACGACGGTTTGAAAGTGTTCGCGGTCAGCGGGGCCGATCCGCACGAATGCAACGTGGACTCGGGTTCTCGGGGCGTGGACCGCTGGTTCACCAAGCCGGTTAATCCCGCCAAACTCGTGCAGGAGATGAGCCTCACGCTCGGCTTGAACTGACGCAGAGGAATTGCCACGTGGCCGTAAGAGGCGAACCGATGTTGCATCGGTAGTCCAAGGATCGGACCGGAAGCGCAGGGAACTTTCGCGCCAGTGGCGTCGGGTGGGAATTCGCAGCCAGGTCTCGATTCCCACCCTCCTTTTGTGACGCGGTAAGGATCACTGCTTTTCCGCAGCCCCTTGCAGCACGCGGGTCAGTTCGTGGGGCTTCAGCGGCTTGACCAGGTGTTGATCAAAGCCGGCTTCCTTGACGGCGCGCCGATCGTCAGGCCGGCCGTATCCGGTCAAAGCGATCAGGAAGACGTCATCTTTCGACATGGACGCCCGCACCTGTCTTGCAACCTGATAGCCATCCATTCCCGGCAGCCCGATGTCAATGATGGCAAACTGCGGACGCAGCCTGAGAATCGCGTCCAGACCCGTCGCGCCGTCCGCGGCCGTGTCGACGGTGTAGCCGTCGAGCTTGAGCATGGCTTCGAGCATTCGTCGGCTGTCGGCATTGTCCTCAATGATGAGAACGCGAGCGGGATTTTTCGGGAATTCAGAGTGCGGCGCCGGCGGGACAGGTGATTCCGTGGAGCGCGGCAGGCGCACGACGAATTCGCTGCCTTTGCCGACTCCATCGCTGAATGCCTTGACCGAGCCATGGTGCATTTCGGCGATCGTGCGGACCAGGGTGAGCCCGACGCCGATGCCGCCGTCGGAGCGATCGAGAGTTTCGTTGGCCTGCACGAAGACGTCGAAGATTTTTTCGAGCATGTCGGGGCGGATGCCGACACCGGTGTCTTTGACACGAACGATGAGCTGAGTGTCGTCGGGTTCCAGGGAGAATTGAACCACGCCGCCAGCGGGCGTGTACTTGGCGGCGTTCATGAGCAAGTTGACCATCATTTGTTGCAAGCGAGCAGCGTCGCCGAGCACTGCCGCCGCCTCGCTCCCGACGTCGCAATGCAGGACCACGCCGGCGGAATCGAACGTCGTTTTGACGGAGGCGATAGCTTCGTTGGCGATGGCGCGAAGATCGACCACGGATTTGTGGAGCCGGATGCGATTCTGGGCAATTCGCGTGACATCCAACAGATCGTCCAGAAGTCGCGACATCTGACCGACTTGCCGTTGGATCACGTCGCGCGCCTCGCGATGGAGGTGCAGGCCCGCCCCGTCCTGTTCCAGGACTTGCGTGGCATTCAGAATGGCGCTGAGCGGGTTACGCAGCTCATGGGAGAGCATGGCCAGGAACTGGTCGCGGCGTGCGAGCGCGTCCCTGGCCTCGTTTTCTGCGCGCTTGCGGTCCGTGATGTCCGTGGAAATCCCCGCCACGGCATAGATCCGGTTCTGCTCATCGCGCAGCGGAAAGCGCGTGGTAAGGAAGGTGCGCGGTCCGTCCGCCAGATGAAACGTCTCCTCGGCCTCCACGACCCCTTGCACCTCACGCACGCGCGCATCGAGTTCTTGGCGGCTCTTGGCCAGCGGAAACGGGAATATCTCGAAGTCCGATTTGCCAACAATCGCCTGGTCTCGACCGTCCAACAAAAAAGAGAAGCTGCGATTGACCAGGGAATAGCGATCGTCGAGGTCTTTCACGAAAATGATCGAGGTCGAGTTGTCGAGGACCGCGTCGAGGCGTCGTTGGCTGGCGCCAAGTTCCTGTCTTGCCTCCTTGACAGCGGTGATGTCGATGAACGTCAACACCGTTCCGCCCACTTGCCCGTGTTGCGAGTGGTACGGCAGCACGCGCACCAGGAAGGACCGCTTCTGCGGCGCCTCGACCTCCTGCTCCACCGTTTTGCCTTCCGTATGCATGCGCTCGATCAACGACACCAGCACGGCGTTGTCCATCTGCAAATTGTTCGAGATGTGCCTGAGAGGCCGACCGACATCGTGAGGTAGGAGATTAAACAGCCGGCCAATCGCCGGCGTGAACTTGCGGATGTTCATTTCCAGGTCAAGGAAGATCGTGCCGATGTCCGTGCTGGCGAGAAGGTTGTCCATGTCGCTGGTAAGCTGGATCAACTCCTCGATCTTCCGCTGATGCTCCGCGTTGACAGTGTAGAGTTCCTCGTTGACGGAATGCAGTTCTTCGTTCGTCGATTGCAATTCCTCGTTCGACGCCACCAACTCTTCGTTAGTCGATTGCAACTCCTCGTTGCTGGTTTCCAGCTCCTCGATCGTCGACTGAAGGTGTTCTTTCGTGTACATCAATTCGCGCTCAAGGCTGCTGATGCGTTCCGCCGACTCGCCCTGGGCGTCGAAGGTCTGAATTGGCTCCACGGCTGCCGGCGCTTCTTCCGGCTCCAGACACACCTGGTAGAAATTGCTTTGGGTTCGCTTATTCGCCAGCGGCACGGCGGTTACCTTCATCAGCCGATCCTGACCATTGAGCGAGAAACGAACACCCGAATAAACGACCGGCTTGTTCGCCTTGGCGGCCTGATGAAGCGCGGAGCTGACAGCGATGCGGAGCGTATGGTCCAGCATTTTCAGGACGTCTGTGGTCGCCTTGCCCTCCGGAATTTGCAGGTAAGTGCGTGCGTTCCCAAAGGAATGGACCAGTTCGTGATGTTCGTTCAGGAGCAAACTGGGGGGCACGTAACGCGTTAGAAGGCCCTCGTAGATTTCGGGCAACTGCGGATCGCCCTTGCCTTGATTGACGAGCGGATTTCGCAACAGCATCGCGGTTTCCGAGAGCGGCATCGTCGCCAGACCCGTGGCCGGATGCAAGCGAATGTCGCGCCGTTTACGGAAGACCTTCCAGTGACGATCGATGACGTCGAATTCCTCCTCCAGATCGGAAAGGCTTTCGCTGGGGCCGAGGAAAAGCACGCCGCCCGTGCGCAGGCCGAAATGAAACAGCGTCAAGACCTTTCGCTGCGTGGCAGGGTTCAGGTAAATCAGCACATTGCGACACGTCACCAGATCAAGTTTCGTGAATGGCGGGTCCTTGGTGAGATTGTGCGGCGCGAAGATCACCAACTTGCGAATGTCCTGGGTGACGACAAAATGGTTACGCTTGTGGACGAAATAACGTTCGAGATACTCGCGCGGCATATCGGCGACGCTGGACTCGCGGTAAACGCCGGCGCTGGCCGCTTCCAGGGACGAGCGATGCACATCGGTGGCGAAGATCTTGACATCGATGTTCTGTTTGTGCGTTTGCGCAAATTCGTGGAAAAGAATGGCCAGCGAATACGCTTCCTCTCCCGTCGCGCAGCCGGGAACCCAGATGCGCAGGCCGTCGTCCGGCGACGCCTGCTCGAATAGCTTGGGTATCACTTCTCTCTTGATGACATCGAAGGCGTCCTTGTCGCGGAAGAACTGCGTGACCTCGACCAGCAAATCGCGATAGAGATGATCGAGTTCGTCGCGATCGGCCTCCAGCGACGCGACATAGTCCGCGAGCGATTCGGTATTTTGCAGCGTCATACGGCGTTCCAGTCGCCGCCCCAACGTACTGGGTTTGTAGAGGGAGAAATCGACGCCAAAATGCCGCCGCAGGAGGGAAAAGACGGCGGAGAGTTCGTCGCCCGATTGAATGTCGAGGCGAACTTTGCGGATCTCGGAGCGGACGGGGTGCTGGGTGTATTGCAGGATCTTGGCAGGCATGGCCTGCGGCGGCAGGACGAGGTCGGCTAGCCCCGTGGCAATCGCCGCTTTTGGCATGCCGTCGAACCCCGAGGTTTCCGGTTCCTGGACGAGCACGAGTCCGCCGGCTTCATGAATTTCCTTGATGCCTCGCGATCCATCACTGCCAGTGCCGGACAGCACCACGCCGATGGCGCGGTCGCCCATATCATGGGCGAGCGACTGGAAGAAAATGTCGATCGGCAAATTGGGTCCGGGCTTCTGGTCCTGGTCCATGAGCATTAACTTTCCGAATGAAAGGACCATGTTTTTCTTGCGCGGAATCAAATAGATGGCGTTCGGCTGAATTGCCATGCCGTCTTCGACACGATGAATCGGTAGCTTCGTATGCCGAGCGAGGAGTTCGTCCATCAGGCTCTTGAAGTCGGGCGAGAGATGCTGGACGACAACGAAGGTCACGCCCGAATCTTCCGGGACATGATCGAAGAAATGTTCGATCGCTTCGAGTCCGCCAGCCGACGCGCCAATGCCGACGACGAAATGCGGCACCGGCCGACGGTGGGTGGCTTCCGGTTGAACGTTCGCCACGGGATCGGGCGAGGGGTTTTTCGAAGGTGACGCGGCAAGGGATCCCTCTGCAGCCACATGCGGGTCCATCGCTTCCTCCTTGAACAGAGGCCTTTTCAGAGACCAGCCCCCGTTCCGGAGAAAGTTTCCGGGAACGGGAGCGAACCGAGAGGCGCTACTTCACCGGGTAGCCTTGATCATGACGTAGCCGACGCTGTTGTCGGGATATTGAACCTGCAATAGTATCCCGCGTTCAAGCGATGCCTTGCTTAGCGCTGCATCAGCCTTGGCAGCGGACGCCACACGGACACCATCGACCTTGGTCACGAGCGTTCCCGTTTTCAAGCCCGCCTGAGCGGCGAGACTGCCAGGTGCAACGTACGTGATGATGGCGCCGGAATCGGCGTTCGCGAAACCATATTGCTTGCTCAGCGCGGATGTCAGGTCTGCAAACTCGATGCCGACCTTGTCGCTGTGGGTTGATCCGGGAGTCCGTGGCGGCGTCCAGGACGGAACGGGTTCCGTTCGGCCAAGATCGACGGGCTGCTCTTCGATCGTCACCGGCAAGTCACGAGTTTTGCCATCGCGCAGAACCGTGACGGTGACCGATTTCTTTGGCGGCAGATCCGCCACGCGGCGCTGCAGGTCGACGGAATCCTTGATCGCCCTCCCTCCAAGGAAAAGGAGAACATCACCCGCCTGGATGCCGGCCTTGGCGGCGGGGGAATCGTCCAGCACACGGGCCACGACGACGCCGGTCTTCTTGTCCGCGCCGAGCCGGGCGGCCACATCGGGGCCGAGTTGCCGAACTTGCACGCCGAGGTAACCCCGGTGGACGGTTCCGTATTTGAGCAACTGGTTGACGATATTTCGGGCGACGGCGCTCGAGATCGCCAGGCCGACGCCTTGCGATCCGCCGCTGTTGCTGCGAATTGCGGTATTGACGCCGACGACCTTGCCGTCAAGATTGACCAGCGGGCCGCCGCTGTTGCCCGGATTGATGGCGGCGTCGGTTTGCAGGTAGTCTTCGTAAATCGTGTGGTTGAGCTTGCGTCCCTTGCCGCTAATGATTCCGGCCGACACGGAACCAGCGAATCCGAACGGCGCCCCGACGGCCAGCACACGATCGCCAATCTCCATGGCGGAGCTATCGCCGAACTCAAGGCGAGGCAGCGACCCTTTCGCGTCGAAACGAATCACTGCCAGGTCCGTCCGGGGATCGCTCTTCACATCGGTCGCCGGGAAGGCCCGGCCATCCTGCAAACGCACGGTGACCTCGGTGGCGCCTTTCACGACATGATAGTTGGTCAGCACGACCCCTTTGGAATCGATGATGAACCCAGAACCGGACCCGCGCCGCGGCAGATCGGGCCCATCGAACGGGGACTGGAAATCCTCGAAGAACTTGCGAAACTCCTCCGGCAAACGCATGTCATCGCGCCAGCGAAGCGTTTTTGGATTTGGCGCCGCGGTTTTCGTCGTTGCTTCAACGCTTACGACCGCGGGCAACACTTGCTTCACCACGTCACGATAGGAAGCGGGCTCGCGACTTTGGCCATGGGCGGCTGAACCAAGAGACAACGCGCAGACGACACTGATGACGATCAGGAAGGCGAAAACGACCTTCGGGCGAAGGGTTAGCACACGCATGGTTTTTCCTCCTTATTTTTGCGGACTCCAAAGGATGTAGAGCCCGTTTGGTTTGGGATGTTAATAACTCTCGTAAACCAAGCTCAAAATGGGAGCAGGCCGAATGCTGTCATTAGCTACTGACAAATGCGCAAATCACGCAACTTTATCAGGAGCAAAGTGCCGACCGTAGGGTGCGTCAAGCGCAGCGCGGACGCACCTTTGAACTTGCAAATGTGTGGTGCGCCTGCGCTGCGCTTGACGCACCCTATAACTCAAGGTTGCGCTATTTGCGCAGAGATCAGTAGCTAACACCAGTTCTCAGGCAGCGGCACGTCCTCATAGGGCAGAAAATAGTGGCGTTCCAGGTTTTCGCGGAACGTCGGTTCGGACGACTCTCCTCGCGGCACAGTCAGGGATGGCGGGAACGCCGTCCATCGCGATGGCATTTCCGCACGTTTGCAAATGCTTGCCGGCATCGGCGCTTGTCCGTGTATGGTTGGTCCCGGAAACAGGCTGAATGCCACACTGATAGCGACAACGAATGCGATCATACGAGCACGCATGATTTGACCTCCTCGGTTACTGGCCTATGGCTCGCTTAAAGAATTCGGTGATGTCGGCAGGAGTTGTGAGCCTCCCAGATTTGCCGACGGACGGAATCGGCCCTCGATCCAGGTCGAGGGCCGAGGAACATGGATGCAGCCGATACGATCTACCAGGCCACGCCGGCACAAAGTCCGACCAGGCCGAGCACGGCAACGGCAGCAATCCACCAACGACTATTACTCGCTGCGAAGAGCGATCTTACGCGGCTTCGCCTCGTCGCCTTTGGGAAAGGTCAGCGACAGCACGCCGTTGGCGAGTTTCGCATCCACCTTGTCGGTCTTGGCGGCGGTGGGCAAACTGATCCGCTGCTCAAAACGGCCATAGGTGCGCGTGTCGTAGCCGACCCCTTTGCGCTCGCACTTGCGCTCGCCGCTGATGATCAGATCGCCGTGTTGAATCGAAACATCGATGTCGTTATCCGTCATGCCAGGCGCATCGACCTCGACATAATAGTGGTCCTCATCCTCCCACATCGACAGCGGCACGGCGACAATCGCCTGAGGCGGCGTCACGGTTGGGAAGATGTCCTCGTTGAAAAAGCGACCCAACATGGAGGAAAGGCGATTGACCGGCTCGGTAACTTGCGTCAAGCCGTTGGTCGAAAGAGCAGGCAGCATAGGAAACCTCCTTCCAATGTTTACGGGCAACTTTGAAAGAAAGTGACTTACACTCGGCCGCGCTATCCACTGCCCGTTGACTTATGGAATGTCGGCCGCTTGAAAAATGCGACAGCAATTCGCGCGCCACAAGAATGGCGAACACCTAACATGTTGCCAATCAAGACGTTTCGAGAACGGGCCGATTTTTGCCCTGTTCGTAACGTCGGTCAATTTGGCAGGTCGCCTGTCACTGAGGGGTAAATCTTCAGTTCACCGTCGTGCTATGCACCTTATTGGCCCGGAGGTCGGCGATTCGGGTTTCGATGAACTCGCGCTGGTCGCATTGCGCCGCAAGAACCGAAAAACGAGGCTGGTCGAATGGCATAAGAGGAAGCTGCTTGCCATGAAATTGTCGCTCCGTGTGGGTAAACACTTGATTTGTCAAACCCGGAATCACGTTGATTCCCGGTTTGCCGCACGATGCAACCCGCCTGAAAAATGACGCACCGGCGACCCATCATACCGGTGCAGCGGAAGTCAAGATTTGTCGTGAGTGTTTACTGGAACTGAACGAGGACGACGGGACTCGAACCCGCAACCTCCGGATCGACAGTCCGGTGCTCTAACCAATTGAGCTACGTCCCCTCGGTTTTGGCGTGAGTTTTTATCATAGCTAATCTGTTTTTCTCAGCAAGCGGGTCGGGCATTTTCTTCGTGCCTTTTTGGCCCGGGGCCGGAACGGCGTGTGACCGGTTCAAGGAAGGGGGCAGGAATGAATTGGCCCGGCGCGGTCCCACGGATTGCCCGAAACGATTTCCGAATTTTTGTCGGACAAACACTTGTACGCGCCTTGAGGCCAGATTATAATCATCAGCGTGATCCTTGGGTCTAGTAGAGCAGTCGTGGTCGTGATGACATTTCGTTTGTCTTCCCCCCTCTTGCCTTTCTCTTGTCCCGGGTCCATTTTGCGGGAAACATCATGCAATGGCGATAGGCCGCTGTGGACCGTGCGATTGCGTGAATCTCTTTAAGGAGGCCCTCCGTGGCTAAGAAGTTGTACGTCGGCAACCTGCCGTATTCGGTTTCCGACTCGGATCTGAAGGCGATGTTCGACCCGTTCGGCACGGTCGAATCCGCCCAGGTCATCCAGGATCGCGATACGGGCCGATCCAAGGGGTTCGGTTTCGTCGAAATGAGCAGCCCTCAGGAAGGCCAAGCCGCCATTGAGGCCATGCACGACAAGGACCTCAACGGCAGAAAACTCGTCGTCAACGAGGCCCGGCCTCGCGAAGAACGACCCCGCGGCGGTGGCGGTGGCGGCGGTTACGGTGGCGGCGGCGGTGGTCGCGGCGGCCGTGGGTTCGGCGGCGGCGGTGGCGGCAAACGCTACTAGGCCCCTACGCTTTTTCCTTTCAACCCTTGTCAGCCGTTCTGGTTCGCCGGAACGGCTGTTTCCGTTTTTCAAGGCGCCTTCCCCATGTCAACCTGGCAAGCCTACCTGGACGACCTCGTTTTCACTTTCCGAAAACAGAAGCAAACCGCCGAAAAAGCCTTCACGCAGCTGGATCTCCATCGGGACTTCTTCAAAAAGCCCGGCGAGAACTCCAACAGCGTGGCCATCATCATCAAGCACCTCGCCGGGAATCTGACCTCGCGTTTTTCCGATTTACTTACCAGTGACGGCGAGAAACCCTGGCGCGATCGCGACGCCGAGTTCGTCCTCGGTCCCGCGGACACAGGCGCCAATCTGCTGGCCGCCTGGGAACAGGCCTGGGCCATTCTTTTCGCGACGTTGGCCACTCTTCAAGAAACCGATTTGCAAAGAACGATCACCATTCGCGGCGAGGAACACACCCTGCTGCAAGCGCTGCACCGCTCGCTGGCGCACACCGCCTACCATGTCGGACAGATCGTCTACCTGGCGCGGTTGCTGAAGACCGAGGGCTGGGAGTGGATCACGATTCCGCCCGGCCAAAGCAAGGAGGCTTTGGAGCAGAAGAGGCCGTACCTTCACTAACGCGCAATCGTGAGAAGGATCGAAGAAACGCACCATGCAAATCCGAAAACCGAAATGCGAAGCAAAATCGAAACCCGAATCCACAAACTACACCGTTCCGACCTTTTTTGTTTTCAAATCTCGGACCTTGAGTTTGTTTCGGGTTTCGTACTCCGAATTAGGTGTTTTGGGGCCAAGCCGCGTTGGGGCATCAATTCCGCGTAATCGTCTCGTGCAGGTTCAAGATGGTGCGCGCCACGGACGTCCAGGCCGCCAGTTCCGCGGCGGGGATGTCCTTCGCGGCCGGGGCGTAGCCGATGCCGAGGATGGCCTGGGCGGACTTGGCGTTCGCCTGGAAATGGGTTCGGTGTTTCTCGAATAGCGTCGTGAGGATGCTGATTTCCTGGGCGCTGGCGTCGCGTTGCAGCGCCAGCTTGAACGCGACGTTAATGCGGTCGGGCGTCTTCTTGGCTGAGCGAATGAGCTTCTCGGCGAAGACCCGGGACGCTTCCACGTAGGTCGGGTCGTTCAGAAGCACCAGCGCCTGTTGCGGCGTGTTGGAACGCGGGCGTTCGACGGTGCATTCCTCGCGAGTCGAGGCGTCGAACGCCAGCAGGCTCGGTTGCAGGAAGGTCCGCTGCCACCAGGTGTAGACACCGCGTCGGTATTGGTTCTCTCCCCTGTCGTTGCCCCATTCACGCACGGGAAAGTTGAGATAACGCCAGTAACCAGCGGGTTGATACGGCTTGACGCTCGGACCGCCGATTTTTTTGACGAGCAAGCCACTGATCGCGAGCGCATTGTCCCGCACGAACTCGGCATCGAGGCGGAATCGTCCCTGCCGGGCAAGGAGCTGATTGTACGGATCGCGTTGACGAAGCGTCGGTGAAGCTTTGGAGGACTGGCGATAGGTGGCGGACATGACGATCTGTTTGATCGCGCGTTTGATGTCGCCGGCCCTCACCCCCGACCCCTCTCCCGAAGGGCGAGGAGAGCCAAAATCGAGTGCAAGCCAGTCGAGCAGTTCCGGATGGGTCGGCAAGGCGCCCAGGGCGCCGAAGTCGTCTGCCGTCTTGACGATGCCGTGGCCGAAAAAGAGAAGCCACAGGCGATTGACGAAGACGCGATCCGTGAGTGGATTCTCGGGCGCAACCAGCCACCTGGCGAGATCGATCCGGGTGGCACGTTTCTTTTCTTTGGGGGCGCCCAGGGCCGGCAGCGCCGATGGCACGCCGGGTTGGACGACTTCGCCCGAGTCGTCAAGCCAGTTGCCTCGCTTCAGGACGCGGACCATGCGAGGCTGGACGGAAGTGGTGATGAGCGTGGTCGGCGTCTTCTTCGTCACCGCTGCCTTTTGCGACTGAAGTCCGCTCAGTTTTTTTTGGAGGTCCTTCACCTTTTCCTTGGGAGCCGTCGCGATCTGCTTTTGCAGGGCGGTGATTTCCGCCTCCAGGCTCCTCGCCTTCTCGCGATACTCCTGCGTCATGATTGGCGTTTGTGGTTGTCTTCCGACTGCCACCTCCTGGATGTCCGCAAAAAAAGCGGCGAGCTGGTAGAACTCCTTGGTCGTGAACGGATCGTATTTGTGATCGTGGCATTCGGTGCAGCCAAGCGTCAAACCGAGCCAGGCGTTGGAAAAATTGCGCACGCGATCCGCGGCGTACTTCGCGGTGTACTCCTTCGCTTGCGACCCGCCCTCTTCGGTCGTTTGCAGCAAGCGGTTATGGCCCGAGGCGATCTTCTGCTCGGCCGTCGCCTTGGGCAGCAGATCGCCCGCGATCTGTTCCATGGCGAATTCCCGGAACGGCAAGTTGCGGTTGAAAGCATTGATGACCCAGTCGCGGTACAGCCAGACATCGCGGTTGTTGTCGCTGTGGTAGCCGGCGGTATCCGCATAACGGACCACGTCAAGCCAGTGCACCGCCAGGCGTTCGCCGAAGTGTTTTGATCCGAGCAATCGATCGACGACTTTCTCATATGCCGCTTGCGGTTTAACGCCTGCATACTCCTTCACGAATGCATCGACCTCGTCCGGCGTGGGCGGCAGGCCGATGAGGTCGAAATAAAGCCGGCGAATGAGCGTGCGCGGATCCGCCTCGGGCGATGGCTGGAGGCCTTCCTGTTCGAGGCGCGCCAGCACAAAGCGATCGATCGGGTTGCGTACCCACTTTTCGTTTCTCACGGTGGGAAGTTTGTGTTTCTTCGGCGCGATCAGCGACCAGTGAGGTTCATACTTGGCTCCCTGCTCGATCCATTCGTAGATCAGCTGAATCTCCGCCTTCGTCAAATGCTTCTTCGTCCTGGGCGGCGGCATCTTCTTGCCCTTTTCGTCCGTGACCAGCCTGCGGAACAATTCACTGACGAGCGGCTCCCCCGGCGTGATCGCCTTCGCGTGGGCGTCTTTCTCGTCGTCGAGCCGCAGCTTGGCCTTGCGCAAGTTATTATCCGGCCCGTGGCACACAACGCAGTTGTTCGACAGGATCGGGCGGATGTCGCGATTGAATTCGATCTTGCGTGGCGCTTGGGCGAAGAGCGGCGTCGAGACGAGAAGGCACAGGGGCAGGGCGATGGAATTCGGAAGAGATTGACGCATGGCAAACGACTCCAAAAGCGGGGCGACAGGCCCATTTTAGTTTAGCCGCTCGCCTTTGGCGAGCGGGAAACGTGTCATCGCGCTGCCCCGCTCGCCAAAGGCGAGCGGCTAAACGAGATTATTTATTTGCGACCCAAGGTGCACTTGGGCCTCCTTCACTTCCGTCCCGCGCATCGCATTGAACCGCCGCTGATATTCCCCCACCAACGGCGACAGCGTCACGCGCTTGTAGACACCCCACGTGCGGTCGGCCCGTGCCGCTTGTTCTTGAAAGCTCTCGCGGTAAACGATGCGGCCCTGCTCCACCAGCTTCACGAACAACGGCTCGGCGTCGATCGATTCAGATTTGTCAGCAACAATCAATGTGTCGTCCTTGCCATACACCCGCAGGTAGCCGCCGAGCGACTCCTTGCCTGGCGTGTTCGAAAACTTGACGTTGGGACGGTCGCCGGTCGCACTGCGTTTGAACGCGGCGGCGACCGTGTCGCGATGGATCAATCGCCACCAGTATCCGCCGGCGCCGGGAAAGAGCATCGTCGGCTCGACGCCGGTTGTCGCGCGGAAATGTTCGCATACCATGCGCACGGCATCGGGCGTCACCTCGTCCTCGAACACAATGGTTCGCGGCGTGATGCCCAGGTCGCGCATCTTCTGAAAGTAGAGCACGCACTGCCCGGCGATATCGCCCGAATCGACACGAATGCCGACCTCGGTCGCCTCCGGATGATTCCTGATGACGCGCAGAGCGTTCTCCAGACCAACCGACTCCGCATCGACCAGATCACAGAGCAGCGACGCCTTGCCCATCGCGGTCACGAATCGATCCATCATCTCATACTCGGTCTCGGCAAGCGTGCGATCGAACGACTGATTGGAACACATCATCTCGTGGCCAATGGTGCCGACCGTCTTGAAAAGATCGGGAAAGAGAAACTCGGCCGTATCGTTGGACGTGAGCTGCCCCCCGCCGCCGACAAAGCGTGCGAGCAACAACTCGATGTTGAGCACCTCGCAGGGCGCGGAACGCAGCCCGAACTCGGCATCGCGCGGTGTCGCCAGCTTCATCAGCCGGCCCTTGGTCGCCCACAGGATCGGCGCGAAGTAGCGGCACATCGCCGGTTCGAGGTAGGAGACGACGCCGCCCATGCCCTCAAAAAACAGACAGGGCACACCTGGCAAGAACGTCTGGCCGCCGGGGAAGCCCCAGATGTCGATTGGTAGGCGAATGTAATCGCCTGGTTGCGAAGCGAGGACCGCCTCCCACATCTCGCCGGGAAATGCTCTGGTGGCCGCGTGATCGGCGAACCATTGAGCTGCGAGCAAAATGTCCGGGCGTTGGAGTGGCCGATGGAACCACTGAGCGAGCATCGTCTCATGCCCGGCCATGATGAGCTGGTTGTCGGCGCCGGCCTCGGGCAACCCTTTGCGCATGGTGAGGCCATAGCCCGCGTGCATCATCGCGATGTCCGGCACCGCGGTCCACATGGTGCGCTTGTAGGTATCGGTCGCGCCCAGCCAGCCGCCCAGGAGGAAGAACTTGGCGTAGAATTCGTCGAGCATTTCCAGACGCTTGGCGGCGAAGGGGTCTAATTGGTTATTCATTTGAAACCTCGCCACCGTTATTTTTCCGCAGGTTATTGTACAATTTGAAGACGCCAAGTTAACGGCCTGAGACAGAAGCAATCATATGATTCATATGTTTTGGTTTTTAGACTTGACAGTTTCGATTATCGATCATATGATTATTTAGGTCGTTTGGCGAAAAAGGTTGAATTCAAACCAAAGCGGGAGGTTTGAGCACATGGCCGAGCTGAGCGACCAGGATCCTGCGTCAGCGCGGTCTCGCCTGCTGGATTTATTGAGATCCCACGAATGGAAAATCAGCGAACGTGCCTTAAAAGAAGGCAAGATTGCACTTCGGTGGCTTCAACGTCGTGAGCCGACGGAAGTCGAAATGGTCGATTACATCATTGCCGTGCTCACGACGAACATTGTGCTTCGGTGTGCCCCTCAAGGGAACCCACCAGGTTCAACAGGAATTGCATGGCAAATGACTGATTCGAAAAACGTTTTTATCAAACTTCGCATCGCCGGCGGCTTTGGAGACGAGTCCTCTGAAGAATACGCGTACATTCAAAGCATCCACGAAAGCATACATCCCGCGTGATCGGGAGGCATCCATGAATAAGGTAAAACAAATACCCGGAGCCTGTCCAGAATGCGGGCGTGGGCAACTGGTTTCTTTCACGCGCGATGAAGATTTCGATTTTGACCTTGGGGACGAAAGAGTTGCGGTTCAGGCTCGAAACGTCCCGGTGGAAAAATGCGATACTTGCGGTGAAATAATGAGCGGCCCGGCAGCAGCCAGGGTTCGCCATGATGCCATTTGCCGCGCGGTCGGCCTCCTCACGCCCTCCGAAATCAAGGCGATCCGCGAAAAATTCGGCTGGTCCCAGCAGCATCTGGCAGCTTTGACCGATTTCGGAATCGCCACCGTTTCGCGCTGGGAGCGCGGGCGGCTTCTGCAAAACCGCAGCGCCAACAAGGTGCTGCTGGGCCTTCGGGATTGTCCTGCGTTTCGTGCATATCTTGAATCGCTCGTTGAACCTAAGGGTTCGCTACCGAGCCCGCAAGCGGAAGAACCCATCAACCGACTCAAGGGACGGTACGTGGACAAGGAGCGGGTTCCAAGTGTTGTTGCGTTTGCAGCCGTCTTCGAATTTTCAAGGAATTGAACGAGGTCCCCCGTGTACACCATCACCTTCTACTCCTTCAAGGGCGGCGTCGGCCGTACCATGGCGCTTGTCAACGTCGCCGCGGAGTTGGTGCGGCGTGGGCGCAAAGTCCTGGTCGTTGATTTTGACCTCGAAGCTCCGGGGCTTGAAACCTACCAGCATCTGTGCTCGGATAAACCGCATCAAGGTATTGTTGAATTCGTCACCGATTTTCGCCGCAACTTCGAAGTGCCGGATGTGCTGGATTACCTTTACGAGACGAAGCCGATCGGCAAGAAGGGCGGCCGGATGTGGGTGATGCCGGCTGGGCGGCGCGACCGCGCCTATCGTATCGCGCTGGCGAACCTCGATTGGCCACGCCTGTACAAGGACGAGTCGGGCTTCCTACTCTTTGAGGACGCCAAGCTGGGCTGGGAGCAGGAACTCAAACCCGACTATGTGTTCATCGACTCGCGCACCGGAGATACCGACGTCCTCGGCATCTGCACGCGCCAGTTACCCGACTCGGTCGTGCTGATGTTCACACCCAACGAACAAAACCTGGCCGGCCTGGAAAACGTCTGCCGCGATATTCGCCGCGAGGAGACCGAGGGCCTAAAGAAGAAGATTAAACTTCACTTCGTGGCCGCGAATGTGCCCGACCTCGACGACGAACGCGGCGTACTGCGGCGGCAGTTGAAGGCGTTCAAGTCGCGGCTGGAGTTCAAAGAGTTCTCCGGCATCATTCGGCGGTATGAGAATTTGAATCTGCTGGACCAGAGTGTTTTCACGCTGGAGCGGCCGCGGAGTAGGTTGGCGCGTTCGTATCGCAAGCTCATGCGCGTGTTGCTAAAGGAAAATACCGCGGATCGCGAGGGCGCCATCTTGTTTTTGGAGGATTATCCGAATTGGATGGAAAGGCGGTTAGACGGATTTGAATCAGTATTGTCTATTGTCCAGTCGTATCATCCAAATGGCACGGTATGGGTTGGAAGGGGCAATTCAGGGGACGTTAGCGCCGAGGGCAAAAGGACGCTCAAGGAAATTGCTGGTCATTTCTCGGATGACGCGGACATTCTTGCCAAGGTCGCCGAGTGCTTTAAAAAGGAAGAGGAATATGTCAACGCTGTTGGCATTTTAGACCGCGCGCTAGCAAACAACCCCAATTCCCCGCAGATCTTGGCGCAACGGGCGACCTGCAAAATCAATCTAGGTGATGTTGACGGTGCCGCAGCGGATATGATGGGCTTCTTGCGAGCCGAAAAAGAAACGTCAGAATCAAATCTTTCTGAGCTTGCGCATACGAATATTCTATTTATTGTTCTACTCTCCCATCTTGCTCCCTCCAGGCTTGCCGAGGTTGTAGAGCTTTTCCAAACCCAGGGAATTCAGGGCGTCGATGTCGAGAACGTTGCCATAAACCTTTGTAGCACGGAGGAAGGCGTACCGCACGCCGCGCGGCTTTTGCGGTGGCACTTCGGTAATTTCGATCAAGAAGAGATCGAAAACCGGCCTCATCCGGTGCTTGCATCCGCACTACTCCAAGCACGCTGCTGGAACGAAGCGATCACGTTGCTAAATGGCGACCTTTGCAAAGCCGAAAAACCAGGGCCCTCGCTTCTGCTTAAACTTGCCTTCGCCCATTTGGGCCAAGACGGCAAAATGCCGGAAGCGATTTGCCGGCAGGCCCTAGAGTGTGAATCCAATTTTTCGCCCAATATTCAGGATCACGAGGCTGCGGCGTGGTTGCTTTGGGGAATAGGCGATACGACAGCGGCGCTCGCCCATCTGGAAATCGCCGAAAAACAGGCATTAACGGAAAAGGACGAGATTCATTCCCTTTGGCGTCTTCGCGATTGCACCTGGCAAGAATATCTGAATGACTGCAAGCTCCTCCGCCGCTTGATCCAGGGCGAACCGCTCCGGCCCGCGTTTCTTGGGCCGCCGCCTGCGTGAATGTGGACTGTGGGCGTTCAAAGTCGCCAGATCGGTCTCCTCTGGATCCGTGGGAATCGGCCAGAAAACGCCAGGTTGCCACCAGTTTGCGATGTCCCCGACAGCCCAGGCAATACAGTTGTAGTTGCGTGATTCAGGACTGGTCACACGATGATTGGAGTTGGTGAGGTGCGGGAATTCATCGCGCGGAATCATGGCGAAAGGAAACCTCGTTCCTTGCCCCATTCAATCCAGGCCTGAGCCATCCTGGCGACCTTCCCTTTTGCTTCCAAGGGAACTGGATCTTCCTCGGTAATCGCTTCCAACGCCCAGAACCATTGATCCGGCTCGCGGTGTAGCTCCTCCAGAATTAAAGGAACAGCATCCATGCCCATCCCGATGATTCGCTGATAGGGGGCCAAAATAGCCATCTGCGCGGTGTTCGACATGTAACGCGAGCGGCGTTTCCAGTCCGTGGCCAGACGCTGAAATCGCTTTTGGGTTTCTGGCGAGGCATCCGTGGCGGTAGCCATTGGAAATTTCTCCGAACGGGGATCGCACGATCACCCCAAAATCTCGCGAATCGGGCGCCCGCCCTGGGCGGCGGCGATCGGGCGGCCAGCGCGGTCGGGCACCATCAGGTCGGGGTCGATGCCCAGGCATTCGTAGATCGTTGCACACACATCCGCCGGGCTCACGGGCCGGTCCTTGACGTACGCCGCCTGGCCGTCGGATTCGCCGACCACTGTGCCGCCGCGGATGCCGCCGCCCGCGAACCACATGCCGTAGCAGTAGGTCCAGTGGTCGCGGCCCGCATTGCCGTTGATGTTCGGCGTGCGACCCATTTCACTCATGACCACCACCAATGTCTCGTCGAGCAGGCCTCGGGTTTCCAGATCTTCGAGCAAGGCACAATAGGTCTTGTCGAACTCAGGCAGGTTGACATTGCGAAGAATCTCGAAGTTGCGTGTGTGCGTATCCCAGGCGTCGTAGTTGATTTGCACGCGGTCCCAGAAGAGGTCCCACGTGACATTGACGAAGCGCACATCGCGCTCAACCAGACGGCGCGCGATCAGAGCGCAGTTGCCGAAGAGCGTCTTGCCGTAGCGGTCGCGCAGGCGGTTGTCTTCCTGGTTCAGATCGAAGGCGGAGCGAACCTCGGTGGAAGTAAGCAGGTTGAACGCCCGGCTCTGAGTGCGATTGAATTGATCGACGGTGCGTTGCGTGCCTTCGTTGCGAAGCTGGTCCTCGATCTGGTTCATCAGGGTTCGCCGAGTATTTAGTCGGTCAATCGTCACGCCCTGGGCCAGGGTGCTTTCGGGCAGACGCGGTTCGCCGAGCACGGTGACCGGCCGGCCCGGCGCGGGCGCCGGGCTACCCGGAGCGCGATACGGCTGCACCTCGGTATAGAGTGGATCAAAACGCTGACCGAGGTACCCGGCGTACGGTCCAGGTCGGCGGATCGCCTGGCCCCAGCCCAGGTAGCAGGGCATGTAGATGTAATCGGGCAACTGGCGGCCGCCCTCACCCCCGGCCCCTCTCCCAGAGCGAGAGGGGAGGGAACGCTGCCGCAACCATTCGCATACGGCGCCCATGCTCGGCGGATAGGTGTCGCGCGTGTTGGTGTTGTCGAGCAGTTGCTCCAGGCCGGTGTAGCTGGGCAACGTGTTGTGGCAACCGGCGCGATGGTTGAGCGAACGCACCAGGGCGATCTTGTGCATCCATTGGCTCATGCGCGGCAGGTGCTCGCCAATGCGGATTCCGGTGACGTTGGTCGCGATCGGGTTGAACTCACCGCGCACGCCGGATGGCGCGTTGGGCTTCAGATCGATCATGTCCTGGGTCGCGGCCCCGCCGAGAAGATAAAGGAGGATGACGTTCTTGGCGCGGCCTGGGCGACGGCGTTTCAGGGCATTTGCCGCTTGCGGCGTAGCAATCCCGAACGGCGCTGCGAGCGCCAAGCCGCAAGCGGCTTGGAGAGCTTGACGCCGGGTGAATCCTTCACAGGTACGCTTGGGAGAGCCGAGCATCGTCAGCATGGCGGGATCCTCAGGATGAGGGGGGGGTTGCGGGGGGTATGGTTGGTATGATAAAACAAAAACATGATCAAGGGAAGTGAAAAAACGGCGGAATTAACCATGGCCACCGACCTGTCAACCATGCCATCTCTTGATGCGGGCGACCACCTGACACGCGACGAATTTCTGCGCATCTGGGAACAATTGCCGAATATCAAGCGTGCGGAGTTGATCGGAGGAATCGTCTATATGCCGTCGCCACTACGCAAGGAACATGGGAACACTGATTCTGACATCACGACCTGGCTTGGAGTTTACCGTGCCCATACGCCCGGCCTGGAGGGCGGCTCGAATACCACCTCGCTGATCGGCGACGATTGCCCGCAGCCAGACAATTACCTTGCGATCCTCCCCGAATACGGCGGAGCATCTTGGGGAAAAAAATACGTGGAAGGCTCGCCGGAATTGCTTGTGGAGGTTTCCTTCTCAAGCGTTTCGATCGATTTGCATGAGAAGTTCGATTTATATGAAGAAAACAGGATTCAAGAATATCTTGTCGTTCTGATCAAGAGGCGCGAGATTCTCTGGAATCGACTTGTGCGAGGAAAATACAAACGAATCCAGCCGGATTCCGAAGGGATTTTTCGTTCACGGGTTTTTCCAGGCCTATGGCTCGATAGCAAGGCGCTTTTTGCAAACGACATGGCCAAAGTTCTCACGACTTTGCAAACGGGTATTGCCTCGGACGAACATCAACGCTTCGTCGCCGAGTTGAGTGACCGCAAGGCATCCCGCGAGCGCTAAACGGAAACCCGGATCGGTTTACTCAACCCATCCATCCCGGTCAACCGCCGCGCCAACTCCTGAATCTCCGGTTCCGTCATGGGCCGCAGCGGCAATCGCACGGGTCCGCAATCGACGCCGATCAAGCCCATCATAGCCTTCGACGCCCTGGCGAAACCGAATTCTTGCAGGATGCGAATCATGCGCACGCTTTGCAGCTGCGCTTGCCGGGCGGTTGGGAGGTCGCCGCGGTCGAAGGCTGCAAACAGGCGCTGATACAAAGGCGCGGCGAAATTGTAGGTGCTGCCGACCGCGCCGCGCACGCCCATCGCCAGTCCCGCGAGGAGCAATTCGTCGTAGCCGAACACGATGTCGAATGATTCCAGCGCGAGGCACTCCTGCAAGGTTACGAGATCGTTGTTGGTGAACTTGACACCGTGAAGGGTCGGGATGGACTTGCCTGCTTGTTCGAGGAACTGCGCCGTGGGGATCGGCACGTTGGTCATCGTCGGGATGTCGTAATAGTAGAGCGGCGTCTGCGGGGCAGCCTCGGCGACCGCGGCGCAGTAGGCGATCAACTCGTCCAGCGACGACTTGAAAAAACTCGGCGCCATCGCGGCAATCGCGTCGGCGCCGCACTGCGCCGCGTGACTGGCGAGCACCCGCGCTTCCATCAGGCTGTTGCTGCCGACGTGGACGACGATGGGCATCTTGCCCGCGACCGCGTCGCACCAGGCTTCCGTGACCGCGACGCGCTCGCTAACCGTGAGCGACAGGCTCTCGCCCGTCGTGCCGCAAATGAACGCGCCGCGCACACCGGACTCCTGAAGCAACCGCGCCTGGGCCGGGATGGTCGCCGGATTGAGACTGCCGTCGGGGTTCAGCGGCGTATGCGGTGCGGCGACCAGCCCGGTCAAGCGAAGCGGAAATCTCATGGAAACCTCTTGATCCCTTTGCTTGCGGTTTCGCGTTGCGACAATCGCGAAGCCGCTGGCTTCTAAAAAAACCGATTTTTCTATTGACTTTCCGCCAGAAAACGTCAGGCTTATCATAGAAAGTTAGAACCTACCTGCTTGCCTTTGTATCCTGCCTCCCGCCTCCCAATGGAGTTTTTCCATGCTCGATTTGAATGTCGGCGGCGTTTCCAGCAATTGCAATGGCCACTCGCGCCGAGATTTCCTTCGCGTCGGCGGTCTGTCCGCTCTCGGTTTGACGCTGGCGAATTTTTTCCGGGCACAAGCCGTTGCTTCGGAAAACGCTCCGGCGGCGCCGCAACGGCGCAATGTCAATTGCATCCTCATGTGGATGCAAGGTGGACCGAGCCATATTGACACACTCGATCCCAAGCCCGATGCCCCGGCGGAGATTCGCGGTGAATTCTCCACGATCCAGACCCGCCAGCCGGGCGTGCGCGTCGTGGAGCACTTTCCGATGCTGGCGCAGCAGTTCGACAAGCTCAGCCTGATTCGCGGGCACGACCCGCAGAACGGCAGCCACGGCGTCGCCGATCACATCATGATGACCGGCCATCGCTTCAACCCCGCTCTGCCCTTCCCGTGTTTTGGTTCGGTCGTCGCCAAGGAGCGCGGCTATCGCAACAACATGTTCCCGTTCGTGCAACTGGGGCGCAATATCGATCGTCGCTTCAACGGCGGCATCGGCGGGTTCCTGGGCGATCAGTACAACCCCTTCGAAGTGCATGACGATCCCAGTTCGCCCGCCTTCCGCGTGCGCGACCTGAGCATCGCCAGCGATGCCGAGCGCCGACGCTTGCAGCGGCGTTATTCAATGCTTCAGGAAATGGATCGCTACCAGCGCGAGATGGAATCCAATCAATCCGTGCAGGCGCGCGACGTGTTCTATCAACGCGCCCATTCGCTCATCACGTCACCGGCCGCCAAGGATGCGTTCGATTTGTCACGCGAAACCGATCGCGTCCGCGATCAGTATGGCCGCAATTCGCTCGGGCAATCCTGCCTGCTGGCCCGTCGGCTGATCGAATCGGGCGTGCATTTCGTCACGGTGACGGACGGCGGCTGGGACACGCACGTCAACAACTTCCGCAGCCTGAAGGATCGCCTGTTGCCTCGCCTGGACCGCGCTTACGCCTCCTTGCTGGCCGACCTGCACACGCGCGGTTTGCTGGACAATACCCTGGTCGTCTGGTTCGGCGATTTTGGCCGCACGCCGATCGTCAACCCGTCAGCGGGGCGCGATCACTGGTCCACGGCAGGCGTCGCGACGATGGGCGGCGGCGGCATTCGCCTGGGGCAGACCATCGGCGCCACCAACGCCCGCGCCGAAGTCGTCGTCGATACGCCAGTCCGCCCCCAAGACTTGGCCGCGACGATCTATCATGCACTCGGCATCCCGCTCAACACCTGGTATCGCGCTCAGGACGGCCGGCCCATCGAACTCGTGCCTACCGGGCGGCCTGTCCGCCAGCTCATCTAAATTCCTCGGGACAAGGCGCAAAAAAGCCCGACGCTTTAACGTCGGGCTTTTTTTTGTCGCGCGCAGGCTGGCGTTCGCGCAGTCCAGCGCGGCGGTCAGAATATCCTTTCGATGAATACAACGCACAGCGCCGAGACAATTGCAGCCCCGGGAATCGTGAAGACCCAGGCCCAGACCACCCGTCCCGCGACGCCCCAGCGCACCGCCGACAAACGCTGCACGGCGCCAACGCCGACGATGGAGCCCGTTATCGTGTGCGTGGTGCTGACCGGGATGCCGCCGAAGAGAGTGAGAATGAGCGTGAACGCGGCACCCGATTCGGCACAGAACCCATCGACGGGGCGAAGCCGAATGATGCGTTGCCCCATCGTCTTGACGATGCGCCAGCCCCCCATCAACGTTCCCAGGCCCATGGCAAGGTGACAGGCCAGAACGACCTCGGTGGGGACTTCCATGTGACGCGCGTCAACGCCTTCGCCGAACGCTCCGGGTGTTCTCCCGGCAGCTGCGATGAGCAGGACCAGAATGATTCCCATGGTCTTTTGGGCATCGTTGCCGCCGTGTCCGAGGCTATAGAGCGCCGCGGACAGCAGCTGTCCGCGGCGAAAAAACCAATCGACGGTTCGCGGCCTGGCGTCGCACCAGTAGACGATCCAGTAAACCAGAACGGCAAAGCCCAGGCCGATCACCAATCCCAGCATCGGCGCGACGAGAATAAACACGCACGTCTTGGCGATCCCTTCCCAGACCAGCGCGGACCAGCCCGTGTGGGCAAGGCCCGCGCCCACCAGACCGCCGATGAGGGCGTGCGAGGAACTGGTGGGGAGCCCCCAGTACCAGGTGAGGATATTCCAGGCGCACGCGCCGATCAACGTTCCCGCGATGACCGAGTTGGAGACGATGTCCGGATCGATGATCCCCTTGCCGATCGTCCCGGCCACCTTGAGGTTGAAGATCATGAAGGCGATGAAGTTGAAGAACGCCGCCCACATGACCGCCTGTTGCGGCGTGAGCACGCGCGTTGACACGATGGTGGCGATGGAATTGGCGGCGTCGTGCAGGCCGTTCAGGAAGTCGAAGATCAAGGCCAGGCCAATCAGCGCCAGCACCACCCAGGGCAGCAGGGTATAGTCGATGTTGCCGAAGTTCTTGCCAACCGTCTCGAAGAAGTGCATCCTTACGTCCCCTTGATGACGATTTCGGAGATGACGTTGGCGACTTCCTTGCAGGCGTCCACGGTTTCTTCCAGCCAGCCATAGAGCTCGCGCCATTTGATGAGCGTGAGGATGTCAAGCGCCGTGATCGGGTGATCGCCGTTGCTGCTGGAGGTGACGAGGTTGGCGAAGAGCGCAGCGTCGGTCTTGCGGTAGACCTTGTCGGCGTCGTTTTCCAGCTGGCCTATCTCGCGCAGCAGGACATGAATTCTCTCGGAATTCCGCATGTCGCGCAGCAGCTTGATGGCCGCTTCCAGGCGCAGACAGCATTCCTTGATGATGCGGGCCAGTTCAATCGCCTCGGGTGTGGGCCTCTCGATGCGAAAAACCTCAAGGCGGTGCGAGGTTTCCTCCATGTTGTCCATCACGTCGTCCAGGCTGGTGGCCAGCGTGTGGATGTCCTCGCGATCAAACGGCGTGATGAACGTCCGGTCGAGAGCCTTGATGATTTTTTCGACGCTGTTGTCGCAAGCATCTTCCTCCCGCTTCAACTCATGGCTGCGGATATCCAGCTTGTCGAAGACCGTCACCATTTCCAGGAACTTGTTGGCCGCGATGTTGAGATTGGCGGCCGTCTCATCGAACATGTCGAAGAAACGCATCTCGCGCGGAATGAGGCTGAAACGCATCTGCGGGATCCTCCGCTCGGGCCGGAAAGCTTCATCATAAATTCACTGCTTGTTCCCGGTATTTTTATGGAAATGTCACCCACTGTCCGCCACGGTGCCGTAGGTCAGGCTTTCCAGCCTGACATTTCGCCGCGGCTGTCAGGCTGGAAAGCCTGACCTACTTCAAAGGCCGAAACGCCCGATTTCGTGGTTGCTCTCCCCCCGTACTTCGTGATACCTTAATACCTGGGGAAGCAGCATTTTCCACGAGGTTGAAAAAATGCGTTACTGGCTCTTGACCACGGCCTTGGCCCTGGTCCTCGTCAACTCGGCAGCGACCCAGGGCACGAAGACCACCGACACGGGAAAGGACCCCAAGACCACCGCTCCCAAGGAGCCCAAGGAACCCAAGGAGGTCCTCGGCAAGTCGTTCGAGAAATGGCGCGCAGACCTCAAATCCACCGATCCCACCAAACGCGAAAACGCCATGAAGGCGATCACCGGCTTCGGCCCGAACAAATCCAAGCTCGTGCTTCCCGACATTCTCGCGGACCTGCTGCGGCACAAGACCCAGAAGGTCGATCTGAGTGTGCGCGTCAACGGCATGATGGCGATCAGCACCATCCTGGGCGGCTTGCAAAGCCTCAAAAAGGAACCCGATCCGAAACACCTCAAGTCAGCGCTCGCGGTTTACCGGATGGCCCTCAAGGACGATCAGGTCATCATGCGCGTGCGAGCGCTGCAAGGGTTGCTCTACCTCGGACCGATCGCGCGCGAGGCCATCGACGACGTGCTTGACCTCGTGCATGACCCCGTTACCTGGGAGGTGCGCAAGGAAGCGATCCCGGTCCTGATGGTACTGGCCCAGAAAGAGAAGGCGCCAGTTCATCCCAAGGCAATTCCCGCCTTGCGGAAAGTGCTTGAGGATAATTCCCACCAGGTCAAGTATGCAGCCGTCGTTGCCATCGCGACCCTCGGCCAGGACACCGTGCTCGCCGACTTGCGGAAACTCGTGACCGATCCGTCGCTTCAAGTGCGCGTGACGGCCGTGCAATACATTGGCCTGGTCGGCAAGGCCAAGGCCCTGCCCGATCTGCGCAAGGCCATGAAAGACCCCACGACCCAGGTGCGCGTCATGGTGGTGCAGGTCCTGCCGCACGCTGTCGGAATGGCCGCGCTGGTGGATATTCGCAAGGCCCTCGATGACCCGTCCAAGGACGTTCGGCTCACGTCTTTGCAGATGATCACGCAATTCAAGGAATACCTGGACGACCCCATAAACAAAAAGGAAAAATCGATTACCGTCATCATGTTGAACAAACGTCTGGACAAAGAGCCGGATTCGATCGTCAACATGTGGATCCATGCCGCGATCATGACGATTACCAATGTCAACAAGGTTCACATGGACCCAATCATCAAGCGCATCCACCACAAGGACGTGCCGGTGCGGCTTCAGGCTCTCCAGATCATCGCGATGGGAGGCAAGGCTTCCAAGCCGATCGCGTTGAACGCGGTGCTCAAGGCCATTCACGAAAAGGACATGGACCTGAACGTGAAGGTGACGGCCATGCAAACTCTCGTGCCGATGCGCGCGCACGAGGCCGTTCCGGCGTTGCAAAAAATCGCCGACGACAAAATGGCGCCTCAGGCCTTGCGCGAAGCCGCCGAGGATGTGATCGACGGTTTGACCGTGATTCACGCCCAGGATTCCAAGAAAGCCAAGGATGACAAGAAGAAGCCGGGCAAGAAATAAGTGGAGCGAAATGGCGAGCCGCCGGGCATGTTCCGGCGGTGGGTTAGGCCGCACGCGAATCCCCCGGCGGCTCGCGCTAACCTTCAAATCCAGCAGGGTGCGAGGTAACCATGATTCGACCTCTATTGCTCACATCGTGTCTGGCGATGGTTCTCGGCGTTTCGTCGTTGTCAGCGCAGGAAAAGACGCTGCTGGGCAAAACGGCCGAGGGCTGGACCAGGCAACTCCGCCAGGGCAACGACGCCAAGGCGCGGCGCAGTGCCGCGTTTGCGCTGGGCAAGATGGGGCGCTGGAGCGCGTCAGCGCTGCCAGCGATGAAGGCGGTTTACGCTGGCGAAAAGGACGCCAAGGTTCGCGAGGCCATCGTGTTCGCGATGGCGGAGATTTGCCGGGAGGGGGCGGGAGATGACCTCGGCCTGGATCAGCTTTTCATCGCCGCGCTTGCCGACAACGACCCGCGCCTGCGCCGCAGTGCCGCGTTTGCCCTGGGCTGTTTGAAGACGAAGTCGGCCGACATGCGCAAGGCCCTGGATCAGGCCCTTTCCAACGACCGCGAGCCGATGGTTCGACAGAACGCGACCTGGGCCATTGGGCGTTACGGCGAATCGGCGCTGCCGTCGCTGGCGCGGGCGCTGCGCGATGCCGACTCGCTGGTGAAGCGCGATGCCGCCAGCGCGCTGTTGCACGTCACGTCCGACGTGGACAAGGTCCACGAGTTGTTGAAAGATTTGCTGCCGTTGTGCCAGGACAAGAATTCGGAGACGCGCAGAGCCGGCTTGAACGTGCTGCTGGTGATCGTGGTTCCAGACGACAAGTCGGCGATCGATCCGTTGCGCTCCTTGCTCGATGACGCCGACATTGAGAATCGCCGCAACGCCGCCATGGCGCTGAGCAACATCGGCGGCGACGAGGCGGCCGCGGCCGTGCCCGTCCTGCTCGAAGCCGCCAAAAACGGCGGACCCGAGGTGCGCCGCCAGGCGGTGCTTGGCATTCGCAACTTCGGCGCCGCCGGCGCGGCCGCGCTGCCCGACCTGATGCGCTTCCTGAAAAACGATCGCGACCCTCAGGTGCGCGAGAATGCCGCCTTCGCTATCGGGGGCATCGGCAAACTGGCCGAACGCGCCGTCCCGCTCCTGGTCGAGATGCTTCAAAACACCAAGGAAAACCCCGATGTCCGCACCAAGTGCGCGATGGCGCTCGCCCGCATCGGCCCCGTGGACGCAGCCCGCAAGGCGGTTCCCGATCTGCTTGCCATCCTCACCAATTCCCAGGATGACCCCCTCATGCGCGAACGCATCATCTGGGCGCTCCAGGTCCACAAACGCGGCCTGGCGGAAATGGATGGCACCAAGGACGCATTCGCCAAGGTCCTCAAGGAACCCGCGACCGAGCCCAACAAGATGCTCCGCTACAACTGTGCCTACGTTCTCGGACTGGTCTGGCAAGCCCAGGCGCCGGAACACGCGCTCGATGTACTGTCCGATTTCTTGCACGACCCCAAGGTCAAAATCTTTCTCGGTGAGGACTCGGGCGTCGGTGGCACCAGCAACGAGGGGCAAACGGGCAAGGGTGAAGTCAAGGTCCGCGCCAAGGGTGACGGCCGCGTCATGGCTGCCGATGCGTTGCTTAGCATCGGGCCGACGCGTTACGCCGCTCGCCGCGAGATCATGACGCAACTCAACAAAATGGCCGCCCAACCCAATCTATTTGAACCTCTGCGCAAGCGCGTCACCGCCCTTCTTGACGCGACGAAATGATCCGCATTCGCCGCCGGCGGCGTTCGCGCCCTACCTGTTTGTAAGGCTTTACACGGACCCGGTCGCGTCGAAGTATTAGGCGAGCGGCCGGTATTAACTTACCAGCCCGGAGCGCAAGCGACGGGGCAGACGTCCGCTGGACCCGTCGCTTGCGCTCCGGGCTGGTGGGGATATTTTTTCCTGCCGCTCGCCCAAAGAAGTGAATCTGCTCTTCCAGAACCAGGTTTTCGGCACTCCCCAGCTGCCGCTCTACGTCATTCCTGAACCGCAGCTGGATGACCAATCCAAATCGTCGCCGTCCAGGATGAGGGCCGCATCACCACCGCAACGGCCTTTGCCGAATTCCTGGCGGATCCGGACCTGAATGGGCGCGGGCGTTGTCACTCGGTTTGCAACCGGCCTCGCTCGCGCCAGTCCGCCGGCAAGAAGTCGCGGACATGTTCCAGGAGGCCCAGGGCGGCCAGTTCCTCCTCAAGCTCTTGCGGGCTGGCGTCATCCAGGCCCAGCGCGACCTCCTGCATCAGCAATTCCGCGAAACGTAAACGCGCGCGCCGCAGCATTTGCCGGGCGGCGTCGGCGCGGACTGGCGTGCCGACCTTCTGGGTCAGTCGAGCGGCAAACTGCTCGGAAGATTCGTCGGGAAATTCCGCACGCCATTGCAGAAGCGAGTGGGCGGGATTGCCGGGGTTCTTGCGCTCGACATCCTTGAGCGCCGCCCAGGCGTGATCAAGGACGTTGCTTTGCCATGCGCCCAGCCAGGATGCTTCGAGCTTGGTCTCGCTGGCATCGGCGAGCAGGTCGAGATCGGCAGAGGTGGAGCGGCGGCGATTCTGCTTGTCCCAGTGGTTGCGGACCATGTTGCGAACGGCCGTCTTGAGCAAATCGCGAAACCGGCCGCGATTCGGATCGGCGCCCGCGAAGTCCCCGCGCAACAGGCGGACCATGGCTTCCTGCGCGAGGTCGTCGGTTTGGTCCGGATCCTTCAGGATACCGCCGAGGTAGCGGCGAATCGCCGAGGCGTAGCGCATCACCAGAATGTTGCGCGCTTGCGCCACCGACGCTCCTTGATCGGCGGCGTGCGCCTGGCGAATCAAGCTCCAGCGGGTTTCGATGCCGTCGAGACGTTCGTCGCTCATGTCTTTTTCTTCTTTTGCTCGGCCAGGTCTTCCTCGACCCAGCCGGTGAATTTGCGACACAAGTCCCGCTCCGCGCGGAACTGCCCGTTGTCGGGGAATTCCTGTACAAGGCGTTCGAGCAGCGGACCGGCGATGCGGAAATGGCGCAGCGCCCGTTCGCTTTGCCCCTTGGGCGCGAAATACCGTGCGAGATTCATGTGCTCCTTGGCCAGCAGATGCCGATAGCCTGGCACGGCGGAATAGTCGGCAACGAGGGCGGTGAGCGTCGCGATGGCGAGGGCGTGCGTCGCCTCGGCTTCGTGGTTCTTCTTGAGCTGCTCGTAGGCGATGGCCCGATTGGCCCGGAACTGCCCCAGGTAGAAACGCTGCTGCGGGGCCGTTTGTCCCGCCAGCAATTTCTCCGCGTCCGCCAATGCTGTGATCGCGTCCGTGGGATGAGTTGTTAAAAGAAACGTCGCCTTGTTGGAGAGGCTCGACGCGAGGGCAATCTTGGCATCGGTGTTGTTCGGTTCCAGCGCCAGCCATTGCTTCCTGAGCGACAGGGCGGCCTCGTGTTCCCGGGCGGATTCCGCTGGCCTCTTCAGCGAGCGCAGCGCCAGGGCCAGGGTGTTGTGAATCGCCGAGGCGGCTTGCAGCGTCACGGGCTCGGCGTCGGTAAGCAACGGCCCAATCTCGGCCAGAGCGGAGCGTGCGAGTGCCTCGGTCTGGTCGTCCTTGCCCCGGCTTCGCGCCAGGTTGGCGAGGTTCAGGAGCATGTTGGCGCAGCCGCGCCGGTGGTCCGCGACCGTGGGCTCTTCCTGCTTCAAACGCTCGTGCATGGCCAGCGCTTTTCGATAAATCGCCTCGGCGTCGTCGAGTCGGCCGAGACGGGCGTAAAATCGGCCCAGGCTGCCGTAGGCGTCTGCCGCCTGGGTCCGGCCATCGCGGTCGTCAGGGCGAATGGCGACGAGCCGCTCGTAGAGACCTCGCGCCTTCTCCAGGGCCTTTCGCTGAATCTCTTCCGATAGCGGCGTGGGCGCGAGTTCCTGGGATAGATCGACGAGCATGGAGTCAATGGCGTTGCGGGCTAACTGCAGGCTCTCGGTGATTTCGCGGTTGCGCGCTTCCAGCCGGCGGTTCGCGGAATAAATTTGCACCGACGCGGCCGCCAGGCCGACGAGCGCGACGACCAGGAGGCCGAGAAACGCAGCCGCCCAGGGCCGGCGCTTCGCCCACTTCAGCGTGCGCTCCCACCAGCGCACCGGACGCGCCAGAATGGGCTGGCCGTCAAGAAAACGCCGTAGATCCTCCGCCAGCGCCTGGGCCTTTCCATAGCGCTTACGCGCGGACTTTTCCAGGCACTTCAGGCAGATCGTTTCCAGATCGCGCGGGAGACTCGGCGAAAAATGGCGGGGCGGGACCGGGTCCACCGTCAGCACCATCAATAGGGTCTGCATCGTGTCCGGGCCCTGAAACGGCGGCCGGCCGGTCAGCATTTCATAGAGAATCGCGCCCAGGGCGTAGATGTCCACCGCTGGACCCGGATTGGGCACGACGCCCGACGCTTGCTCCGGCGCCATGTAGCTTGGCGTGCCGAGGACCTCACCCGTGCGCGTCAGCTTCGAACCTTCGTTAAGCCGCCTGGCCAGGCCGAAGTCGGTGATTTTCGGCGTGCCATCGCCGGCCAACAGAATGTTGGCGGGCTTGAGATCGCGATGTAGAATGTTGTGCTGATGGCTATGCTCGATCGCCCGCGCAAGAATCTCGACGATCCCGGCGGCCTCCCGCGGGGGCACCGGCTTGCCATCAAGTTTCTGCGCCAGCGAGCCCCCGTCGAGGTATTCGAGGACCAGGTACGGTTGCCCGTCGATCTGCCCCGACTCAAAGACCTGCGCGATATTCGGATGCTGCAACTGAGCGACCGCCTGCGATTCGGCGTGAAAGCGTGCGATCAACATCGGCTCACTTGCATCGATCAACATCTTGAGAGCCACCACACGCCCGAGCGTGCGATGGCGAGCCTTGAACACCCGCCCCATGCCGCCGCGGCCCAGTAGCGACAGCACATCGTAGCCCTCGATCTCCGGTAGCGACGCACCCACGCGCGCGAGGGACTCCGGCACGGTGGCACCCGGGTCATGAACTTCCGAAGACATAAGAGCCGCGACGCAGAGCGGACTTTCTCTGCGTCGATTATAACGGCGCAAGCGTCAGGCGGAAGACGAAAACGGCGCCTTCGTCGGCGGTCTGGCGGACCGGATAGGGTGGTGGGATCGGTCTGACGATATCAGCGCGGAAATGGTCGGAATGCACAAACACAAACGAAAGCAGACGAACCGGGCGGCGCTGGCCCGGTTCGTCGTGCTTTCCGTGGATCGCCTTAGCGCCCGTAGTAAGGAAAAACGTTGTCGCGGTGGGGGTTGTAGCCAGGGGCGAACTGGCCGTACCGATTCATGTGATATTGGTTGTGCGTCCAGGGCAGGTTGTAGACGGCGCCATTGCTGGGGTTGTAGTACGGGCCCATGCCGCGGATGGCGCCGTTCGTCCAGTTCCCGATCGCCTGGCTGGTGCGTTCGCTGTTGATTTGCGACTGGCGAATGTAGCCGTTGAACGCCCGTTGGCCTTCCAGGTTCGACTGGTAGATCGTCGCGGCGTTGAACGGGATCGGCACGCCGTTTTCTCGGTGCCAGCGGGCAGCCTGGACGCTGCCTTGCCAGGCCCAGTTGTAGAACCGTTTCTGGAAGTTGAGTTCGTTTTGCACCATCTGGCTCATGTCCAGATGTTGGGCCTGGGCGCCAGCGGCGCTGGCGAGAATCACGACCGAGGCGATCAGGGCGGGAAAGTACTTCTTGAACATGGCAAGCTCCTTGTTGGAAGGGTCTACTGGGTTTTCGTTTCGTCCACACCCTCCCCTACCGCCTGCCGCGCCGATCGTGACAAACCTTTTTGGATTTTTTTGGAATTGGTGGAACCAGCCCGAAGGCCCAGAGACAATCGTCCCCGGGCAGTTGTGTGAAATTCGGTAGTGTCTCAGTTTGATCGAAGGCCTCACGCTCCGCGAGAGGCCTTCGATCCACCGACGCAAAGTGAGACACCCCCCGATTTTCGCTTGCCCCGGCGCGCGCAGGTGGTATCCTACTCTTCCATATTCGCCCACCGTCACCGCATTCGGGGATTGCCATGACTCGCTGGTTTCTTGCCGCTTCATTCGTTGTTCTTTTCATCACCGCCGCCGACGCCCGTGAGGCCATCCGCCTGGCGAACAACCCGGCGCTGTCACCCGATGGACGGCTGTTGGCGTTTGACTGGAATGGCGATATCTGGATCGCGCCGTCCACGGGGGGCGAGGCGAAACCCCTCCCGCAACATCCCGGGCGCGACGTCGCGCCCCGATTCTCGCCCGACGGCAAGGAGATCGCCTTCGTCAGCAACCGCGACGGCACGCCGCACGTCTACACCGTGCCCACGAGCGGTGGCGTGCCAAAGCAGCTTACGCATCATTCGGCCGGATCGCTTCTTCAAGAATATACTCCCGATGGCAAGGCCTTGCTCATCAAGGCGACGCGCGACCATTTCTGGCGTCACGGCGAACGCTTCTTCACCATCCAGCGCCACCAGCGCACCGCCGAGCGCATGCTCTTCGACGACTACGGCGACGACGGCACGCTTTCGCCCGATGGCAAAAAACTCCTCTTCACCCGCGAAGGCGAACGCTGGTGGCGCAAGGGATACAACGGCTCGCGCGTCAGCCAGATCTGGCTTTACGACCTTGAAGCCAAGACCTTCGCCAAGCTGCTGCACAAGGAGTTCGGCTGTCGCTGGCCCATGTGGAGACCCGATGGCACGGGGTTCTACTTCGTCGCCGAACATGCCCGTGGCGCCAAGCTGTTCGCCTGCGATCTCGCCGGCAAGAACGTGAAACCGCTCACGAAGTTCAAGGAGGAGTCCGTCGTGTTTCCCGCCATCGCGCGCGACGGCTCGAAGATCGTCTTTCGCCATCTGTTCGACCTCTACAGTTTGACGCCTGCCAGTGGCGAGATCAGGAAGCTCGACATTTTTCATAACGCCGATCGCTCGGCCAACAAGACCGAATTCCGCGTGCTGAACTCGGCGTCGTCGGCCGCGTTTTCGCGCGACGGCCTGGAGATCGCCTTCATCGCCGGCGGCGATCTCTGGGTCATGGACACGATCCTGCGCGAGCCACGGCAGATCACGAGCACCCCCACCGAGGAAACCAGCCCGCTCTTCACCCCGGACGGTCAAGCTCTGCTCTTCGTCAGCGATCTGGGCGACCGCTTCGCCATTTCCAAATCGGTGCGCAAGTCGGCCAAGCATTACTGGTGGCAAAATCAATCCTTCAACACGACGAACCTCGCCCTGATGAACGAGGCCCCTTCCCGGCTCAAACTCAGCCCGAACGGCAAGAGCCTCGCTTTCGTGCGCGGCCGGGGCGACCTGTGCGTCCTTGACCTCGAGACGAAAACGACGCGCCAGGTCTTCGCCGGGTGGAACCCGCCCGACTTCGACTGGTCACCCGACGGCAAGTGGTTCGTCTATTCTCAGCTTGATGCCGAATTCAATCGCGACATCTGGCTCCTGCCGTCCGACGGCAAGGGCAAGCCGTTCAACCTTTCCCGGCATCCCTACAGCGAATACGGTGGGGCCTGGTCTCCCGATGGCAAGATGATCGCCTTCGCCGGCCGACGCGCCTCGGGCGAACCTGGCGGCCAGGTCTCGCTCGTCTGGCTCGACCCCGACGACGACGAACAAACCGCCCGCGACCGCAAGCTCAAACAGGCCCTCGACCGGATGAAGGGCCGCACGCCCGGAAAAGGCGGCCTGACACCCGGACCCAAGAAGTCCGTCGAGGTGGTCATCGACTTCGACGGCCTCCACGAACGTATCAAACGCATCAGCCTCGGCGAAGGCGCCGCCAGCACGTTGTTCTGGTCTCCCGATTCCAAGAAACTCGCCTTCACCGGCACTTTTGACGGCAAGGCCGGGACCTTCACGATCGACATCGGGGACAATCTCAAACCCAAGCCGCTCACGGCCGTGGCGGGCGCGAACCCCGCCTGGCTCAAGACCGGCAACCAGATCGTCTGGCTGGTCGGCGGCGTTCCGACCAGCACGCCCGGTGTCGGCTCCGCGGCGCCTACCACGCCAACTCCGACACCGACGCCGACTCCCAAAAAGAAAGGCTTTGGCAAGGGCCTGTCTCAGCCGGCGGCAACGGGCGGGGGCTTCACGTTTTCGGTCCGCCAGCGCGTCGATTTGCCCGCGCGGAATGCTGCCATCTTCGACGCCTCCTGGCGCATCATGCGCGATCACTGGTACGACGCCAGGCTGGGCAACGCCGACTGGACCCGCGTTCGCACCAAATACCGCGAACTCGCCTACCACGCGCCGGATGCTGAAACCGTCGCCACCTGCGTGCAAATGATGCTCGGCGAACTCAACGGCTCGCATCTGGGCTTCACGCCTTTCGGCGGCAAGGCATTGCCGACGGCGCCGCGCGATGTCACGGCCCATCTGGGTGCGCGTTTCGACCCGGCGTTCTCTGGCCCCGGCCTGAAGGTCCGTGACGTCCTTCCCGGCAGCCCAGCCGACCGAAAACGCAGCCGGCTTTTCGCCGGTGACATCATTCAAAAAATCGATGGCATTGAAGTCAACCGCGACATGGACCTCACCATCGTTCTCAACGGCCCGCTGGAACGCGAATTGAACCTCCTCGTCAAGGGCACGGACGGCGCCACGCGCGAGGTCGCCCTCCGCCCGATCTCCTACGGGCTCGCGCAAGGCATGCTCTATGAGCACTGGCTAAGGCACAATCGCAAAAGCGTCGCCGAGGCTTCCAAAGGCAAGTTCGGCTACCTGCACATCAGCGCCATGTCGATGCCCAACTTCCGCAAGTTTGAAGAAGAACTCGTCTCGCAGGGCGCCGGCAAAGACGGCCTGGTCATCGACGTGCGCGAAAACCCCGGCGGCTCGATTGCCGATCACCTCCTGACCGCGCTGGCGCAACCGGTTCACGCCATCACCGTGCCGCGCGGCGGTGGGCCGGGGTACCCGCTTGATCGAAAAGTCTACGTCTCCTGGCATAAACCCATCGTCGTTCTGTGCAACCAAAACTCAGGCTCCAACGCGGAGATTTTCAGTCATGCGATCAAAACGCTGAAACGCGGCCGGCTAGTTGGCGTCACGACGGCGGGGGCCGTTATCAGCACCGGCGCCACTCAGGTGATGGATGCAGGCATCCTGCGTCTGCCGACTCGCGGCTGGTTCACGATCAACGACGGCGAAGACATGGAGAAAAACGGCGCTGCCCCGCACCACATCCTCTGGCTCGATCCCTGCACCTTGCCGCAAGGTCGCGACGCCCAGTTGGCGAAAGCCATCGAGGTTCTGCAAGCCGACGTCGCCGCCTGGAAGTCGCGGCCCCATCCGAGGTTGAAGCTGTCAACGGAGAGGCCGTGACGAGCATCATTGGAGCCTGCTCGGCGCTGCTGGATGTAAAAAGTCCATCTCTCATTGCAACGTTTCAGCAGGCAATCGCTTGCTACGCGAAGAGACACCAGCCCCACGCGCAAGCGTGGGGGGTTTGGCTAGCCTCCCACAATCCCCCAGCTTGCGCTGGGGGCTGGTCAAGTGCTCTTCGTCGAACAGTATTGGGTACAGGCGTAACCCGATAGCGGCTCGCGAATTCCCTGAAGGCGAGTTTTGGCCGAGCCGTTGGCATGTAGGCATGGTAGCCTAAAATGCAAAAGATTGACCTTAGAGTGCCCAAAACAATGAAAGTAGGTCAGGCTTTCCAGCCTGACGGTCAGGCTGGAAAGCCTGACCTACTTCATTTCTTTAGACGCTCTTAGTATCCGAACCATCTCAGGAGAACAACGATGAAAATGTTGCGTGGCGTCCTATGGGTCCTGTTGGTGCCCGTGCTGTTCGCCGCCGGTTGCAGTGGCGGCAACAAGGGCAAGATCGAAGGTACGAAAAGGCACCGCCGACGGCAAGGAAGTTGGCGAGGGCGAGCTTTATCTTGAGTTCACCAAGGACGGCAAGCTCTACTTCGTTACCACGAACGATACCTTGAAAGGAACCTACACCATCGGTTCGGGCGATCAGGTCACCTTCAACTTCGACAAGGAGGTCGGCGGCAAAAAATCGCATGTCGAGAAGATTTCAATCTCCGGCGGACTCTTGACGCTGACCGATTCCAAGGGCTCCATCGTTTTCAGCCAGCTCCACGACGACAAGTATGAAAACACGACCTGGGTCAGCGAGGCAGACAAGTGGGCCGGCAAGCCACCCGAATTGCACGAGGGCGCCATTCGCCTCAATTTCCAGAAAGATCGCTCCATCATCGCCGACGGCGAAAAGGTTGGCGCCTTCGTGCAGGGGAACGGAACGCTCACCATCAATTTCACCGGCAAATTCAGGAACATGGAGTGGAAGTCCAAAGACATGACCGTGACCGATCACCGCCGATTCTCGATGATCGATAGCGCAGGCAACGGGGTCAAATTCAAGCGGATTTTCGATCGGGCCGAATAGTTGCACCCCAACGCGGCAGAGCCGCAACCAACGAGCTGCGACCGTCAGGGAGCGGGTTTTGCCCAAACCGCTCGCTGACGGTCGCGGCTCGTAGCGATTCGAATTTGCGCTCTGCGCGCAGACTTGGATTGATAGTAGTCCAGGTGGCGTGGCACGGACCAATCCAGCCCGACGCGCGGGCGGGCGAAAAAAACGGGACAATCGATTGATCTTACCAGGCTTGCCCTGTCGGCTGGATGGGCAAGATCGTCGTCTTTGGTCCGGACTGCCCATCGTTGCGTGCGTTTGTGCGAATCCGCGTCCTGGAAACTTAGGCGAAGGGCGGGCACTGCCGAACTCATATTAGTACCCGCGCGGACCGGGCCGAGGACGCCGGCGGGTCTCCAGTCAAACCAACCCAGACGAAGAAAACCACGACCTGAGGACACCATGAGCTTGCGCCATCGATGGTCAGTCGCCTTGGGGTCGCTGTGCTGTTGGGCAATTCTCTGCACGATCCATGCCCAGGAAACAACCCAGGGACCAAGCCTTTTCGCCAAAGAAGCCCGCCTCAAAGACAAGAACGCCCTGACCCGGACCGGTGCGCGCCGCACCGCCGTGGTCGCGGCGATCGAGCGCGTCAAGGGGGCGGTGGTTAACATTCACAGCGAGCGTTTGGCGCCGGGCGGCGGCACCGATCTTTTTCCGCTGCCCGCCGCCCCGCGCAAACCGATGAACGGCATGGGGACCGGCATCATCATCGATCCCCGCGGCTATATCGTCACCAATCAGCACGTCGTTGATGACGTGACCGCGCTGCGCATCCGCCTGGCGGATGGGACCTCGCAAAACGCCGTCGTGGTCGCCCGCCATCCCGAACTCGATCTCGCCATCATCAAGATCGAGCCGCGCGCCGCCCTGCCCGTCATGCCCATCGGCACCGCCAGCGATCTCATGATCGGTGAAACGGTGATCGCCATCGGCAACGCCTACGGCTATGAACATACCGTCTCCGCGGGAGTCGTCAGCGCCATCAAGCGGGATGTCAGTCTCAACGATGCCATGGCTTACAAGTCGCTCATCCAGACCGACGCCAGCATCAACCCGGGCAACTCCGGCGGGCCCCTCGTCAACATCAACGGCGAGCTCGTCGGCGTCAACGTCGCCATTCGCGCGGGCGCCCAGGGCATCGGCTTCGCGATTCCCGTGGACCACATGGTCCAGTCGGTGGCGGCGATGCTCAAGGCGCGGCGGCGTTCGTCAACCTACGATGGCTTGGTGTGCAGGGACATCCTGCAAAAGTCCAGCGACGGTCTGGTCCGCAAGGTCATCGTCGATCGCATCGATGCCTCCAGCCCCGCGGAATCCGCGGGCCTCAACACCGGGGATGTAATTCTGCAGGTGGGCACGGTCAAGGTCGATTCGGGCATTGACGTTGAACGTGGCTTGCTGGATTGCAGAAACGGCGACAGTGTTGCCTTCGTCGTGCGCCGCGGCGACAAGGAAAAACGAGTGAAACTCGCGCTGGCGTCCGGGGATCGCCAGGTTCGGCCAGCGTCGGTTTCCGATATCGTCTGGCAAAAGATCGGGCTGCAACTGTCACCCGTCGGCGGCGACCTGGTCACGCGCATCAATCGCCAGCTGCACGGCGGGCTAGAGGTCACCAATATCAACCCAGGTGGTGTCGCCGCCAGGGCAGGCATTCGCAAGGGGGACATTCTCGTCGGGCTGCACAGCTGGGAGACGGTGAACGTTGACAATGTCAATTACGTTCTCAACCATCCCGATCTGCCAACGTTCAATCCCGTCCCGTTTTTCATCGTTCGCTCGGGGCAGATCCGCCAGGGAAAACTAGCGATGCTGCCGAACTAACGGGGACCTTCGGATTGGGGATTCCCATCTTCCTGGCCTCCCAACAGCGTTGGGGAGCCAGGAAGTTCGCTCAGCGCGGCGACTTCGGCTTTTGTTATCAATCACCCGCGTCAGGGGCGGGATCTGCTCATCTGAGATGGGTGGGCCAAAATAATCTCTCGCAAAGGCGCAAAGGACGCAAAGAAACCTACTCTTGAAAGCAGCAAATCTCTTCGCCCTTTGCGTCATGGCGAGGGCTTTGCAACGCAATTGTAGGTCAGGCTTTCCAGCCTGACGCGAAGCGCCCATTATCAATCAACATGGGCTACGCTGTCAGGCTAGAAAGCCTGACCTACGAAATGCGTAGCAAAGCTCATGGCGAGAAAAAAAAGGTCGCCGCGGACTCGAATCCCACGCTGGAAGCGGGTGATTGTTTTTTATCGATTGGTGCTGGCGATGACCTGGCAATTGAATACGTCCTCGCGGCTATGCAAGGAAGACGGGTCGGCGGCGCAGCGTTGATCGTACGCTTCTTTAGCGATCGGACCCAATTGCGCCAGATCCTTCTTTTGAATTCGGATCAGGTCGTGATAAAAGATCATCTCGTCGTGCCGGGCGGAGAACACCGTCTTTACTTCCGGAAGCCGGTCGTTGAGGAGTTTTTGCAAATAGCGGCCTGACTCATCGTCGGGGAAACTGGCGATGGAGATTTCGTTATTGCGGGCCAGTTTGCCGATCTCGGGCGTCGCCTCGTCAAGACACCGCTCGAGGTCGTCGCGGATTCGTTCATCGGCCGCTTCACCGAATTCGGCTCGCTTGCGCGTCAGATACATGTCGGCCACGGAACTTCCAACGAGACGTGCGCCCAGAAATTGCTCCGCCTCGTGGAGAAGCGCCGGGGCGAGATTGCGCACCATGGCCGAGGAACCCATGCAAATCTCCAACAACGCCTTGTAGTTGGTCCGGATCCAGGCTTGAACCTGGGTGTCGAACGCGACCACGTCCGCCGCGGTGACGGACCTTACGAGTTGATCGACCGCGTCGGGCAGGTCGAGGCACCCGGGGGGGAAAATCGCCCGGCCGTGGGCACTGTCGACCACGCTGGTGCTCTGGGTTGGCTTGAGCAAGCCTTGAAGCTCGCCCAGGCGTTGGCGGCAAAAACCCACCTCGCGGATTTGGTCCGAAAGATGACCGCGCAGACTGAGATAGACGCCATTGAGATTCGTCAGGATCAGGCTATGGTAGCGGGTCTTCGCATAGGTGCGCAGCAACTCGAAGGTGTCGGCGGCGCTGGGTCCACCACCGGCCGAGGTGGGACGCGCGCCAATTCGAAACGTCCATTGCGTGCTGCCCGGGGTGCCGGCTTTCGGCGGGAATTCGATTACCTCGTGAAGCCGTTGATAGAGTTGGGTCGCCTTGTCGGTCAACTCGCGTGCCAACGTCTCCTGCGATTGCAGCGATTGCTCGACCGTGGCGCTGAATTGCCGCAGCGCCTCTTCGGCGCCGGCGAGGCGAAAGTTCGGATCCTCCAACAGCTGGACTGCCAACTCGGCCAGGCGCTGTTCGCATTCATCGGTCATGCCGTGGGCGATTTCGGCCAGGGCGCGCTCCAGCGCCGAGGGTTCAAAATTGAGCGACTTCGAGGATCGGCTATCGTCCGGAACGCCGATGGCGCGGTCCAGCCGCTCCATGGCCTGTACCGCCGAGCCGAGCGGGAGGCCGGACAGGCCCTTTTTTTGCGTTTTGGCGGTGTCGCTGGCGAGCGCCGTCTGGATTGGAGCGAGGATTTCCGCGAGCATGATTTCGGGATTTTTTCCGAGGGCGATTTCCGACAAATGGTGGAAACGCTCGATGAGGTTCTCGGGCCTCATGCCGATGGATTCCCAGCGTTCCTGGGTCCACTGGTGGATGGTCGCCACGATGCCGCTGGCGTCTTTGTTAAGCCAGCGCGTCACGAGTTGTTCGCACAAACGGCGTGAGGCTTGATCGAGCAAGGCGTTCCGTGGCCAATGGATGCGATACATTCCGACCGAATGCAACAGGGGCCCGGTGCTCGGCGCTCCATGGCGCAGATTGGCCTGCCGCTGTTCGTCAAATGCTTGCCCAAGGGGGGTCGCGATGTCCCAATAAAGAAAGCTGCCTGCGCGCGCGATAATGTCCGCGTTGTCCATGTCTTCGGGCTTGCCCGTGGATTCGGGCAGGGGTAGCAGGAGGCATCGTTGAAACGCTGGCCCGGTTTCCGACACCCGCTCGCCTTTCGCCATGGACGCCGCGGTTTCGTAATGGGCCGAGAAGACCGCTTCCGGCTGGCTGTAATGGTCCAGTTCGACCAGAGCCGCGAAGGCATTTGCCAAAGGCCCGGCGCCGCCCGGCTGGCGCTTCGCCGTCGGCAGGTAGAAAAGGCCAACGATCTCGGCCTCTGCCTGACCCTGGTTTTGAAGGAGACGGCGCAGCAGATACGCGATGTCCAGGAACATGCCGCCGCCGGTGCTGCCGGTTAGCGAAGTTGCGATATAGATGCGCGGCCGGGAGGTGCGCACGCCGAGATTGATAAACGGATTGGAGTCGTCCGGCGAAATCTCGGCGGTAAGGGCATGAAGCTCAACGTCGAGCCGGCGGCTAATGGCCTTGTAGTTGTCGACAAAGGCCAGTCGGCCCAGCGCGCGCAGGCCGGCGTTTTCCTGCTCGCGCGGAATGCGATGCAGAAGCTTGGCGTTGAGCCAGGAATCGGTCGGCAGCTTGCCGTCGCGCGTTTTGAGATAATGGCTGGGGCGCTGCAGGCGCACCGAGAAGGCTTCCGTTGCCTGGAGGGAATTCCGCGCCTCGCCGTGCGTCGCCCGCTGGATGGTTCCCGAATCGGTGTCGATGGCGAGCAGCCTCACCTTGGGTATCGCCGTCAAGGCGCCGAAATCGGCAGCGAACATCTGCCTGAGTTGGGTCAGCGTTTCCACGCCGAGTCGGCCGATGCCGATCACCAGCGTCGGCTGAACGATGCCGGTGATTTCGTGCGCCGATTTGCCCCGTTCCCGCTCCCGCCGCCGTAGCGCCATGGCAGGAGTCGGCGAAGTCCTTCCCGTCGGTTCGCTGGCCGACGGGGTCAAACCGCGCGCCAGGGATGGTACGGAGGGGTCTGCGCCGACATCCTGGCGCAGAAACGAGGTGCCGACGGAGAAATTGGGATCCACCGGCTTTACCGGCCCTGCAATTCCCCGTGCGCCGAGCGTTTTGTTGACCGACGGCATGACCTCCGGCGAAGGGTCAACGCTCACGACGGCGCCGCTCCTGGCGGTTGTTTGTTTCAAGGCCTGCACGAAATCCAGACAGGTCGGGAACCGATCCTCCGGGTTCTTGGCGAGCCCGCGCGCGAGAATCGGGCGATCATGGATCGGCGCAGGCGTCAAGTCATGGGCGTTCTGCAGGTGCTGCAAGATCAGCTGCTTCATCGTCGTGCCCGTGAACGGACGATGCCCCGTCAACATCTCTTGATAGACAATGGCCAGGCTGTATTGATCGCTCTGCCGGCTGAATTGCCCGTCGAAGGTTTCCGGCGCGGCATAAACAGGCGTGACGCCGCCGGTGATGGTCATCAACTCTTTTCCGTCCGTCGTGTCCTTGACCAGCCCGAAGTCGGCCACCTTGATGTGTTGATGGACCAGGAATAGATTCTGCGGCTTGATGTCCAAATGTTGCAACTGGTACTGCGAGTTCATCAGGTCGAGCACCTCGGCTGCCTCGGCCAGGTAGCTCAGAAGTTCCTCGCGCGGAATGCCGGGCAAACCCTGCGAGCGGCATTCCTTGAAACGGTCCGCCAGCGTTCGGTCCGCCAATTCCATGACGATGACGAGGTAATTCTCAATGTTCTCGAAACGGTCGAGTAGGAGGATAAACGGATGACGGACCGACTTGACGCGGATCAGCGATTTCCATTCTTGATCGGCACGCGAGGCATCCGTTGCCGTATTGTCGATGATGCTGTCGCTAGTCGACCCGGCGTGGCGCTGTACGAACTTGATTGCCTTGAACAGGCCTCCAGGCGCCTCGGCTTTCCACACCTCGCCGAAGCCGCCGCTCCCCAGGCGCTCAATGAGCCGATACCCGGGAATCGGTTCAGCATGGGGTTCTATGTGAAGCGGCATGTTCAACCTTTTTTTTTCGCATGGCGCGATGGGGTGCCGACGCCCTGGGCGCAAGGAGTGCGCTCCTGGACATCGGATTCCATACCTCTAACCTACCTTGCGGCACGGGTCGCTGCAAACGAACTCACGTTTTCCTGGGGGGAAATTTTGGTAGTCCTCATGCGATCTGTGTTTTATCTATACAAATAGACACCAAGGCAGGCGCGTGGTGCAAGCGGCTTTCCAGGCGGCTCCGTTTCGGACTTGGTTTTTCAGGGAGGCGGTTACTTGTCAATGGAAAAACCAACCCAGTTTGCTATTTCGATCAAGCAACCCTGGGCCGCGCTGGTTGTCGCCGGACACAAAACGATCGAAATCCGACGCTGGCCGACCGCGCGGCGGGGCCGAGTCTGGATTCATGCGGCACGTGTTCCGGACAACCGCGTCGAGGGTTGGCGTCGCGTTCCGAACTCGTTGGCCGACTTATCACAATTGCATGGCGGGATCATCGGATCCGTGGATCTCACCGACTGTGTAAAGTATGCCGACCTGGCCGCGTTCCTGTCCGATCAGGCCCACCACTGCAATGAGGCCGAGTGGTTCGAGCCGAAGGGCCTGTATGGTTTCAAGTTTACCGAGCCCAGGATGCAGCCTTTTCAGGCCTATCCGGGCTGGTTCCGTTTTTTCAAGGTTGAGGCGGTGGCGACGGCGGGGGGCTGACCATTCATGGCTGGCTTGCTGGTGAGTGTGCGATCCGTGGCCGAGGCGCGTTCAGCTCTGACCGGCGGCGCGGCGCTGATCGACGTGAAGGAACCCGCACACGGAGCGCTCGGGCGTGCTGCCGACGAGACGGTGCGCGCCATCGTCGAGGTTGTGGCCCTTCAACGACCGGTTTCCGCCGCTCTGGGTGAATGGTCCGACGGTTGCCATGCGATTCCCGATTGCGCCCTAACCTATTTCAAGTTCGGTTTGGCTGGATGTGATCGTGACGCCAGCTGGCGCCACGAACTTGGATCGCTCCTTGGCGCCCATCACTCGCCGCAGCTTGTGCTGGCCGCATATGCCGACTGGCAGTGCGCGCGGGCGCCATCCGTGGACGAAGTCTTCGCGCTGGCGTGCGCGCACCCCGGTAGTGTGCTCCTCCTGGATACGCACTGCAAGGATGCGAACAACCCGTTGCGCAAAGCTCGGCCCACGTTGCTCGACTGGCTGCCAATCCCATGGATCGAGGATCTGTGCGCCCGGTCCCGCAGCGCGGGGGTCAGGATCGCGCTCGCTGGATCGCTCGGGCGGGCGGAGATCCGCGCCCTGCTCCCGGCCCGGCCCGACTGGTTCGCCGTACGCGGCGCCGTATGCGCCGATGGCGATCGGCAGGCGGTCATTGTCGCCGACAAAGTACGAACCCTCGCGGACCTGGTCCGCGGCTAGCGAAGTCTCGCCGAAGCGTCGCTAACGGATCGGTTGCGAACGCAGGTTGACGACGCGCACCGATAATCCGCGCGGTACTTGCGCCACGGCCTCGGCAAAATACGCATCAACCACGCCCGGTTGGTTTGTTGTGGCCCAGTCCGCCCCTGACCCGTCGGTTGATTTGAGGAGGATCAATTCGCGCGCCTCACACAACACCGCCGCGCGCACGGCCAGCGAATCGCTCGTGACTTCCCAGCGGTGCGGCAGGTGATCCGGTCTGGCTTCATCAGCGCGAAAAAACGGCAGCGCATCAAGGATCGCGAGTTTCGGGGCAAAAAAATTGGCCGAGTTCTCCCGTCCTTCCACCAAGTGAGCCTCCGGCAGCAGAGACTGTAGAAACGCCGCGTTCAGCGACAGCGCCTGGATCGCCAGCCAGTGCGACGTTTCCTCACCGAGCTGGTGGATGCGGTCGAGGGCGCGAATGGCGTCGGCTGCCGCGCCGCCGCCGGGGACAAGCAGAACAGAGCCCGCCGGGAGCGTGGTCAGAAACGCCCGCAGCCGATCACGCAAATCCGGGAGCTGGTACAGACTGCCGCCCACTTTCACGACGGTATAAGTGTTACTACGCATAGAATTCTTCCTGAGCCGCCAGGACCGCCACGGCGTGGGCACAGGCGGATTCCGACAGCGCGAGGCCCAACCAATCGGCCAGGGAGACGAGTGTTGCCTCGGTCAGCAGCGGATGCCGGGCCGCGACCTGCCGGCCCAAAATCTCGCCAGATCCAGCCAACACCACGCGCTGGACGGCCGGTCGGTCGCGCAAAACGCTGGCGGCGGCGCGGTGAACTGCATTCCATTGGGCGGCCAGCGCCTGCTCGGCCAGCGCACGAACCTGCCCAACGGAAAACGTTTCGCCATCCGCGCATCGCATTCGGGCCAGGCGGGCGCGGGCATTTTCGCGGGTCGCTGGTCGGCCATCGGCGGTATCGCAATTATCCGGTTCTTCCGGCAGCAATCCGGCGACGACGTACGCATCGTGCATCGTGGCGAAAAATTCTGCCGCCACCGACATCCCCAGCACCGAGCAAATCGGCGTCCGGCGCACTCCGGTGTAGACGAGTTCGCCCGTTTCGAGCCGTTCCCGATCGGTACGGCCGCGCGGCTCGGGAATGCCCTGTCGAAGGTAAACGATGTCGGTCGTCGTGGAGCCCGTGTCCATCAAAACCACATTTTCAGTTGGGAAATGCCGACCGACGAAGTAACCCAGGGCCAACCAGTTCGCGGCGGCGGCGCTGAGCGGCTTTTCGTTGGCTTCCTCCAACGTGAGAAACCGCCCGCCCGTCGTCCAGACCCAAATCGCCGTCGTACCAGCCACGGTCCGGACCGCGCGCAGGATTGCCTTTACGCCTTCTCGTTTCGTTTCAAAGCAATCGCACAATTCCCCGGTCATGGTCACGGCGAGCCGATCAAACGCTGGCACGGAATCACACAAACGCTTGAGCTCCGTTCCCAGGCGTTCGGGATATTTCCACAGCGCGAACGGCACGGCACGAGCCTGCCCGCTGGAATGAACCGCCTTGAGGTTGGCGCCGCCAATATCCAGGCCAAGCGTTGGTTTCGACATGAGATCGTTGTACGAAACGGCTATGCATACAATGAAACGAAATTGGCGTTTTCGCGGTCGCGTCTCGCATGGCGAGCGCCAAGCCGCAAGCGGCGCAATCGTGAGGAAACGGAATGGCGCGTTATCTAATCGGCATCGATCTGGGGACGACCAACAGCGCTCTGGCGTACATCGACCTTTCCAGCGGCAAGGGGGGGGCGGCGGCGCCGGTGATTCGTCCGTTTCCGATGCCGCAGGCGATCGCGCCAGGCGAGGTGGCGGATCGGCCGCTGTTGCCTTCGTTTCTTTACTTGCCTGGCGCTCACGATCTGCCCGCGGGCGCGACGGCGTTGCCGTGGAATCCGCAGTGCGAGTACGCGGTGGGCGAGTTCGCGCGTAATCACGGGGCCAAGGTCCCCGGCCGGCTGGCGACCTCGGCGAAGTCCTGGCTATGCCACGCGGGCGTCGATCGCACCGCGCCGCTTTTGCCGTGGAGCGCGCCGCCCGATGTGCCACGCATCTCGCCGGTGGAGGCGTCCACGCGATATCTGCGTCACATGGTTGATGCGTGGAACCATCAGATGGCGAGCAAACATCCCGAATGGCGGATGGAAAAGCAGCCCGTCGTACTCACCGTGCCCGCATCCTTCGACGACACCGCCCGCACCCTCACGGTCGAGGCTGCCAAGAAAGCGGGGATCGAAAACCTCACGTTGCTCGAGGAACCCCAGGCCGCATTTTACTGCTGGCTGGCGACCCACTCGCCACAGGAAGCCGCTCAGCTCAAACCGGGCGATCACTGTGTCGTCATCGATGTCGGCGGCGGCACGACCGACTTCAGCCTGATCCAGGCCAGCGAGCTGGACGGTTCGCTTACCTTTCTGCGTCAGGCGGTGGGCGATCACCTGCTCCTGGGCGGCGACAACATGGACCTGACGCTGGCCAAGTTCATCGAGACCAAGCTGCCGTCCGCCAGCAAGCTTGACGCCGCCCAGTATGGAATGTTAACCCAGGCGTGTCGTCAAGGCAAGGAAACGCTGCTTGGGCCGACGCCGCCCGACAAGTTTTCCGTCGCGGTCATGGGCCGGGGCCGGGCGGTCATCGGCGGATCGTTGCATGCCACGTTGACGGCGGACGATGTGCGCCGCACCATCCTGGACGGCTTTTTCCCAATCGTGCCGCGCGACGCCGAGCCGACGCGCGGCGCCCGCGCCGGCCTGCACGAGATGGGGTTGCCCTACGTCAACGACCCCGCCATCACGCGCCACCTGGCCAGCTTTCTAAAGAAGCACCTGAACGCGGATGGTGCCACGGTTGCCCCCAACGCCATTCTCTTCAACGGCGGCGTCTTCACCGCGGCTTCCTTGCGGAATCGCGTCATGGAAACGCTGCATCAATGGTTCGATCCCGCTCCCCCCGCGAGCGCAGGCGCCTGGAATCCTCTCGTCCTCACCAACCCGTCGCTCGACCTCGCCGTCGCCTGGGGCGCTGCCTATTTCGGCTGGCTCAAGCACACGGGTGGTCGCCGAATCGGCGGCGGCATCGCGCGGTCTTACTACATCGGCATCGCCACGGGAAACGCCGACGCCGCTCCGAGCTCTCTGTCGGTCTTGTGCGTCGTGCCGCGGCATCTCGAAGAGGGCCAGGAAATCGCCCTGCCCGAGCCCGTCCTTGAACTGTCGCTTGGCCAACCGGTGATGTTTCCGCTTTACACGTCAACGGTCCGCGCCAGCGATAAGCCGGGGGACCTGCTCACCGTCGCGCCGACCCAGCTCCTGCAACTGCCGCCGTTGCACACCGTCCTGCGCGGCGGCAAGCGCAGCGGCACCAAGAACGTGCCGGTCACGCTGGCGGCCCGTTGCACCGAGATCGGCACCCTCGAACTCTGGTGCGTCGCCAAGGATGGCAACAACCGCTGGCGACTTGAGTTCAACGTTCGCGACATCGTCCGCGCTGCCGACGACGACCCTGACGACCTGCGCGGCGACAACGCCGTCACCGACGTTTGGCCCGAGGAACTCGTGCAGGCCGGCGCTGCGTGCATCCGCGCCGCCTATCAGGCCGGCGGCGCCCTGGAACCCAAGCAGTTGACCAAGGAGTTGGAAACCTCGCTCGACGCCGGGCGCGACAAATGGCCGAGCGGCCTGTGCCGGCGGCTCTGGGACTTCCTGGCCGAGGTCGCCGATCAGCGCCGCCTGTCGCCCGCGCACCTGGCGCGCTGGTACAACCTGGTCGGCTTCTGCCTGCGGCCCGGGTTCGGCGATGCCCTGGACAAGTATCGCGTCGATCAACTCTGGAAGCTTCTGCACTCCACCGCCAAGGGAGGCAAGCCGGGCCTGACGCAGCCCGAAGGCGGCGCCGATTTCTGGATCATGTGGCGCCGCGTCGCGGGCGGTCTTGCCAGCGGGTTGCAAAGCACGCTCTTCAGCCGGCTGCGCCCCGTCCTGCTTCCCAAAAGCAACGCCGCCAGGCCGCCCGCCAACGAGTACAGCGAGATGTGGCGCGCGGCCGCCGGTCTCGAACGGCTCGACCTGAAAACCAAGGAGCAGCTCGGCGAGGCGGTGCTGAAGACGTGCAAGCGCAGCCCGACCCCGCCCCATGCGTTCTTCGCGCTGACGCGCCTCGGCGCCCGCGTGCTGCTCTACGGCCCGCTCAACAGCGTCGTGCATCCCAACATCGCCCAACGCTGGATCGACGCGATCCTCGGCTTCGAGCCAACGCACCAGAGCGAACGGCTGGCCTGGGCGTTCTGCCTGACGCAACTGGCGCGCAAGAGCGGTCAGCGCGCCATCGACATCGACGACCCGCATCGCCTTCAGGTTCTCAACGCCCTCAACGCCCAGACGGTGCCGAGCCACTGGGTGCGCATGGTGGAAGACGTGCTGGAACTTGAGGCCGACGAGCAAACTCAGATGTTCGGCGAAGCCCTGCCGATCGGCCTGCGGCTGATACCGTTGGTCGAAAATGGCACTTCCGAGCCTGAAGCGTGAGCGAAGTACAAGCCCTGGTGCGCCGTCCAGGCCAGGTTCCTTAATCCAAAGAACTCATAGTACATGAGTCAGATTTCGATACAAGCCCGAAGCGTTAGCGAGGTAGGGTGCGGAAGAATTCCCTCGCAAACGCTTCGGGCTTGTGTGGCCGCCGTTTTGGTCGGAGGTGAAACCTCGCTAGATTCTGGGGTTGGGTCCGTCGTCGCGTGGACTTCAGTCCACGCGAGCGGCTTGTGGACTGAAGTCCACGCTACGACAGGAGGAACCCGAAAACCTGGTCTGGACGAGGCACTAGTGCCTTGTCCACGCTAAATCTTCGGGTTCTGACCGTGGCCGGGGTCGGTAATCCGACCCCGGCAAGCCGCCGCGGGAATCCGGGGTCGGATTACCGACCCCGGCCACGGATTTCGGTGAACGCGCAAATTCAACCCGAAGATTTAGCATGGACGAGGCACTAGCCGCGCGTCCGGGGACTTGTCGGGAATAGCGCTGAAAACTATTTATCCCTCTCGTTGAACCCCGCCAGCCGCGAGCGCCGCACGGGCTGGCGCAGCTTCGACAGGCTGCGGGATTCGATCTGGCGAATCCGTTCCCGCGTGATGCCGTAGCTTTGGGCCACTTCATCCAGCGTGCGTGGCTGCCCGTCGTTCAGCCCGAAACGCATTTCGATCACTTCGCGTTCACGGGGCGTGAGCGATTTGAGCACCTCGGCGATGCGTTCCTTGAGCAGGTTGGCATCGACGTTTTCTCCGGGGCTGGTCGCGCTGCGGTCATTGAGGAATTCGCTCAGGGCCCGTTCCGCGTCGTCGCCCATCGGCTCGTGCAAGCTCAGCGGCTGGCGGGAGACGGCCCGCAGCGACTTCGCTTCCTCGGGACTCGTGCCCAGGACCTTGGCGATTTGTTCGATGGTGGGCTCGCGCCCCGTTTGCACGAACAACTCGCCGCGCACCCGCTCGATGGCCGCCAGGAGGCTGACCTGATGGCACGGCACGCGCACCGTGCGAGCGTTGTCCGCGAGCGCGCGCTGAATGCCCTGGCGAATCCACCAGGTCGCATAGGTGCCGAACTTGAACCCCATGCGGTATTCGAATTTATCGACGGCGCGCATCAGGCCGCGGTTGCCTTCCTGAATCAGGTCGGCGAATGACAGACCCCGGCCACGATACTTCTTGGCGATCGAGACAACCAGGCGGAGGTTTCCCTCGGCCAATTCGCTTCGCAGTTGTTGATAGACTGCCTGACGGCGGCGTATCACGCGGAGCAAGCGCCGCATATCGTCTGGAGTTGCCAGCACGTCGTGCATCTTGTTGCGTAATTCCTTCACGGCGCGGGTTTGCTGGGCGCGAGCCGCCGCGGACCGGCCTGGCTGGTTGGCCTGGCCTTCCAGGTGGACCACCTGTTGATAGGTGCGGTCATACTCCTCCGTGATGGCGTCGAGCAACTCGGTACGGGGCGAGACCTCCTCGATCAGACGAATCGACTTGCGCAGCAGCCGCCAGCGCCGCCGGTGGGCCTTGCTGAGCCCCGTCGCGGACCGGGTGCGCAATTGATTGCTGAAATCCTTCGCGGCGGTCAAGTGAAGACGCTTCAAGGTTCGCAGGTTGTGGGGCAGGCGGGCGCGAATCACCTCGCGGTCAAGACCGAGGCTGTGAACGATATCAATCTGCGGATCGATCGGCATCGCCCCGGCTTGAATGCGATCAAACATGGCGACGATACGTTGCTGCGACCACCAGCAGAAAAGAACGGCGCGTCGATAGCGTCGGCGCGCGTTTTCCAGGCGGGTCGCCAGGGACAACTCCTTGTCGCGATTCAGGAGCGGAATCGCACCCATTTGCTTGAGGTACAGGCCAAGCGCATCGTCCGCGCCGCCGCCTGAGGATGGCCCATCGTCCCCGGAGAGCGAATCGTGGATGGCGTCGGCGTCGTAGAAATCCTCGGTCATGGGCGTCGATCGTTTCTTCATCGCTGCCTCATTTCGTGGCGGGGCCGCAATCTCAATTCGGGACCGCGCGGGGGCAAAAGCCGGTTCGGCCTGATTCATCAATAAACGTTTCATCGTAATAACCCCACAAGGTTCTAAAGCCGCCACGCGGGCGGACGGACGTTCCGGTCGTCCTGAGTTTCGATTTCACCAATTCCAGAGACTGGGGGTAGTATTCACGCGTTCAATCCTGAACTTAATTACTCCACGCCGGGTATCCAACGGCGAATGGCGGGTCGTACCTTCTTGCAAAGGGATTGGCATCATGGGCTTGCGTCAGCCACTGTTATTATACGCCCACGCTTCCTTGTGAGTTTCTTTGGGTGAAGGAAAATCTGACTTTTTCAAAGATAGGATTGTTTTTGGTCCCAGGAAGTTCGGGTTGTGGCAATTTTTTCTAAAAAACCTGTTGACCGCGCTCAGAAACAGGACCAGTTTTGCGCTTTGAAGTGAGGTCAAAAACCGTTGCGGTGCGGAATCGCTCCGCCTTTCAGGGCGTGGCAGCGGTCCGATCGGGCGGCCGGACACCGGATGCCGTCCGAGGC
>JACPPF010000181.1 GCA_016191165.1 Planctomycetota bacterium
CACCGTTCTTGCGACCCCCGCTTCTTGCGGGCTACGACGAGCCATGACCTGCCTCCTTGCAAGACCGTGGGCAGGCCGTAGCTTAACGCTGTCTGTATTTTCCTGAAACGTCAAATCCCATCAATAAAGCGGGTGGTTGAAAATAATCGCGAATTCCTTCAGCCTTGGCGCAGCGAAGCACTAGCGTTTGCAGCAAGCGATTGATTGCATCCGCGACACCCTCGGCCTTGCTTTTTCCTGACCCGCCCCCAAAGGCCTCACCCATCGAACTGGATTGATCGACAAGAAAAACGAAACACGTGGGATTCGTACGGCTGATTTCGGCGCTGTATGGCATCTGGCGTTTCCACAAAAAAAGGATGGTCGCAATAGATTGAACTTTCCGAGATAATCATAGCCCTGGCCGTCGCGTCAACCAAGACGCGTAGAAAAAAAATGGCTCTCCTGGCACGGTCGTGGTGTTGACCAAAACACTTCGCCGCAGGGAGAGCCAGGGATGGTTGCGTGGGAATTGTTTGCCGAGTTGGCGTCGTGGATTGTGCGGATGGCCTGGGTGCTGGATCGCCGAATCCAGGAGCGTTTGCTGGCGCTGATGGTCGGTGCCTTTTTTGGCCAGGGACGCCGGTTGGCGGGGGTGGTACAGTTTACCGTAGGTCAGGCTTTCCAGCCTGGCGTTTCGCGGCTTCTGTCAGGCAAGAATGCTTGACCTATCTCAAATTGTACCACTACCCAGTTTGCTGTGCGGCGACGAACTCGGCGATGATGACCGACTTGGCCAAAGAAAAGCAAGAAAAGGGGTCGGAGCAAGAAAAGGGGTCGGGGGTCATTGTTTTTCCTAGTGTTATTGCACCTTCTTCGGGCGGCCGACGGGCCGCAGGCTGGATTCCAGCCCCAGGCGCTGCGCGGTTTTCTTCTGCCAGGGCTCATCACCAAACGGAACGCCGCGGCAGACGCTGACACGTAGTGCCGCCAGCTCCGCCTCCGTCTCGGCTCGCTGCACGTAGCTGAGCCAATTGGCCGGGCGCGCGACGGGCCCGACCTCCAACGGCGGCCCCGGCAGGCCGAGCTGCGTTCGGCCCAGACTGCTCCAACGCCAGTTCGCCGCCTTGCGCACCAGTTTCGCCCGCAGCGGATTGCGTTCGATGTATCGCAATAGCCGCAGGCAGTGGTCATCCTCCTCGACCGGGAACGACTTGAAACGCCCCTGATAGATCGGCCCGGTCCCCTGCGTGTGCCGATTGGCGTGCCAGCGCCGCGTGTGCGTCACCGTGAGCCAGCGCATGAACTCGGAGAGGTCGCCGTCCTTTTCAGGCCAGACCGCCAGGTGCCAGTGATTCGGCATGATGCAATAGGAGAGCAAGCGGACATCAACCCAATCGAGCGCCTCGGCAAGCACACGCACAAAGGCCTCGTAGTCGGTGGCCTTCTCGAAGATGGTGAAGCGGCCGACGGCGCGGTTCAGGACGTGATAGACATAGCCTCCAGGCGCCTGGCGTGGTCGTCGAGCCATGCACGGAATGCTAGCCGCCAAGAGCCGACTTGTCAAGGACGATTGGCCGGGGGCATGCAAATTAATCGAAAAAACATTGACCCCCGACCCCTTTCTTGGTCTGTCCAGAATCCTGCCAAGCGAATAACGATGCTTGAGTCTCAAATAAGTCATTGCTTGGCGGTGAGCGGGAGGGTAGCATGGGCGAGCACAAAAATTTTGGGAACCCGAAGCAAGGGAGTGAGCCGTGTCCGCCGACCGCCGCCAGGCTGCCAGTCACCTCGAACGTCTTTTGAGCACGCGCAATCCGGAGGAGTTGCTGGCCCAGCTCGCGCCGCACCCGGGGGCCGTCCCGCCGAAGGTGCCCGGCGGGGCCCACGTGAGCGACGAGGCGGTACAGCGCCGCTGGGACCTGATCCCCGCGCCGGACAGCCGGCGCGAACTGCTCGACGCGGACACCGAAGCGTGCAAGGAGAGCTACAAGAAAAACATCGAGCACTTCATTGGCACCGTCAAGGTTCCGGTCGGGTTGGCCGGGCCGTTGCGTGTCAATGGGCTGTTCGCCAGTGGCGACTACTACGTCCCGCTTGCCACCACGGAGGCCGCTCTTGTTGCGTCGTACAGTCGCGGAAGTCATTTGCTAACCGAAGCCGGCGGCTGCACCTCGGCCGTCCTCAACGAAGGGGTCTGTCGTTCGCCGGGCTTCGCCTTTCGTGATTTGCGCGAGTCGGGCCTGTTCGTGCTCTGGACGACCGAGCACCTGGACGAATTCCGTCGCGTGGCGGAGGCCACCACGCGATTCGGCAAGCTCACCGACATGCGCATCACGCTCGAAGGCAACCACGTCTATCTGTGCTTCGAGTTCACGACAGGGGACGCTTCGGGACAGAACATGGTCACCCTGGCGACCGAAGCGATCTGCGCGTTCATCGAGGAGCATTGCCCGATAACGCCCCAGTACCATTTCGTCGAGGCCAACCTTTCAGGCGACAAGAAGGCCAGCGCGCAGTCGTTCCTCCTCGTTCGGGGCCGAAAGGTTTCTGCCGAGGCGTTGGTTCCCGCGGAGCTGATTGAAAAGCGTTTGCGGACGACGCCAGAACAGATGGTGAACTTTTGGCGGATGTGCGCGATGGGCGGCATCCTGAGCGGCACGATGGGGATCCAGGGGCATTTCGCGAATGGGCTCACGGCCCTTTACATGGCGTGCGGTCAGGACGTGGCGTGCGTGGCCGAGTCGGCGGTGGGCGTGTGCCGCTACGAGGTAATGGACGGCAATCTGTACGCCAGTGTTTCGCTGCCGAACATCATGGTCGGCACGGTGGGCGGCGGCACGGGCCTACCAAGCCAGAAGGCGTGCCTGGATATTCTCGGTCTGTCCGGCGCCGGCAAGGCACAGGCGCTGGCCGAGGTGTGCGCCGGCCTGTGCCTCGCCGGGGAGCTTTCGATCATGGGCGCCATGTGCTCGGGCGATTTCAGCCGGGCTCATCGCCTGCTGGCGCGAGGCAAGCACGCAAAGAAGAAAACCGAAGGAAACGCCCATGAGTGATTCCGCCCCCGGCCACGACGAGCCAAGCCCCAATATCGGCCCGGAGGGCTCCATCGCTGACCCGAGCCATTCCCTGACGGCCTACCGTTCGCCCTTGCACCGCTGGTGGACTTACCAGCGTGAGCGCTTTCCCGTTGTCGCGCATGGGGTCTTGATTCTGGCCTTCAGCTCCTCGGCCGTTTGTTTTTCGTCCCTGCTCCGCGGGCATGTCGATTTGCCGTCGCTTCTGGTGGTGACGGTAGCGTTCGGCACGGCGTTTCTCTTTTTCCTTCAATTGCGCATCGCCGACGAGTTCAAGGACTATGAGGAAGATTCTCGCTACCGCCCCTATCGCGCCGTGCCGCGCGGGCTGGTCAGCCTGCGTGAACTCGGCGTGGTCGGCGTCCTCGCGGCGGCGCTCCAGCTCGTTTTGGGTTTGGTGCTCGATCCATCGATTGTGCTCCTGCTGGCGGTCGCGTGGGTTTACCTGGCTCTGATGAGCAAGGAGTTTTTCGTGGGCGAATGGCTGAAGGGTCATCCAGTCCCCTATCTGATTTCGCACATGGTCATCATCCCGCTGGTCGATTTCTACGCGACGGCCTGCGACTGGTGGCCCGTCGGACAGGGAATGCCGCACGGCCTGGGCTGGTTTGTCGCGGCGAGCTATTCCAACGGCATCGTCATCGAGATTGGCCGCAAGATTCGTGCGCCCGCCGACGAGGAAACGGGCGTCAACACTTACAGCGCTATTTGGGGCCCGCGAAACGCGTGTCTGGTTTGGGTAGGCGCTTTGCTGACGACGGCCGTTTGCGCGACGCTGGCGGCGGGGCAGATCGATTTCATGGCCCCCGTGGCCATGGTGATGACGGTGATGTTACTGACGGCAGGCGTGGTGATCTGGTGCTTCCTGGCGGCGCCGACGAAAACGCGCTCGAAGCTGATCGAGACGCTGGCGGGGGTCTGGACCATTCTCTTGTACCTGAGTCTGGGCGCGGCGCCGTTGCTGTTGCGCTGGTGGTTCCCATAACCAAGGTGGAGACGCCCGCTCTACCCGCTCGCCAGAGGCGAGCGGCTAAACGAGGAAGCTGGCAATGAGATATTTGATCCGTGACGACGAGGCCGAACTTGACGCCCCGCTGGGCGGCAAAGCGCGCGCCCTGGCGAGTTTGCGTAGTGCCGAGTTGCCGATTCCCGCGTGGTTCGTCGTTCGGCCCGAGGCGTTTCACGATAGCGTGCCGGCCGAACAACGTGCAAGCCTGGCCAACGTAGCCAACGTCGAGACGCTTCACCCGTCACGGCCGGTCGTGGCGGAGATCGCCGCGGCGATGGCGGAGTTGTGTCCGGACGGCGCCTCGGTGGCCGTGCGATCGTCGGCTTCGGACGAGGATGGGGCGCACCACTCGTTCGCGGGTCAACTCGATAGCTTTCTGTTCGTGGAAGCCGCGGAGGTGCCGGCGCAGGTGGCGGCGGTTTGGCGTTCCGGCTTCGGCGAACGTCTGTTGGCGTATCGTCGCGAACACGATTTGAGCCCGGCGCCGCGGCCGCCGACGGTCCTCGTGCAAAGGATGGTGCAAGCGGACGTGGCCGGCGTCGCCTTCGGAGCGGACCCGGTGAACGGCCGCCGGCGTCTGGCGGTGGTGAGCGCCGTCTATGGCCTGGGGACCGCCCTCGTTTCGGGCGATGCCGATGCCGATACCTATCACGTCGATCTGGAAGGCACGATCGTCGCGCGGGCGATTGCGGACAAGCGCCTGGCGCATCGCGCATCTCCAGGAAGCGGCGAGGGCGTCGCGTCCGTGCCGGTCCCCGAGGATCAGGCGCGACGCCCGGCACTGACCGACGAACAAATCCGCGCGGTCGCCGAGCTCGTGCGACGTACCGGCCGGCATTTCGGTCGGCCTCAGGACATCGAGTGGGCAATCGAGGCGGGGCAACTCTATCTTTTGCAGTCGCGCCCTATAACCTCGCTGACGCGCACGGCTGACCCCGATGGCGTTCTCAACATCTGGGACAACAGCAACATTGCCGAAAGCTACAACGGCGTGACCACTCCTCTCACGTTTTCTTTCGCCCGCCGCGCTTACGAAGAGGTCTACCGCCAGTTCTGCCGCATGTTGAGCGTGCCGGAATCAAAAATCGTCGCCAGCGCCAACGTCTTTCGCCACATGCTCGGATTGATTCGGGGGCGCGTCTATTACAATTTGCTGAACTGGTATCGGCTCATCGCGATGCTGCCGGGCTTTCAGACCAATCGCGGCTTCATGGAGCAAATGATGGGCGTCAAGGAGGGTCTACCCGAACACCTGGTCGCGGGGCTGGCAGCCTCAACATGGTGGGAACGCATGAAGGATCGCTTTGGCCTGCTAGGCAGCGTGCTGGCGATGGTGCGTAATCACTTCGGGATCCAGCGCCAGATTGCCGCGTTTTACCGTCGGCTCCACGAAGCGCTGGGCGCGGCTCGTCCGGACCTGGAGCCGCGCCGTCCCGACGAGCTGGTCGCGTACTACCGCGATCTGGAAACGAAGTTGCTGACGCGCTGGGACGCGCCGCTCATGAACGATTTCTTCGCGATGATCTTCTTCGGAATCCTCGGCAAGTTGACGCGTTCGTGGTGCGGCGACACCGAGGGGACGCTACAAAACGATCTTCTTTGCGGCGAAGGGGGCATGGTCTCCGCGGAACCGGCGATTCGCGTGCGCGCCCTGGCGGAGGTTGCCGCCAAGGATTCGGCCTTGATCGCGGCGCTCTGCGAGGCCCCGCTGCCGGCCGTTCGCAAGAAAATCCAGGACAGTCCGGAATTCCGATTGCCCTACGAAGATTACCTGAATCGGTTCGGCGATCGCTGCCTGGAGGAATTGAAGCTGGAGAGCCCCACGCTATTCGATGACCCTCTCACGTTGATCCGATCGGTCGGGCAATTGGCGCGGCGGCTCGCCACGGGTGGCGTGCCGCTTCCACTCAGCCAGGAGGCCGCGATCCGGGAGGCTGCGGAAACCCGCGTGCGGTCCACCCTTGGCTGGAGGCCGTTGCGGCGTCTCCTCTTCGCCTGGGTGTTGCGCAACGCGCGGGCGCGGGTGCGCGATCGCGAAAACCTGCGCTTTGAACGCACGCGCCTTTTTGGCCGGGTACGCCTCATCATCGTCGAACTCGGGCGCAAATTCCACGCATTGGACCTGATCGATGAGCCTCGCGACATCTTTTATCTCGAAGTGGAGGAGTGCCTCGGACACGTCACCGGCACCGGAACGACGACGGACCTGCGCGCGCTGGTCGCGCTGCGCAAGGCGGAGTTTGAACGCTATCGCAATACGCCGGTGCCTTCCGAACGTTTCGAAACCCGCGGCTCTGTGCACGAGGGCAACACGTATCAGGGCAAGGCGGTCGCCGCGGCGCCCCAGGGCGATCAACTCAAGGGGCTTGGTTGCTGCCCCGGCGTGGTGCGGGGCCGGGCGCGCGTCATCACCGACCCGCGTAACGCGACGCTCAGCCACGGCGACATCCTCGTCGCGGAACGCACCGACCCGGGCTGGATCATGCTCTTCCCCTCGGCCGCGGGCTTGCTCGTCGAACGCGGCAGCCTGCTGTCGCACTCGGCCATCGTGTCGCGCGAAATGGGCATTCCTTCCATCGTGGCGCTAACCGGCGTCACACGCTGGCTGAGAGATGGCGACCTGGTGGAACTGGACGGCAGCACCGGCATCGTGGTGCGGATCTCCAGTTCGAATAAGGAGGCGCCCGATGGCCAGTGAAGTACAAGCAAAAGCCGACTTCACCGGCATTCGCTACGCGCAGTGTTGGGAAGACGCCGACGTTCTCGTCAAGGCGCTCGAAGTGCAACCCGGCGATGTATGCCTGTCGATTGCGTCCGCGGGGGATAACGCGCTCGCGCTCCTCACCAGGCATCCAGCCAAGGTTATCGCTCTCGATCTGAGCCCGGCGCAACTGGCATGTGTCGAATTGCGCGTCGCCGCCTATCGAACGCTCGAACATGCGGAACTTCTGGAGTTGATCGGCTCGACGCCCAGCCGGCGGCGAGGCGAGCTTTATTCGCGCTGTCGCCCGCAGCTGGGGGACGCTGCCCGCTCGTTCTGGGACAGCCAGCCAAAGGAGATCGCGGCGGGTATCGGCGGGGCCGGCAAGTTCGAGCGTTACTTCGGCCTGTTTCGCCGTTATCTGCTTCCGCTCGTGCATCGTCGTCGGCAAATCGACGCACTGTTGCGCGGAGGCTCTCGTGCCGAGCGACTGAAGTTCTATCGATGCCATTGGGATACCCTGCCGTGGCGACTGCTCTTTCGGGTCTTCTTCTCGCGCTTCGTAATGGGGCGCATGGGGCGTGATCCCAGTTTCTTTGCCTACGTTGAAGGAGATGTGGCGACGCGCATTCTCGAACGGGCCCGGCACGCGGTCACCGAGTTGAACCCGGCAGACAACCCGTACCTCGCATGGATCATGACGGGAAATCACCCGGGCGCGTTGCCACTGGCTTTACGGCCCGAAAATTTTGATGCGATCCGCGCCAACCTCGATCGGCTTGAGTGGCGCTGCCAGTCAGTCGAGGATTTTCTCGCCTCGCGGGAACCGCGTTCGGTGGATCGCTTCAACCTCAGCGACATCTTCGAGTACATGTCGCCGGAAAACTATCAACGTTTGCTTGAGCAAATCATCGCGGGCGCCAGACCGGGCGGGCGGCTGGCGTACTGGAACATGCTCGTCCCGCGCAGCCGGCCGGAGTCGCTTGCCAACCGCTTGCAGCCCCTGGCCGAATTGGCGGCGCGACTGCACCTTGAAGACAAAGCATTTTTCTACAGTCGCTTTGTTGTCGAAGAGGTGTTGCCATGATGAACGGGCTCGGCATTGCGATTGTCCTGGCGGTTCTGGGTGGGCTTCTCGTTGGATTGCGCCTCTATCAAAGGTGGAAAACCCCGCAGCCGGAGCTGCTGCGCAAAATCCTACACGTGGGCATGGGTCTGGTGGCGATCTCGTTCCCCTGGCTTTTTGACGCCTCCTGGCCGGTGCTGGTGCTCGGCGCCTTGAGCCTCGCCGGCATGGTGGCGATGCGCACGATCACGGCACTGAGCGGCAGCGTCGGCCAAGTCGTCAGTGGTGTTGGCCGGGCTTCGCTCGGGGAAATCTACTTCCCGCTCGCCATTGCCGTGCAGTGGCATATTTACCTGTTCGCGAGTGCTCAGCCCGAGTACCGCGTCCTGTTGTATTGCATTCCACTGCTTCTTTTGACCCTGGCGGATGCGGCGGCAGCGTTGGTGGGCGTCAACTATGGTAGCCTGCGCTTTGCAACGTCCGATGGCGTAAAAAGTGCGGAAGGTTCGCTGGCGTTTTTCCTGTGTGCGTTCCTGTGCGTTCACGTCCCGCTGCTCTTGGGCAGCGAAACGGGGCGCGTCGAGACGCTGCTGATCGCCGTCTTGCTGGCGCTCGTTGCCATGTTGTTTGAGGCGATCGCCTGGGCGGGCCTGGATAATCTGATTCTGCCCCTGGTTGGTTATTTGCTTCTCCGAATTTACCTGGGGTTGACGGTCGAAGACCTCGCCTTGCGTGTGGCAGTGACCGTCGGCATGATCGCGTTCGCTTTCGCTTATCACTCGCAAACCGCGCTGGTGGGGGACGCCCTGCTGGGCGCCTGCCTGGTCGGCTACCTTTGCTGGGCTCTGGGAAGCTCGCGCTGGATCGTGGCTCCGCTCACGGTTTTTCTCGGGCACAATCTGCTATCGCCGCGGACCGAGGCCAACAGCCAACGCATCCACACCATCCACGCGGTCATCGCCGTCTCGGCGGTTGGGCTTTTTTGGCTGTTCTATTTTCGCTTGCTGGACCAGCTCGAGACGGAATGCTTTTACCTCTTCACGCTCTCCTTCGCGGCTCAGCTTGGCATGATCGCGGTTGCGAGATTGGGTTACGATTTTCCGCGCTGGCCGGCCGCGGTATTGCTGATGGTCTGTGTGCTGCAAGGATGGGTTTTACTAATGTTTCCCTATGTGATTCTGGAATGGTCGGAACCGACAAGCTTGACCTGGGCGATGGCGGCGCTCCCCGGCGTGGCGGTCGCCACGGTCGGTTTCTATTTCATTCAACCCAGGGTTCGGGATTGTCCCGCGGACGGGCCGCGCTGGTTGCGGCACGTGGCCCTGGGCGCCCTCGGTTCCGCGCTGGGGTGGCTGGTCGTGAATGTTGAATGGTGAGGGTTGAGTTATTAACTGTCAACAGATCACTCGCCACTGGCCACTGACAACTGGCCCCTTCTTCCTGGAGCCGTCATGTATCGCAGAACCTGGGTTGCCAACGATGAAGCAGGGAAGCGCTTCTGCGCCGTGGCGGGATTTCCGCTGGATGCCGGGGCGATGGTTCGGCAGGCGCCGGATTCCTCCGTTTTCCTGGAGAATTCCGGCGGGGAAGTGGTCGCGCGCTGTTCGCTTTGGTGGCGTCACACACCTGGGCATGAGGGGCATACCGTCGGATTCGTTGGCCATTACGCCGTCGTCGATCCGGCCGCGGCGGCGCCCCTGTTCAACGTCGCCCTTGAGCGACTTGCCGCGCAAGGGTGCACGCTCGTGATCGGCCCGATGGATGGCAATACCTGGCAGCGTTATCGGCTCCTCACCGAGCGCGGCGACGAACCGCCGTTCTTTCTGGAACCCGACAATCCAGATGAATGGCCCGGCCAGTTCACCGCCGCGGGCTTCACGCCATTGGCCCAGTACTATTCGGCGCTCAATACCGATTTGGCGTCAGGCGCCGCGCGCATCGAGCCGTTAGAGCGGAAGGTCGCGACCCGGGGCATTACGGTAAAATCACTACATCCCGAGAGGTTCGAGCAGGAAATGAAGCGCGTTCACGCACTATCGGTGGAAAGTTTCCGGGACAACTTTTTGTACACGCCGATTGACGAGGTCGATTTTCTCGCTCAGTATACGCCGCTCCGCCGTTACCTGCGATCCGATTTAATCCTCCTTGCCGAGCAAGGCGACACGCTGATCGGTTTTATCTTTGCCATCCCGAATTTGGTGCAGGCGCAAATCGGTCGGCCCCCCGATACGGCGATCATCAAGACCATGGCAGTCCATCCCGGACACGCCGGCATCGGCCTGGGCAGTTTGCTCATGGCGAGGTGCGAGCAAGCCGTGCTCGCCGCGGGTTTCACGCGGGCCATTCATGCGCTGTTTCATGAAGCGAATCGCTCCGGTCGAATTAGCGGCCACACGGCGCGCGTGATCCGGCGGTATACGCTCTTTGGCCGACTCCTGGGAGGCGGACCATGAACCTCGCCCACACGCTGCTGGAACAGACGCGAGCTCGGCCCAATGCGGCGGCGATCATCGATACCTACCGCGGCAGCACCCGGATCACGACATTCGCGGAGTTGGACCTGGCCGCATGCCGCGTCGCGCGCCTCCTGACCGATTACGGTTTGCGGCCGGGCGATGCGGTGCTCGTGTTTCACCCCATGTCAGCCGAGCTCTACGTCGCCCTGCTGGCGTTGTTTCGGCTGCGCCTCGTCGCCATGTTCCTCGACCCATCAGCTGGCCGCGAGCACATCGAGCGATGTTGCACGATGCACCCGCCGAGGGCGTTGATCGCTGGTACGAAAGCCCACTTGCTGCGGTTGATCGTGCCGGCGCTTCGGCGCATCCCGGTCAAGTTTGTGATCGGCTGGCCGCTTCCGTTTACCGTACGCTTGTCGGCGGCCGATCGGTTGGAACCCTTGACGGAGGTGCGCGACTGTGACGCGGAGACACCGGCCCTGTTGACATTCACCAGTGGCAGCACCGGTCAACCAAAAGGAACGGTGCGCAGCCACGGATTGCTCGCAGCGCAGTATCGCGCGCTGGCTGCCAGCCTGAACTTGACTGCGGGAGATGTGGACCTGGCGACGCTGCCGATCGTCGCTCTGGCGAATCTTGGTTCCGGCGTCACCAGTTTGATCCCCGATGCCGACCTGCGTTATCCCGGAGCCGTGGCGCCGGCGCCGATTTTCGCGCAGATTCACACGCACCAGGCAACCACCTCGGTCGCGTCGCCGGCGTTTTTCGAGTGCCTGGTCCGGCATGGCACGGAAAATGGCATGACGATTCCTTCGTTCAAGAAACTCTTCACCGGCGGAGCGCCCGTGTTCCCGCGCTTGCTCGACCAGATGCAAACACTCGCTCCCAACGCGGAGGTCGTTGCGCTTTATGGCTCCACGGAGGCCGAGCCCATTGCCCATGTCAGTCGGCGCGAAGTGGGAGCGGATGACCTGAAGGCGATGCTCGCGGGCCAAGGCCTGCTTGCCGGGGCTCCGGTCGAGCAGATTCGCCTTCGCATCCTGCGCGACCAGTGGGGCACGCCAGTCGGGCCATTCGATTCAGGCACATTCGCGGCGAACTGCTGTGGCGTAAATGTTCCAGGCGAAATCGTCGTCAGCGGCGGCCATGTGATACCGGGTTATCTTCGCGGCGAGGGAGACGAGGAGACCAAGTTCCGCGTGGACGGCACAATCTGGCACCGCACGGGCGACGCCGGTTTTCTCGACGACCGCGGCCGGCTTTGGCTGCTCGGCCGCTGCGTCGCCCGCATCCGCGATGCTCGGGGTGACCTCTACCCGTTCGCGGCCGAGACCGCGGTCTATCAAAATCCGAACGTGCGCCGCGCTGCCCTTGTGGCGCAAAACGGCAGGCGCATTCTGGCCATCGAATTCTATGAAGGGCGCCGCCCGCACGACCTCGACGCCCTGCGCGCCGCATTGGCCTGGGCGCAACTTGACGAGATTCGGCCGTGCCCGCACATCCCAGTGGATAAACGCCACAATGCCAAGATCGACTACCCTGCCCTAAATCGCCTACTGGACAAAGGAACCTGACCCGGTACCGCCATCGATGGTAAGGCCTGCCCGCGCTCAGAAACGCATGGGCAATTTCCCCAGACGATTGGCGGTTTCCGTCATCAGGGCGTCTTCCTCGTTTTCATCCTTCGCGAGATACGTGACGGAAAATCTCAGGTAGGGGCCAGCGTTATCCCAGGGAACGCAAATCACCGACTGCTGGTTGATCAGAAATTGCGATGCGTCCTCGGCGTTCTTGAAGCTAAGGTCGCCGCAGCCAGTTGGCGCTTTGACGTACAGGAAATAGGTCCCGCCCGGCATTTTCGCCTGGAAACCAACGCGGTTGAGCACGTCCACAAGTTTCTTTAGACGGCGGTGGTACTTGGCGCGGGTGCGCTCGCCGATTTCCGGGTGATCGAGGGCCGCCTTGGCCGCCTGCTGAATTGCCATGAACTGGCCTGAGTCGCTGTTGTCCTTGACGTCGGCATACGCCTGCACAATCTTCGGATGCCCGGCCACGAACGCCATGCGCCAGCCGATCATGTTGAATCCTTTCGACATCGAATGAATCTCGACGCCGACCTCCTTCGCGCCGTCCATCTGCAAAAAACTCAAGGGCGGGTCGCCATAGCTCAACAGAATATGGGCGGCATCCTGAATGATGATGATCTGATTCGCCTGTGCGAACTCGATGACGCGTTTGTAGAACTCGCGCGTGGCAACCGCGCCGGTCGGGCTGTTCGGGTAATTGATGACGAGCAACTTGGCCTTTTTTCGCACCTCGGCGGGAATGCCGTCGAGATCGGGATAGAAGCCGTTCTCTTCGCGCAGAGGCAGTTCGTGAACCTTTCCGCCGTAGTATTTCGTATGCGTGCCCGCGACCGGATAGCCGGGGACGGTCATCAGGGTGACATCGCCCGGGTTGATAAAGGCGGCGGGCAGCATCGCCAGCGCGGGCTTGGAGCCAATCGCGTGAAGGACTTCGGTTTCCGCGTTGAGGGTGACGCCGAAAACCTTTTTCATGAAGCCAGCGGCGGCCTCCTTGAACGCAGCGATGCCGTTGTCGGCATAGCCGCGGTTTTCGAGTTTGTCGATCTCACGCTTGGCGACGTCACGCACGAGCAGGTCCGCCATGTCGTCGTTTTCGCCGATGCCAAAGTCGAGGAGCGTGCGCTCGGGATGATCGCTCATGACGGCGCGTTTGGCGCGTTTGATCTTCTCGAACTTGTAGATTTCGGTTCCCTTGCCATAATTCGCCCCGCCGACGCGATCGGCAAAAAGGCCCTGGAACCACGGATCGCCATTCATGAATTGAGTTTCCTAAAAAAGACGCGCCGTCGCGCAGAAAACTGCCTGCGCCGGTCCGGGCGAAGTATACGATATTGGCGTCACGCGCCGATGGCCGCGCCCTGGCGCGAGAAGAAAGGCGAATTGGCGCGGCCGTAACGGTTGCGCCCGCTGAAAGCGGGATGAAAAAAACCACTCGCCCCTTTCGCATGACGGCCTTTCCCGTTAGAATGCCCTGACAAACTTTTCCAGCGCCGACTCGCTGCGCGCAGCCGCGCCGCGGGCAAACGGGAGTTCGCCGTGGCATTGATAGCCCGTGACCGGGAATTGATTCGTCGATGTCTCCACCATGAGCCCGGCGCATGGAATGATTTCGTCGATCGTTTCCTCGGTCTGTTTTACCACGTGGTCCAGCACACTGCCGACATGCGCAGCTTTCCCCTCAAACCGGAAGATAAAGAGGACATCGCGGCCCAGGTCCTGCTCAAGATTGTGGATCAAGACTACGCGCCGCTCAAGAATTTCAAGGGGCAAAGCAGCCTTGCGTCCTACCTCACGGTAATCGCCCGGCGCACCTGCGTCAACGAGATGGCCAATCGTTTGAAATCGCACGATAAGGAGTCGGCAAGCAAGCCCAATGAGTCGATCCTGGAGGAGAAACCCAACTCCAGACCAATGGCCGGGCTTGAGACGATCGAAGAGGTTGGCAAACTGCTCAAAAAGCTGCCAAGCCGGGAACGCGCCGTGGTGCGTCTGTTCTACCTGGAAGGCAAAAGCTACGAAGAAATCAGCACCCAGCTCAACATCCCCGTCAACAGCATCGGCGCCATTCTGGCGCGAGCACGCAAGAAACTGCGCGGCGAGGATTGACGCCGCTTGCGGCTTAGCGCTCGCGCGACACCACGCGAGCGCTAAGCCGCAAGCGGCTCCCTGGTCAGTCTGGCAATTCCTTGACGTAGATGTTCTTGAACCAAAGATGATCGCCGTGGTGTTGCAATTCGATGGGGCCACGCACCGGCAGCGGCTTGCCTCGCTCCCAATAATTCTCGAGCGGGGTCTTGTCCACAACCAGCTTGCCGTTTAGCTTCACCGTCACCTTGTCGCCAATCATGACGATGTGAAATGTATTCCAATGGCCCGCCGGATTGTCGGCGACGACCAGCGGCTTGCTCGGGTTCTTCTGGTTGTTGTAAAGGCCGCCGGAGCCGATGCCTGGCTTGTTGTTCCGGCCCTTCACGTCCCAGATCTGGACCTGCGGATTGCCGCGCAGGTAGATGCCGCTGTCGCCTGAGGGCCCAATCTTCCAGTCGACATAGAGTTCAAAGTTGCCGAAATCCTTGATTGTCTGCAAGTTTTGCCCCTTGCCATCGTAGTGAATGACGCCATCGATGACCTTCCAGTGAGGAAGGTACTTGGCATTGGCCTTCTTGACGGCGTCTTCGTACTGCTCTTTGGACATTTTCTTGCGGTGATTGATCTGGACCAACCCTTGCCAGTTGGTGAGATCCTTGCCGTTGAACAGCGCGGTGAACCCTCTGGGCGGGTGATTGTCGTGAGGCCCTGCCTTCTCGGTCTTTTCGCCGGCCCGCGTCCAGGTGACGGCCAGGGGCAGCGAAAGTGCGAGGGCGGAGAGAACAAACCAGCGTCGCATCGTTGTCGTCCTTTCTACAGTTGGATTGGGAAATTGATTTCGTGGTGTGAATTATCGTGCGTGGAGAGTGACGGAAAGGCAAGGGAAAAACGGCAAAATTTGCGCCGATTGCGGAATCCCCCCCTCTTGAAATGCCTGGCGCGAATTCTTACATTTACAGTCCGCGCCGCCATCCCGTGGAGCAATATCCACGGCCAAATGGGGCCAAGCTTCAACAGGACGGGCCATGATCTCGGTAAGTAACCTTAGCAAATACTTCGGCCCCGTGATGGCCGTGGATGGCATCAGCTTCGAGGTCGGCCAGGGCGAGGTCGTTGGTTTTCTCGGCCCCAACGGCGCCGGCAAGACGACCACCATGCGAATTCTGACGAGTTGGCTGCCTGCCACGAGCGGCGTGGCCAAGGTCGCCGGTTACGACGTGATGCTCGAATCGACCAACGTTCGCCGCAATATTGGCTACCTCCCTGAAAGCGTGCCGCTTTATACGGAGATGCGTGTCGAGGAGTATCTCTCCTTTCGCGCCAAGCTCAAAGGCATGAGCCGCCTTGAGCGTGGCCGCCGGGTCGAATACTGCCTGGAGCGCTGCCGGCTCATCACGGTGCGGCGCCGATTGCTCGGCACGCTTTCCAAGGGCTATCGCCAGCGCGTCGGTCTCGCGGACGCCATGATTCACAATCCGCCGATCTTGATTCTCGACGAACCGACCTCCGGGCTCGATCCGTTGCAAATTCGCGAAACGCTGGCGCTCATCAAGGAACTGGGGCAAACGCACACCGTCCTGTTATCCACGCACATTTTGTCCGAGGTCGAAGCCGTCTGCGAACGCGTGATCATCATCGCCAACGGTCGCGTGGGCCTCAGTCAGCGGCTCGATGAAATCGAATCGGAAAGCGTGGTGCTGGTCGAGGCGCGCGGTCCAACCGAGCAGATCGCCCAGGTGATCAAGCACGTCGGCGGCGTCACCAGCGTCAACGCCAAGCCGATGGAGGATGGGGTTGCCAGTTTCGAGGTGCGGACCGAAGAGGACCAGGACGCCCGTGAGGAGGTCAGCAAAGCCATCGCGGGCAAGGGCTGGCCGATTCGCCGACTTGAGCGAAAAAGCCGCCGCCTGGAGGACGCCTTCTTCGACGTGCTACGCGCCCAGGACCCTCTCAAGCAAGCCATGAAGGCAGAGCCCGCGCCGAAGGTGGAAACCGAAGCGATTACGAAGAAAGTCTAGCAGAGCCGCTTGCGCCTTGGCGCTGAGCAAGCGCCCGGCGAATGCCAGGCCACAAGCGACATCATGAGGAATCCATGTCATCGTCACGTGCCATCAAGCCGAAGCGGGATGATACCGTCCTGACAAACTGGGTATCGATGCCCGAACGCGCCCCGTCAATCGAGCGCGAGGAAACGCCCATTTTCGCGCGCGTCGTGGCGCTGGGCGGCCTGTTCTTCGTGGTGCTCGGAACTCTGGCGGCGCTGGCGCCGAACTGGCAGACACGAACCATCATTTCGCCCGGTCTCGGGCTCGGCCTGGCTCTCGCTGGCCTTTGTCCCATCCTCTACCATGCCTTCGTCGAACGCGATTTGCAGTTTCGCCGGCTCTACGGCTTCCTCGGCCTGGCGCTGATCCTCGCGGGCATCGTTTTTCGCATGATGGCGTTCAAGGGAGGCTACGGCCACTGGTTCTTCCTGTTCGGTGTTCCGGGCTTGAGCATCGGACTGGTATTCCTCGTGGCGATTATTCGCAATGAACCCGAGGCGCAGTTCCGCGCGTTGGTGCTGAATTTTGTCGGCATCGTCGGCGGCGTGATGATTCTGTTCACGGCCGTCCTTTCGTTTCGCGACGCGGATTCCCTTGCTGGCGAAGGCGCAATCCTTCTCTTGCTCGCGTTGTTCTATGCCGGGACGTATATCGGCCAACAGGAAACCGACAGCCAGAACGGCTATTACGCCGCGCTGGGCCTGGGCAGCGTCGGCGTGCTTGGCGTCACGGCCGGGTTAATTCGCTCGCTGATGCCGGAGAGCACGTTCCTGATTCCCGGCGGACTGATCCTGATGGGCATGTCGCTGGTTTACATCAGCTTCGCCATCGGGGCGTGCACGGATTGGCCGGTGGTCATTATTGCGCGGCGCGAATTGGCGGCTTTTTTCTACTCACCGATTGCCTATCTGGTGCTGATCGGCCTGCTGCTGATCGGCTGGTTCATGTTCTTCTGGTTTGTCGGAGAGATCATCGACTCCGCTGGCCCGCGTGCTCAACCGATGTTCGAGCCCATCATCGGGCGCTACGTATTCGGGATCTTTCCCGTGATCGTGCAGATTTTCGTGGTCCCGGTAATGACGATGCGCCTCTTCAGCGAAGAGCAACGGACGGGAACTCTCGAAGTCTTGATGACGGCGCCCGTGAACGAGATTTCGGTCGTTCTCGGCAAGTTCCTGGCGGCGTGGATCTTTTACATGCTTTCCTGGCTACCGTGGTGGCTGTTTTTGGTCGCCTTGCGCTATGTCGGTGGGGAAGAATTTGACTATCGGCCCGCGCTCAGTTTCACGGCGGCGCTCGCGGTGATCAGTGCGGGGCTGTTGTCGATGGGTCTGTTTTTTTCGAGCCTCACCAGCAACCAGATCATCGCCGCGGTTTTGACCTTCGTCGGCATGATCATGCACCTTGCGCTGTACTTCCTGAAGTGGTCCCAGTTCGTGCAAGAGGGCTCGCCGGTCTACGAGACTCTCACTTATTTGAACTTCTTCGATCTTTGGCTCGATTCGCTGCGCGGCGTGGTGGCGCCACGGTTCCTGGTGTTCCACCTTTCCGTCGCCGTTTTCTTCTTTTTCGCCACGGTCAAGATGCTTGAATCACGCAAGTGGCGATGAGGCAGCAAGTTTCGCCGTTTGCGCTGGCAAGCCGCAAGCGGCCAGTTGAGGGCACGACATGGCAAGCGCCGTTTCCAATAGTTCGCAAGGGACACACCACCGACTCCAGGCCACGGGCCGCGCATTGTTCGTGGGTCTGGTCTGGGGCGGATTGATGCTCCTGGTGTTCGGATTCTGGATGCGTTCGAAGTACGAAGGGGGCCAGCGGCTCTACACCAATATCCTCCTCGGCGCCGCCGCCGTCACCGCGGCGTTAGCGTTGTGGGAAGCCTTTACACTTTGGTTCAAGAAAGAGGCCCCCGAGCAACAGTCGGCCTCACTGGCCCAGCAGCATCGTATTCTCAGCTACTTCCTCCTGGGCGCCGGCTTCGGCCTTGTTGTCCTGGCATTCCTCCTGGGTATGTCCAAGGGATCGGCCGGGAGCTTCCGGTTTTCGCCCGACAACTTTGCCGAATCGTTCGGCGCGATGGTGTTCGGTCTGATCGCCCTGTGCAGCGGTTACTGGCTTCAGCAGCCTGAAAACGAAGCGGGCATCACGGTCGAATTTCTTGTCGCCAAGGTTCCGGTCCTCAAGATGAGCCAGCTCGTCATCGGCGTGCTCGCGCTGGGCACGCTGCTTTACCTTTTCGTCACCAAACGCGAAGGGGGCGCCTACCTCAACTGGCTGCCTGAAATCGTCATCCTCCTCTTCACCAGCATGTTGTGCCTTGCTTGCTTCCTTTTTCTCAACTCCGGCATCATGGATGAGGCGGGGGTTCGGCTCTTCGTGCTGATCTTCGGCGGGGCCGGGGGCTTGATTCTCTTCCTCTGGGCGGTCTTTCGGACCTATGTTTGGCGCAACGACATCCTGCTGGGCGGAACGGTCGCCTGGCAAGGGGAAAACGCCTGGCATTTTTGGCTGTGCGCTTACGGCATGTTCCTCGCCCTGGCGATCATGTTCTTCAGCTTCAGTCTGGGCAAGGCCGACATCCGCACCAACGCGGTTCTGCGCCGGGTCATGTACGGCTACGACGCGGTCGTGCAGGGGCTCTTGCTGGTCGGTATCCTGGGCATTTCCAACATCGTCATTTACGCCCTGGTCCCTTACACCTTCGACTGGACCAAGTCGCGCGGCGCCTATTCCTTGAGTGAAAGCAGCAAGAACGTCATCACGGGCCTGAAAGAGGAAACCAACGTCTTCGTCCTGGTTTCGCAGAATTCGTTCATCTACAAGGACCTGCGGGTTCTTCTGGACAATTGCCACGCCCTCAACTCGCGTTTCAAGGTGAACTACATTTCCCCCGACGTGGACGACACCCGCTACGGGGAACTGGCGGAAATGTTTCCCAAGATCATTCCGGAAGGCCCTGGGGCCGGCGGGAAAGGGGTCTTGATCGTCTATGGCCCAATTCCCAAGAAGAAAACTGACAAGAAGCCACCGAATTCGTTCGTGGCAGAGAAGAAACTGATGGACGTGGACCAGATGGCGCGCATGCGCAACGAAAAACCCAAGGTCACCTTCAAGGGCGAAGAAGAGATCATCAAGGAGGTCGATTTTCTGACCCAGGGCGAAAAACAGCGCAAGCTTTACTTCCTCCAGGGCAACGACGAGGTCGATATCAACAACATGGAAGGCTTCGATCGCGTTGATCTCCGCGCTTCCTTCGGCTCGGTCGGCGTCGGTTTCCTCGTTTCGCAACTCAAAAAGGACAACTACGATGTGTCCGGTCTGAGTTTCGGCGTCGAGCTAAAGGGCCAGAACATCCCCAATATGACCTACGCTCCCAAAGAAGGAAAGGACGGCCGCAAGGAGGTGCCGGGGGATTGCCATACGCTGATCCTGGCGGGCGCGACGAATGACCTGCCCAAGGACACCCTGGATGCGGTCGAACGCTACCTGGCCCGCGGCGGCAAGATGCTGGTCTTTCTTGATTTCGCACTCGATGAAAGTGGCACGAAACTGCAGGAATCCAACCTGGAGCCGCTCTTGAAACGGCATGGCGTGGAGGTCAGCCAGGATCTGGCATTGCGTTTCACCCAGGACCCAAATGACGATCCGCGGGTTCTCTTCGTGACAACGCCGCTCAAGTCGGACAACCCGCTGGGTCAACAGTTCGTGAACCGGCGCATCAACTTCAAACGCCTGGCGCGCGTCGTGCAGCCCGTGGAAGGGCCGGGACGTTTCAAGGCCGAGGTCATCCTGGAACAAAAATTCAACCCACGCCAGACCGACCGCTATACCGTGCTGGAAAAGAACCTGAACGCCCTGAAGGATCTACGGGCCTTCATGAATGACATCCGCGAGGATCAGGCCAAGTTTCAAGTCGCGATTCACACGAAATCCGTGCCGTTTGCCGTCGCCGTATCGGAAGGCGAAAAGCCACGTATGGTGGTTTTCGGCGACACCGACTTCATCACCAATCGCGAGATCGTGACTGCCATGCGCCAGCGCGGCCTGATGAACTATGATTTCGTCGCCAGCTCGCTGGAATGGATGGCCGAACGCAAGAAGATTGGCAGCCAGCCCAAGGCATTCACGCCGTTCTCACTTAGCCCGGAAGTGAACATTTCGCGCATGATCGTCCTGCCCGGCTGGTTGATGTTGCTGGGCTTGATCGGTTTGGGCGCGTGCATCTGGGTTGTGCGCCGGCGTTAACTCAGTGAATGCCGTTAACGTTGAGCGCCCGCGCGACGCCGCGCGGGCGCTCAACGTTACTCGCGATTTTGTTCCCTGCATTGGGGTTCCTTGACATGAATCTGCGAATCACCGCCTTGTTCTTCGGCCTGCTCCTTTCCATGCTGTGGGTGTTCGGTCTGATGATCGCGCATCGCAAGATCGCGGGCGATCCGGGGTACATCATGTCCACCCTCCACGGCAAGGATGTCGCCATTGACAGCGTCGTCATCAAGCGGACGGACAAGGAAAAGGGCAATGCCGAGTTCGAGTTCGTTTCCATCGGCGACAAGTGGTTCCTCAAGGAGGACAAGCAACAAGTCCGCGTCGAGAGCTTCCGCATCGACCAGCAGATCATCAAGCAAATCAAGGACGCTCGTAATGACGCGACCGCCGACGTGTCCCGTGACCCCGGACTGACTTCGCCCCGCATCGTGGTCACTCTCTCAGGGAAACTTCGGGACAAAAAGGCCGAATGGAAGTTCCTCGTCGGCCGCGACAGCGCGGACAAGTCGCACGTCTTCGTGGCCACCCCGGACCGACCCGACAAGGTTTTTTCGGTGGCCAAGAAGGACATTGACGGCCTCTTTTTTGATAATCCCAACACGCTACGCATGCAGCGGCTTTTCAGTTTCATTGAGCCGAGCGTTAATGCCATTCTCGTGAAAAAAGGCGCCCAGCCGCTCGAACTCCGCCGCAGTGGCAGCATGTGGACCTTTATCCAGCCCCCGCTGGGGCCTGCCGGCGCCGAATCGGAGGCGGACGACAAGGACAAGAAGGATCCGCACGATTTCATGAAGAAAAAGAAACCTGCCCCTCCGAAGACTGGCGGCGTCAAGGGCCTGCTGGCTGACATCATCAATCTGCGCGTCGATGGCGACGACGACTTCGTACCCCTTGGCAAGGCGCCTGACGAGTTCGGCCTGGCCGCGGGTAAGGAGATGATGCGCATCGAGATCAACTCCTCCGAGAAAAAGGAAGTCACAAAGGAGGTCCTCTTGATCGGTGACAAGATCAAGGGCAAGAATGACGCCGAGTTCTATTACGCCAAACTCGACAGCGACGACGGCGTGGTGAAGCTCAGCGCCCAGTTGCTCCAGCCGATCCTGAAGGCGCTCACGGACCCAGGCGACTTGCGCAGCCGCGACGTGGCCGTCTTTGACGCCAAGAAGGTCGATGCCGTCGAGATTACGCAGGGCGACGTCAAAGCTCAGTTCTTCTTGCAGCAAGCCAAGGACGAGCTCAAACTTCCTTTTGCCAAGGATGCCCCTCCGTCGCACTGGTATCTCGTGCAAGGTGGGGAGCGGAAAAAAGCCAACGACGCAGCGCTTGCGACGCTTTTGGACCAGGTCGCAGGCAAACGCGGGATCATCGAATTTCTCGACGTGACCGACGCCGATGCCGCCAAGAAGGACAACGAATGGGGCCTCGCGAAACCTGCCGCCAAAATCTCCCTCTACGTTGCCGGCATTGACAATCAGGTCAAAGACGACAAGAAGGACGCAAAAAAAAGCGAGAAACAGCTGCCGAAGAAAGACGCCAAGGACAAAAAAGACCCCAAGAAGGACGAGCCCCTCCCAACGCTCAAAAAGAACCACCCGGCGGTTGTCACGCTCGCCGTCGGTAAAATCGACAAGGATCACGTATACATCCGCCGCACGCTCGAAGACGGCAAGACGACGAGTCGCTTCAAAATGAAAAAGGAGTTCGCCGAGAAGGTGCTCCCGCCTGAAGGGGTAGTCGTCGCCTACCTGGACACGGATTTGCCCAAGTTCGATGCCGACCGCGTCTCGGCAATGAAGCTGCACCGCACGACCGACAAGGGGCCGCAGACCCTCGACCTCGAAAATCGCCAAGTGGATGGCAAGTCCTATTGGTACATCAATGAAGGGATCGATCCGAAAACGAAGCAACCGGCCGGATTCAGCCTCGCCGACGCTGGTAACGCGTCGCTGCTGGTGACCTTGTTTGCCCAGATGCACGCCAAGAAATGGATCAAGAAACTGGATGAGAAGGATCTCGATTCGTTCGGCCTGAAATCGCCTGGGATCCAGGCAACCATTTCGATCAGCAAGGTTTCGCCCGCCGCCAAGGCTGCCTCCACGATCGCCGACCTGGGCGTCGTCAATCAATCGGTCTGGGGCGCCCTGTTGGGAACCGTCGGCAAGGAGAAGGCAGACCCGGGCGAAACCGTTACCATCGCCCTGGGCAAGGAAGCGGAAAAGGGTAAAACCGTTTACGCCAGGCACTCAGGCAGCCCGCTCCTTTTCACGGTTGATGCCGATCTGGTCAAGTTCATCAAGGAAAGGGACCTGCGGGATAAGTCGTCCATTCTGAACGCCTACGGCCTCCGGGTTGCGTCGCTTTCGACCATCGCGTCTGGCGACGCGCTCAGCGCTTACCTTTTGGCTTCGCCGCAAGTCACCGGGCTCATTCACCGCTTCAAGGCCGACGACGTCAAGGAGGTCCGACTTGTCGTCCGCACGCCGTTTGAACTGCGGATCTTCCAGTTTGATCGCATTGCGAAAGAAAAACCGAAGGACGCCGGTAAGGAACCCGCAAAGGACAAAGAAAGCCCCTGGACGTGGACCGACAATTCCAAGATTCCCGAGTTCCAGCTCGAACCTGAAAAGGTCGCGCAGTTCGTCAAGGACCTGGCGGCGCTCGAAACCAGCCGGTTCGCAAGCTACGCCGGCAGCGGCCCGCGCGGCGCGCAAACGCTCGTCGGCGGCGATTACAAACTGGGCGATAAGGAGCTGACCCTCAAGATCGATTTGGCTTTTGAGGGCGGCACGACCGTCACCCTCAAGGTCGGGGCCAATTCGCCGCCGCACGGTTATTTCGCCCACTCGTCTTTTTGGCCGGAAACGATCTTCTTCCTCCCGCCCGCGATGATCGATCCAATCACCCGCGGCCCAAGCGCGTATTTTGGCAAGAAGCACGTCGCGGCGGAGTAAGTAGGCCTAAGACTGCGAGTGTGTGTTTTTCATTTTCGCGGCACGGGCAGGCTGCAAGCCTTCTCCCCGAAAAACTCACACGCCACCATGTGCCGGCTCACGCGGAATGGGCCATTTGGAATCTTGTCAATCCACGGCATGCGCGAAATAATGACACTGGCCCGGTAAGCCGACTTCAGGAATGCGCCATGCCGCGAAAAATCGTTCACTATCCGCATCCCGCTCTGCGACACAAGTCCAGGCCGGTCAATACGATCGACAAGGAATTACACGTTAATATCGGCGAGATGAAGGAACTCATGTATCAGGCGAAAGGCCTGGGCCTGGCCGCGCCGCAGGTGGCGTTGCCGTTCCAGCTCCTTGTCATGAACGTCACGGGGGATCCAAAAAAGCCTGAGGCTGAAGAAGTCTTCCTCAACCCGCAGATAGTCGAACGTAAAGGGGTCATGAACGACGAGGAAGGCTGCCTGAGCTTTCCGGGGCTTTATCAAAACGTCCGCCGCGCGCAGACAATCAAGGTGCGCGCCTACAATCTCAAAGGCGAAATGGTCGAAAGGGTCGTCAAGGATCTGGAAGCGCGCGCCTGGCAACACGAGATCGATCACCTCAACGGGGTCCTCTTCATCGACATGATGGGACCGATCGCCAAGCTGGCGGCCCGTTCGTCGGTCAAGAAATTCGAGAAGGCTTTTCGCGAAGCGCAGGCCAAGGGCGAAATCCCGCCTGATTTCGAGATCGAAAAACTGCTCGCGGCGATTGAAACCCAACGATAGCTACTCGCGCGCCAATGCACCATGAACCTCGTCATGATGGGAACTGGCTCCTTTGCGGAGCCGACGTTCTTGAAACTGCTGGAAAGCACGTACCCGGTCGTCGGCCTGGTCACCCAACCCGACCGCGCCACCGGCAAAGAACGCGGCTCGTCCCGGCTTGCGCGCCAGGGCATGAAGGAAATCGCCCTGGAGCGCGGCATCCCCGTCCTGCAACCCGAAAGCATCAATACCTCCGAAGGCGTCGCATCGCTGAAAGCGCTCGCGCCTGATTTGCTCGTCGTCGCCGCCTACGGGCAGATTCTGTCCAAGGATGTTCTTGGCGTGGCTTCGCTGGGGGGCATCAACGTGCATGCGTCGCTGTTGCCCAAGTATCGCGGCGCCGCCCCGATCAACTGGGCGATCTATCACGGCGAATCGCAAACGGGCGTCACCATCATCCGTATGTCAATCTCGCTCGATGCCGGAGACATCCTGGCGCAAGAGGCCGTCGAAATCGGCCCGGAGGAAACCGCGGGCGAACTCGAGGCGCGACTCGGCCCACTGGGCGCCAGGCTTGCTATCGAAACGGTCACCAGGCTTGAGCATGGCCCCGTTTCCGGCATCGCGCAGGACAAAAGCAGAGCAACGAAAGCGCCGAAACTGACGAAGGAGCATGGTTTAATCGACTGGTCACGCCCCGCCGTCGCCGTGTGCAACCAGATCCGCGCCATGCAGCCGTGGCCGACGGCGTTTACTTTTTTGTATCGGCAAGGGCAAGAACCGTTGCGCCTGATGATCCAGCGGACGGCCCTGGCGAGCCGGGAGCGTGAGCAACCGGAGGCGGCGCCTGGCGCCGTCACGACTGACGCCACGCGGATGTGGGTTCGATGCGGCGACGGCGCCTATCTTGAAATTCTCGATCTCCAACCCGCCGGCAAACGTCGCATGTCCGCCCAGGACTTCCTGCGCGGCAACGTGATGCCAGAGAAAAGCTGGATGAATGGCGTGGACGCCTTGTGAATTCACATTTCACAGAGCGCGTCTTTTCAGTAGAATCGACGAAAGGAGGAGGCATGATGACCAACATTGTTACCGGCATCGTGACGAATGGCGTAGTGATTCCGACCTCAGCGCTCCCCGAGGGCGCGCTGGTCGACGTATGCGTAAGGTCGGCCACCCCCACGGCGCCGTCAGCCATGCAAAAGCTAACAGCGAGCGAATTACGGAAACTACCGCGAGAGAAGCGCGAGGCGATCCTGGTTGCCGGCGCCGCGGCGGCGGAAGAACTCTACCGCACTGACAAAGATCTCACCGGCTTCGATGCATTTAGCGAGGAACTCGATGATGACTCCGACGAGGGGTGAGGTGTGGCGAGTTCGCTTCGACCCTGCCGAAGGCGATGAGATCAAGAAGGTCCGTACGGCCGTCGTAATGAGCGTGGACAAGATTGGCCGCCTGCGCCTTAAAATCGTGGTGCCGATTACTGAGTGGATACAAGCATTCGAGCAGCATCCTTGGTTCATTCGATTGACGCCAACGTCCTCGAATGGGTTGACGAAGGAATCGGGTGCAGATTGCTTCCAGGTGAAATCGATTTCGGAAACCCGCTTCCTGGACCGGCTGGGGGAACTGATGTCGTCCGAATTGGATGAAATTGCCAACGCAATTGCGGTTTGTGTTGGTTTACCCTAGGGCGACTGCTGGACTAGCTTGGTGTCCGTCATGAGTATTCGGGCAGCTGCCTTTTTTGAATGCGATCAGGCAACATGGAGCCCCGAACGCGTGATGACAAGGCTTGAATGGACGTTGCCGGAAGCCAAGGCGATCCGGGCGTATTCTGGCCCCGTTGCGATTGCCCTTGGCGGGTCCAAGTTAGCTCGAAAAAGGCGACAATTCTTGCTCAACTGTGATCGGGAATGGACTCGTACCTCCAATCCAGAACTTGAATCGTTGTGGTTCTATGGTCCTGGTGGGCTGGTATTCATTCGATGGAAGCAGGCCTGCGAGATCAACACCACCTGTTGGTGGCGAGCGTTTCTCCGCGACGAGGCGTTGAGGATTTTGTATGTCAATGCATTCCACAGAATTGCAAGCGTTTTCGGCGGAACCGAATTGTTGGTCCTGCCGACGGACGCAAAAGCGAAGGATTTGCTATGGGAAGGTGCATCCATTGGCCAGGCCCTAGACGCCTTGCAAGAGCAATGGGGAGACCCTCAGTCGTCGAGTGAAAAGGCTTCATCGACACTTCACCGTGAAGCGGAGGACGAGACTCCCCGAACGTGGTTTCTCGAAGATGTTAGAAACGAATGACCAAAAAACTTTACCTCGAAACCGTCGGCTGTCAAATGAACGTGCTCGATAGCGAGCTCGTCGTCGGTTCCCTGCGCCGGCATGGCTACGAATTGACCGAGTCCAGCGACGGCGCCGATGTCATTCTCTTCAACACGTGTAGTGTGCGCCAACATGCCGAGGACAAGATTTACAGCGCCCTGGGTCGGCTACGCAACTACAAGGCCAAACATGAGAGCGCGATCATCGGCGTTCTGGGCTGTATGGCCCAGAAGGATCAGGAAATCATCAAGAAGCGTGCGCCGCACGTGGACATCATCTGCGGCACCGGGCAACTCGCGCAGTTGCCGGCGCTCATCAAGAACGCACAAGAAACGGGAACGCTGCAAATCGCGCTGTCACTGGACCGCGCCGAATCACGGCACGAGGTCGAACGCAGCTTTGAAAGTTACGACCCGATGCGCGATCCATTGATGCGACCCAATCGCTTCCAGGCCTATGTGCGCATCATGATCGGCTGTGACAAGTTTTGCACCTACTGCATTGTGCCGAGGGTGCGCGGTCCCGAGCAAAGCCGGCCCCCCGAACACATCGCTGCCGAGGTGAAGCAACTTGCTGGCGAGGGCGTCAAGGAGGTCACCCTGCTCGGACAGACGGTAAACAGTTACCGGTCCGACGATGGCCGCTGGCGGCTCGGCGACCTCTTAGGGCGCATCCACGACACCCCCGGAATCGAGCGCATCAAGTTCATCACGAATTTTCCGAAGGACATGACAGACGACCTGCTGCACGCGGTGCGCGATCTGCCCAAGGTCTGCCCCTACCTGCACGTGCCGGCCCAATCGGGCTGCAACGAGATGCTCAAACGGATGAAGCGCATGTACACCGTGGAGTTCTACCGCGAGATGTTGGCGCGCTGCCGCGAGATCGTGCCGGGCGTCGCGGTTTCGAGCGACTTCATCGTCGGCTTCTCGGGTGAGACGGAACGCTCATTCGAGAAAACATGCGACCTGGTGAGCGACGCGAGGTTCAAGAACAGCTTTATTTTCAAGTACAGCCCGCGCCCCGGCACGCGCGGCCACGAGTTGTATGCGGACGACATCCCCGAAGCCGTGAAGAAGCGCCGCAACAACGATCTGCTCGCCATTCAGAATGCCGCCAGCTTGCAGGATCACCGCCGGGCCATCGGCCAGCGCGTCGAGGTGCTGGTTGAGGGCCCGAGCAAAAATGCGTTTAGCCGTTTGCCTTTGGCGAGCGGCCCCATCCAACTCACGGGCCGCACCCGCACCGACCACATCGTCGTTTTCGACGGCAACCCGCGTCTGGCCGGTGCGACGCTAAAAGTTGATATCGACGATGCGACATCGTTCACGCTTTACGGCCGCGTGGTGACCGGCGAGCAAATTCGCGTGACCAGTACGTGTCAAGAAGCGCCGGCCGAACCGAACGACCGAATCGCACTCCCGATCGTCAATTGACAAGAACGCCTCATGCACACCGAAGACATTCGCCACTGTCTGGAATCGACCGACCAGGCGCGAGCCCTGCTGGCGAATTGGGAAGTGCGCGACGCGGAGCGTGGCCGCAGCAACCTGACCATCGTGGCAGGCGTATTGGGGATCGACGGGCTGGCGCAGTTGTCCCATCCGCTCGGGCGTTTACTGCCGCGCTGTGCTGACCCGGACATGGCGTTGAACAATCTTGAACGATTCATCGTCAGCGCGGGCCCGGACGCGATCGGGGCACTGCTGGAAAGCCGGGCGCGAACGCTGGAAACCCTGCTCCAGCTTTTTAGCACGAGCCAATTCTTCAGCGACCTGCTGGTTTCCTCTCCGGATTTCCTTGCGGTACTCCGCACGCCATTGCGCAGCAGCCCGAGTCGGGCGGAAATGCTCGCGCAACTCCGCGCCAAAGTAACGTCGGCCTATGAAGATTCGAGCGTTCTGCGAGCGTTTCGTCGCTTCCGGCAGAAACATATGCTGCGGATCGGCGTCAACGACATCATCCGCGATCGGCCGCTCGAAGAAATCACGCGCGACATCTCGCGCGTTGCGGACACCTCGGTGGAAGTCGCGCTGGAAACGGCCCTCCGAAACCTGTCCGGACGCTTTGGCACGGCGATGACCCAGGCCGGTGAGCCCGCCCGCTGCGCAATCCTTGGCTTTGGCAAACTCGGCGGCAAGGAGCTGAACTACTCCAGCGACATCGATCTCATGTTCCTCTATGACGAGGAGGGCCAAACGCACGGGCAACGCGTCACCATTCTTTCCAACGACGAATTCTTCGCGCGGGTTTGCACGGAGGTCGTTCGCCTTCTGAGTTTCCACACCGACGGCGGCCTGGGCTATCGCGTTGATCTGCGCTTGAGGCCGGAAGGACATCGCGGTCCGCTGGCACGCTCGCTGGCCAGCACACTTTCCTACTACGACACCCTGGGCCGAACCTGGGAACGCCAGGCACTCATCAAGGTGCGCCCGGTCGCCGGCGATGCCGCGCTGGGGGAGGAGTTCCTGCGCGCCATCGAACCGTTTGTCTATCGCCGATACCTGAGCTTCGCGGAGATCAACGAGATCAAGGCCCTCAAACGCCGCATCGAGCAAAAGTCTGGGGACTACGGTGAAAGCGACACGGAGGTCAAGACCGGGCACGGCGGTATCCGCGATGTCGAGTTCACCATTCAATTCCTCCAGCTTGCCAACGGCGGCGATCTTCCCGAAATACGCCAACGGAATACCCTCAAGGCGATTCGCGCCCTCGAAAAGGCGCGCTGCTTGACCGACGCCGAATCGCGCACGCTCGACAGCGGCTACCGCTTCCTGCGAAAAACCGAGCATCGCCTGCAAATCATGTTCGATCAACAGACCCATCGCCTGCCCGACCGACCGGAGGAATTGCGGCAGCTTGCCTTGCGCATGGGATACACCCAGCCGCGCGAACCGGAGGGCGACGCGAGCCGTGTCGATCCGCTGATCGCTTTTTTGCGTGATTACCGTGAAAAAACCACGCAAAACCGCAACATCCTCAATCACCTCTTGCATCAATCGTTCACCAGTGACGAGGCGGCGCCCGAGACCGACCTCATTCTCGATCCCAATCCAGAACCGGAACGCATTCAGGCCGTCCTCGGCAAATATCCATTCCGGAACGTGCAAGCGGCCTACCAGAACCTCGCCCAGCTTGCGACCGAAACGATTCCGTTCCTGGAGTCGCGCCGGTGTCGCCAATTCCTGGCGAACATCGCGCCCAGCCTTCTGCAGGTCGTGGCCGAGACGCCCGATCCGGATTTGGCCCTCGTCAACCTTGAAAAGGTCTCGGCCTCGCTCGGCGGTAAGGCGGTCCTCTGGGAGCTGTTCAGCTTCAACGCGCCCAGCTTGAAGCTCTACGTTGAGTTATGCGCGTGGAGCCAGTTTCTTTCGGAAATCCTGATCAACAATCCGGGCATGATCGACGAGTTGCTGGACAGCCTCGTCCTGAACCTGCCCCGTTCGTTCGAGGAATTGAGTCAGGAGCTGACCAGTCTATGCCGCAACGCGGACGATCCCGATCCGATCTTGCACAGTTTTCAAGACAAGGAGCTTTTGCGCATTGGCGTGCGTGACATTCTTGGCAAGGACGACATCGTTGCCACCACGCGAGCCCTGAGCGATGTGGCGGAAGTCATCCTGGTGCAGTTGACCAAGTTGCAATATCCGGGCCTGGTGCGCCGGCTTGGCATGCCCAGCCTGGCCGAGGGGGCGCGCGCCGGGCAGGCGAGCCGATACGTTCTTCTGGGCCTGGGAAAGCTCGGGGGGCGTGAGATGAGCTACCACAGCGATCTCGATCTAATCCTGATCTACGAGGGAGATGGGCGAACCGTCCCGCCTCCTGGTTCGTCACGCTGGGATCGCTTCGAATTAACCGACAACTTCCATTTCTTCTCGGAACTGGCCCGCCAGATTATCCGGACCGCCAGCGTCATGGGGCCGCGCGGCCGACTTTACCAGGTTGACATGCGACTTCGCCCAACCGGAAACTCCGGCAGCCTGGTGCTCCCCTTGAGCGAGTTCGAACGCTACTACCATCTCCCTTCCCCAATCGGCCAAAGTAGCCCGGGTGAGGGAGGCGCCCAGCTCTGGGAACGCCAGGCCCTGACCCGCGGCCGCGTTGTCTTCGGCGATCCCGAATTCGCCGACCAGGTCGTGCAGAGCATCAATCATCAAATCTACGATCTGGAATGGAATCGCGGGATCGCCGACGAAATCATGTCCATGCGCAGCCGAGTGGAGGCGGCAGGCAGCAAACGCGACCTGAAGCGAGGCGTCGGCGGCATCATCGATATCGAGTTCGTCGTACAAATGTATCGCCTAAAATTCGGCCGGGAACACCCCGGTGTTCGTCATCCCAACACCTGGCTCGCGCTGGACGCCTTGAAAGATGCTGGCCTGATCAGCGCCGAGGAACACGCGACCTTGCGTGCGTGCCTCGACTTCCTGCGCACCGTGGAAAGTCGGCTGCGAATCTACCACAATCGATCCCTGGACGAATTGCCCGCGTCGGCCGACGACCTGGAAAAGCTGGCCCGCCGCATGGGTTGTGAGCCCACCGAAGAACAAAGTGCCGGGCAGATTTTTTTGCAGGTACTGGAGTTGCACACGTCGCAAACGCGCCGCCTTTTCAACGAATTGCTGGAGCGCGAGAAGGGGTATTAAGCATTGCCCAGGTAGGGCAACCACCTCGATCGCACCGCGCAGGCAAGTGCGACACTTGCTTGCGCTGCGTCGTCACGCAGAAAACGCGAAAGAAGGCTGGCTTACTCGCGAATGCCACTGGATGGGCCGGGCTTTTCCGTGATGCCGTGGGGATGGTCGGTTCCGCGCTGGGCTGCCGGCATGGGCTCGGGCGCAGGCGCAGGCGTTTCGTCGAGATGCACCTGCTGGTAGCCGCCGCGCATCTGGAAATAGCCAATCAAGATGCCATAGCCGATCAGCATGATGACCGGAAAGATCACCATGTTGGCGAGAGCGCCTTGCTTGCTCTCGTCGATCGCGTTGTCGATCGCTTTTTGAACTCCCTCGCGCCGTTCGATGGGTAGCGTGTTGATTTGGTCCTTGATCTTGTCGTTGGAAAGCGCCTTGTAGTTGATGATCTCATAGATGTTCTTGTCTTCGACGACTGTCAGCTTGCCGTCCTTGACGAGGTTGGGCAGGGCCGTCTTGATTTCCTGACTGGCGACCAGCGCCTGAATCGACTTGTCCGCCTGCAAGGTGCCGATGTAAGGAAAACCAAGTACGCCCACCGCCAACATGCCGATTCCGGAAATGGCGTTGAGCGTCAGCGCGCCCCCTTTTGGCGTTTGTTCGGAAACGACGCCCAGCATGGTTGGCCAGAAGAAGGTCTTGCCGATGCCATAAAGGGTGGCCGCGACGAAGATCAACATGCCGGCGGAGAACGATAGAGTGTAAAGCCCAATGATTGCCAGGAAGGCGCTGACCGCCAGAAGTGGCAAGGGTGACAGCGCGTGAACGATGGGCCCCGCGAAGAAGCGAAGCACCATCATGATCACCGACGTGTAAACCAACACCCAGCCTGAGTGAAATCCGTTAGCCTCGGCGATCGGCTTCATGATGTCGGTGATCCAGCCGTCGGTGCCGATTTCCGTCGTCGCCAGCGGCATCATGATGAGGACCATGCCGAACATCAAGATTCGCCCTGCCGATTGCGTATAGATTCCAAAGGCGACCACGATCGCGATGCCAATGCCGATAAAAATCCCCTTCTCCGTCATCGACAACGCGCCGCCAAACGAGAAGAATTCGATCAATTGAAGCGTGATAAGAAAACCGACGATCATCGCGCCGAGGACGCCGAATTCCGAAAGCATGTCCTTGTAGGAAACACCGGAGGAGACCCGTTCCTGCACGGGGAAAGTCATCGGAAACAACATCACGAAGTACCCGACCGCAGGCGCCGCGATCAGGCCGACCTTGATCCACCACGGGACATGGTCGATGAAGATGGTGACCATGCCGGCAACGACCAACCCGCCAGGCCACCCGGCGTGCAGGATGTTCAGCCATTTGGTCTTGGCCCGGCTGAACATGGTGGCCACCACGGGATTGATGAACGCTTCAACGGTGCCATTGCCCAGTGCGAGGATGAGACTGCCCCAGTAGAGCAATTGAAAACCGGTATGCTTGTCGCCGCCTTGCGACACGAAGTAGGCGCTTACCCCCATGATCGCCCAGGTAATGTGCCCGATAAATGCAATGATCATCGACGCCTTGTAGCCGATGCGGTCGATGAGCAGGCTGAAGCCGATGATGCTCACGGCAAAGGGCCAAATGCCGATGCCGGCTAGTTCGCCGGAGCGTGCGGGGTCGAGGTCGAACTCCTTGGCCCAGGTGTCGATCAGGAACATGCGGGCGATGAACCCGAACGCCGTCGTGACCAGAGCGAGGAAACAACCCCAGAACAAAACGGGGTTTTCCGAAGCCGACTGGGAGGGTCGCTCGATCATTGCGTCAGCGCTCATGCAAGAAAACTCCACGTGAGAACGTCCGGTGCTTTCGTTCGCCAAAAAGGAAAGGCTATGCGAGCGGCGCAGGCCTGTCAATCTGCATTCCGCCTTTTCCCGAAAACTTGCCATCGCATCGTCCGCCAAATCGATTACAATGGCATGGTGAACACGGCCGTTCCGGAGGCGGCCGTTCCCGTTTTTCAACGAGTGAACGACAACCTACGTGCGAACTTTCACCTTCCTAGGAACAGGCACTTCCGTCGGCGTGCCAATGCTTGGCTGCGACTGCTCCGTTTGTACCTCCTCGGATTTGCGGAATCATCGCTGCCGGTCCTCGGTGCTGATCGGCACGCCGTACGGCAACATCCTGATCGATACGTCGCCCGAACTGCGCTTGCAGCTTCTTCGGGCCAAGGTGAAGTTTGTGAACGCCGTGCTTTATACCCACGCCCACGCGGATCACATGTATGGCATGGACGACCTGCGGCCGATGCCGCGCCACCTGGGCGGCCCAGTTCCCCTTTATTGCACCACCGAGGTCGAGCGCAAACTTCGGCAGTCATTCGCCTACGCCTTCACTCCGGAGGCCGAGACCTTGACCTCCGGTTACTTGCCCAAGCTCATGTTCCATAACATCACGGAGGACCCGTTCATGGTTCTGGACGAACTTGTGACCCCAATCCCGCTGGAGCATGCACATTTCAGCGTGTTTGGCTACCGCATCGGCGATCTGGCCTATTGCACCGATGTCAACAAGATCCCGCGCGAAAGCATGAAACGGCTCGAAGGCGTGGAGACGCTGATCCTGGACGCCCTGCGGTTCAAACCGCACCCAGCCCATTTTTGCGTGGACGAAGCGCTCGAAGTCATCGATCGCCTGCAACCGGCAAAGGCGTACCTGACGCACCTTTCGCACGACATCGACCACGAGGCGACTTCGAAAATGCTGCCTGAAAACGTGGAGTTGGCCTACGACGGTTTATGTTTCCCCTTCTAAGCCGCTTGCGGCTTGGCGCTCGCGCCGCGCCCAACGCCCCAAGGCACTCGGAGAAAACCATGATTACGGACGATCTCCGCGAAAAACTACTGACCCACGACCAGGCGCACCTTTTGCAAGAACTCGAACGCCTGAACGACGCCGACCGCGCCCAGTTGCTCAACGACCTGGCACGCATCGATCTGGCCGAGCTACGCGCCCTGCACGGCAAACGTGAACACAAGGACGCGCTACCGGAACGCCATCGCATCGAACCCTTGCCGCGGCCGGCCGCTGAAGAACCCCACCGCGAGTTTAAGGAGCAAATCGGGAACGATGCCATTGAACGCAGCGAAATCGCGTATCTTGTCGTCGCCGGTGGTCAGGGGACACGATTGGGATTCGATCACCCCAAGGGCATGTTCCCCATCGGTCCCTTGTCCAAGCGCTCGCTGTTTCAGATCCATGCCGAGAAAATATTGGCTCTACGTCGCCGATGCGGAGCCAGGCTGCCGTTGCTGGTGATGACCAGCCCGGCGACGGATGCCGAGACGCGACTGTACTTCAGGCGGAAAAACTTCTTTCGCCTGCCGCCGCAGGATGTGTGGTTCTTCTGCCAGGGTACGATGCCTGCCGTCGATCTGACGACCGGCCGGCTGCTTCTGGAAGGTCCCGGCCGTCTTTGCCTCAGCCCCAACGGGCACGGCGGCACGATCACTGGGCTACTTGGCAGCGGCTTGTTGGATCGCCTTACCGATCAAGGTGTCCATACCATCTATTATTTCCAGGTCGATAATCCCCTGGTCAACCTGGCTGATTTTTTGTTCATCGGCCGCCACGTGGAAGCGCGGGCGGAAGTTTCGTCCAAGGTGCTGCCGAAAACAAGTCCGCTGGAAAAGGTCGGCAACTTTCTTATGGTCGATGGCCGTTGCTCGATGATTGAGTATTCCGACCTGCCCGAAGGGTGGGCGAACGAAACCGACGACGCAGGCAACCTGAGGTTCTGGGCTGGCAATCCCGCGATTCACCTTCTCGATGTCGAGTTCCTCCGCAAGATTGCTGGCGAAGCGGAGCGCTTGCCCTGGCACCTTGCGCGCAAAATCGTTCCGTACGTCAACGAAACCGGCCAGGTCATCAAGCCGGACGCGGAGAACGCTCTCAAGTTTGAACGATTCATCTTCGATATTTTGCCTCAGGCGGAGCGCTGGACAATCCACGCCACGGACCGCGCCGCGGAATTCGCCCCGGTCAAGAACAAGGAGGGGGTCGATTCACCGCAAACCGCCCGGGCAATGATGTGTGCCGACGCAGCCCGTTTGCTGGGCCAACTCGGTGTCGAGGTTCCCGCCGGCATCAAGGTCGAAATAAGTCCGTTGTTCACCCTGGACAACAATCGCACGATACCGCCAATAACCAAACACACGTATTTGCGCGAGCCGAAGGACTAGGGTGCGAACATCACGAAGATTCTCGTATTTTCTTTTGGGAATTTGCACTCATGTTGCACGCACTCATCATGGCCGGCGGTGGTGGAACGCGGTTTTGGCCTCGCAGCCGGCAGTCGAAGCCGAAGCAGTTTCTGACGCTGGTCGGTGACCGCACGCTGTTGCAGCAAGCGCTGGAGCGCATCGAGGCCGTGGTGCCGCCATCGTCTACCTGGATCATCACCGGCGCGAGCTATTGCGCCGAGACAGCACGCCAGCTTCCGACCTTGCCTGCCGAGCGCATTGTCGGCGAGCCCTGCGGCCGCGATACGGCGGCGTGCATCGGCCTGGGCGCCGCGTTGATGTTGCGTGACGATCCCGAGGCGATCATGCTCGTCATGCCTGCTGACCATGTCATCGAACCCGCCCAGGAATTTCGCCGGGCGGTCCAGGTCGCTCAGCAAATGGCCGAGGATCATCCTGACGCCCTGGTCACCTTTGGTGTCCGGCCGACCTTCGCCGCGACCGGGTACGGATACATCGAGCGAGGCGCCGAGCTGGCGCAGCGTCAGGGCGTGCCCGTTCATCGCGTGGCGTCCTTCCGCGAGAAGCCGCACATCGAGCTGGCGGAGCAATACATCGCATCCGGGAAACACTTTTGGAATAGCGGAATATTCGTATGGCGTGCCGCGACCATTCTGCGCCACCTCCAGGCCGGTCAACCCGCCCTGGCCGACGCCGTGCAGCGTATCGCCGGGGCCTGGGGCACAGCAGGACAGGACGATATCTTGACCGCCGAGTATTCCCGGCTCGACCGGATCAGCATCGATTACGCCGTCATGGAAAAGGCGGCCGACGTTTTGATGGTGCAAGCGCCCTTTCAGTGGGACGACGTCGGCAGCTGGCTTGCTTTGGAGCGCCGACAGCCGCAGGATGCGCATGACAATACGGTCCTCGCGAACCACCTGGGCATCGACACCCATCATTGCGTCATTGCCGCGGACCCGGACAAACTCGTTGCGACGCTTGGCGTTAGCGATCTCATCATCATCCAGAACGGCGACGCCATCTTGATCGCGCACCGCAACGAGGAAGCCAACATCAAGAAGATCGTGGAAGAGCTCAAGGTTCGCGCTCAGGAGAAGTACCTGTGAGGCCGCGCTCCCGGATTTTGGCAATCGACCCCGGCTCGGTGCGTCTGGGGCTGGCGATCAGCGACACCGAGCATCGCCTCGCGTCTCCGCTTACCACGTACACCCAGCGCGACCCGCATCAGGACGCGGCATTCCTCAAGACGATCATCGCGGAGGAGGAGGTCGCCTTGATCGTCATCGGTCTGCCGATTCACGAGGACGGCTCGGAAGGCGCCCAGGCCAAAGCCGCTCGCGTCTTCGGGGCCTGGGTTCACGAAGCGACCGGCGTCCCGTGCGTCTTCTACGATGAGCGCTTCACGTCGTTTCAGGCCGACGTCCTCCTCGATGACATCGGTTTGACGAAAAAGAAACGCAAGGCCCGGCGCGATCGCGTGGCCGCCCAGATTCTGTTGCAGACCTACCTTGACGAAACGCTGAACAAGGCCCAAGGACAGCCGACCTTGGGTTTCGATCCCGGATCCTAATCTCGGGCAGACCACATCTCCCGAACGATACGCTGCTTGATTGACAGGAACGCAAACGCGATTTCCGGATCGAACTGTCGGCCGCTCTGTTTTTCGATTTCGGCAAACGCGACTTCGGCGTCCAGCCCCTTTCGATAGGGCCGATCCGAGGTCATCGCGTCAAACGTGTCCGCCACGGCGACAACGCGCGCAAGCAGGGGCGTCTCGTCGCCGACGGTGCGATCCGGATAGCCGAAGCCGTCCCACCGTTCGTGGTGCGACCGGACGATGGCGACCAGGTCGGTCAATTCACCGATTGGCTCCAGAATGGCGGCGCCCTTGGTGGTATGCGACTTCATGATCTCGAATTCGGCGGCAGTCAACGGACTCGGTTTGCGCAGGATCGAGTCGTCGATCCCGACCTTGCCGATGTCATGCAAGGGCGTGCCAACGCGAATGAGTTCGCGGTCCGTGTCGGAGAGGTCAAGGTGTTGAGCAAGAAGGCAGGCGTAGGCCGTGACCCGCGCGTTGTGCCCGGCGGTGTAGGCGTCGCGCATGTTGATGGTACGCGTCAAAAGCTCCGCGGCGCCAGCAAAGGCAGAACGCTGGCGATTGACGGTTCGCCTGTTATCGATGCCGATGAAATCCAGAGGCGCGAGTGTTCCGGAGAAGCAGAGCATGATGACATCCTCGTGAAGCCAACGAATCCATTACCGCCGTGACTTGGCAAAGCACCCTTCATGCCGTAGATCGAGCGACATCGAATCAAATGCCATAGGATGAACAACATCAAGTTGTTACGAAACATGTAATGCGACTGGCCCCCTTTTGTTGCGTCGGCATTCGTCATCATTTTGATTGCGCATGAATATCGAATTGACTTCACCGAACCTGCGACGGGTTTTTGAGATACTACTTGACAACGTCGAAGTGGACTGAGAAAAATAGACCTTTGAAATCCATGATGTGGGTTTGCTCAAGCCAAGGCTCGCGCGAGGTGGTTTATGCGGTTTGGATACGGCGTCCTCGTTTTGTTACTTGTTTTTCAGGGACTCGTGTTCCCAATCGAACTGAGCAAGGGGCCGAAGGACAGCAAGGACAAGGACTACGCCGCCGAGCTGCCGCGGATTCCGCCGACGCCGCCGAAGGACACGCTCAAGACCTTCAAGCTTGCGCCGGGCTTCAAGCTGCAACTGGTTGCCTCGGAGCCGATGATCCGCTCGCCGGTCGCCGTCGATTTCGATGAGGACGGCCGAATGTATGTCGCCGAGTTCCCGGAATACAATCAGCACGGCAATCCGAAATTCAACGAGCGCGGCGCCATCAAGGTTTTGGAAGACACCGATGGCGATGGCATCTACGACAAGGTCTCGACGCTGGCCGAGCTCGACTCGCCGGTCGCGCTCGCATGTTGGGACGGCGGCGTTTTCGTGGGCGCGGTGCCACACATTTTTTACCTGAAGGACACGAAGGGGGCCGGCAAGGCCGATGTCAAGAAAATCATCTATACGGGATTTTCCCGGGACAAGGCGGGCGAGGGCATGTTGAACTCGATCCGCTGGGGTTTGGACAATCGCTTCCATCTTTCGACGAGTGCCGCGGGCGGCAATGTCAAGCGGCCCGGCGCGAAGGACGCGAAAGTCTTCAACGTCCGCGGCCAGACCTTTCTATTTGACCCGCGCTCGCTTCGCGTTGAGCTCATCTCGGGCAGCGCCCAGCACGGCATGTCGATGGACGACTGGGGTCGCATGTTCACGTGCAGCAACTCCAATCCCGGCCAAATGCTGATGTACGACGGCCGCTACCTGCTCAAGAATCCCTACGTGCAAGCGCCGACGCCGCTCATCAATCTTTACGGTCCGGTTCAGGCCAAGTATCTGAAACGCATCAGCCCGAACGAGCCGTGGCGCACGGTGCGCACCCGTTTGCGACTCAAAAAGGTTGTGCCCGGACCGATCGAGACCGGCGAGGTTTCCGGCCATTTCACGGGCACGACCGGGATTACTGTCTATCGCGGCGACGCGTTTCCACCCGAATACCGCGGCACGTTGTTTGTCGGCGAAGTTTCCAACAACCTGGTCTACCATTCGCGCCTTGTCGAAGCTGGCCTAACCGCGAGCGCCAGGCGTTTTGAGGACGGCATCGAGTTCCTGGCCTCGACCGACAACTGGTTCCGCCCCGCCCAATTCGCCAACGCGCCCGATGGCACGCTCTATGTCATCGACCACTATCGCGAGATCATCGAAACCATCGAATCGATCCCGCCGGTCATTCTTAAACACCTGCACATCGACTCCGGCGTCAATCACGGCCGCATTTACCGCATCGTGCCCGATGGCCAAAAGCGCCGCGCCGTGCCACGCCTGAGCAAAGCGACGACAGGCGAGCTGGTGAAGCTGCTCGCCCATCCCAACGGCTGGCATCGCGACACGGCAGCGAGGCTGATTTATCAACGGCAAGATACCAGCGCCGTTGGCCCGCTCGAAAGACTGGCAAAGGAATCGAAATCGCCACTGGGCCGCGTTCATGCCTTGTATGCTCTGGATGGATTGGGTTCCCTTGCCTCGCGGCATGTCGTATCGGCATTTGAGGACAAGGAGCCGAGAGTTCGCGAACACGCCTTGCGTCTGGCGGAGCGGTTCTCGACGGAATTCGCCATTCGCGCTGCCGTGCAAAAAATGAGCGAGGATCCGGATTCGCGGGTGCGTTTTCAACTCGCATTCACGCTGGGTCGTTTTGACGGCGAGGATGCGACGCGGTCCTTGGTCCAGCTCGCCCAAAAGGACGGCGGAAACTCTTGGACTCGCTTCGCCATCTTGGCGTCCGCTCACGGCCGACGCGGTGTGCTGGTGCGTCATTTCGCCAGCGACAAGGTTTGGCGACAGGGGGCTGTTGGCAAACAGATTTTGAATACTCTGGCGATGCAGATCGGCGCCGCCAATCAGGCGAATGAACTGGCCGACCTTCTCAAGACCACGGATCTTCTTTCGACCGAGCAACCCGCTCTCGGTCGCGAGTTGATGTCAGCTCTGATGAGCAAGCTGCCCGCCAAGTCTCGCGATCGCATTAAGACCGCGGGGCAGTCGGCGGTTTTGTTCAAGCAACTCGTTGCCGAGGCGCTGAAGACGTCGCGCGATGAAAAACAGGCCGTGTCCGCGCGGGTATCAGCAGTCCGCACGCTGGCGCTGGCCGATTTTGCCGAGGCACGTGCGCCTCTAGTGGACTTTCTCAAGTTTCGCCAGCCCGAGGCGGTACAGAAGGCTGCCCTGGAAACGCTTTCTCGATTCGATGATGCCGGCGCTGCCGGCGTCGTCATTGACGCCTGGCCTGGGCTCAGTCCGCAGGTGCGCGCCACGGCAGCGGAGACCCTGTTCGGGCGGCCCAAAACGCTTCACGCATTCCTTGATGCTGTCGAAAAAGGCAAGATAAAGACGAGTGAGATCGATCCCGCCCGCATCAAGCTGCTGCAAGTGTTCGCCGACGCCAAGATTCGCACCCGCGCCGAGAAACTATTCAAAGGGATCGGCCTATCCAAACGCAAGGACGTGCTCGGTGCGTATCAAAAATCGCTCGACCTGAAGGGAATTGCCGCGAATGGCAAGGAAATCTTCAAGAAGAACTGCGCCGTCTGCCATCGCATCGACGGCGTGGGCGAACAGATCGGTGCCGAACTTGGCGCGATCAAGGATCGTGGGCCGGAGTTCATTTTGCTCAATGTCCTCGATCCCAATCGCGAAGTGTTGCCCAAGTTCGTCACCTACTATGTTCAGACCGACGCGGGCCGCACGCTCACCGGCATGATCCTGGCCGAGACCGCGACCACCATTACCATCCGCCGGCCCGATGGCGTCAACGAGACGATCCTGCGCGTCAACATCGACGAACTGCGCTCGACCGGCATGTCATTCATGCCCGAAGGCCTGGAGAAAATGATCAACCAGCAGGAAATGGCGGATCTGATTTCCTATTTGATGGCAACTCGCTGAGTTCCCCCCCTGCGGCCCAGGCTCTGCCTGGGACGCAACGCGTCGCGAGGCTCCGCCTCGTACGCCCTCCCCAGCGAGACAGGCCTGGAACCGAAAGGAGTTCTTCATGTTTCGTCAAATGCTGTTAACCATCGCCCTCATCGTCACCATCGGTTCGGTCTCGGCCCAGGAGGCGAGACCGTGGCGTGTCGGCGTCGCGAAAACCGCCATCACGCCGGCAGAGCCGATGTGGATGTCGGGCTATGCATCGCGTGACAAGCCTGCACAAGGCAAAGTCCACGACCTCTGGGCCAAGGCGCTGGTTCTCGAAGACGCGGCGGGCAAACGCTGCGTGCTGGTCAGCCTTGACCTGGTCGGCATCGATCGCGTGCTTGCCGACGAAATCGCCGCCGACCTGAAGAAGCACCACGGCTTCGAACGCGATCAGGTCATGCTTTCCGTGTCGCACACCCACTGCGGCCCAGTCGTCGGGCGCAACCTGCTCGCCATGTACAACCTCGACGCCATGGAGCTGAAGAAGGTCTTTGCGTACGCGGACGACCTGCACGCCAAGGTCGTCCAGGTCGTCGGAGTCGCCGTGAAGGACTTGCAACCAGCCCAGATCACGTGGAAAAACGGCTACACCACGTTTGCGACCAATCGCCGTACGAATAAGGAAACCGAGGTTCCCAAGATGCGCGCGCTGGGCAAGCTAAACGGGCCGGTCGATCACGAGGTGCCGGTGTTGTGCGTGCGGGCGCCGGACGGCAAGGTCCGCGCTATCGCGTTCGGGTACGCTTGCCATGCGACGGTGCTGAGCTTTTATCAATGGTGCGGCGACTACCCCGGCTTCGCCCAGGCGGAGCTGGAGAAACGCTACCCTGGGGCGACCGCCCTCTTCCACGCGGGTTGCGGCGCCGATCAAACCCCCCTGCCGCGCCGCAGCGTGGCCCTGGCGGAGGGGTACGGCAAACAACTGGCCGAGGCGGTGGATCAGGTCGTCAAAGCCCCGATGACGCCAATCAAGCCATTACTTAAAACCACCTACGCGCGCATTGACTTGCCCTTCGGCGTCTTGCCGACGCGCGAAAAAGTAGTGCAAGACACGATGAGCAAAAACCACTACATCGCCGCACGCGCGAAGATGCTGCTGGCTGACTTCGAAAAGGCCGGCGCGCTCAAAAAAACCTACCCTTATCCGGTCCAGACCTGGCAGCTTGGCAATGACTTGACCTGGATCGCCCTGGGCGGCGAGGTCGTCGTCGATTACTCGGTCCGCCTGAAAAAAGAACTCGGCAAAGTCTGGGTCACGGGCTATGCCAACGACGTGATGGCGTACATTCCCTCGCTGAAAGTCCTCAAGGAAGGCGGATACGAGGGAGATTCCTCAATGATCTACTACGGGCAGCCCTGCGCGTGGGGGCCTCGCGTGGAGGCAATGATCGTCGAGGCGGTGCATGGGCAAGTCGGCGCGGGGCGGCGAAAACAAACGGTTACGCCTTGAGAATGCGATATCGAGAAGTCCTTCCCGACTTCTCCCATCGCGGACCGGGTTAAAGACACGTCACATCGGACGAACGCGGGTCCGTGACCAGGTCGCCACTGTGCAGTTGGCCTTTCAGTGCAGCGTCGCGCCACGGGCCTGGTGCGTCAAAGTGGGCGGGATCGAGCGTCATGTCGGTGACCAGCACGCCAGGTTTGTGAAGCTTCAGTCGGCCCACGATCTGGCCATCCGGACGCACCGCGAAACTCGGCCAGCGCGACGGTTTCGCCGTGCTGTTATTGGCGCTGATCCAGAAATGATTCTCCGCCGCCCGGCAAGCCATTGTCGCGGGCACAATCGTTTTCCAGATGTTGTACTTCGGGTCGGCCACCACACTGGTGCGCGCATTGTGAAACGATTGAAACAAAATATCCACGCCAAGTTTTCGATACTCCCGAGTAAGTTCGGGAAAACGGTAGTCGTAGCAAATCAAAACGCCACACGTGACCCCCTTGACGCGGAACGTGACAGCGCGATCGCCGGGCGTGTAGTGAACCAGATCGAGCGTGGGACGCTTTCCGTTCGTGCCGGTGCAAAAACGCTTGTCATAGCGATCGACGATGTTGCCGCGCGGGTCGATGACGTAAACACTGTTGTGCGGTTTGTGCCCGCCGGAAAGACGATGGCTTGAACCCAGCAGCACCCAGAGCTTGTTTGCTTTGGCGGCGTCCTGAATGGCGCGGGTGGCGTCGGTCAGGGCGTCCCAGTCGAGCGCGGCGATGTTGGGAATGTCAACCCCCGCGTACCCGGATAGGGCGCATTCCGAGAAATGAACGACGTCGGCTCCTTCTGCCGCGGCTTTCTCGATCTGCTTTAGAATCCAGCGGCGATTGTGGGCGATGTCGCCTTCGACCGAGAACTGGCAGGTTGCGACGCGCAGCGATTTCATGGTGACGGAATCCCTTGAAGGTTGGTTTCCCTCAGCGTAAATTGGGGAGGTTGTGAAGTCAACCACCCAAAATACATTTTGCCGCTTCCGGCCTGGCGATCGCATGGCCCCACGCGCGCGGAACCGTAAGCGAACAGGGACACCCCATGAAACCTCGGCATTGGATCGGTTTGGTCATCGCTTTGGTAATCTGGACCCAGAGTACCCAGTCAAATCCACCTCAAGGTGGGGCGCCGGCGATTTCGATCGAGCGCATTCGCAGCGATATCAAGTACCTCTCCAGCGATGAGCTGCAAGGCCGAGGCATCGGCACGCGCGGCGAGGATCTGGCGATTGAACACATCGCACGCGCATTCGCGAAGGCCGGGCTGAAGCCCGTCGGCGATCGCAAATCCTTTTTCCAGGCCGTGCCGCTTGTGATGGTCACCACCGAGCCAAAGGCGACCCTGGCGATCGTCAAGGGAAAAACAGCGACGCCATTCAAGATCGAGGACGAATTCGTCGGCGTGTCTCAATCCCAGGTGACGGAGGATTTCGACGCCGAGGCCATCTTCCTGGGCCACGGCATCAGTGCCCCAGAGTTTGGCTGGGAGGATTATAAAAACGTCGACGTGAAGGGAAAAGTTGTCGTCGTTTTCACGAACGAGCCGCCGTCGGACGATCCCAAGTTTTTCGCAGGCAAGGCGCTGACCTACTACGGCCGCTGGACTTACAAATATGAGGAGGCGACGCGCCGCGGAGCGAAGGCCGTGCTGATCATCCACACGAACGAGACGGCTGGCTATCCCTATTCCGTGGTGCGCAAGCTCAAGGGGGCGCAGATTCAACGGGAAGAAGGCAAGCACGCCCTGGCATTCGCCGGCTGGCTTTCCATTGGCGCCGGTGAAAAACTGCTCGCCCATGCCGGCCTGACCGTGGCCCAGGCTTTAAAAAAGGCGGACACCAAGGGATTCAGGGCGATTCCGCTGGGCGTACGCCTGAAGGGGCATATCCCAACGACTACGAAAAGAACCATTACGCGCAATGTCATCGGCCTGGTCGAAGGCAGCGACCCGAAGCTCAACGCGGAGGCCGTCATTTTCACCGCGCACTGGGACCATCTGGGCATTGGCAAGGCGTCGGTCGGGACGGACACCATTCACAACGGCGCGCTTGACAACGCCACCGGCACCGCGGTCCTGCTCGAAATGGCCCGCATTTGGGCCGCCCAGAAACCGCGCCCCAAGCGCTCAGCCATTTTCCTTGCCACCACGGCCGAGGAAAGCGGCCTTTTGGGGGCCACCTACTACGCGGCTCATCCGGTGATCCCGCTGGGCAAGACGGCGCTCAACCTCAATTTTGACACGATCCTGCCGCTGGGCGTCCCGCAATCGGTCGTCGTCAGCGGCGCGGAACGAACCACCGCCTGGCCGATGGTCAAGAACGTCGCAGGCCGACACAAGCTCGCCATCGAGCCGGACAAGTACGCTCACCTCGGCTTCTACTATCGCTCCGATCATTTCGCGCTCGCGCGCGGCGGCGTGCCCGCGTTCTCCGTTCACGCTGGCGAAAAGATTCAAGGCAAACCGGCCGACTACGCGGCCAAGGCGATGGCCCATTACATCGCCAAGGTTTACCACACGCCCGCGGACGAGTTCCGCGCCGACTGGGATCTTTCCGGCTTTCCCGTGGTGATGCGTTTCGCCCTGGAGGTTGGCCGAGAAGCCGCCAATGCGAAGACGTTGCCGACGTGGAACGTGGGGGATGAATTTCTGAAAACGAGGCAGGATAGCGGCGTGCGTTGAGCGGCGCACTCGTGGCGATGGGTCGGACTTGCCAACCGTCGTGGGCGCAGGGATAATGAACCTAGGTTCATCCCAGTGAGGCTAACCCAAACGTCATAACGAAGGAACGATATGGGACCACAAAGCTACCCTCGATTTGGCTCGGCGGCGCCGCCGATGGCGGCGAAGTCGCCGGTTCAGCCGATTGCGCCTGGCCCGGAGCCGGTGGCGCGCGAGCCGATGCCGGTGATGGCGCCGAGCGCGCCGATCACGCTGCGCGGAGACAAGACCGCTGTGACGGCCTCGATCGACCTACGCATTATTACCTACGAGCGCGTCGATAAATGGTGCAAGCTGGTGGGCAATCGGCGTTTCTGGGCCGACGCCGGCATCGACGCCGAGACGATGTTGCGTGATTGCACCGAATTGATGCACAACCTGGGCGTCAACGACGAGGCCTTGCGCGAACTGTCCGCGGGGGATTACCTGGAAGTCGCCATTCCGTTCGGGTCGGAAGAGACGAGCCGGCTCGCACGCTGTTTCCCGTGGGAATACGTGCTGGTCACCGCAACGAAGCCCGCGCGCGGCGACAGGCCAATATCCGTGGTTCGCCACCTGCAGGTCACGGAGCATACCGCGCCATACGAAATCAAACCGCCCAAGACGTTTGCCTTCATCGAGACTGCGCCCAAACCATTCGACCAATTCTACGGCTTTAGCGCGGAGCGCGACCTGCTTCACCATGCGTTGGAAGGAGTCAAAGGCAAGGATTTCTACAACCCCACCCGCCGGCAGCTGGAAAGCCTCATCAAGGAAGCGGATTGGGATGTGATTCACCTGACCGGCCTGGATCGCCATCAAGGCGTGTCACTCCTGCGCTGGAAGGGATGGGAACGCGATTCCGATCTCGTGAAGAATTATGCCAAGGAGTCCGCGCCGGCCGATGGCGTGATCGTTCTCAATGACAAGATGCAACTTGATTTTCTCGATTCCCAGGCCCTGGGCGAAACCTTGACCCTGCGCGAGGCGAAGCCCCTGCTGGTGACGATGAATCTGTATCATTCAGCGGGAAGCCTGGCCGCGCTCGCGGTGGCCCATGGCGCCAGTGCCGCCATCGGCTTTCAGGATACCTTTGACGATTCCCTGTGTGACACGTTTTTCTCCCGCTTCTATCGCGCGTGCGCGGTCGCAAAGTGGGACATTTTACCGGCATTTGCCTGGACGGTGAGTTCCCTGCCGCGCCCCGCGATGACGGGAACGGGTATCGTCCTGTGGTCGAAAACAACGCTACTGAAGGTGAAAGAATGAGCAGAACCACGCCCAATTTTGTCAGCGGCGAGATGACGGCCCAGGCCGTCGCGCCCACTCCGTTGAGCGACGTTTTGCCCTCCGTGAATCCAGAACTCGAATTGAATTATTCCCTTTTACACAATAATCGCCCCCTGTTCGAACGTTTTTCCATTTACAAGAAGACCTCCGAGGAAGGCAGCGTCCGCATCACGGTCGAGCTGTTTCAGGGCGAGATATCGATGCCGTTCAAGGCGACCGTCCCGCTCAAGAAAGACGAAGAGACCATTCATTTTTACGACGAGCACGGCAAGGAGACCGAGGCCCTGGTCATCCGCCTGCCGCTTGCGTCGCGCATGCTCCGGTCGCTGCGAGAGCCGGTTCGTTCCACCATGCAGGTGCAGATTGCGCCGTCGGTGGGTCAGGCGTTTCTATGGGAGCAAACCTACTTCGTAACGTTGTTGCCAGTCGATCAATGGCGCGACACTCCGGACTACTGGCAGCTTCTGCCTTCCTTCCTTCAGCCGCGTGATCCCGTCATTGCCAAGATTATCGAGCAGGCGCAAAAATACCTGATGGCGCTGAGCGACGACTTTTCCGCTGGTTTTGACGGGTATCAAAGCATTGTCCGGGTTGCCCCTGACGAAGCACCCAACGCCGCCCAGGCTGTGGGCGTTGACGATGCCGCCCCCGCCGCGGCGGAAGTTGCCTCGGGAACGCCGACGGAAACGTCTGCCGTCGTTGACACCCTGGACAACCTCGACTGTAATGGCGTCGATTTGCAGGTACGGGCAATCTGGGCGGCGCTGCTCTTCGATTACCAGCTTTTTTACATCAACCCCCCGCCGGAATACCGCCGCGACTCGCAACGGATTCGCCGGCCCACCGAAGTCATCGAGGGCTGCCGAGGGACCTGCATTGACCTGGCGATCCTGCTGGCAAGCTGCCTGGAATGGATCGACGTTTTTCCGGTCGTCTTCCTGCTGAAAAATCACGCCTTCCCCGGGTACTGGCGCTCCGAGACCTTGCAAAAGCAATTTGTCGCCGAAGCCGCGAAAATCACACCGAATCGTCGCAACCCCAAGGAAAAGGAATTCAAGAAGTGGTGTTTCGCCGAGGATCCATTTTACTACCTGATTCGCGACGCGGTAGCCCGGGGCGAACTCGTGCCGCTCGAGACGATCGACCTGACGCAGCGTGAGAGCTTTCAGACGGCACTGGACCACGGCCTGGAAAATCTGCGCAGCAAGTTCGAATTCGACGCGATGATCGACATCAAGACAGCTCGTGAATTCAAGATCACCCCGATTCCGCTGGCAGGAGAATTCTGATGCCCGCGCCCGCGCTCGACCTCAAGGATTTCGTTCGCGACAGCATGACCAAACTCCAGGGAGTGGTCACAACCGATCACGTGCTGGAAGTTGAAAAGGAAAATGGCGAGTTGATCTCGGCCATGCGTCGGCGCGCACGCCGGCGCGCGGACGACCCGATTTCCACGTTTTCGCTGGTCGATGAGGGGGACGGGGTCGTTCGCTTTGCGCCCGGCGCGGTGATGCCCTATGCGCAAGGACGGCGCGGAAGCCGTAGCACCGCGCCATCGGGCAAAGTCCTGGAGCAATTCAAGTTCGAGGATCTCCCCCCCAACAAGATGCAGGGCTTTCTCAACAGCACGGATGAAACCATTCGCGGGATGAATCCCGGCCAGGAATATGGCCTGCGGGAGTGGAAATATGGCCAGGGGCACATTCCGGTGAACCAGGTCGCCGACGACGGGCGCATCCTTCTGATCGTCCACGGGTTCATCAGCAGCACGAATCATCTGATTGAGGAAATGGGCAAGGCCCCCGACAAGGGGGACGCATTCCTCAAGCAGCTTCCCAAGACCTACAAGCAAATTCTGACGTTTGACCACCCGACCGTGGCAATCAGCCCGGTGCTGAATGCCATGGATTTGCATCGGCAGCTGGGCCCGACGAATGCCGCGGTGGATGTAATCTGCCACAGCCGGGGAGGTCTGGTGACGCGCTGGTGGCTGGAAGGCCTGGGTGGACCGCGCAACCAGGCGCGCAGGCCGCGCGTGATCTTTCTGGGATCCCCGCTGGCGGGCACGAGCCTGGCGTCGCCAGCGCGGCTTCGCGCGGTGATGGATCTGTTGGCGACGCTGGGTTCGTATTTTGGCACGGCGTTGGACTACGCCGGCGCCGCCGTGCCGTTTGCCGCCCCGTTCCTGGTGGTCGCAGGCGCCATTTTCAAGATCGTTTCGTCGATCACCAAGGCCATCGCCAAGACGCCGATCATTGACGCCGGCATCAACATGGTCGCCGGGGTGAGCGGCATGTCGCGCGTGGGCAACAATCCCGAGCTGGCGCGGCTGCGCGACTTCCCGCGCATGCCGGCGCCCGATTACTTCGCGGTCCGCAGCAACTTTCACCCCAAGAGCGAAGGCTGGCGTTTCTGGCGTTACTTCTACAACATCGGCGATCGCGTCAAGAACCTCTTCATGGATCAGATATTCGAAAAGCCAAACGACCTCATTGTTGACGTCGACTCCATGACGCAAATCGGGCCCCGGCCAGGCGACGACATCCCGGACGCGCCCGCCCTGAAACGCATCTGCGATTTCGGAACCAGCGATACGGTCCACCACAACAACTACTTCCGTCAGAAAAAGACCATAGAATTCTTTGAGGACACGTTATTCAAGCGCCCGTAGTGCCACGTCGCCGCGGCAGCGTTGACGACGCCTTGCAAGAACGTCGCCTTCGGTGCTTCCACGAACCGTCGCTACCCGGGAATCCATCGGCTCACAACGAGGTTACCTGCCATGAAGCTAACGCGCCGCACCTTCCTTCGCGCCGCAGGCGTATCCCTGGGCCTGCCGATGCTCGATGCGTTCGCGCCGGCGCAAAATGCCGCCGCGCCGCCGCGGCGCATGGTGTGCATCTGCACGCCGCTCAGTTTGCACCCGGCTTACTTTTTTCCCCAGGCGGCCGGGCGCGACTACACGCTCACGCCGTACCTCGAAGTGCTGCGGGCCTTCCGCAATGACTTCACGGTCATGTCCGGCCTGGCGCATCCGCAGGTCGGGTCGAGCCACGATTCGATCTTCAGTTTCCTCACCGCGGCGCCGCATCCGGAGCGGCGGGCAGGGTTTCGCAACAGCATCTCGCTCGATCAGTTCGCGGCCCGGCATATCGGTGGCGAGACGCGCTTCCCGGCGCTGGCGCTTTCGTGTGAGGGGTTCAGCCTGTCGTGGACCCAGTCAGGCGCCATCGTCCCGTCGGACTCCTGGCCTTCGGGCGTTTTCCGCCGGCTATTCCTCGAAGGACGACCGGACGAGGTGGAGACCCAGGTGCGCCGATTGCGTGATGGACGCAGCATCCTCGACGCGGTCGGCGATCAGGCCCGGCGGCTGCAACCGAAGCTCGGCACGGGGGATCGCGACAAGCTCGACGAATACTTCAACAGCGTGCGCGAGCTGGAGCGCGGTCTGGCCCGTTCCGAGGCATGGTCGCGCCGACCCAGACCGCGCGTCAACGTGCCGATCCCGCAGGACATTCGCAACGGCGCCGATTTCGTCGGCAAGGCCCGGCTGATGTACGATCTCATCCATCTGGCGCTGCAAACCGATTCCAGCCGGCTATTCACCCTTCTGTTGCTCGGCACCAGTGCGGTGCCGCCGATTGCCGGGGTGAGTCTTGGGCATCACGACCTGTCGCATCATGGGCAGGACCCGACCAAAATCGCCCAGCTTCGCACGGTTGAGCTCGAAGGAATGCGCGCCTTCGCCGGCTTCCTGCGCAAGCTCAAGGACACCCGCGAGCACGGGGCCACGTTGCTCGATCACACGTCCGTGTTCTTCAGCAGCAATCTGGGCAATGCCAGCAGCCATTCGACGCGGAATCTCCCGGTCATTTTGGCGGGTGGCGGGTTTCGGCATGGGCAGCACCTGGCTTTCACGGGCAACAACGCGCCGCCGCTTTCCAATCTTTACGTCAGCATGTTGCGCCGCACGGGCATCAACGCCGATCGCTTTGGCTCCAGCACAGGAACGCTCACGGGCCTGGAACACGCGGGCTAAAAGCCCCCAGGGTCGCGCGTTTGCCTGATGGGCAGGCCTTTCCCAGGTTGACGACTGCGTTCGCGCTTGCGCCGATTCGCCGTGCGGTTCCGCGATATGCCTGTTCGATCTAACCTTTGGCCCTATCCCGCGCGAGGTCCCGCGCGGAGCGAGCTCCGCGGTTAAATGGAACGTGCGATGTGTAGACGAATCACCCAATACGGATGTTGCCTGGTGTTGCTGGCGATGGCCGGCTGCACAGGCATGTTCGCCAGTCGCGGCCTGCCCGCTGATCCGCTTTTCGCAAACCGCAAGCCGAACGAGACGAAGGCAGTGAATGGCCCACCGGTCGCTCCCCCGTTCTCCGAACCGGCGCCCCCAGTCAATTCGTATGCCGGCGCACGTTGAATTGCGAAAAGTGGCCGGCCACACAAATCCGCAATTTTCCCCTCGACCCTTGCCTTGTCCTGTCCGAACCATCATGCTAATGAACGACCGTCTGTTCATTTAGCCGCGGGGCTTGCCCCGCGCGCGGAGTAAGATCGCATGGCCACCGAAAACGAAACCGCCCCCGCGTCGCATCAGCCGTACGTTCCGGACAACGTGACGATGCCGGAGTTCACGTGGTCGGCGGTGTTATTGGGCACATCGCTTGGTCTGATCTTCGCCGCCTCGTCGCTCTATCTCGTTTTGAAGGTTGGCATGACCGTGTCGGCGTCGATTCCGGTGGCCGTGTTGGCGATCACATTATTTCGCGCGCTTTCGGCGGCTTTTGGTTTTCGACGTGCCACCATTCTGGAAAACAACATTGTTCAGACTTCGGGTTCCGCTGGCGAATCGATTGCCTTCGGCGTTGGCGTCACCATGCCGGCGCTTTTGATGCTTGGTTTCGACATGGATTTGCCTCGCGTGATGATCGTCTCGATCCTGGGCGGCATCCTCGGCATCCTGGCGATGATCCCGTTGCGGCGTGCGTTCATCGTCAAGATGCACGGCCGCCCGGGACAGGCGGGCACGCTGCTCTATCCCGAAGGCGTCGCTGCCGCGCAGGTGCTGATCTCCGGTGAAAAAGGCGGGACCACCGGCGCGACCGTCTTTGTTGGATTCGGCCTGGCCTTCGCCCACAAATTCCTCACCATCGGCGTCAACGCGCTAAAGGAAACGGTGGCAGCGCCGATCCATGTCATCAACAGGGCGGCGGTCTTCTCCGCCGACATGGCGTCGGAGCTTCTGGGTGTTGGCTACATCATCGGCATGCGCACCAGCGCGATCATGATGGGCGGCGCGACGCTCGGATACCTCGTCATCATTCCAACGCTTTTTTTCGTGGGCGAACACGCGGCCGTGGTCATCCCGCCAAGCTCGGAGAAGCTCATCCGCGACATGAGCATTGGTGAGATTCGCAACAATTATCTCTTGTTCATCGGCGCCGGCTGCGTCGCCACGGCGGGCCTCATCAGCATGGCGCGAACCTTGCCGATGATCGTGCGTTCCGCGACTTCGGGCATTCGGTCCGTACGCGGCGGCGGAGGTGGCGGGGGCGTGGTCAACCGCCTCGATAACGACATGCCGATGAGCGTCGTCGTCCTGGGCAGTCTCGCACTCCTGGTTGTCCTGACCGCGTTCCTGATGACCGAGGTCGGCATCGTTAGCGCCGTTCTCGGCGGTCTTCTCGTGTTGCTCTTTGGGTTTCTTTTCGTGACCGTCTCATCGCGTTTGACCGGCGAAATCGGCTCATCGTCCAATCCAATCTCTGGCATGACCACGGCCACACTCATGGTAACTTGCCTGATCTTCCTGGGCCTGAGCATGGTGACGCCTCACGATCGCGTGCTGGCGTTGTCCGTTGCCGCGGTGGTTTGTATTGCGGCGTCCAACGGGGGTACCACGGCTCAGTCTCTTAAAACCGGTTTCCTCGTCGGCGGTACGCCCAAGGCCATGCAATGGGCAATCCTTTTCGGCGCGCTCGTGTCGGCTTTGGTGATCGGCGGAACGCTGCTGGCGTTCAACGCGGCCGGGACGGTTTACAGCGACGAACCCGAATACCTCCCGTTGGAGGTCCTCCCGGCGAACCAGCCGCCGACGTCCAAGAGCGATCTCGATTCCCTTACCAAAAAGGAAAAATACCAGGGCAAGGATTACCTGGTCATGCCGAAAAGCCAGGGCAACTTGAAAGTGATTTATCTGGTCGAGCCAAAAACCGGAAAAATCGCGTGGGTCAAGAAGCCCATTGTGCTGACGCTCGAGGAACGCCAGCGCCTTGTGGACAAGGAGACCTACCAGGAGCGAGAGTATCAGATTCTCGACACGCGCCGTGAGTTCTTCACGGTGAAAAAGAACGACCGCCCGGAACTCGTCAAGGTCCCTGAAGGCACCGCCCCGGAGGGCCGCTTCCTGGTCGATTCGGCGACTGGCCAGGTGGTGTTCATCAAGGACCCGACCATCGGCGGCGTCATCAATGAGCACAACGGGACCAAGACGACGCGCTTTCCGGCGCCCAAGACCAAGATCATGCAAATCATTATTGACGGGGTCCTCACGCTAAAGCTTAACTGGAGCCTGGTGTTGATCGGCGCCATGATCGCCGTTACCCTGGAGTTGTGCGGCGTTTCCTCCCTCGCCTTCGCGGTAGGCCTGTACGTCCCGATCCAATACTCAGTGCCCATCTTCGTGGGCGGAATCCTGCGCTGGGGGATCGATGCTTATCAGGCCAGACAGTCGGCAGCGGGGATTCAAGCGGCCGGTGACGATCCCGAAGCGCGCGCCCGCGCCGAGATCGAGGCGATTCGCAAATCGGAAACCAGCCCGGGCGTTCTTCTCGCGTCCGGTTATATTGCCGGCGGGTCGCTCGCGGGCGTGGCCGTGGCTTTCCTTGAGTTCATGCCATCCCTGAAAAATGCCATCAACCTTGAAAACGTGATCGAGCCCCTGGGCGAAGTCGCCAATGAAATCATTGCCGTCGTCATGTTTGCGCTCCTGGTCATCTTCGCCGCCATCGTGGGGCTGGGCATGTTGTTCAAGCCACCCGAAGAGAACGGCGACGCCACGGCCCCACCGCCCGGGCAACCCGATACCCGCATCGAGGCATAAATCAATATCCTTACACCATCGTCTCGCAAATAGGAGGATTGCCGATGAAACGTTTCCTTGCACTCTTTTTCCTGACGTCCCTGATTGCCATGACCCAAACCTTCCACACCGCGGCCGACGAGGGGCTTTGGCTCTTCAACAACCCACCCAGGAAGCACCTCAAGGAGAAGCACAACTTCGATCCGCCGGCTTCCTGGTACGATCACCTGCAAAAGTCGTCCGTTCGCTTCAACTCCGGCGGGTCGGGCTCCTTTGTCTCCGCCGATGGGCTGGTCATGACCAACCACCACGTCGGCCTGGGCGCCTTGCAAAAACTCAGCTCCAAGGGCAAGGACTACGTCAAGGACGGCTTCTACGCCAAGACCCTGGCCGAGGAATTCAAGGCCGTCGATGAGGAACTCAACGTCCTTATGGAAATCGTCGACGTCACCGAGCAAGTAAAGGCCGCGGTCAAGCCCGACATGAAGGCCGACAAGGCGTTCGAGGCTCGCCGCGGCGTCATCGCCAGGATCGAGGCCGAATCGCAAGAAAAAACCGGGCTGCGCAGCAACGTCGTCACTCTCTACCAGGGCGGGCAGTACCACCTCTATCGCTTCAAACGCTACACCGACGTTCGGCTGGTCTTCGCGCCGGAACAGCAGATCGCCTTCTACGGCGGCGATCCCGACAATTTTGCCTACCCGCGCTATGATCTCGACGCCTGTTTCTTCCGCGTCTACGAAAATGGCAAACCCGCCAAGATCGACCACTACCTCAAGTGGAGCAAGAACGGCATCAGCGAGAATGAACTCGTCTTTGTTTCCGGACACCCCGGCCATACTGATCGGCTCAACACGGTTGCCGATCTCGAATACCTGCGCGACATCGGCTATCCCTTCCTCATGCAGCGGCTTAATCGCCTCGAAGTGATGCTCTCGGTCTACAGCCAGCGCGGCGAGGAATTTGAACGTAAGTCAAAGGACTTCCTGTTCTCCATCGCCAATAGCCGCAAGGCCCGCATGGGCGGACTCGCGGGCCTGCAAGACCCGGCCATGATGGCGAAGAAAGTCGCCCAGGAGAAGGCCCTGCGCGACGCCGTCGCCAAACGCGATGACCTGAAAGAAGTCGCCGACGCCTGGAGCATCATCGCCAAGGTCCAGAACGTTCGCAAAAACAACATCAAACGCTACATCATCTTCGAAGGCGGCGCCGGTTTCAACACGCTCCTCTTCGGCACCGCGCGCACCCTGGTTCGGGCCGCGGACGAATATCCCAAACCCAACGAGAAACGCCTCACCGAGTACGGTGAGTCCGACAAGCGATCGCTTCAGATGCGGCTCTTCTCCAAGCGCCCCATCTACAAGGATTTTGAGCTGGCCAAGTTTGCCGACTCGCTGAGCTGGATGTGCGAGATCGTCGGCTACAACGATCCGCTCGTGAAAAAGATTCTCGCCGGCAAGTCCCCCAATGAACGGGCCGCCGAGATACTCAACGGCACCAAGCTCTTCGATGTCGCGGAAAGACAAAAACTATTCAAGGGCGGCAAGAAGGCGATCACCGCATCCAAGGACGCCATGATCCAACTCGCCAGGCTTGTCGATGCCGAGTCACGCCGCGTTCGCAAGGTTCTCGAAAGCCAGCTCGAGGAGCCCAAACGGCAAGCCTACGACAAGATCGCCAAGGCGAAATTCGCGGTCGAAGGCACCGACAACTATCCCGACGCGACGTTCACCCTGCGCCTCTCGTTCGGCACTTGTAAGGGCTACGTCGAGAATGGCCAGAAGATTCCCTTCCAGACCACGTTCCAGGGGCTCTACGCCAAGGCCAAGGAACAGAACAACAAGATGCCCTACGAGATTCCCCAGCGCTGGATGGCGCGCAAGGACAAGCTCAACCTGAAGACGCCATTCAACTTCGTCTGCACCGCGGACATCATTGGCGGCAACTCGGGCAGCCCGGTTGTCAACCGCGCGGGCGAATTGGTTGGCCTGATCTTCGATGGCAACATTCAGTCGCTGGTGTGGGATTTTGCCTACACCGACGAGCAAGCCCGCGCTGTCTCGGTCAGTTCCCAGGCCATCCCCGAGGCGCTGCGAGCCGTCTACGACGCCAGCCCGCTGGCGGAGGAGCTGGTGACGGGGACGCGAAAATAACCGGTTCCGGATTACCCATGCGTGGATATGCTGTGCGCGGTTCAAATAAGAGACATTGTAGGGTGCGTCAAGCGCAGCGCGGACGCACCCTACGAGCTTTTTGGCGCCCATTCATGTCCGCGCAAAGTATAAGATGCGCGGTTTGCGAAATATGCCCATTTCGCCAGCCGCGTTTTCTTGCGCAGCGGGCTAGACATCATTCCATCCCGCGGCTATGCTTCCGCCCCGGATCAAGGTGCGGAGGCGATCATGCAACTTCGTTCGCTGGTGGGGTGTCTGGTTTTGTTCGCTCTAGCGGGCTGCACGCCGCATCGCCTACTTGCACCGGAACGCCCACCCACCTTGCAGGTTGCCGGCAGTCTCACCGACCCCGGCAAGGCGCCGCCCAAGAGCGTCAGTTATCCGCCCGCGTCTCGCGATGTCTCCTATCGGGTCCTTTTGATCAAAGACAAGCTCATCGGTGAAAACCCGCAAGTCGGCCTGAAGCCATACGTCAACGCCATCGGCTCGACCGATCCCGAGGTCTTTCACATCGGGCTGAATCAGATTTTCATCACCGAGGGCCTGATCAAGCAATGCCAGACCGACGGGCAACTGGCGGCGGTGATCGCCAATGAGCTGGGCAAGATGGTCTCCGAACGCGAGGCAACCGTGCCCGATGACATCCGCCAGCCCGATCGCCTGCCACCGGTGCATTTACCCATCGGCGGCGGCGGTAACGCGACCGAGGCGGATCCCGTTCACCGCATTGAGATGGCACGTTACGAAAAGCAACATCCCAAACAGTTCGCCAAATTGCCACGCCCCAATCCGCAGACCGTCGCGCGCAGTATTCTCGAAAAAGCGTGCTACCAAACTACCGACCTCGACGCCGCCTGGCCGCTCTTGCAGAACGCGCAGCGCTTCAGCCGATTCGAGAATCAGTTCAAGGGCACCACGCCGCAGGGCAACTGGAAGGCGCCCTGACTGTAGCCCATCTTCACCAATTCGCTCTGCTTTAGTAAACTTGCAAGCCGGGGTACCCCCCCGGTTCCGTGAGAAGTCCTCAAGAAAATCGCGGCAACCATTTATTCCACAGGGAGTTGCGATGCGACTACGACTTTTCACTTAACCCGCGGCCCCGGGCGGGTAGGAGGGCCAGCCGCCGGATTGGGGCGTTGCGTCCGATTGTGCCTGCCATATACTAAATAAGTCCCCGCTCATCCTTTTTTGCATCGAGGCCGACTCCATGCCAGCCATGACCATGACCGAAAAGATCCTCGCCCGCCACGCCGGCAAGGCCAGTGTGGAGCCGGGTGATAATATCTGGGTCGATACCGACATCCTCATGACCCACGACGTGTGCGGCCCCGGCACCATCGGCGTCTTCAAGCAGCACTTCGGCAAGGACGCGAAGGTCTGGGACAGGGAAAAGGTCGTCATCATCCCCGATCACTACATCTTCACCGAAGACAAGATGGCCAACCGCAACGTCGATACGCTGCGGCAATTCGTGAAAGAACAGAACCTGCCCTACTACTACGACGTCGGCACCGACAAGTACAAGGGCGTCTGCCACATCGCGTTGCCGGAGGAAGGCCACACGCGCCCCGGCGAAATCCTGTTCGGCACCGACAGCCACACCTGCACCGCCGGCGCCTTCGGCGAGTTTGCGACTGGCATCGGCAACACCGACGCGGGCTTCGTCATGGGCACCGGCAAGCTCTGGGTCAAAGTCCCGCCCACCATGCGCTTCATCTTTCACGGCGAGTTGCCGCCCTACCTGATGGCCAAGGACTTGATCCTTGCCGTCATCGGCGACATCGGCTGCGACGGCGCGACTTACAAAGCAATGGAATTCGATGGCGACGGCGTCTTCGCTCTCAACATCGAAGAACGCATGACTCTGTGCAACATGGTCATCGAAGCGGGCGGCAAGAACGGCGTCATCGCGCCGGATCAAGTGACGCTCGACTACGTCAACGCTCGCACGAAGAAACCGTATGAAGTGGTGAAGACCGATGCCGGCGCCAGGTTCTGCTTCGAGAAGGTCTACGACGTGCGCAAGCTGGAGCCGGTGATCGCCAAGCCACACAGCCCAGATAATCGCGCGACCGTATCCGAACTCAAGGGAACCAAACTCGATCGCGCCTACATTGGTTCGTGTACGGGGGGCAAGATGACCGACTTCCGCGCGGCTGCGAAGATCCTCAAGGGGCACTCGGTCAAGATCGACACCTTCGTCGTCCCCGCGACCAGCGAGATAGCCAAGGGCTTGCGGACCGAATCGATCAATGGCCAGACGCTGGAGCAGATTTTCCTGAGCGCCGGGGCGAAGATCGGCGAGCCGTCGTGTGCCGCATGTCTCGGCGGCCCGAGCGACACCTTCGGCCGGCTCAACACGCCGATCAGTTGCATCAGCACGACCAACCGCAACTTCCCGGGCCGCATGGGACACAAGGAGGCGAAGGTGTTCCTGGCGAGCCCGCTGACTGTCGCCGCGAGTGCGCTGTCGGGGACGATCGCGGACCCGCGGGATTGTTTGCAATAGGAGTTCGTCCGATGCGAAAACGACCCAATATCAAGATCATCATTGAAAAGCACAAGGACGGCTACGTCGGGTACCCGATTGGCATGAAAGGCGTGGTCGTGGGACAAGGCGACACCTACGAGGAGGCGCTCAAGGATGTTCGTTCCGCCATTCGCTTTCACATCGAGACTTTCGGAGTGCAAGCCATTGATCGCGACGAGTCTATCCTGGAGGCGTTCGTGGCCGAGGCCGAGGTTTCGTAAATGGCGAAATTCCCTAGCGACGCGCCCAAGCGGCGCGTGATCAAAGCGCTAAAGATTCTCGGATTCGACATCGCGCGGGAAAAAGAGCATATCTCCATGGCGCGGGAGAACGATGATGGAACAGTGACACCAATAACCATGCCGAACCATCCACGGATCAAAGGTTCGACATTGCGAAGCATCTGCACGCAATCCGGAATATCGCGAATGGATTTCATGAAAGCCTACGATCAAACTTGAACCCCTATTTACAAGCTTCTCACCATGCAAACCACCATCACCGGCAAAGCCTACGTCCTCGGCGATAACGTCGATACCGATCAGATCATCCCGGCCCAGTATCTCACGTACAACCCCGCTGTCGCGGAAGAGTACAAGATGTTCGGCAAGTACGCCCTGTCCAGCGTGCCGCCGGCGCAGGCGGGGTTGCCGAAGGGGCATGTGCCGTTTCATACCAGGGACGAATTCGTCTCCGATTACCAGATCATCATCGGCGGCAAGAACTTCGGCTGCGGCTCGTCGCGTGAACACGCCCCGATCGCGCTCGACGCCGCCGGGATCAAGTGCGTCATCGCCGAGTTTTACGCGCGCATTTTCTTTCGCAATTCCGTCAACGGCGGGTACATCATTCCGTTCGAGACCCCGGACCGTCTGTGCGAGCAAATTTGCACGGGAGACGAATTGAAGGTCGATGTTGCCACGGGCGTCCTTTCCAACCTCACGACGAAAGAAACGTGGAAGTTGAAACCGCTCGGCGAGGTGGCGCCGATCATCGACGCAGGCGGGATTTTCGCGTATGCGAAGAAGGTCGGGATGCTGAAGGTGTGAGCAACGGTATCAAGCGTTAATTCTACTCACAAACCGTGCCGCCAAAGCCCGCTGATTGTCATTCAACGGCGCTGGGCAGGGACGATCGTAGCGCAAACGCCGCCCAAACCGCCCACGTTCAAACGCGGTTGCGAACACCGCTGCCAAATCCACAATTACATCGGCATGAGGCGATCGCAGCGGCACCGGCACGCTCGGCAAGGCGTCCGCCAGATTCCACGAATAAACCTGACAATTGGGACGTTGGTCGCCGCGAGCGACAAGGTAGTAGTAGTCGGCATTGGGCATGAGCCGCGGCGATGCCATGCGCCGGCCGCCGCAAAGGAGGTCAAGTTCGACAAGGTGAACATCCTGTCGGAAAATGCCGTTACGCTTACTCTCGTATTCCGTCCGTCCCGGATTCTCCTTGTTGGCGGGAGACAGCAACTCAAGGACGGCAACTAACGAAAGTTCAGGCCTCGCCACAATCTCGATATAAAGTTCCGTCACACCATCGATTATCTCAACGGGCAACGTGACAGGCGCAAGTGTCGCCAATCCAGAAGACCTCTGCGGACCATTTCCCGCGCCTTCCGCGCTTGAAATCGAAATGTCCGGCTTGATCAGTTTCCGGACTTCGGGATCGGTTTCCACCAGATAGACGCGCTCGTCGATCCTTGCGATGTATTCGTCCGGCAATTCCTGGGCGATTGCCTCCCGCCAGGAATGGATAAACGTGGAATGGAAATCGGGCCATTCCGATCCTTCGAGATACGGATCCATACCAGGGAACGGACTACCCATGACAATACCTCAAGGTTTGCTCCATGCCTTCAGTGTATCATGACGGTCCACCGCGCCAACCATCGAATCAGGACCTGGCTATTTCACCCCAAACACCATCCGCCCCTCCGGCACGTCATAGTCGCCCACCAGCGTCTCGCCGTCGCGAACCTTGCCTTCCAGGATCAACCGGCCCAACGCGTTCTCGACCTCTTTTTGAATGGCACGCTTGAGCGGACGCGCTCCATACGACGGGTCATACCCGACACGCACCAGATGGGTCCTTGCAGCATCCGTCAGTTCCAGCGTGATCTTGCGCTCCGTCAGCCGATCTTGCAATCGGCGAAGCTGGATCAGGACGATGTCCTTGAGGTGTTTCTCGTCGAGCGCGTGGAATACGATCATCTCGTCGATGCGATTCAAGAACTCCGGGCGAAAATGATGCCGCATTTCGTCGAGCACGGCCGCCTTCATGTGTTCGTAGCCTTCGCCGTCGAACGCGCCCTGGTAACTCAGAATGCGCTGGCTGCCGACGTTGCTGGTCATGATGACGATGGTGTTTTTGAAATCGACGGTTCGGCCCTGCCCGTCGGTCAATCGGCCATCGTCGAGGATTTGCAAGAGGACGTTGAAGACATCCAGATGCGCCTTTTCGATTTCGTCAAAGAGTACGACCGAGTAGGGGCGACGGCGCACCGCCTCGGTCAGTTGCCCGCCCTCCTCGAAACCGATGTAGCCAGGCGGGGCGCCGACCAGACGGGACACGGTGTGTTTCTCTTGATACTCCGACATGTCGATGCGGATCATCGCGCGTTCGTCGTCGAACAGAAATTCGGCCAGGGCACGGGCGAGTTCGGTTTTGCCGACGCCCGTGGGGCCAAGAAAGATAAACGAGCCGATCGGGCGCTGCGGATCCTTGAGCCCGGAGCGGGCGCGAACGACGGCCTCGGCGACGGCCGTGACGGCTTCATCCTGCCCGATAACGCGGCGGTGCAGCTCTTCGCCCAGGTGCAATAACTTTTGCACTTCGCCCTCGAGCAGCCTGTCCACGGGGATACCGGTCCACCGGCTAATGACCTTGGCGATGTCGCCTTGGTCGACTTCGTCCTTGGTCAGCCGTTCGCGGTCGGCGCCCGATCCCTCGCGGGGCTCGGCGCGTCGTTCCATGTCGTGTAGTTTTTTCTCAAGCGCGGGGATTTTGCCGTACTGTAATTCACTCGCGTTGCCGAAATCGCTGCGGGCTTTCGCATCTTCCAGCTGGGCACGCAGGTGTTCGAGTTCTTCAAGCAACGCGCCGGTGGTCTGGCCGCCCTGCTTTTCCTCCTCCCATTGCTGGGTAAGGGTTCTTTCTTGATCCTTCAGATTGGCCAGTTCCTTCCTGATTTTCTCAAGCCGATCGCGCGAAGCGGCGTCCTTCTCCTTCTCCAGCGAGACACGCTCGATTTCAAGCTGCATCACCTGCCGACTGACGGCATCGAGCTTGTCCGGGCGCGATTCACGCTCCGTGCGCAACTTCGCGGCGGCCTCGTCGATCAGGTCAATCGCCTTGTCCGGCAGGAAGCGGTCGGAGATATAACGATTCGACATCACGGCCGCGGCGACGAGAGCGCTGTCCTGAATACGCACCTTGTGATGCGCCTCATACTTCTCTTTGAGGCCCCGCAGGATCGAGATCGTGTCCTCCACCGACGGCTGATCGACGAGCACGGGCTGAAATCGCCGTTCGAGAGCTGCGTCCTTCTCGATGTACTTGCGATACTCATCCAGCGTCGTCGCGCCGATGCAGTGCAATTCACCTCGCGCCAGCAAGGGTTTCAGGAGGTTGCCCGCATCCATCGTGCCCTCGGCCTTGCCGGCGCCGACCACGGTGTGCAACTCATCGATGAACAACACGATAGCACCCTGCGATTCGGTGACTTCCTTCAGGACAGCCTTGAGGCGTTCTTCAAACTCACCCCGGAACTTCGCGCCGGCGATCAGGGCGCCCATGTCGAGGGCCACGACCCGTTTGTTCTTGAGCCCCTCCGGCACGTCGCCGCGGTGGATGCGCTGGGCCAGCCCCTCGACGATCGCCGTCTTGCCAACGCCCGGTTCGCCGATCAGCACTGGGTTGTTCTTGGTGCGCCGCGACAGGACTTGAATGACGCGGCGAATTTCCTCATCTCGCCCGATGACCGGGTCGAGCTTGCCTTCCTTGGCATACTTCGTCAAATCGCGGCCGTACTTTTCGAGTGATTCGTACGTCGCTTCCGGGTTTTGAGTTGTCACGCGTTGATGCCCTCGGACCTGTTCAATGGCCTGGCCAAGCCGCGATCGGCTCAGGCCGAATTCTTTCAGGATGCGTCCCGTCGCGCCAGTGTCATCGAGCATGGCCAGGAGGAAGTGTTCGACCGAGACGTAATCGTCCTTCATCTTCTTGGCCTCGTCCTCCGCCATGCCAAGTAGGCGATTGAGCCGACCGGTGATGCCGATCTGATCGCTGCCGCCGGTGACGCGCGGCAATTTTTCGAGCTCGCGCTGAAGTTTGATTTTGACGGCATCGGTCGCCACCTCGGCCTTTCCAAGAATCGCTGACGCAAGCCCGTGTTCCTGATCGAACAACGCCAGCAGCACATGCTCGACATCCATTTGCTGATGAGCAAACTTCCCGGCCAGCCGGCTGGCTGCTTGCAGTGCCTCAAGGGATTTCTCGGTGAAACGATCCTGGTTCATGGTGACCTCATGCGTCGTATCACGGCATGGATTCCGCCTGAGAGTCCAGGGGGAAATAAAAGTGAGAATGGAGCAAAAGCAATGCCGCTGCGGTTCTTCCGTCGCTGTGATCGGGTAATCCGTAGGCTACTGCATAAGGTCGAAGGCAAGGACGATGGTTTCGGCTGAATTCATAAGTCAATTAACTTCAATAGGTTACATTGTTCCGCTTGGGACTTTCCACAGGGTGCGAGCGGTATCCGGCCGGGAAATCCTGGAAAGCGGGGAAGATTTCGCCTGCCACATTGGCTTGAAACAGGAGTGGGAGTGACTGCCAAAAACCGTAACAGCCGGTCATTTTCGCACGCGGTTTGTGCGTACCACTCGCGAACGGGCCGCCGAAAAGACCCTGATGGCTCTGTCAAAAAAGAAAGGTACATGCGGTTGCTTGCAACGTTTCTAACTTTTTGATAACCTTATTCGCATCGAACAGGCATTGTGCCTTTCGTAACCTACGAGATCTTTAGCCATGCAGAGGTTTCGCCTGTGGTCGTCCCGGCTCTGGAGCGCGGGCGTGTTGATCGCTCTGGTGGCGCTAGGTTATTGGGGGCACCAGAATCACTGGAAGGTTCCAGCGTTCCGTTCGTTCGGGCTGGAATCCGCAGAGGAAAAGGCGCCTGGCGTCAAAAAAATGGCGCCTGCCAGGGCCGGCTACCCCGTGATTGAGTTTGCGTCGGCCAAGGCCGTGCGCCACGCAGGAATTGCTTGCGAAACAGCGATCGAACGCGACGTCGACCTGGTCATCCAGGCGAACGCCACCGTGGACTACGACAAGACCAAGGTGGCGCAGTTGTCGGCGCGGGTGTCCGGACAAGTTTGGAAGATCACGGCGGCACTGGGACGGTTCGTTCACCGCGGGGATCTTCTGGCCATCGTCGATTCGCCCGAGGTGGGTCAAGCACGGACCGATTTCCTGCAGGAGCATTCGTCGCATCACTTCGCGGCCACGCGGCTCCAGCGTTTGCAGGCCTTTGCAAAGCAGGGAGCCGTATCCGAGGGGAGTCTGCGCGAGGCGGAGCTGGCAGCGCGCGAAACGCGGATTCGCCGATTCAACGCGCAACAAAAGCTATTGAACCTCGGGCTCGACATCGACCTGGCGATTATCGAAAAGCAAACGCCGGATGAAATGTCGCTCGACATCCAGGCACTGGGTCTTTCCCAAAAAGGTCCGCGCTCAGTTGCAGCCGATGCCGAAGACTGCCAATCTGATCCCCATGTTTGCTCCTTTGGATGGAATTGTCACGCAAATCGACATTGTCGTGGGCGAGCGCGTCACACCGGAGCGACATCGCATTGAGATCGCGGACGTGCGCGCCATGTGGTTGCGGATGGCGGTTCGCAAGGAAGACGCCGGCCGCCTCGCTCTGGGCCAAACAGTTCGGTATTCCAGCGCGGCGCACGGACAATCGGTTCCCGGCCAGATTGACTGGATCAGCACGGGCCTGGACGAGCGGACCCGCACCGTCCAGGCACGGGCCTCCGCGATCAATCCGTCACTCCATTCGTCCTCGAAACCGGGCCATACCGGGCCCTGGTTGCTGCGGGCCAACGAATATGGCAATGCCCAGGTTACCGTTGGATCCATCTCGCGAGCGGTCATGGTCCCGGCTTCGGCGATTCAGCGCCTCGACGATCAAACCCTGGTGTTCCTTGCCCGGCCCGATGGCAAATCGTTCGAGCCACGCAAGGTCCATATCGGTGAAAACCGCAATGGCTGGACCCAGATCCGACGCGGCGTCAACCCAGGCGATCGGGTCGCGGCGGCCAATAGCTTTGTCCTAAAGTCCGAACTGATGAAAGACAGCCTGGAGGCCCCCTAATGCTGGTTTTCATCATCACATGGTCGCTCCGGCATCGCTGGCTCGTCGTCGCCCTGTCGGTCGCCCTGGTCATCGGCGGCTTCGTCGCGCTTTCTCGGCTCAATGTAGACGCCTTCCCCGATACCACGCCGGTCCAGGTGCAAATCAATGTTGAAGCCGGTTCCCTGGTCGCCACCGAGGTGGAACGCCTGGTCACCTTCCCCATCGAAATGGTCATCGGCGGCATTCCCAATCTGGTCAACGTGCGCTCGATCTCGCAATTCGGCCTTTCGCAGGTGACCGCGACTTTTGAAGACGGCACCGACATCTACCTCGTCCGCCAGATCATTGCCGAGCGCATTTCCACGCTGCAAATGCCGCCGGGCGTGCCTCGTCCCGAACTTGGGCCCGTCGCAACGGGATTGGGGGAGGTGTTGCACTATCATGTCAACACCCGGAAACAGACCGAGCAGGACCTGATTCAACAGCGAATAACGCAAGATTGGGAGATTCGTCCGCAACTTCGCACCGTTCACGGGGCGGCCGAGATCAACTCCTGGGGCGGTCTGGAAAAACAATATCAGGTGCGTATCAACCTATCACGCCTGGTGCAACACGGTCTCTCCCTTCAGGACATCCTCGAGGCCGTCAAGAACAACAACGTCAACGTGGGCGGCGGCTACGTCAATCGACAGGGAGATATGCTTCTCGTTCACGGGATTGGCCGTACGGTCACCGTCGGTCAGATCGAAAACATGGTGATCGCGACCGTCAAGGGAGTCGCCGTCTATGTCAAGGACGTGGCCGACGTGCACATCGGTCACGAGATTCGCCGCGGCATCGTCACCGCGGACGGCAAGGGCGAGGTGGTGCTCGGGCTGGGTTTCATGCGCATCGGTGAGAATAGCTACGCAGTCACCCGCCGGATGCGCAACCAGCTCGACGAAATCGCACGCACTCTGCCGCAGGGGACCAAGGTGACCGCGGTATACGATCGAACCAAGCTGGTCGATGACGTCATCACGACCGTGCGCAGCAACCTGTGCGACGGGGCGTTGCTCGTCATCGTGCTTCTCTTCGTGTTCCTTGGCAACCTGCGCGTTGGCCTCATTGCCGCGGTCACGATTCCGCTTTCCATGCTTTTCGCCTTCCTGGGCATGTGGTCGGCCGGCATCGCGGGAACGCTTCTCAGTCTCGGCGCGATTGATTTCGGCATCGTCGTCGATAGCTCCGTCGTGATGATCGAGAACATCATCCGCCGCGTCGGGCATGCGGAGGCGCATGGCCTGCCACCGGGTCGAACGCGGCTTGATGTGATCCGCGACGCAGCCTGCGAAGTGCGCATCCCCACCGTGTTCGGACAGCTCATTATCCTGATCGTCTATCTGCCGATCTTGACCCTGGAGGGAGTCGAAGGCAAGATGTTCCGTCCGATGGCGTTCACCATGATGCTGGTGCTCCTGGGCTCGCTCCTCCTGTCGATCACACTGACGCCGGTCCTTGCGAGCTTCTTTCTGCCTCGCAAGGTTGAAGAAACCGAAGTTTGGTTCATGGGTATCTGTCACCGCATCTATCAGCCGATGCTTCGCTGGGCGCTGGTGTTCCGCTGGAAAACCGTTCTTGGCGGCGGCGCAATCCTTTTCATCGCCGCGCTCATGGCGCGAGGTTTTGGCACGGAGTTTATTCCACAACTCTCGGAAGGTGCGATTGTCATCGGCGTGCTCCGCGTGCCGGGGACGAGCCTGGAGCAGTCGGCGGCCATGAATCTTCAGATGGAAAAGTTTATCCTCGAACATTATCCCGACGAGGTGGAGCACGTTTGGAGCCGAGTCGGGGAGCCGAAGATCAACACCGATGCCGGCAGTCCGGAATCCACCGACATGTACGTGACGCTGAAGTCCAAGTCCAGTTGGACAAGATCAAATCCCAGGAAGAACTGGTCGAACGGCTGAGCACGGACCTCAAACAGTTCAAGGGGCAAATTATCTGGTTTACCCAGCCGATCGAAATGCGCCTGAACGAAATGCTCACCGGCGCCCGCGCCGACGTCGCGGTCAAACTGTTCGGCAACAATATCGAGAATCTGATCGCCAAGGCGGCGGAAATTGAGAAGGTTCTTCGCGACACTCCCGGCTGCGTGGACATCTCCAGTGAACAGGTGACGGGCCAGCCGATTCTTGAGATCCGCCTCAATCAGACGGAGATTGCTCGTTACGGCCTGCACGCGCAGCAGGTCATGGACGTGGTCGAATCGCTCGGCGGTAAATCGGTTAGCGATGTCGTCGAGGACGTCCTGCGTTTCCCCCTGGTCGTCCGCCTGCCGGAGAATCAACGCAACAGCCCCGAGGCGATCAAGGCGATCATCGTTGTTGCCCCGTCCGGCGAACGCCTGCCGCTTTCGCGTCTCGCCTCGATCCGGGAGATCCGCGGTCCCAAGTTGATCTCGACCGAATGGGGCAAACGCCGAATCATGATCCAGTGCAATGTTCGTGGCCGCGACATTGGCAGTTTTGTCCACGAGGCCCAACAGCGCATCGACGACCAGATCCACCTGCCGTCGGGCTACCGCATTCAGTGGGGCGGTCAATTCGAGAACATGGTTCGCGCGCAGCACCGCCTGCTGCTGGTGGTGCCGGTGGCCCTGGGGTTGATCCTGCTGCTGCTTTTCTTGACGTATCGCAACGGCCGAGACACGATTCTGGTGTTTGCAAGCGTCCCCTTTGCTTGCGTGGGCGGCGTGTTCGGGCTCTGGCTGCGCGACATGCCGCTGTCAATTCCGGTCGCGGTAGGGTTCGTGACGCTGTCGGGGGTCTCCGTGTTGAACAGCATGATCCTGATGGCGCAGATTCGCCATCGCCATCGCAAACACCGCTCGGTGATGCGGGTCGTGCAACTTGCGGCGCGAACCTGTCTGCGCACGATCATGATGACCGCACTGGTTGCAAGCGTCGGGTTCGTGCCAATGGCGTTCAGCACGGGAACCGGCGCCGAAGTGCAACGCCCGCTCGCCACCGTCATCATTGGCGGCATTATTGCAAGCACGCTCATGACGCTTTTCCTGCTGCCCGCGCTGTACCGGCTAACAATTCGGCACTCGCCAAAACCAGCAAAACCTATCGAATTTGGTGTGGTTTGACAGGTCCAGCGAGCCCTGGCGCGGACTCGCACCCGCCGGCGAGCCTGGGTTCACGACTGCTTCTTCGACGATTTTGCGGCCCACGCCTTCCAGAACTCGGGCGCCGCCTGGTTGTTGATCCTCTGCAACGTCTTGATCGACCGCAGGACCTTGGCGTCCCGGTCGGCCTTGAAGGAAAGCGTCAGCACCGTCAGTTTCATCCCCTGGAGCGGAGTCAAGTCGGTAACGGGGGTCTTGCTCAACATCAGCGAGGTCAGAGGGAGTTCTTGAGCGGCCGCAGGTCGGTCACCTTGGTGCCGATGAGATCCAGATGGGTCAGGGGCATCCCACGGAGCGGGGATAGATCGACCACTCGCGTCTCCTGACACTGCAGCACCTGGAGCTTCTTCATGCTCTTGAGCGGCGCCAGGTCCGCGATTTGGCCATTGCCTTCGGGGGACCCGTCGCAGTTCAGGAATTCAAGGCCGGGCAAGGCGCGCAGCGGCGAAATGTCCTTGACCTGGTCGGACGGAAAGCTCAAGGAGAACACCGCGCCGCCGCGATGAAGCCCGCGCAGCAGTTTGCCGTCAAAACCTGGATTGCATTCGATCAACTTCTCGCGGACGGCTTCGATCTGTCCGCCCGGGGGCAAGGAGGCGATGCGCTTGAGCCAGGCGTCATCGACAACTGCCGCCCTGGAGGTCGGCAAGCGCGGAATGTCCAGCGGGTTTCTCACCTTGTTTTTCGGCTGTCTGGAAACGGGAGGCTCCCACCAAACCTTGACAATCGCACGGCCGCCGCGAGTCAGGGTAAATTGCTTGGCAGAAAGTTGGAAACCTTCTTTTGCCCCGGACAATTCGATTTCGTAATCGCCGACCGTGAGGTCAATGCGCCGCCTGGTTGTGGGGTCGATGATCGCCGCGCCATCTTGCTTGATGGTGACTTCAATGTTTGCTTCGTCTGTCTCGATGACCAACTCGCCCTTGTTCGTGGCAATCCGATTTACCTGGGGGCCGAAAAGGTAGGCCAGCGGCAGAAACGAGAGCGCAAGCACGACCAGGGCAACCCCGAGCCATCTGCGGTTCCCTTGGGACGTTTGGCGTGCGCCGGGCGGCGAAAAGTTCAAGCTGTCCAGCGCATCGATCAGGGCACGCGCGGAAGGATAGCGGTCCTTGGGCGTCTTGGCCAGCAGCCGGTGTACGACCTCCGCCACTGCGGCGGGCACGTCGGCGCGAAGGGATTGAATGGCGGCCGGCGTCTCAAACGCGTGGGCAACTACTTTCTTGAACGGGTCGCGGTCAGCAAAGGGAGGTGCGCCGCTCAGGAGGAAATAAAACGTGCAGCCAAGGCTGTAGAGATCGCTACGGGCATCAGCGCAGCGGGGGTCAAGGGCCTGTTCGGGCGCCAGATAGTCGAGTGTGCCGAGCACCGCGCCGATCTGCGTCAGGGAGGAATCGCCGTCCTTCGTCCGCGCGATAAGGTGGTGGCGCGCCAGGCCGAAGTCGATCAACCTGACCATGCCATCGTCCGCCAAAATCAAGTTGGACGGCTTGACGTCGCGATGAATGATCCGCGCGCGATGGGCGTGGTCCAGCCCGAGGGCGGCCTGGCGAATGATGGCGCAGGCCCGGTCAACTTTTAGCGGGCCCTCACGCTGAACGACGGTCTTCAGATTTTGTCCCGCCACATGCTCCATCACCAGAAAATGCAACCCATCCTGCTCGCCGGCGTCCATTGCCCAGGCAAGGTTGGGATGGGGATCCAGGCGAGCCAGGAGTTGCACGGACCTCTGAAACCGCTTGATCGCCACGGGGTCCTTGGCAAGGTCGTCCGGCAAAACCTTGATGGCGACACGGCGATTCAGCTTCGTGTGATGGGCGAGGTAGACTTCGCCCATGCCGCCGCACCCGAGCAGCGACTCGATGCAATAGTCGCGGATGCGCGTTCCCGGCGCCAAAAAAGTCTGACCGCCCTGGCCTTGCAGAGTATCTTGGGAATCTTCCGCCAAGATTTGCCTGGCCTCGAAGAAGGTGGCGAGGAGTTGAAGGTCAGCCGCGCTGGTGGCGGCATCGGCGTGGGTTTGCAGCCAGTAGGCCGCGTCGGATTCGGCGCCGGCGCGGAGCGCCCGCCAGTAATCCTCCAGGGATTGCAGGCGCCGGTCATCGGATTCGCGTTCGGGGTCGAGACCGTCGCTCATGTTTCGTTCCCCCAGTTCAGCCGCAGTTCCTTCAGCGCGCGTTCGCGGAGTTTGCGCGACGCCGCGGCGCTGATCTGGAGTCGCTGCGCAATTTGGTCGTGGTCGAGATCCTCGAAGAACCACATCCACAGGGCATCGCGAGATCGGCCCTCGAGCCGGTTCATGGTCGCCAGCGCCCTGGCGGCGAGTTCTCGCCGAGACGCCTGGCTGCTCGGACTGCTGTCGTCCCCGGGAATCTGCGCCAGCTCGCCATCGCCTGCGGCCCTCAAAGCCTCCGGCGACGGCCGGCCGACCACGTTCAAGGCCTTGTGCCTAACGATGGCGGTCAGAAAGGCCTGCCATTCCGGCAACGTCTTGCCGCGAAATTGAGGAAATCGGCGCAGCGCGCCCTCCAGTGCCGTTTGCACGATGTCGGACGCATCGACGGCGCCGGCGGCCCGGGTGGCCAGGATTTTGGTCGCCACGCCCTTGAGGTAAGGCCGGTACGTCTGAGCCCACTGCCAAAAGGCGGCTTCGTCCACGTCCGGACTCCCAATGCCAAAGTCCCTGGTCCGTCGCAAATGTGACTGATTTGCTTCAATCTCGCAGGTCGTTACGGCGCTGTCCAGTTTTTTTTTCCGTTTTGTGTCACACGAGCGTCCCAACGGGGACTTCTACTCTGCTGCCGAAAACTGAGTGGACGATTTCCCGATTCGGTCGCTTGCGGTCAATCGCTCGCGTCGCGCCATGCGAACGCCAAGTCGCAAGCGGCGCAACGAACTCGGAACGTTATTCGTTTGCGTGTCCTGAATCCTGGTCGAAAAAGAAAAAGGGGTGCCGCGATGTTCTCTTGGATTCAAAAGCTCGTGGGTCGCAAAGGCAGTCAACCTATTACAACGCGGCCCGTCGCGCACCGAATCGCCTCGGGAGGGTTGCGCCAGTCTGTTCGGCCCTGGATCGAGCAACTTGAGGATCGCCTGGTTCCCACCGCGCCCGGCGTTGATTTTTCGACCTTCCTTGGCGGGAATCTGAGCGATCGAGCCATGGAGGTTGCTCTGGACCCCGCTGGAAATATCTACGTCGCGGGTACGACGAATTCAAATTCCTTCCCGTTCGCCAACACAACGCGCCTTGGAAGCGGAGGGGCTGGCGATCTGTTTGTGGCCAAGCTTTCTTCCACAGGGGAATTGCAGTATTTCACAACGCTTGGCGGCAGTGGCCCTGATGGAGGGGATACGAAAATTGCCGTAGATGCCACTGGTCACGTCTACGTGCTCAGCCTAACTGAGTCGTCCGATTTGACCGCCGCCAACTGCGAAGAAACGACGATTGGCTTCCAGCCCAGCCGTGCCGGCAGTGCGCGCAACGCATTTCTTGCCAAGTTAAGCCCGGCCGGCGATCGCCTGCTCTTCTTTAGCTATCTCGGCGGCAGCAATGGTGAAAGCGCGCTCGGTGGCGTTGCCGTCGACAATGCCGGAACCGCGTATCTGACTGGTGCCACCGGGTCCCTGGATTTCCCGCTGAAAAACCCGCTGCAATCCGTCCACGGCGGCGCCGGCGCTCTGGATTCCTTCGTTGTGAAAGTGGACACGACGCTGGCCGGCGCTTCATCACTTCAATTCTCGACCTATTTTGGTGGCAGCTACAACGACATCCCGGCCGGCGTGGGCTTCGATGCGGCTGGAAATGTGTATTTCGGCGGGTCAACGATTTCTCCAGATTTTCCGATGATGAACGCCGCGCAACCGACGTTCGCGTCCTATTCCACGCTGGGCATCTATGATGCGTTTGCCACAAAACTGAGCTTCGTGGCGCCTACCGGAACGTTCAGCCTCGCCTACTCCACCTTTCTCGGGGGCGAGGACAACGAACCAGCCCAGGGATTCGCCACGGATGCCGCGGGGAATATGTACATCTCCGGCTACACCCATTCCACGAATTTCCACGCCGTCAAAAATGCAACCGCGGCGTTTCAGAGGGATTTGAAAGGCGCCGCGGACGGCTTTGTGGTCAAAGTGGATCCCACCAAGTCCGGGACCGCATCCTTGCTCTACGCGACCTACCTCGGCGGAACCGGAATTGAAAATGAACTCGCCTATGGAATTGCTTCCGACCAGCAGGGCAATATCTTCGTGACTGGAGCGACGGGTAGCTCGGACTTTCCTCAGGCAGCCGCTTTCCAGCCTTATAATGGCGGCCAGGATGCCTACGTTACCAAACTCGACCCGAGGAAATCAGGGCTTGAGTCGTTGCTTTGGTCCAGCTACCTCGGTGGCTCAGGGAATGAGGAACGCGGGCGCGGGATTGCCATTGATCCGGCGGGCAACGTTTATGTGACTGGCGACACCAACAGTCTCGACTTTCCAGTTCAGAACGCATTCCAGCCATCCCAGGCTGGCGGCCCAGCGGATGCGTTCCTCGTCAAGTTCGGTGTGGGCACAAGCGGCACATCCGGCGTCACCATCGTGGAGAGCGGCGGCTCAACCGCAGTGACCGAGGGCGGCGCGGATGATACCTATACGGTGGCCCTGACCAGCCAGCCGACTTCCAACGTGACCATCACGATGGTTTCCGACAACCAGGTCACGGCCAGTCCAACGACGTTGATCTTCACCGATGGTTTCCGACAACCAGGTCACGGCCAGTCCAACGACGTTGATCTTCACTCCCGCCAACTGGAACGTGCCCCAGACCGTGAGCGTGAGCGCGGCGGACGACACGATGGCCGAGGGCTCGCACAACGGCGTCATCCATCATTCGGCCGCGAGCGGCGACGGGCGCTACGACGGGCTTGCCATCCGGGACGTCGTCGTGGCGATCACCGACAACGACGCGGCCAGCGGCTCAATTTCCGGTCATAAATTCCACGATCTCGATCAAGATCGCGTTTGGGACGCGAATGAACCCGCGCTGGAGGGCTGGACGATTTATCTGGACCAGAATCGCAATGGCCAACTGGATCCTGGGGAAATGGCGACGACGACGGATGCCCAAGGCGAATACCGTTTCAGCGGCCTGCAACCAGGCACCTATGTCGTCGCTGAGGTGATGCAAACGGGCTGGGTCCAGACCTATCCGGGCAGTGGCGGAAGTTCCCTACTGACAACATCGGGACAATCCGTGATCGCGTTGACGACCACGGCGTCAAGCGCCCTTGTGAACCTCATCGGAGAAGTGGAGCCGGTCGAATCCGCCAACTCGGTGACCCCGTCCCTCGTCGAATCGTCGGACCTCATCAATATGCAACGATTTCGCGCCGATCCCCGTTTCGCCGGCATCGACGGGCGAGGTTTGTCCGCGGTGATTATCGACGGCGGCATCGACCGTGACCACCCGTTTTTTGGCCCGGACAACAACGGCGACGGAACCGCCGACCGAATTGTCTATCAATACGATTTCGCCGACAATGACACCGACGCCAGTGACCGGGATGGGCACGGCTCCAACGTCTCCAGTATTGTCGGTTCCCAGGATGGCCAGTACACGGGCATGGCGCCGGGAAGCAACCTGATCGCGCTAAAGGTGTTTACCGACTCGGGGACTGGAAACTTCGCCTACCTCGAGAAGGCGCTGCAGTGGGTCGTCGCCAACGCACAACGCTACAACATTGTGAGCGTCAACATGTCGCTGGGGGATTCCACGAATCGCAGTTCGCCGCAAACCGACTACGGGATTGGCGATGAACTGGCTGCCTTGGCGGCCCAAAACGTCATCGTTGTGTCGGCTTCGGGCAATGATTACGCCAGGTTCAACAGTCCCGGCGTGGCGTACCCCGCGGCCGATCCAAATTCCCTGTCCGTCGGCGCCGTGTATGACGCCAACGTCGGTAGCCCATTTTATCCAAAGACCGGGGCCTGGGCGTTCACGACCGGTCCAGATCGGATCACGCCGTTCTCGCAACGACACGCCAACATGACCACGGTCTTCGCTCCAGGGGCGGAGATCACGGGAGCGAACTGGAATGGGGGCATCCTGACCGAACGGGGCACCAGCCAGGCCGCGCCGCACGTCGCCGGCGCCGCCGTATTGGCGAATCAACTTGCATTGCAAACCCTTGGCCGACTCCTCACCACTGCGGAATTCCGCCAACTCCTCGCCGCCACGGGTGTCTCCATCAACGACGGTGACGACGAGGATGATAATGTCGCCAACACCAATCTCGATTTCCGGCGTCTGGACGTGTTGGCCCTGGCCGAAGGAATCCTGGCGATGCGCCCGTCGGGCACCCATACCGTAATCCTGGGGCCTGGCGAGGCCGCCACCGGCAAGGACTTTGGCAACGCGCGCATTGCGACGGGAATGGCCCATCCCAGCGTGACGGATCCAGGCATTTGGGTTACCACGGGCGACGAGGTAGCCAGTTTCAACCCCGCCTGGTCCGATGGCCACGTTTCGTCAGGAAGGACGACCCTCACCCTCAAGAGCGACGCGCCCAGGGATGTCTCCTTGCAAGCCGACGTTGTCCTCGGTGTCAATCAGGTCGCAGGGCTGATCGCGCGCTACCGGGGCGCCGGCGACAGGAACTACTACGTCGCGCAACTCAAGCGCACCAGCACAGGGTTCATCGCCCAGGTTTTCAAAAACGTCAACGGCGCCTTCACCCAGTTGGCCACAACCAAACTCGTCTCGGCAACCGGAGACGCCCACCTGCGGTTCCTGGTGACGGGAATTAATTTGAAATTCTTCGTCAACGGCCGCCAGGTCGCCGACATCCTGGACCGCTCCTTCAGGTCGGGCAGCGTCGGCATCCGATCCTCCCAGCTCGCCACGCTCGATAACTTCCATACCGTGGCGATGACTGTCGAGTTGCCTTTCAGCGATACCTTCACCCAGCCCAGCGGCGCCGCGCTGAACACCAACTGGACCCGACGTTCCGGGAATTTCACCGTGAGCGGGGAAAAGGCCATCGGCGTCTCTACGTTTCCGGTGGTCAACCTGGCAACCCTGGTCGGTGTTGCGCAGGCCAACGTTGAGGTTCAGGCCAACCTGTCCCTCATCACCATCAACCACGAGATTGGGCTGCTGGCCCGTTACAGCGGTGTTGGTGACACGAACTACTACATGGCCCGCGTGCGCAAAACGGCCTCTGGGTACAATCTCAGCATCATCAAGAACGTCGGCGGGATCGCGACAACTCTGAAGTCCCTCAACGTGAAGACGCTAACCGGAACGATCAAGTTCCGTGTCGAAGACGCAGGCCTCACGCTGTTCATGAACAACGTGCAGCAACTGGCGGTAATCGACCGCTCCTTGACGATCGGCAGCGTCGGCATGCGGAGTATCGGTTCCGGCCAGATCGACAACTTCTCAGCAACGGCCCGCGTACCTTCGGCATGAACTGAGCGACTGCCTGGAAGTGAGCCGAACCGAATTCTCACGAAGTTGGCGGGTTTGCGGCTGGACCTGGGTTGATCCGACCGCGCGATCAATCCAGTAGCCGTTTCTTGGGACGAACTGACTCAGGAAGGAATCGACCATCGTTGACGCCGACTTCACGGGCCATCAAGTCGTTGAGCAAGACGTTCAAACGCAGGATCGTGTCCTTGTGCTTGTCCCGGTCCATGGCCAGATTCTTCATTTCTTCGGGATCATTTTGCAGGTCGAATACCTGCACGTCGTTGTGCTTGAAGAGCTGGTCGAGGGTCTTTGGCGTATTGAAGGCGTTCGGCGCGTAGAAACGTCCCAGCTTGTAACGCCCGTCGAAAGTAAAGGCCAGAAATCCGCGTTTGTTGAGGTTGACCTCCGTGATGTCTGGTGCTCGTCTCCCCTCGGCCATCATGGCAAATGAGCGGATATAGTAGTCCGCGTCCACCGTGGTCAGGCTCACATAATTGAACAAGATGCCGGGCCGGATGGCATGGATGGCGGATTTCTCTGGATTGGCCAAAAGCCTGGAGAAATCACGGCCAGGTAACTTCGTGACAACCTCCGGTCGTTTCTGCGCCGGCAAACCGGTCAGGCCCACGAAGGTGGGAACCAGATCGAGATGGCTGGTCAATGCCGAGCAGCTTTGGCCCCGCTTGGCATCCGGATGCGCGATGACCAGCGGCACGTGGGCGTTGTTTTCATAACAAAGGGGCCCCTTGCCGCGCAGGCCGTGCGTACCCGCCATGTCGCCGTGATCGGCCGTGAGCACGACCACGGTATCTTTCCACAGGTCCATGTCATCCAGGGCATCCCAAACTTGCTGCAAAGTGCGGTCGCTGTCGCGCAGGCAGTTGAGGTAGTAGTTGCAGTAGGCATGCCACATATCCTTCCGCGCTCGCGGGATCGAGCCGACGATGCCCGACCAGGCGCGATCGTATTCGTGAACACCCGAAGGCATGGCAGGCCCCTTCAGGTTTTCTTGCAGGCTCGGCGGCAGCTTGAAATCCCAGCGCCTTTCGTAGATCGCCGCGCTGGGCGGCGGCGCGATCAGCCCGGGACCGAGCGGTTTTTGCACGCGGGGTTGTCCGGGCACGTTGGCGTCCGCAAACATGATGTCGTGCGGATTCACCAGGCTCATCACCATGAAGAATGGCTCCGCCTTCTTGCGAAACGCCGGAACGTTCGAACGCATCCAGCGGATGCTGGCGCCGGCGATGTAGGGATCCTCGGCAAAACCGTCGTGCTGCCCGCCGTGATTGTCGCCATCGGCGTTGTACACATCGAAACCATAGGGCTGAAGCCAGGTCGTAGTGTTTTCCCTTCGCCCGGCGGCGAGGATTTTCGTATTCAATTCGCACTTTCCGAAGTACGCGGTCTTGTAGCCCAGGCCCTTGAGGAGGCTCCCCATGTTCGGCAGCTTGGGGTTCAGGCTGGGCACGAAGCCGAAGGCGAGATGGTCATAAACGCCATTGACCTGCGGCGGCTACCCTGTGAAGAACAACGCGCGGGACGGCGTGCATACGGCCGAGCCGATGTAGTGATTGCGAAAGGTGACTCCGCGGCGCTGAAGCGCCTGCCGCGCGGGCAGAACGAAATCCTTGCCCCCGCGCACGTGGTACGATTCCTGATCGCAGATCACGAAGATAATGTTGTAAGGCCGCTTGCCCGATGAATGACCTTGCTGAACCAGCGCCTTCCTGGCGTGGTCCCAGCCAGCCTGAGTCGCGCTGTCAAACCCCGGCATGCCCAGGAAAATGATTCCAGAAACGACGAACGCCAACCTGCTGAACATGGTTGCTCCCGAGTGAGGCCAATTGGGGAATACCGTGGCGGAATGAGCATGTCAACAGGGTACGGACGGCGCCCGCGTCCGTCCGTAGGTATTTTGTTGTAGTCGTCATCAGGCCGCCGGTCGTCGAGGCGATGGCAGGTGCGCGGCAATGGATGCGGCGGCAGTTCGGCGGAGCCTTACCCCTCGTTCCCAGGCTCCGCCTGGGAACGCACTGCACGCGCGGCTCTGCCTCGCGGAACCTGCGAGGCGGGTCATCGCCAATCCGTTACGACTTCGATCAATCCCGCTCGTCCCTCGTAATTCCGCGCGCTCGAATAACGCCAATCTTCCGGCTTGTCAATAAAGCCACGTCGCACCGGGTTGTTGTGAACTTGCTCCAGTTTTTGCAGCATCATCTCGTCATCCAAAGTCGCCTGTGGATGGCTCCCTTCCTGCCAGAGTTGATAGTCCTGACTGACCTTGTGCCGCAGCTTGTAGTGATGAAGTTCATCCAGGAGCGTGGTCGCGCCGCGTTCCGTCAGAAGGTCGATGATTCGCCGGGCAGTATACGACTTGAATCGCCCGACCAGTCGGCCCAGATCGTCGCCGCTGGCGATCCAGTGGTGGTGATTGTCGAGAACGACGTAGGCGTAAAGGAGCATGCCTTCGCGCTGGAGAAAACGCCAGGAGTCGAAGACAATCTCCACGGCCTCGGGACGGTTGAAGACCGACAGCCAGGCAACCACCGTCGATGTGATGAAGTGCGGGCGAGGCTGATCGTCGAAGCGAGAGCGAGAGCGAGTCATGGCGTGGTGCTCCGGGTTAGACGAGGCAGAGCCTCGCTAGCCGTGCGTTCCCAGGCTCCGCCTGGGAACGAGGGGGTGGCTCGGCGCATCGCACGAGGCAGGGCCTCGCTAGCAGTGCGTTCCCAGGCTCCGCCTGGGAGCGAGGGGGTGGCTCGGCGCACCGCACGAGGCAGAGCCTCGCTAGCAGTGCGGTCCCAGGCTCCGCCTGGGAGCGAGGGGAGGGTCAGTCAAGAATCCGATGCTCCGTGCTCACCGTCGCTCCGCGCTGGTCGCGTGCGGTCAGAAAATAGATCAACGGGCGAGCCCGGGGCAGCGGCGCCGAGTAGAAGTCCGTCGCGTTGCCGGGCATTTGGTCTGCCTTTTTGGTTTGCCATTTTCGTTTTGACCAGGCGCTTTTGGTATCGGTGGTCCAGTGCAGCGCTATCGATTGAATGCCGAGCGTTTGCAGGACGGCCAGTTTCACCACGCCATCCTTCTGTTCCAGGCGCACATTCTGATCGTCGAAGCGGAACATCAGTTTGCCGTCGCGCAGGTGTTGATCGACGAACAGGCCGATCTCGATCGGGGCCCAGCCTTGCGGATGGCCGTGCGGCATGTTGACCGTGACGCACAGGTTACGATTTTTCACCAATCGGTAACTCTTCTGATAGCTGTCCAGCGGATAGGCGAAGTCGTTGGTGCCGTTGACAAACAGCATCGGCATTTTGGCCTGGCCGAGGTAGCGGGAGGGGTCAAAGTTCTCGACCCAGGTCTTGCGCCAGGCGTCGGGCATCTTCTTGAACGTCGGCACCCAGGCACTGTTTTCGTGAATGAAACCGCAGCCGTAGACCGGCACGGCGACCTTGAAGCGATCGTCCACGCCGGCGACGATCGACGTGAGATAGCCGCCCCAGCTGATGCCGGTGATGCCTATGCGATTGGCATCAACGTTGGGGAGCGAACGTAACAGACTGTGGCCGCGAATGACGGCTGCCACCGCGTGGTAGGACCAGATGTCCTTGAGTTCGTTCTTCTGAAAGCGCGAGGCATCGTCCTGATTGGGCCCGCCGTCGGGCAGACGTTTGCGGCCTTCGCCGTGCCCGGCCAAGTCCATCGCCAGCGCGATGTAGCCACGCTTGGCCCAGAGCTGCGCCCATTGCGAGAACGCGGTCCCGCCGCCGCCGTGAACGAGGACCATGGCGGGCAGTTTTTTGTCGATCGTGTCCGGCTCGGCATAGTAAGCGAAAACCCGCGTCGGCTTGCCCTTGTACGGCTCCGACTCATAAAGGAGCCGGCGCAGCTTGCCACCGTTGTCAAGCCATTCGACGCGCGGCGTTTTGCGTAGCTCGGCCAGGTTCCAGGGGCCGGTCTGGGCGGATACCGGTCCCACCGAAATGAAGATGGCTACAAGAATTAGCGGTGATCGCATGATGACAACATCCTCCAGAAACGGGTGCCGCTCGCGGCTTAGCATTCGCGCAACAAAATCTTGGACGCTAGATTCCTGGGCACGAAATTCCAATGTATCCGATTCAAGGCGATTCGCAACAACCAACCAAGGTTCCCCTCGCGGCGAAAAGCTGGTAGAATCTCCTCATCCTACCTCGGGGGCGTTTCCATGCTGACGATTCAAGATTCCGGCACCACGCTTTGCGATCACCTGACGCGCCGTGATTGGCTGCGCATCGGCGCGCTTGGCTCTCTTGGCCTGACGGTGCCTGCGTTGATGAATGCCCGTGCTCAGACCACGGCGACGCCGAGAAGCCGATCGTTCGGCAAGGCGAAAGCGTGCATCCTGATCGGCCTGACCGGTGGACCGCCCCAGCATGAAACCTGGGACCCGAAGCCCGATGCACCCGCGGAGATTCGCGGCCCCTTTCGCCCGATCGCCAGTTCCCTGCCGGGGCTGCACGTATGCGAGTTGATGCCGAGGCTTGCGCAGCAGGCGCATCATTTCGCGGTGCTCCGTGCGGTCTCGACCGGCGACAACGCTCATTCCTCCAGCGGCTACCACATGATGACCGGTGTGCCGCATATTCCGCCGAGTCAGGAAAACGCTCGACCCGGCGCGCCGAACAACTGGCCAAGCCTCGCGGCGCTCGTCAATCGCGTCAAGTCCCGCCCCGGGGGCATGCCGGCGTCGATCGTTTTGCCCGAGCACATCTGGAACGATGGCAATGTCCCCTGGCCCGGGCAGGACGCTGGCTTTTTGGGCCGTGCGACCGACCCCTGGCTTATTCATTGCGATCCGTCGGCCGCGAACTTTCAGATCCCCGCCGTCGCCATGCCCGAAGGGATGACGACACTTCGATTCGACGAACGCCGAAGCCTGCTCGACCAGGTCAATCGCCACGTTGACACGCTCGACCGCGCCGCGGCCGTGACGCGCTACAACCATCAGTTCCATCAGGCGCTGGACATGATGCGTTCCGGCCCTGTCCGCCGGGCGTTCGATCTGAATCAAGAGCCGGCGCATGTCCGCGATCGCTATGGCCGATCGCGTTATGCGCAAAGCATCCTGCTAGCGAGGCGATTGGTCGAGGCGGGCATCTCGCTGGTGCAGATCAACTGGACGCGCATGGGCACCAACCTCCCGAACCAGGGCGGCTGGGACACGCACGCCCAAAACGCCAACTCGCTGCGCGATCATCTGATGCCGATCATGGATCGCGTCGTCAGCGCGTTGATCGAGGATCTGTCCGCGCGCGGCCTGCTCGACGAGACCCTGGTTGTCTGGACCGGCGAGTTTGGTCGCACGCCAAGGCATAACGGCAACGCTGGCCGCGATCACTGGGGTTCGGTTTTCTCGCAAGCGCTGGCCGGCGGCGGCGTTCGCGCGGGCGTGGTCCACGGCGCGTCCGACCGCATCGGCGCCTACCCGCGCGAGGGCAACGTGCGGCCACAGGATCTCAACGCGACGATTTTCCACCTGCTGGGAATCGCCCCGGACACCGAAGTCCACGACACGCTCGGCCGACCCATCGCAGTGAGTCGCGGGCGCGTGATTGGGCAGGTGGTGTGAGTGTGTTTTGCGATACAATTTCACTGGCGAAGGCCAAGTAGGAGCATGACCATGACCGTTACCGATTACTCGAAAATCTCTCCTGACATTCTTGCTGACATTGCCACCGCGGCCCAGGACGCGGCAAACGGCACCCGCAATCTCCGTGAGGCGCGAGCGGCGTGTGAGGAAATGGATCGAATCCGGGAAGAAATCCGCAAGAAGCACGGCGTCCTTGACATCGGCGTACCTGCCATCCGCGAACTCCGTGACTCATGAAGTACGTCCTCGATTCATCCGTTGCGTTCAAATGGCTGGTGCCTGAGGTTGATACCGACAAGGCGCTAAGGATTCGCGACGACTATAATCTTGCCGTCTGCGAGTTGATCGCTCCCGACATCTTTCCAGTGGAAACTACTCACGCGCTCACGAGAGCCGAACGGCAAGGCCGCGTGACGCCGGCTCAGGGAGCAACGCTGCTCAAGGACCTGCTGAAAAACTTGCCCCAGCTTTATCCGTACATGCCCCTGCTTTCCCGTGCCTATGAAATCTCGTCCAACATGAAAATCGGCGTGTACGACTGCCTTTACCTTGCGCTTGCCGAACGGGAACGATGCGAATTCGTCACCGCCGACACCAAGCTCAACCATGTTCGAACGGCTTTTCCGTTCATCGTGCCGATAATGTCGTTGCCATGACGAATGGGGGTTCGCGAGCCATGACTACCTCGACATCAGCCCTCGTGACTGATTGCGGCAAGCGAGTTCTGTTCCGCTTGCGCGGGCGGCAATACGAAATCGGCCAGGGCGAGTTGCGAAGTATCCTTGGCTTGCCGGACGGCCCGCCCGCCGTCGGCATCACGGTTGATCGAGATCAACTGACCTTCGAGTTCGCGGCTGACGACCAGACCCTGCGGGTATCAGCGGTTCTGTTGCAGCGGCGACTGGCGCGGCGAAAGCTTGATTTGAAGGGATGATCGTCAGCGCGTTGATCGAGGATCTGTCCGCGCGCGGCCTGCTCGACGAGACCCTGGTCGTCTGGACCGGCGAGTTTGGTCGCACGCCAAGGCATAACGGCAACGCCGCTCGCGATCACTGGGGCTCAGTCTTTTCGCAGGCCCTGGCCGGCGGCGGCGTTCGCGCGGGCGTGGTCCACGGCGCGTCCGACCGCATCGGCGCCTACCCGCGCGAGGGCAACGTGCGGCCACAGGATCTCAACGCGACGATCTTTCATCTCCTCGGCATCGCACCCGACACCGAAGTCCACGGCACGCTCGGCCGACCCATCGCGGTGAGCCGCGGGCGCGTGATTGGGCAGGTGGTGTGAGGCGAACGATCGCAAGCGCGCCGCGAGCGTCGGCGTCCGGAGACGGTATGCGAGCCGTGCCTGCTCGTCCCGTCACCGACGTTTCTGGCTCGCCAAAAAAAAAATCCAAGAATGGCCTGATCAGGTCATTGACTGCGCCCCCCCTTTGTTAGAGTAACGATGTCAGGAGAAATGCCATGAAGAAGACAACGGTTCGATTGCTTTGCGCCGGCGTGTTGTTCCTGCCGCTGCTGTTCGCGGAGGCTCAGGAGCAGAAGGCGAAGAAGGAGACGCCGCGCGAGGAGGCGCAGTCGATCTTCAAGGGCATCCAAGCGAAACTACACGGACACAAACCCGCCGGCGAGATTCTCGAATCGTTGAAGGCTTTAGACGTAATTCAGGAGGAGTTTCGGAAAACACGCAACCAGGTCGAGGCTTTGCTGTCAAATGCCGACCCCGCTGTGCGCCGGCACGCCGCCAAAACGTTGGCCGAGATTAGCCGAACCCCGGATCACGCTCCCACAGTGGTAAAAATGCTTGTGAATAGACTGGGCCGGGAAACGAACGACGACAGTCGCGCTGGGGTCTTGGTGGCGTTGGCGCGGATGGGATCGTTTGCAAGGCCCCATCTGCCAGTTTTCGTTGAAGCCCTGAAGGATCCAGATCCCCGTGTTCGGCGGGCTGGAACCGCGCTGTTTTTCAACCTGAACGATTCCGACGCCGAACTAATTCCGATGGCGATTTCAGCCCTTGACGACCCAGACTTGGGGCCCGACGAAAAAACAGGACTTAGTTCCGTCAGCATGAGGGCGATGATTTTTCTTCAAATGCGTGGGTCTCGCGCGAAAAAAGCCGCACCCGCGTTGATCAGGATCGCAAAGTCAGGCACGGGCAGCGAAAACTATAGATTCCGTTCATTGGCCACATTGGCAACCGTCGCACCAGAGGATCGCTTACCTCTGAACACTGCCAAAGTCTGGTTGAAGGAAACCCATAGTATCGAAAAACTGACTAAGGCGACCGGACTGCTGTCAGAACTGGGGCCCTACGGCAAGGATGCCGTACCCGAACTCATCTCGCTGGCAACCGGGTCATTTTTCAAAGACCCGGTCCTCGAACTAAGGTTAAAGCGCCAGATCGTTGACACGTTTGCGCGTATTGGCCCTGCCGCCAAGGACGCGTTACCAACACTTCAGGCAATGTCAGCGACCGAGAATACGATTCTGCGCAGTCATGTGTTTGAGGCGATCAAGGCGGTCCAACCGAAAGACTGAATCTCCATTCCCTCAGAGGACTTGTCGTAGTCTTGTGTCACAAAGATGAAGGGGCTCCCTCATGTTGAGCATATCCAAATCAATGTTTTCCGAAATCACAGCAGCCTTAAAAAAGCGGGGCAAACCAACGATTAGGTTGTCAACGCGTTTTCGACCCCGCTGCGAGTCCTTGGAAGACCGCTTGGCTCCAGCCGTATACGATTGGGTAGCGCCGATTGATGGCGGCCTCTGGAGCAATGCGAATAACTGGTCTAACGCTGGTGTAGCGGGCGTCCCGGGCAACGGGGACACTGCGCGCTTCACGAACAACAACATCCGCCCCTCCACAATCGACGCAGCTTTTCCCGGCACAGTGGGTGAGATCTTACTCAACGGCTACGCGGGCACCATTACGTTGGAGCGTAGCCTGACCGCCACGACATTTAGCCAGAATAGCGGAACGATTCAAGGCCAGGCGCCGATCTACATCAACGGGGGCGGTACGTGGACCGGCGGAACCTTGAAGGGCGATATCGGCGACCTTATCGAAAACGTTTCCTGGATGTCCGTTTACATCGAACAGGGCGCTACGCTTGATATTTCAGGCACCGTGTCCTTGGACGCGCGGGCGCTCTTCAATCGCGGCACGGTCAACGCCACGGGTGCGACGATCAATGGCCCCAATTTCGGGTTCATCAACAATGATGTGAACGCGAGGTTCAACGCAATTGGTGACGCGACCACCACGTCAGTTTACGCAGATTTCGTCAACCGAGGGCTGATCGCTGACACCGCGCTGAACGAGTTGAATTTTTACAGGCCCGTAGAAAACTTGGCGGGAACGTTCAAGAGTGAAAAAGTAATTCGCTTCAATGATACCGTGGCGTTCGCCGGGGGTATTCCTTTCGCGGGCGAAGATGGCAATCTCGGTGGCACTGGCCAAGTGATTTCCCGTGGCGGCTTTTCGGTGACTGGCGATACCACCGACTATGCGTCCATTTTAACCGTCACTGGCAGTGCGAGCATTTCCGGCGAACTCACGGTTGTTTTCGGCGCGTCTTCCAGCGGCGCCACGAGCGTCACCGGGAAATTTCACGTCAACTCGGGCACCACAAACCTCAATGGGCCGGTGACGGTATCAGGGGCCAACGCTGAGGTGCAGGTTGTGAGTAACGTGGGTGCGCGTTTGAATATCAGCGCCGATTTCACCATCGACGCGGGAAAATTGACCAATTACAACGAAGAGTCCGACGCCGTGTCGTGGAAGGCCGGGAACATCAATTTCCAGAACAACGGGACCATCCAGAACAACGGCGACTTTAGCATCGGCCCTGATGGCGACGGCATCGTTGGCGCAGCCGTGGGAACCATGACGGGCAATGGCTCCTTCAACAACGTTAGCAACCTCAACCCAAACAGTCCCGGAAGCGTCAGCGTATATTCATCCGCGACAATCACCGTCCCGTTCAACAATAACCCATCCTGTTACGTCCGTTTCTTCTGGGGAACTTTGACCATCGACCATGACTGGACCCAACGCGCTTACGTCGCGTTTAGTTCTGGCAATCTTCAGGTTAACGGAAATTTCACGAACAACGGACTTGTCGATGTCACCCAGGATTCTGGAAGTACCGGCTTTGTCGCCGTCAATACCTTCACAAACAATGGCCAAATGCGATTCGACCCCCTCGGCAACAACATGACGTCCTCATTGTTTACGGTGCGGGCCAGAATTGGCGTGAACAACAGCGGGAACTTCGTGCAAGGCGCTAATGGCAGGCTGGAAATGAGGGTCCGAACCAATAACCCATTCGACCTTCGCGCCGCCAATCGCCTCCGCGTCCTTGGGAATACAACCTTGGGTGGAACGCTTAGCATTAGTATTACGCCGGGGCAAAATATTAACGCTAACGACTCGTGGACGATTATCACCGCACAACAGGTGCAACAGCGTTTTGCGGCGGTCACGCAGCCCCAGGGCTTTTCTGCGCCCACCTACAACGCCGGCTCAGTTGCAATTCAAAAACCGGCCATCAGGCGTCCGGGACCACAAAACGTCAATGAAGACACCGCCCTCGCCTTCTCCGCCGCCAACGGCAACGCCATCAACTTCCCCGACCCTGACGCGGGCGCCGCGATGCTGCAAATGTCGCTCGGGGTCGCCAACGGGACGTTGACGCTGAACGGCACCTCCGGGTTGACGTTTTCCAGCGGCGATGGCAATAGCGACATGTCCATGACGTTTGTCGGCGACATCGACGCCATCAACGCCGCGCTGGAAGGGCTGGTATTTGCCCCGACGCCAAACTTCCACGGACAGGACACGCTGAACATCACCGTTTCCGACGTGCCCCAGTCGGGCGGGTTCTATTGCGACACGGACTCCGTCAGCATCACCGTCAACTCGGTGAATGATGCGCCGTCGGGTTTTGACGCCAACATTTTCATGTCCCAAAATACGACCTTCACGTTCAATCAATCCAGCTTCGGCTTCAGCGATGCCAACGACATGCCGTTCAATAATCTCCTGGGCGTTTACATCGATTCTCTGCCCACGGTAGGCGTTTTGCTCCTGAACGGCAACGCGGTGGTCGCTGGGCAGTTCATCCAGGTGGCCGACCTTTCAACCTTGACGTATACGCCGCCCGCCAATCAATCAGGCAACGGACTGGCCAGCTTCACCTTCCGCGTGAAAGACGACGGCGGCACCGCCAACGGCGGCACGGACACCGACCTGACCGCCAACACGATTACCTTTGATGTGACGGGAATGCCGTGAGCCTCCCGGCTTCCCGCCGCCAAGCCTTGTAATGAGGGGACGTTCTACCTCCCCCCCGCCGGCACTCCGCGCGCAAACGCCCAATCCGAAGCCTCGTAGCGGATCGCCAGGTCGGGCGTCTTGATGACGCGGTTGTTCTCGACGGCGCTGTGCATGAGGGCGTCCAGGATTCCGGTCGTGAGCAGCGTGCGCTGCACGGGGTAGGCGGGCTTGCCGGTGTGGATGGTGTGCTCGATGGCCCGCAAGAGATGGGCGAAGTGGCCGAACGGGCGAGTCTCTTGAAGGCGGAACCAGGTCGCTGACGGGCGGGCCTGGCCCTTGATTTGCCCGGCGAAGGCGAATTCGTTGGCGAGGCCCGTGCTCATCGACACGGCCGCTCGCAGGCCGTCGCGGTATTCGATCAGAAAAAACATCGCGTTCTTGCTGAACTCCTTGGGTGGCTTGCGCGATCCCGCAGCCTTTCGGCTGCGGGCTTGGGCGACGGCGGCGTCGAAGAGTTCGCGCGACCACTGGCGCTGCTTCAACGCGCGCGCGATGCTGTCGCCCGTTACCGCTTGCACCGACGCGACGCCGGTCTCCCCGCCGCGGCGGCGCTCGACCATACACTGCAACATCTCCAGGGCGTGAAACCCATACGACTCCATGCCGCCGTAACCCAGGCCGAGCGCGCCCGTCAACTGACAGCCGCGCGGCAACGCCATCTCCGGCACGCGCCACGCCACCGGCAGCGACGACCCGGCCAGGAACGGAATGTTCATCTCGGCCGCGGTATCGACCATGTGCTTGGCATCGCGCCAGGCGTAGGCCAGATGCTTGTCGTTGAAGACCGGAGCCACGCGTTTGTATTTGCGAAACGCCGCGACGATGGCGTCGAAGAACCGCCGCCGCGGGTACATGTGCTGGCGTGTGTCTTTCGTGAAGGGATAATTGCCATGCTCGCCGATGCTCAGGACGCCACTGACAGCAATCTTGTCGCCGCCGAGCGTGAGCGCCTCTTCGACCGTGCGGGCGATGCGGAACTTGTGCTTCTTCGCCAGCTCGCGGCTCAGGTCACCCTTGGGGACCTGATCGGTGTAGAGCGAAACAAGGCGCAAATCGGGTCCGGCGCCGCCCGCCTGATCAAAGCCCTCCAGGATTTTGCCGACGATGACGTCAGCGTGAGAATTGCGGCGATACTCGGTCACAATAGCGGCCACGGGCAACCGCTCGCGCTTGCGCGGCTGGGCTGCATCGAGCAGGCCCGTCAGGGCGCCGCCGGCTAACAGGGCGCCGGTGTGGAGGGCGAACTCGCGGCGGGTGGTTTGCATGGCGTACTCCTTGAAAGTAGGGCTGTAGTCAATTTTACCAGCCCGGAGCGCAAGCGACGGGGGTTTTGGGTCGCAATCCCGTCGCTTGCTCTCCGGGCTGGTTGGGATCGAAGGGACATTCACCGGCACGATGCTTATAACAGCGATGAAAGTGCAAAACGTCAACGATAGACCACCCCGGTTTCAGCAAATGGTTTCGGAGCTTGCACCATGAAAATCGTATCCTTTTTGTCCCTTCCCGTCCTCCTTCTGGCCATTGCGGGGCCCCTCCACGCTGGCGACAAGAAAGCGGCCAAAATACGCGTGTTGCTCCTCGGAGACAGCACCGTCATCGGCAGCGTGTGTCGGACCACGCATCCCAAGGCCGACCATCTGGAAGACGTGGTCCGCAAGCTCGTGGCGGCGGAATCGGACTTGCCGCCTATCGAGGTTTTCAATCGCGGCCAAGACGGCGACACGATCCATCGCCTTCTCGCCGGCCGTTATGAAAAAGATGTTGCCAAGCAATCGCCATTCGATTTCATCTTCATTCGCTACGGGCTGAACGACGTCCGTGGCCTGAAAGCATTCAAGACGGAATTCCCCGCCAACTACCGGAAGTTGATTTCACGTTTGCGCAAGGATCATGCCCGGGCAGAAATCGTGCTTGAAACGGTGATTCCCTACCTTGGGATGGAGCTGGACAAGGCGATCAACGAGCAGACGCGCGCGGTCGCGGCGGCGGAGAAGTTGCCACTA